>JARLHE010000008.1 GCA_031292385.1 Oligoflexia bacterium
CAGGCGCGCGAGCCGAAGCCCTTTGAATTCGTCGCCAACGAAAAACTCATTAATGTTCCCTCTTTCAAGTGGAAACAAGGAGAGGGAACTGAAAAGCTACTGGGCTATGCGGACGCACTTAAGAAACTCCTCAACGAAATCGAAGAACGCCTCACTACCCCGACATGAACGACTCTGAAAAAATCTGGTTCCTACATGATGGCAAGGACCGCGTAGGTCCGATCAGCACCGAAGAAGTCACCGAGCGCCTTGCGGGCTCGGCGGACCAATACCACGTATGGAAGCGTGGAATGATTGAATGGACGCCCGCGAAAGACATCGGCGAGCTCTGGGCAATCGCGAAAGAAGAATCGGAACCCGCGATCCGTTTGGAACCCGTGGGCCCGAGCTCTCCGACCGACATCCCGATCAAGGATGCCGAGCCCAAATCCGGCCTATTCGCCGACGAAGCGGTTCACGTGAAAAAGTCCTCAGGCGCGTTGAAACGAGCGCTGGTCGCGCTTCTTTTCGCGGTCATCGCGAGCGGCGCCGGCTACGCGCTCTGGCCCAACATCAATCGATGGCTGACCCGCCTTCCGGAAATCAGCGACGCTTCCGATGAACAGAAGAACCTGCTTCAAGCGGCCGCATCATCCGGAGCTTCCGATCCGGCTT
The DNA here is from genome assembly GCA_031292385.1 of Oligoflexia bacterium. Lineage (GTDB taxonomy): Bacteria > Bdellovibrionota > UBA1018 > UBA1018 > UBA1018 > JARLHE01. The sequence goes on from JARLHE010000008.1 coordinate 655, forward strand.
CGGCCCCGGTCGAAATGATTCTCACCGCTTCGTCGAGCGCCGCGCAGTCTCCGGTGTTTTACGTCGCCGCGAATCTTCCGGATGGCGCCGAGCTCACGCTCGAGCTTCAGCCCGATCCGACGATGATCTCCGGCCCCGCTCCGGGCAATCTGCGCACAAGCGTCACGCTTCAACACCGATTGGGCCATACCGATCCGATCAAAGCGAACGACGGCGGCTTGCTTCCCCGAGGCGAATACCAGGTCAGCGTTCTCGACCCCGATCATCATACGCGCGTGTCGCGGCGCCTGTTCCTCGGCAACGCGGATGGCGGCAAAACAGACGGCGGTCCGGCCTTCAAGCAGGAATTGGAGAAATACCAAGCCAACGTCATCGCCCAAGCGCGCAGCGAGCTTTTTGACCTGAAAAACGCGGCCACGCAGCTCGCGGCGATCGTCAACGGCGACGCGAATTTGGATAAAGCCGTGAAAAAGGCGAGAACCGCTCAAGCACGCGAGAAAGTCAAAGCGGCATGGGCCGCTCAACGCGCGCAGCTTGAAAGCGATACGCAGAAATCCCTTCAGGCGAACATCCGTTTTTTTGTCCAGACCCGGAACGCGGCGCTCGCCGTTCATGACGCCATCCAGGATCAAAGCGCGGGAAAAGTCCTGACGATCCCGGTGGACCAGCTACGGACGGACTTGGCCGCGAAACTGGATGCCGCCGAAAAGCGGCTGCAGGCCGCGTCCGGCTATTTTGTTCCGGAAAAATGAAAATTCTGAATCAGCCCTGGATTCCAGCTGAACGCATCGAGCGCCTGGTTCAACTCGAACCGGCGCTCCTGACCATCGGCTTGCTTTTCGGGGCTTTGATTTTCTACAAATTGTTTTTGAGAAAGCTCTCCCCGGAGCGCCATCAAAACCTGCGACGCCAGTTCCGAAATGTCAGCTTTCACCTGATTTTCTCGCTCCTGATGTTCATGGCGTACTCTGTCTTGAACCGGCTGACGTTCGACGCGGTCCCCTTGGACCGAATCACGCCTTATATCGGCCTCATCGTCGTCATCAGCTGGTCGACCGTCTTCGTCAAGACAAGCCGGATCCTGCTTTTCGAGTATCTCTTTTTCAATTCCATGCGCCGGGGCGTGCCGCTGCTGCTCGTGAACCTGCTTTCCCTCGTGCTCACGCTGATCCTGGGCGGCTGGCTGCTCACCGAGATTTTCAATATCCAGATCGGGCCGCTGCTAGCGACTTCGGCGATTTTCTCGGTCGTGCTCGGCCTCGCCCTTCAAGACACCTTAGGCAACCTCTTCTCGGGCGTCGCGATGCAATTCGACAAGCCTTATGAGATCGGCGATTGGATCGAAATCGTGATCGACAGCCACAAATGGGTCGGTCAGGTCTACGAAATCTCCTGGCGCGCGACCGTGCTCGTCGGTATCGGCGACGAGCTCATCACCGTCCCCAACCGGCTGATGGCGCAAACCCAGATTTCGAATTTCGCGACCCGTACACGCCCCATCTGCCGAAGCCAAATTCTCCGCATTCCGATCGACGCCCCGACCGACAAAGTCAAAGCCGCCCTCACGGAAGCGGCAAAGACCGTGACCAGCGTGCTCCCCCACCCGGCGCCTTTCTCTTACATGCTGGAAACGTCGGATTCCTGGATCGTTTATAAAGTCGTCTACTACATCGAAGACTACGGGAAACAATTTCTGATCGGCGACGCCGTCATCACGGCCGCCACGCGCGCGCTTCGGTCGATCGAGGTCGAGTTGGCCCCGGCCCGCATGCTCGTCGTCAAGCCCTCACCGTGATGAGCGCCACACCGCCTAAATGGATCAGCCAAGCCTCGAATGGGGTCGTCCTCCGGCTTCACATCCAGCCCAAGGCATCCCGTTCCCAAATTTGCGGGGAACACGGAGAAGGCGAATCCATCCGACTCAAAGTCCGGATCGCGGCGCCCCCCTTGGATGGCGCCGCGAACGAGGAGCTCCTTCGTTTTCTTAAAAAATGCCTGGGCGTTCCGACTTCGCGCCTGCACCTGATTCGAGGCGAAACCTCAAGATCCAAGGACGTTCTCGTTGAAGGCGCGTCGACGGATGCAATCCTCGCAATCCTCAAAGACATCTAAATCTTGCAGGCTGCAAGACGTGGGCTTGCGCCAACCCATATTCTACGGAAAAAGTATCAGTTTCCCCGCACATGAGGCCGCGCGCCGTTGGCACGCATTCTGCTTTGCCGCACGCGGAGGTCCATTCATGTTTTTCGAAGATCCCTCTTTCGAAGAGGTAGTGGAAAAGCAAATCAAAACACGCCGTCACGAACGCTTCGCGTTCTTTCGACATGCGCGTTGGGACTTTTTCGCGGGCGGAACCGGTTTCAAAACCGGCTACGTCATGAACATCTCGAAAAGCGGATGCCTTTTAAAAGCGAGCGAGATCGCGGATCACCGCCGATGGATCCGAATCATGATCCAAGACGCCCATTCCAATGTCTGCTTCGCGCAAGTGGGCCGAATCGTGCGCCGCCAAGACGTGATGGAGACGCTCAGCGACTCCACCCACGGCGGCACCATCACTCTTTACCGATACGGGGTGGAGTTTACCCACCCCGGTTATCTCACCGATCAGGAAGACTTGATCTTGGCCTTATCCAGCAACAGCTTGACCGTGCGTTCCTGTCTCACCCTGAACAGCACGTCTTCTTTTCTGCCCGGCTCTTTGGCGTAGAAATCGCGAACCTTCTCGAAATCCACCTTCATGGAGGCCGCCATGCCTTTCAGCTCGGCTTCGTAGTCCTCTTCCTTCACTTCGATGCCTTCTTTTTTGGCGATCGACTCGAGGAGCAAGCTCGCGCGGACCTGGGTTTCCGCACGTTTCCGGAGATTCTCGATTTCACTCATGATCGCCTGCTGGATCATGGCATCGTCCATTCCCTGCTGCTTGAGGTTCTGGGCAAGGTCTTGAGCGAGAGCGCGAGTCTGCCCTTCGACCAAAGATTTCGGCACTTCGAAAGTGTTTTTCTCGATGATCGCTTCGATCAAGTCGTTCTGAAGCTTGCGCTCAACTTCGGTCGTGCGCTCGCGGGTCAGATGCTCGTTCGCCTTGGCTTTCAGATCCGCCACGCTTTCGTAGCCGACGGATTTCGCGAACTCGTCGTTCAGCTCGGGCAATTTCTTTTCCTTCACTTCGCTCACGGTGACCGTGAACTCGGACTCTTTTCCGGCCAGGTCCTTATCGAAATAATCTTTCGGGAACGGGATGCGGAAAGTCTTCGTCTCGCCCGCGCGCATGCCGACGAGCTGGTCTTCGAAACCTTCGATCAACTGTTCGGAGCCGATCTCCAGAAGACGCGAGCCTTTCATGCCGTCTTTCTTTTCGACGCCTTTATCGGTCACGAGGCCGCCGTCAAAAGACATGTCGACGTAATCGCCCTTTTTCGCCGGACGCGAAGAAGGCTTGCCATCCGCGCCCACCAGGCCGCCGCTGGCGGGAACGAGCTCGGCTTGCGAATCCAGCATATTCTTGATCGCGGCATCGACTTGCTCCGCGGTCACTTCGGCGCTGTCTTTTTTCAACGCGAGGCCGGCGTAGCCCTTGACTTCGATCTCAGGCATCACTTCCACCGTCGCGGTATAAGTGAAGTCCTTGTCTTCGTGGGCGGCATGATCATGCTCGCCTTCGCCGTGCTTGTGCTCGGGGCTTTCGATCTGCGGGCGCCCGACGGTCGGAAGCTTCTCTTGACGAACGGCTTCGCGAAACGATTCGTCGACCAGGTTGTGATAGAGGCGATGGCGAATATCTTCGCCGTAAAACTGTTTGATGACCGTCAGCGGCGCATGTCCGGGGCGGAAGCCCTTCAGCTTCGCCGTGCGCTGAACTTCCACCAGGCCGCGCTGAAAGCGATTGGCGACTTCCTTGGCAGGCACGCGGATGGTGAGTTTGCGGACGATATTGGACGGCTTCTCGACTTGAATTTGTAATTCCATAGTTTGCCGGTTTTAGGCTCTCTTAGGCAAATAAACAAGGTAAAATCAGTACCAGACGCGCTCCAGCCAAAGCGCCCGCGCCGGGGCGGTGGGCCCCACGGTTTTACGGTCGCCGGAGGCCAAAATATCGCGAATGCAGGAAGGGTCTCGCCGCCCTTCGCCAACCTGAAGCAGGGTTCCAGCGATCCCGCGCACCATCTGCTTTAAGAAACCGCTGCCCAGCAGCCGGACGCGAACCAGCCCGAAATCCTCCGCTCCACCCGGAAAGGAGAGGGGCTCCAGAACCGCTTCCGCCTCGAAAATCGTCCGCACGCTCGGACCGGGCTTGGCACCCGAGGCCCTGAAGGGCAGGAAATCGTGCTCGCCGATCAAATGCCCGAGCGCCTGGTTCATGGCTTCTAAATCGAGTTTTTTCTTAATCCAACGACTATACGGCGCCAAATGGGGAAGCGCGGAGGAGCCCTGCTGAAAGTAATAGCTATACTGCTTTTTAAGCGCCGAATGCTGAGCATGAAATTCGATCGGCACCGGGTTTACGGAAAGAACCCGAATATCCGCCGGAAGGACCGAATTCAGCCCTTTAAAGAGAATTTCGGCCTCCCACTCCTTCTTACGAAGAACAAAATGGGCGAGTTGCCCCATCGCATGGACCCCGGCGTCGGTGCGGCCGCTCCCGACGATGGTGGTCGATTCGCCGGTCATTCGGGCGAGCGCCGCCCGAATCGTCTCCTGAATGCTCGGCAACCCCTCTTCCCGCGGCGCACCGTCGCGGTTTTGCGATTGCCAACCGCAATAGTTCGTTCCCGCATACGAAAGCAAAGCGGCGTACTTTTTTATCATACCGGTTTCAAAAACGCGATCGTCCACTCGCCCATTCGGGCTCGCGGGTCCTACCGATCGCTTTTGAAACCGGCCGCTATGCATACGCCTAAAATTCGAACGAAAAACCCAAATTCAACCCGGAGAATTGAAAATCAACCGCGGTGAAGGGCGTATCGAGCCGGCTGTATTCCGCCGTGAAATAAACATGCTTGAAACCGTAGTCGCGGTACAGAACCCAAGCCGTATCCTTGCTGATCCAATCGAGCATGATCGCCACCCCCACATTAGTGGTGTAGCCCAAAGAATCGCCGTGATGGCCAGGAACGCTGTCGTTACGCGACTCGAAAAATATCGAGCCTGTCGGCATAAACTGAACGTAAGGGCGCACCCAGCGCATCACGTTCAAATGAAAGCTCGGGCCGACACCCACGGGCAGATTGACGAACGCGAAGCGGGTCAGCGACTGCGCAGGAAATAAGTTTCCGCCATAAGGCTCCTGAATTCGCACGGCAAAAACACCCGCGCCGGCAAAATACTGGATTCCAAGGTAGGCCGCCACGCCGAGACTATAGGTGTTCTCCTCGCGCAAAAAATAATGCTCGCCCGCGACCCTCACATCGGGCGAATAGCCGCTCCCGTACACCGTCTGAAACCCCGCCGTGGTCACATCCGAGGAGGAGCTGGCCTGATGATGATAAAAAGTGCCGATATCGATCGAAAAGCTGTTGTGGATCTCCCCGATGCGCTTCATCTCGAGCTGTGAATGGCCTTCTTTCACAGCTTCGATGGCGCCGGTCGACGTGTCCGGGCCCAGCTTGGACCGCAACTCTTCGGTGTAACTCGGCGGAGTGGCGCCGGGCTTTAAACTCGGATTCTGCTGCTGAAGCTGATTGATATACGGAGAAGGATTTTCCTCGCTCGGCTCGGCGGTTCCCTGATTCTTCATTTTCCGCTTCAGTGAGTCGATATACGGCTGAGGATTCTCGGGCGTCGGCCGAGGATGCCTCGACTGATCCTGCTGCTCCAGCTGCTTTTTCAGGCTATCGATGTAAGGGGTTGATGAGGTCGAAGTCGCGTCATCCGCGTAAGCGCAAAAATGCGCGGCTCGAACCGCAAAAAGAGCGAAAAGCCCCGCCCGGTAGAAGCTCATCGGCTCGCTTCCTCCCGGCGTCCGTAAAAAATAACGCCGAAGCAAAGAAGCCCGAAGCCCGCCACGAAAAGAAGTGAAAGAGAAAGCGCGGGATTCAAAGTCGCCCAAGCCAAAGCCTCAACCGGCAAGAGCAGCAGCAAAACCAGCGGGCGAAAAACCGGGTGCGCGCGCAGCCAGTCCGCCGCGGGTGGCGACCAATGATAATACCAGCGCACGAAAGCGCGTCCTTGCGGCGAATGCACCAGGATCGCGTCGCGGAACTCGCGCAGCATCTGCACGGGAGCCGCATCGGTGTCGCCGTAAGCGGCGTTGGCGATGAAGCAGGCATTTTTATTCAAAAACCCGTTAATTTGGGAGGCCTGAACGTTTTGAACCTCGCAATAAGGGGAATACGCGGGCGATGGAAACGCGCTGGGCGAGGCCACGAAGCCCGCCTGATCGATGATCGTGAACGCCAAAGTGTAATAATAGCTCGTGGTGGTGGTGGAATTCAGGAAAACATTGGGTCCAATCGACACGCCACCAAAGGTTTGGGGTGGAGTGGGGCCCGATCCAAGTTGCACCGTTTGCTCGATCGCATACTCATTCGGCGTATTAAAACTGGCCTCATCGGTCGCGACCGTCGCCGTATTGGGTGAAGTCGAGTAGTTTCCCAAGACCAAAAGATTTGCCGGACCCGACTGCTGGTTCACCAAATTGAAACCGGTGGTATTCAAAAGAATGCTGGTATCACCTGGGAAATAAATTGTGGCGTCATGGGCCGTATCCGGGCACGAAATCTGAGCGGGAGCCCCTTGGAGACTGATTTCCACATTGACTGGAGTGTCCAGCGCTCCGTTCGCCGGCGTCGTCGGGCTGGTCGGGGAAGAGACCGCCGCGGCGATATCGGTGTAAGCCTGGGAAGTTCCGCCCTGCAGGGTGAAGTTCGGATCCGTCACCGCGCGGATGCTGACCGACAGATTCGTCAACGACGCCGCTGAAGTCGGTGACGGCAAAGGAACGGTGCCCGCATTCCCGTTACAGTTCGCGATGCTATTAGTCCCGTTGTTTCCTTGGGGATTGCAAATATCGTAGGGATAGATCGCAATCAGCGTGGTGCCTCCGGGAGGAATATAAGCCGCGTAGGCATTGGTTCCGGAAACGGCCGAGCAGATGGAATTCACCCCGCCCGAACCGTTGACCGCGCAACTGACCCATCCAGTAGGCGGATAAGTTTGAGCAAAGGCGATCGGAACCGGAACGCCAACCGTGCCACCGCTCTGAAGGACCGAAACAACCGCGTAAGTGTTGTTGTTCGTCGTCGTAGTCGTCGTGCCGGTCGCGGTGGCTCCGCTCAAGGTGCTGCTGATCGCGAAATAAACAGCTTGATTCGCGTTGAGCGAAGTCGCGGTGGTGGTCTGCCCCATATCGAACTCGACGAAATTGTTCGGGATGGACTGCGACCCGTTCGGAAAAAAAACAAAGGGGTTCGCGGCCGCCGAGTTCAGTTTGTAAGGGTAAAAAACCTGAGTCGGGTTCGGCGCGGTCGAAACATAATAGCCGCTCGAGTTCGCCGCATAAATCGTTGTCGTCGCCGAGGCATCATGGCCGAAAAGGCAGAGCGCCGGCCAAAATGCTAAAAAGAGCGGCGCTAAAATAATCGATACCCAGCGCTCGAATCCGCTCATCGAGACTTCCTGACCAGGCTCAGCAGGGCCTCGCCCGCTTGAACGGCGTTCAACGCCGCGCCTTTCCGAAGATTGTCGGAGACGATCCAGAAATTAATGCCGTTTTCGACCGAAAAATCGCGCCGAATCCGTCCCACATACACGGCATCGAGCCCGGTGCCGCTTTCGACTTTGGAGTCGGTACCCGCCATGCCCATAGGATAAATAAATTCCGCCGGATTGTCTTGGACGATCACGCCCGGCTGGCGGCGCAAAGCCTCGCGCGCGTCTTCCACGGTCAACGGGCGATCGAGCTCGACGTTCACCGATTCCCCATGGCAGGAGAATGTGGGCACGCGCACCGCGGTCGCGCTGATCCGAAGATCGGGCTCGTCGAGGATCTTTCGGCTCTCTTCGATGATTTTATGTTCTTCGCTCGTGTAAGCGTCGTACGTCCCGCCGCTGACAAAACCGCCGATTTGCGGGATGCAGTTGAACGCGAGCTGATGCTTGAACGCCTTCGGCGCCACATGCTTCTGGTTGAACAAGCCGATCGCCTGAGCGGACAGCTCTTCCATCGCGGCCGAGCCCGCGCCGCTGGCGCTTTGGTAAGTCGAAACCACGACGCGTTTCAACCCCCAGCGATCGCGCAAAGGCTTGAGCGCCATGACCAGCTGAACCGTCGAGCAATTTGGCCCCGAAAAAATGCGCTCACGCGGCGAGAGCTTGCTCAAATCCCCGCTCAAGCGTTTTTCGAGAAGTGCGCCGTTGATCTCCGGCACGAGAAGCGGGATATCCATTTCCATTCGATAAACCGCGGAATTATCGATGACCCAGGCGCCGGCACTGGCGGCCTCCATCACCCATTCCTTTGAGATCGCATCGGAAGCATCGAAGAAGGCGATGTCAACGCCTGCGAAGCAGCCCTTTTTCAGGGCCTGACAGAGATACGTTTTTCCACCGAATTGAATGCCCTTCCCCGCCGAACGAGGCGAGGCGAAAGGGATCAATTCGGATACCGGAAACTGACGATCCTCCAGAATTCCCAGAAGTTCCCTACCGACCGCACCGGTAGCACCCACAACTGCCGTTCGTAAGCCCATAGATTTTGTCGTATGACACAACTTGGCTACGAAAGCACGCGCGGTCTCAACTTAATGCTGAGCGTCAATTTTCTCTTGACGCGCTGCAAGTCCCAAGGGCGAAGACCACCAACGGATCAGATTCCAAATCAGGCTCAAAATGACGTACGCGGAAAGAAGCAGGAACAGCGCCCATTCGGGCTTCGCGGCGATCAAAATCATCGAAAGCACGCCGATCATGAGAAAACCGAAACTTCCGCGCGAGCGCCAATTCAGCTCTTTAAACGACGGAAACGGAATCGTGCTCACCATCAGGCTCGCGAGCGCGAAAGTGAGCAGGAGCACGATCCAATGCGGGAACGATTCGAAATCGAAGTTTTGCAGGAAAATGATGAAGGTCGCAACAATTCCGGCCGCCATGGGAATCGGAAGCCCTTGGAAATAACCCTTGGGAAGCTTGTCGGTGGTGACGTTGAAACGCGCCAAGCGAAGTGCGCCGCAAACCAGGTAGAGGAACGCCGCCAGCCAGCCCAAGCGCCCGAACGGCATCAGCGCCCACTGATGCAGCAAAATGGCCGGGGCCATGCCGAACGAGATGAGATCCGAAAGACTGTCGTACTCGACGCCGAACTGACTGGTCGCCTTGGCCAAGCGTGCGATGCGCCCGTCGAGCATATCGAAAATCGCGGCCGCCAGGATCGCCCAGGAAGCGATCACGAAATCGCCCTGAATGGCCGCGATGATCGAATAAAAGCCGGAGAACATGTTCGCGGAGGTCACGAAGTTGGGGACGATGTAGATTTTTTTGATCTTCGTGGGCGGCATTGGGTTTACATACTGAAGTTCTGGGGCTTAAGCAAACCCGCCTTCAGCTTCACCTCGGCATCGGACGCTCGCAGGTAGCGGGGATGCACCGCCAATGGAGATGCCGCAAAACCCGCTTTCCAGGCCTCAAATGAGATCATGCCGAGATACCGTCCTTGCACCTGATCGTAAAACGGAGCCGGCGGCTCGATCCGTTTTTTTTCCGACAATTTTTTCCAAGCCTCGGGATAGCGATGGCGCCCTTCGCCGACCGCAAGCCAATAACCATCGGACTTCGCGGCGACCGAAGCAACCAGCTCCGCCACCAGCTCCGATGGATCCATAACCGCTTCGCGAACGCCCTTTTGCGCTCCTTCGAGGTACTCCGGCGCGAAACTTCGCGAGACCGCCTTGGCTTTTCCCCAGAGGGCGAATAGCTCGCCCTTGGCGGCATCCGTCGCCGCGATCACGGTCGTGGCCTCCAGCGCCTTCTGCGACGCCAGCCAAAGGGAAGCGGGGCGCGCCAGGGCCGCGAGGCTCGAAACCCCGATCAAAGGCTTACTCATCGAATGCGCGAGCGTCCGGGCCGTCGTCACGCCGATACGCAAGCCGGTGAAACTGCCAGGCCCCGTTCCGACCGAAAACAAATCCACATCGGATAACTTCCATCTCGCGGATTCCAAAACCTGGTGGATTCCCCAGAGCAGACGCTCCGAGTGTTTCGAATCGACATTGAGACTCCACTCGCCCACCAGCCGGACATCGGGCCATTCGGAGTCGGGCTGATCCCACTCGAGCGCGACGATCGCGCCCGCCTTGGAAGAGGTGTCCCAGCCGAGGAGTTTGATGCTCACGCCTTCAGTCTCTAAAAACTGGCAAGACGGGCGATATCGTTTTTCAGCACGATGCCCATCAGCGCGAGAATTAAAACCAAACCGACACTTTGGATGATTTCCATCTGGCGCAAGGTCAGCGGACGCCCGCGGAGGCTTTCAAGCGCCAGCAAAACGATGTGGCCCCCATCCAGCACCGGGACCGGAAACAAATTCAAAACGCCGAGACCGATCGAAAGAATCGACATCGTCGACAGAAACGTGACCAGGCCGCGCGCCAGGGATTCGCCGGCGATCTTGCCGATCAGGATCGGGCCACCGAGCGTGCCCAGCGAAACTTCACCCGTGAACATTTTGCCGAGCGAGACGAGATTGCGCCAGGTGAAGGTCACCACGCGTTCGGTGCCTTTGTACAAAAGGGTGAAGGGATTCAAAATCCGCTCGACGACGGTTTCGGGCTCGGCCATCACGAGCATCGGCACGACGCCGACCGTGTACTGAGTCACGGTCTTCATCTCCGGATCCTTGGTTTGCGTCCGCGTCGGGGTGATTTCCTCCGCGATGATCTTGCCATTGCGCTCCCAACGAAGCGGGATCCGTCCTAATTTTTCGCCAGTCTGCTGCACCAGATCGCGCAGCTGCATGAAACTTTGGACATCCGTGGAACCCACGCCTACAAGGCGATCGCCCTTCTGCACGCCCGCTGCTTCGGCCGGAGATTTAGCCACCGTCTTGTCGACAAACAGCTCGGAAGAATAAAGACCCCACGCCTGAGCGGGCGTTTGCGCGTCCGCTGATTTCTTCGTAGATTTCTGCAGGGAAGCCGTCCGCTCGGCGGCGCTGCCTTGCGCGCCATTCTTCAGGAAGCGAATTTCGATCGGCGAGCCCGCCGGCGCCAGCTGATAAAGCCGATCGATTTCTTCCCAATCCTTCACGGGCTGATGCGCGAATTCGACGATTAAATCACCCGTGCCGATGCCGGCTTTCGCGGCGATCGATTCAGGATCGGAAACTCCCGTCGTATTTCCGCGCGCCATCGGCATCATGCCGTCGACATCGCCCACGTCGGTCGCTTCCCCGTAAACCGAAAACCCGCGCTCAGCCGAAGGAACTACCTGAACATTCTCGATCGCTCCGTTTAAGTGGCGGACCTGAAGCGAGACCGGTTTACCGGGGCTTTCGGCGATCACGCCTTCGATTTGCTCGTAGCGCTTGACGGGCTTGGACTGGACCAGAAGAACGCGATCGCCGCTGTGCAGACCGGCCTTTTCGGCCGCCGAGCCATGCACCACGCGGCCGATGACGTTCGCCGCCTGCGGTTCGCCGATGGCGAGAACGCTCATGAAAATCAGAATCGCTAAAATGAAATTGAAAAGCGGGCCGCCCACGAAAATGAAAAACCGCTTCCAGGGGGCCTGGCGATGAAGCGCGCGACGGGATTCCGCTTCCGATAAAGGCGCGTCCCGATCTTCACCTAAGAGCTTGACGTAACCCCCGAGCGGCACGGCCGAAACCCGAAGCTCGGTCTCGCCCAGTTGCTTGCTCCAAAGCTTGGGGCCGAAACCGATCGAGAATATCTCCGCTTTGACTCCGAAAAGACGGGCGAAAATATAATGCCCAAACTCATGAAACACGACCAGCGGGCATAGGATGATCAAAAAGCCGATCACAGACATCATAGCGTGGCGCCTCTATATTGGGCTCTTTAGCCCTGGAAGATACGTATACAAGCATACATGACCGGCAAACTAAAAACCACGCCGTCAAAACGGTCTAAAAAGCCGCCATGACCCGGTAAAATGGAGCCTGAGTCCTTCTTGCCATACGCCCGCTTCAGGAAGCTTTCGCAAAGATCCCCGACCTGGGAGGCAATCCCCACGATAAGAGGGATAAAGAACGCGCCCAGCCAATGAAGTTCGTGAAAAATCAAAAGCTTATAAAGAATCGTGATCACTACGCCGCCGATGAGCCCCCCTTCGGCGCCTTCGATCGATTTTTTGGGGCTGATCAGAGGATAAAGCTTATGCCGGCCAAAGCGTTTGCCCACGAAGTAAGCGACCACGTCATCGGCCCAAACAATGAAAAAGAAAAGCATCGTCCACTTAACGCCGCTGACCGAAGCGTGAATATCAGTCAGGTAAGTCGGCATCATGATCAAATAAATGACGCCGAAAAGGGAGTACATCAACTCCTTGAAGTGACCGAAAAACGTTTCGTCGTTATGCCGCTCGGCGGTAAGCAGATAGTAACCGAAGAGCGCCAAAAAGCAGAAGACCGTCAGCTCGAATTGGCTCTTCGAAAAAATCATGTTGGCCATGCCGACAATCCAAGCGAGACAAAGCAGGGCGTAGCGCTTTTCCTGAGCGTCCTGCTGCTCGAAGACCATGCCGGCGAATTCGTGGACCATCGCCAAGGATAAAATCGTCGCAAGAAGGCAGATGCCGACCCATCCGCCGAAAAGAATCAGGCCGACCAGAACCGCTGCGCCGACCACTCCAGTAAGAACCCGCTTTTGCAGCTCCTCGGTCATCGATTTGAATCCTCAACAAAGCTCGAGAGATATGGAAGGCAGAAGAGGCTGCGCGTTTTGACCGACTGGCGGCTTGCTCGTAGCCTTGGGCTCCGGTACCGAGCCGAATCGCCGCTCTCGCGAAGCGTAGTCATTAACCGCCCGCACCAGGTGGGCAACTTCGAAATCCGGCCAACAAGCATCCTCGAAGTATAGCTCCGCGTAAGCGGCCTGCCACAAAAGAAAATTGCTGACTCGCATTTCGCCGCTGGTACGGATCAAAAGATCGACCTCCGCCTGGTCGCCCATTTCAGCGGTCCAGAGGTAATGCTCCATCAGGTCTTCGTTCATTTCTTCGGGCTTGCGCCGGCCGCGTGCCACGTCTTCGGCGAAAAGCTTCGCCGCGCGCGCCAGTTCCCGCCGCGCGCCGTAAGAAACCGCGAAAGTAAGCTGAAGGCCCGTATTGCCCGAAAGCCGCTGGGTCGTCTTATCGATCACTTCACGCAAATCCGGCGAAAGCCGCTCTACCTCGCCAATCACCCGAAAGCGGATATTTCTGCGATGAAGCTCATCGGCTTCACGGACCAGGTATTTCTTGAGAAGGCGCCAGAGCACCGCGATTTCCTGCTCCGGACGGGACCAGTTTTCGGTTGAAAACGCATAAAGGGTAAGCGCCTTGATGCCCAGGCGATCCGCTTCGCGCACAACCGGCTTAACACGCCCGCAGCCGCGAATATGGCCGAACACACGTGGACGCCCTTTTTGCTGCGCCCAACGGCCGTTGCCGTCCATAATGATCGCGACGTGTCGCGGAACCGCCCCCACTGCCATTTAAATCGTGATGATCTCTTTTTCTTTGGCTGCTACGACTTTATCGACTTCGGCAACCTTTTCATCGGTTTTCTTCTGAACCAGATCCAAGGATTTCTTGGCCTCGTCTTCCGACACGGTCTTCGCCTTTTCCTGCTTTTTCACTTCTTCATTGGCGTCACGGCGGTGATTGCGGACGGCGACCTTGGTTTCTTCGCCCATTTTCTTCACTAACTTCACCATGTCTTTGCGACGCTCTTCGGTCATCGGAGGCAAAGGAATGCGAATCACCTTGCCGTCATTCTGGGGCGTCAGGCCGATGTTCGCGGCCAGAATCGCCTTTTCGATGGCTCCGATGATCCCTTGCTCCCAAGGGGAAACCTGGATCGTGCGCGCATCCGGCGTCGTCACGTTGGCGACTTGATTGAGCGGCACGCTTGATCCGTAATAATCGACATGGACCGGCTCGACGAGCGCGGTCGATGCGCGCCCGGTGCGGACCTTCGCCAAGTCCCCTTTCAAGGACTGGATGCTTTTATCCATATTTTGGGTCATTGAATCGATAATTTCTTTCGACATGGACGCTCCTTAATGAACTAAAGTTCCCACTGCTTCGCCCGAGACGACTCGGGATAGGGCGCCCTTCTGATGAAGATCAAACACGATGATCGGGAGCCGGTTATCCATACAAAGTGAAATCGCGGTCGAATCCATAATCTGAAGCCCTTTTTGAAGAACTTCAATATAAGTTAACTCGTCGAACCGAACCGCGGATTTATTTATCTTGGGATCGGAATCGTAAATGCCGTCCACTTTGGTGGCCTTCAAGACGACTTCCGAGCCGATTTCCATCGCCCGGAGAGCAGCCGTCGTATCGGTCGTGAAATAAGGGTTTCCGGTGCCGGCTCCGAAGATCACGACCCGTCCTTTTTCCAGGTGACGGATCGCCTTTCTGCGAATGTAAGGCTCGGCAAGCTCACGCATCTCGATGGCCGACTGCACGCGGGTATCAACTCCCTCGCGCTCGAGCGCATCTTGAAGCGCCAGGCAATTCAGGACGGTCGCGAGCATCCCCATGTAATCGGCGGAAGCGCGATCCATGCCGTGAGTCGCGCCCTTGATGCCGCGAAAGATATTCCCGCCGCCGATCACAATGCCGATCTCGATCCCGGCGCCGCGGATTTCGCCAATCTCGCGCGCCAGGACCTGAAGAACATCGGTATCGATACCAAACCCCGCCTCGCCCGCGAGCGCTTCGCCCGAAAGCTTGAGCAAGATTCGTTTGTAGGGTTCGGTTCTTCTCATCACGATTTTATTAGCCCTGGGCCTCGCCCGCGGACTCCTTCATCCCCTCGCCCAACTGGAAGCGAGCGAAACGGCGGACCGAAATGTTTTCGCCGAGAGCAGCGATGGCTTCTTTCAGAAGCTGTTCGATGGTCTTGGTCGAATCTTTCACGAAAACCTGGTTCATGAGACAGGTGTCTTCGTAAAACTTCTTCACCTTTCCTTCGGCGATCTTCTCGAGAACCGCGGCCGGCTTTCCGGATGCCTGCATTTGCGCCACGGCGATTTCCTTCTCCTTGGCGATAATATCGGCCGGCACTTCATCGGGACGTACCCATTGCGGCATTGCGGCCGCGATGTGCATAGCGACGTCCTTGGTGAAAGTACGGAACTGGTCGGTACGAGCCACGAAATCGGTCTCGCAGTTGATTTCGACGAGCACGCCCACTTTTCCTTCACCATGGATGTAAGAAGTGACCGCGCCTTCTTTGGTCGCGCGGCCGGCCTTCTTGGCAGCCGATGCGATGCCCTTCTTGCGAAGGAATTCGACGGCCTTTTCGAAGTCGCCCTGGGTTTCCGAGAGCGCCTTCTTGCAATCCATCATGCCGGCGCCAGTTTTTTCGCGAAGATCTTTGACTTGGGTGGCTGAGATTTCCATTATGGCCTCACTTATTTCTTTTTCTTTACGGCAGTTGGAGCAGCGGCAGGAGCAGCGGCTTTCTCGGCGGCAGGCTCGGCCTTCGCCTCTTCCGTAACCACGGTTTCGTCAACGGATTCGGCAGCTTCAATATCAGCTTCGTCAATCCCCTGAAGATCGATGTCGCCTTCGAAGCGCGAAACCTTCTTTTCGCCTTCTTCTTCAGCGCGGGACGCATCGGCCACTTCTTGCGCACGAAGTTTTTCTTGGAAAGTGTTCGCGCCTTCGATGCAGCTGTCGGCGATCAAGCGAGCGAACAGGCGAATCGAGCGAATCGCGTCGTCATTGCCCGGAATGACAAAGTCGATATTGGAGGGGTCACAGTTCGTGTCCACCACCGCGATCGAAGGAATGCCCAATTTCTTAGCCTCCTTAACGGCAATGTGTTCCTTCTCGGTGTCGATCACGAAGATCGCGCCCGGAAGCTTCTTCATATCCTGGATGCCGCCGAGCGACTTCTGGAGCTTCTCGAGCTCGCGGTCGTAACGGGACTGCTCCTTCTTAGGCACATCAGCCCATTCCGAAGAATTTTTCAAGGCTTCGATTTTCTTCAAGCGATCGATCGAAGCTTTAACGGTCTGGTAGTTCGTGAGCATGCCGCCCAACCAACGGTTGGTGACGTGGTACATGCCGGCGCGTTGAGCCTCTTCCTCGACGACTTCTTTGGCTTGTTTCTTCGTGCCGACGAACAAAACTTTTTTGCCTTCGGAGGTGACCTTCGAAGCGAAGGCGCACGCTGCGCGGGCGGAATCGACCGTCTTTTGCAGGTCGATGATATAGATGCCGTTGCGGGCACCGAAAACGTACGGCTTCATTTTGGGATTCCAACGGCGGGTCTGATGGCCGAAGTGGACACCCGATTCGAGCAATTCGCGCATCGTAATAGCAGGCATGAATGAGACTCCTTAAATACAAAGGCGGAGAGCGCAAAGAACCAGAAATACTGATTGAATGCAAACTGCCGCGGTTCTTGAAGCTTCCGTCGGCCGAAAAACCACTTCCCGGCTCTGTCCGCTTCCCTCCACCCCAATGACCCGGCTGTCTCCCATTTTCGGGGTACTTTCGGGCACCACGTAGACTGGGGTGTGTGTGATGCCTCGTGTTCTAACGGGAGGCAGACCTTAAATCAACTCGAAACTTGCCTATAAACGGTCTATGATCGGCGACAATACCTATGCAAAACTCAAAATGGCTCCCTTGGGCAATTATCGGCATCGTCATAGTCGTCATCGCCGGATGGTTTATATCGACCGGCAATCAAATGGTTGCCCTGAACGAAGGGGTCCAGGCTCAATGGGGGCAGGTGGAAAACGTCTATCAGCGGCGTGCCGACCTCATCCCGAACCTGGTCAATACCGTCAAGGGTTACGCGAAGCACGAAGCGGATGTCCTTGAAAAGGTGACCGAAGCTCGCTCCCACGTAGGGCAAATCCGGGTCAACGCGGATAAACCTGAGTCGCTCCAGGCGTTTGAACAAGCTCAAGGACAACTCTCAAGCGCCCTGAGCCGCCTCATGGTCGTGGCCGAGAAGTACCCGGATTTAAAGGCCAACACCAATTTCCAGGAGCTTCAATCGCAGCTCGAGGGAACCGAGAACCGCATCGCGGTCGAGCGGAAGCGTTTTAATGAAAGCGCCCAAAACTATAACGTTTATATCCGGCAGTTTCCCGCAAGCATGGTGGCGTCCTTCCGCGGGTTCCAACCCAAACCCTACTTCCAGGCCGCAGCCGGGGCCAACACCGCCCCGAAGGTGGAGTTCTAAACAGCCTCATGCGGAATTTCCTACTGGCCGCGCTTGCAGCCGCCTCGATCTTCACCGGAGCTTGGGCGCATGCTGCCCCGCCGCCTATTCCGCCAGCGCCGGCTCAATACGTCTATGACGAGCCCCACGCTTTGCCGAAAGCCACCGCATCGGCGGTGGATGCGCTGCTCATCGAGCATGATCGCGCAACGGGTCAGCAAATCCTGGTCGCGATTTTCAATAGTCTGCAGGGCGAAGAGCTCAATGACCGGACGAACGAGATTTTTCGAAAATGGGGAATCGGCCAGCGCGGCAAAGACAACGGCGCGTTGCTCGCGATCTTCTGGAACGACCACCAAGCTCGCATCGAAGTGGGCTACGGCCTTGAAGATACCCTCACCGACGCCCACTCCAAACGCATCCTCACGGATTTTCTGATCCCGGAGCTGAAAGCCGGACACCCGGAACGAGCGATTCCAATGGCCGTTTACCAAATGCTCGTCACGCTCGACAGCCCGCTGATCACCAACGGTCTTGCCGACCGTATTTTGCGCGGAGAAGGGCGGTTTCGCGGTGATTGGACCGAGGTCAGCAACGCTCCCATGGCGCACGGCTGGTGGGTATGGCTTGTTTTGGGCTTCATCCTCATGACGATTGTCGGCAATATTCTCACCTCCGCCGAAGCGCACTTCACAGGGGCCGGCTGGTACCGGCCTCGACCGTGGCAACGCAAGCAGTGGAGCGACGGCATCAGCAGTTCGCTTCCTTTTTTGATTACATTTTTGGGATCTGGCCGGGGCGATCGAGGTTGGGGTGACAGGGGAGGCGGAAACGGCGGTGGCTTTTTGGGTGGCGGCGGATCATCCGGCGGCGGAGGTGCAAGTGGCAGCTGGTGAGGAAAAACACTCGAAAATCGTCGCCTCCATCGCTGAGGCGGAAGGCCAAACGACCGGCGAAATTCGGGTGCATCTATCGCGACATTGGATCGAGCCCAACGCGTTCGCGCGCGCCACGTACCTGTTCAAGAAATTCGGGATGACCGAGACCACGCACCGAAACGCCGTCTTGCTCTACGTAAATCTACGTAAACGCAAGCTCGCGGTTATCGGCGACATCAGCATCCACGCAAAGGTGGGCCAACGATTTTGGGACGAGCTCATGGCGACACTGCAGGTCGACTTACGCTCCACGTATTACGAAAACGCGATCTCAACCGCCGTCCTGAGAATCGGTCAAGTGCTCAAACTCCACTTTCCACTGGAAGGCGAAAATCACAGCAACGAGCTTCCGAATATCGTTACCGAAGACTAAAAGCATTGTGATCACAACTAGTTACAAATGTTAAATAAATTTAATATTTGCAGTAACTGATGGTATACTTGATTTTATATGTAAGGAGCCGTCATGAATCACGAGAAGGTCTTTGTCTTTCGGAAGCGACTTTTGATCCATCCTCAGTTTCAACTCACTTTGATCGCCCTCAATTGGAGCGTGATCACCCTGGTGTTTGGAGCGCTCAGAATCCAATCCAGCCGCATCTTTTCAGATCTCGGTCCCATGGCGGGATTTTCGGGCGTTAACCGAGAATTCGCGGTTAGCTACCTGAACTACCAAGCGGAGCGCTTTAACGATAACCTTTTGCTCTTCTATTTAACGGCAATGGTCATATCGGCTGCCCTCACCTTGATTGTTTCCTATCGTTTTGCCGGACCGATCATGCGCCTGAAAAGTTACTTCCGCGCGCTTAGCGAACCTCAGACCCCGGTCACCGACTTGAGCTTCCGCGCGGGAGACTTCTTCTCGGACATCCCACCAGTCGTAAACTCCGCTATCAAAAAAGTGCAAATCCAAGATAAACTCGCTCAAAAAAGAACCTTAAAACGAGTGAGTTAAGTCATCGGAAAGCTCTTACGGTACCCCGGCTATCTATTCTGGATCCTTATTGCCTACGGATGGGGCGTATGGCGCTACTCGGTTCCGTTTACCGGCGATGAGAAAGTTTATCTCTCCGCCGCGATGGAAATGCGCGAGCACGGCGATTGGCTCCACCCTTGGCTGCTGGGCGAACATGCCTATTATAAGCCTCCTTTTCAGCTCTGGGCGACGCTCATCGGATGGAAAATTTTCGGTTTCGGGCTGATCGGCGCCTTTCTTCCTTCAATCCTCGCCGTTTTGCTCACCGCCGCCTGCATTGGGTGGATTTCGAAGCGCGTCCACTCGCTCTCGAGCGAACAAGTCACCGCTCCGCTATGGTTCGCCGCCGCCGCGGGCACACTCACGTATGGAACGACGGCGCAGATGGAGATTTGGATCGTCGCGCTCTATTCGCTCGCATGGGTAGCGGCTCTGCAAAACCTCATCACCGGAAAGCGGCGCTGGCTTTTCGCGGCCCTGATCGCCGCCGGCGTTCTCAGCATCGTCAAGAGCCCGCTTTACTCGGTGCTTTGGGTTTGGGGCTACTGGCTTTACCTCGGGCTGACCAGCCAAAAAAATAAGTTTACGCAGCCCTCCTTTTGGCTGGCGCATCTCGTAGGCGCCCTCGTGGGAGCCGCTTGGTTTATTTACGCTCTGATCACGGATCGGCAGAAATTTATCTCGGATTACTTCGTGCGCGAAACGCTCGCGAAAACCGGCGGCAACTCGTCCACGGCGCTTCATATGTGGGGAGATTTTTCGACCTTCTGCGTTCCGTTCTTATTGCCGGCGATCGTGGTCGCGATTCTCAGCCTGAACAAACGGCATCGGTCGCTAAGGCCTTTCATCATCGCCTTTGCGGCGCTGCCGACGATCTTTTTCACCTTCTTTCCATACCGCACCGAAACCTATCTTTACATCCTCATCCCTTTGGTGGCGATCCTCATGGATTTGAGGCTCGGCTTGCAAAATTCCAAACTCCGGTCCGTCCTTTACGGCGTCCGCCTCAATGGCTTGCTGATGCTCGTCGCGGGAACGCTTTTCGCCGTGTTCGCCGTTTCATCCGGAATGATTGCAGGATGGACGGGAGGGATTTTGACGGCGCTTGCCTGTGCTTTCGCCTTCGTCTCTTTCAGCCGGCGCAGCCGGGAATGGAAGACGCTCGCTTTCGCAGCCCTGGCGATCACTTGCGTGGTCCGTCTTGGCGCCATCGAGCTTGGCGAGCAAGACATCAGGGACCTCCGGGTTTTTCAGGCCGAGCACCCCGATCGCCCCCTCGTCTTCTTGGATCCGGGTGGCTATATTTGGCACGAGGTAGGACTCCTTTCGGTTGCCGTGGGTCAGCCTGGTATTCGCGCGCGGAGCACGAAAGAATTCAGCGACGCGGTAAAAAACGGCGCCCTCGGCGTTCTCAGCGATGGCGATTGGCCGGCCAACTTGCCATTGATTCGCCAGGAATTGCTCAATCAGGGTTTCGCCCTCGATGAAGCGAGCTGGTGGCGATGGAAGCGCTCGATCCAAATCCCCACGTTTTCAAACCTCAGAAAACTGAAACAGAACCGCCGGGAGTACAAACTCGTCATGCTCAAGCCGGCGGTTCGTTAGAATGGGTTTCAAAAACGCGATCGTTTTTAGCGGATTCGGCGCAGTTCCTTTTCCGATGCCGAAATCCACGACCGATACGGCATGACCTTGGTGTAAACGACCTGCTGCTTGCAATCATCGGGCGCCGCATCCGGGTAGGAGCGGTTCGTGACGCCAACCAGGTACGTCACTTCCTTCCCCCTGCTCGTCTTCGTGATGAATGCCGGACCGCCCGAATCGCCGTGGCATGCGCCGGAACCGTCACGCTGATCAAGAATCATCTCGGTTTTCCCAAAAGCCGGATTGATGATTTTCACTTCGGCCTTTCTCAATACGCCCGCGCCCGCCTGCGATTTGGCGTTCGTAATCCCATATCCCGCCAAAACGACCGTTTCTCCGGCGCTGATGCTCATTTTCGGAGGCGCCAAACGCGCGGGCTTGAAGCCGTCCGGGAGTTCGCCATCAAAGCGAATCACCGCGATATCCCCGAGATCCTGATCGTTTGGATGGGCCGCGCTCCAAGCCGGCTGGATTTCGGATCCGATGACCCGGACCGCATCTTTGGCATCGGCTTGAATATCGTTTCCGAAAATCACGACCATTCCGTCGATGCCTTGATCCACGCAATGAGCCGCGGTGACCGCCATATCCTTCGCGATCAGCGTGGCCGAACAAAGCATCCCCGTTGTCCCGGCCTGTCGGTAAAGGGCGACCACCGATTTCTCGATCGCATCGCGATCGGTAACGCTTACGCCTCCGACGATTTCATCGGCAAAGCCCGAGACCGGGAGCTCGTGGGCATGAGCGGGAACGCCCACCTGAGCCACGCACGCCATCAAGAGCGACAAGCCCAGCAAAGATTGAATTCGTTTAAGTCGATTTGCTTTCATTCTTTTTTCTCCTTTTGATTCCGAACGAACCTGGAAATCAGATCCGCGCTCGCGGGCTTTGCAGGAACACGTCCCGCCAGCGCGAAACCAATGCGGAGAAAAACGAAAGCGAATTGGATTTTAAGACGATGCAGCCGGAGCCCGGACCCGGGCTCAATCGACGGGGGTCAAACCCAGGGCGAAATCCAGCGCCTTGTCCTGTAATTGAAAATCGATCAAGGCCTGGGCGCGAGTCGATTCGGCCGTCACGAGCACCGCCTGGGAAGTGATCAGGTCGAGAAAGCTCGCGCCCCCGACTTCGTAACGGCCCTCCATGACCTCATAAGCCTTTTCCGCGGCATCCATCCCCTTTTTCGAAGCCCGGAGCTGCTGCAACGCCGTGATGTAATTCCCGTAAGCCTGGCGAACGTCTCCCTCGACCTGGTTTTTGCGGTCCTCGGCGTCGATCTGGAGATCATCCGCGAGCGTGCGCGAGCGAACCACGTTTTCATGGGTCACGAAGCGATCGAACATGTTCCAGGTCAGATAAAGCCCTACTGTGTAGTTGATTTGGCTGCCAAGCTGATAACCGAGCGAACCCTGCTCGTTCGGAACGACGTTTACCCCGTTCGCCGTCTGGTTGTCGAGATAGTGCGCGCCGGAATTCATCGCGCCGATCAAATCAATCTTGGGGAGATACCCGCCCCAAGCCGTATGCACGTCCCAATGGGCCGCGTCGGAAGAATCGTTCGCCGATTTCAAATCCGCCCGGCGAGCCAAGGCCGATTCAATCATCTTGTTTTCATCTTCCAGGCTTTGAAGAGTGCGTCCTTCCGGGACTTTAGGCTCGACGAAATGATAGTTTTTGGAGACGTCGACGCGAAGCCTTCGAAGAAAGGCGATTTGATCGGTACGAGTCCGGTTTTGCTGAGCGATCAAAGTCGACTCATCCTGGCTTGTCTGGGCTTGCTGCCGGAAAAGATCGGAAAGATTTCGGGCCCCGACGTTCGTCTGCTCTTCCAGAAGCTTTTCGCGCTCACGCGATTCTTGAAGGTTCTTGATGGCGATATCGATCAATTTCTGGTCGAGAATCACCTGAAGATAGCTTTGGGTGATATCCAGCGAGATCTGCTGCTTGGCCCGGTACAGGGTCAAATCGGCCGAATCCCTCTTGAGAACCGCCGATTTGAGATTGGAGAAATCCGAGAGGCCGTTGAAGATATTCAAATCGCTCGCGAGAGTGAAGCCCGCGTTCGTATTCGAGCCGACCACATAAGTCGGCACCGATTGCGCGTAATAGTTCTTCCCGGTTCCGTAATAGGTGCTGCTGGCGCCCTCTACATTCGGCAGAAATTGCCCGTAAGCCTGAAGAAGCTGCGCGCCGGTAAAAGTCAGATCGTTCTGCGCCTTCAGAACCGACGTTGCGCTGCGAATCGCGATAGCGATGCTGTCTTCAAGCGCGAGTCGAACCCCCCCGGCGCGATCCAACGTGAGATTCGGCGCATCCGCTTCCGGCGTCAGGCTAACCTCCGTCGGATTCGGCTGATTCGTCACATTCATCAAAGGACCGGAAGAAGTAGGGATCACGGCCGGGCTGGGGCTCGGCTGAGGTGCGGCCGCGGCGGCATACGAAAGCCGCATCGTCAGCGCCGCGACAGCCGCGCCAACGCACAAAAAAGCAAAACTTCCCGTACGCGCCAAACCGTTCGAGGCCATCTTTATTTTGCTCCTGATGAAGGGCTTGGCTTCGGCGCCGGGATACTCTCCATCATGGTAAGGGGCCGGACCTTTCCGCCCTCGGGAATCGTGTCGCCGACATTCAATGCGACTACATCGCCCGCCTGGACGCCCGACAAAATACGAAGAAGCTTTCCGTCGTTGTCCGCGATCACGATGGGCTTGTAAGTCAGCTGGTTATCGGAACTCACCACGGTCAACTGCGGCTTATTGTCTTTCAGGATCAACGATTCGACCGGGGCCTCCAGATACGGAGGCGAGTGGATGCGGAGCGAAACTTGAACGAAGCTTCCCGCCACCAGCGAACGATCGTCATTCGGAATATCGATCTCGGTCAACATCATCTTGGTCCGTGGATCGAGCTCGTCGGAGATGCGGTTGATCGTTCCCATGATCTTCACGCCCGGCCGCTCGGACACCGAGATCTCAACCGGGGCATCGGTCTGAACGAATGTCGCGTCCCTCTGATCGACGAAAACATCGACGCGCAAACGCTTGATCTCGGAAACCGTGACCAAAGGAAGCGCGCTGGCCTGTGACGTCGCGGCGTTTTGAACGAGCGCGCCCGGATCGGCGAAACGCGCCGTGATCGTGCCCTTGAAAGGCGCGCGAATCGTCTCGTAACTCTTCTCGGTTTCCGTCGAATGGAGCCGAGCGGTCGCGACATCCGCGTCCGTTTGCGCTTGGTCGGCTTCCTGCTGAGACACCAACCCTTTAGCCTTCAAGGTCGTCACGCGTTTGTAGATCGCCACTTTGTTTCTCGCGTCGGCCAAAGCCGCTTCATAAGCCTGGTCGGTCTCGGGCGATTCGATGATGCCGAGGATCTGGCCCTTCTTGACGATATCGCCTTTATCGACCCGGATTTCCTTCAGGTAACCGCTGACTTTAGCGTAGAGCGTCGCGGTCTGGTACGGCCGGGTTTCACCGATCACGTTGACCTGGTGATCTCCCGGGGACGGAACGACCCTCGCGACTCGGACGACGGGGCCCGCCGCGATCTCGCGGGCACGGGCCGCTTCCTCGACTTTGAAGGAATAATACTTCCATCCGATGATCCCGATCAGCAGGACCAGCGCGCCGATCAATATGCGGGCGGCGCCACGGCGCAAATGAGGAGGAGCCTGCTCGATCGACTCCCGCAATGAACTGTGCGCCTTCCCCGCCAGCGAGGAAACGCCCAGCCTGCCCTTCGCCGCTTTCAGGCCTTCGTGTCGTGTGTCTGATGCCATGTCTCTCTACCTTCTTCTTCAGCCTTGAGCTTTTCGTCCAGCAAATGCTTGGTCGGCAGCTCTTTGCGAAGCAACGAATAAACAATCGGAACCACAATCAAAGTCACCACCGTCGCGACCAATAGGCCGCCGATCACCGCGCGGCCGAGCGGCGCGTTCTGCTCGCCGCCTTCTCCCAGGGCGAGCGCCGCCGGCATCATGCCGATAATCATCGCGAGCGCGGTCATCATCACCGGACGAAGCCGGGTTTTCCCGGCCTCGAGCGCGGCCTCCAATGGGCCCATACCCTTTTCCAAACGCACTTCGTTAGCGAAGCTGACGAGCAAAATCGAATTCGACGAGGCGATGCCGACCGCCATGATGGCGCCCATGAAAGACTCGACGTTGATGGTCGTTCCGGTCAGGAAAAGCATCCAAAGGATCCCGCAAAGAGCGCCCGGCACCGCGACCATGACGATAAAAGGATCGAGCCAAGATTGAAACAGAATCACCATGAGCAGGTAAACCAGCAAAATGGAGATCACCAGGCCGAGGCCCAATTCGCCGAACGCCTCGTGCATGACCTGGCCTTGGCCCTTGACGGAGATCTTCATGCCCGGCTTGAGCTTGCCGAGGCTGTCGATTTGCTTCTGGATATCCGCGACCACCCCGCCCAGATCACGCCCCTCGGCGCTGGCCGTGACGTTGACCACTCGCTGCACCGCCATGTGATTGGCCGAATCCATCGTATCCAGCGATTCCATGGTGCTGATGTTGCCCAAACGCTGCGTAGCCGAGCTGGGAAGAAGCGAGTACGCGCCCTGCCCGGAGGTCAGGCTGCTGACCAGGATGTTGCTGCCTTTCGTGACGGGGGTTGAAAGCAAATCCTCCACGCGGGAAAGATGCTCGAGCGGCGTTTTGACCGCAACCCCGTAGTTGATGTTGTTTTGCGGATTCAGGAAATAGGAAGGCGCGACCAGCGAGCTCGACGAAAGCGAAACGAGCATGCTGTTGGCGACGTCCTTGACGTTGACGCCCACCTGGGCCGCGCGCACGCGGTCGACGTTGAATCTTAGCGTGGGATAGTTGAAGACTTGCTTCATGGCGATGTCCTGCAGGCCGGGAATGCCCTTCATCTTGTTCATCAGGACTTGGGCGATCGCATAGGAGGCATTCACGTCTATGTACTCGATCTGCACGTCGATCGGCGCGCTCAAGCCGAAATTCAGCACCTGGTTCACGATATCGGCGGGCTGGAAATAAGCGTAGGCACCGGGAAACGAAACCTTCATCTGCTCGCGGATTTTCCTCATGTATCCGACCGTCGGATGATGATCTTCCTTTAGCGCGATCATGAGCTCGGCATCCATGCCGCCCACGTTGTTCGTCGGCACGAAGCCGAGGTTATACGAAACGGGCACGCCGATGTTCGAATTGACCGTGAGAATCTCGTCTTCGGGAATGATCCCCCGGATCAGCTTCTCCGCCTCGGCGACCTGATTTTCGGTTTCCTCGATGCGCGTACCGGGCGCGGCGCGGAAATGAAGCTTCATCAAGCCCGTATCCGTCGAGGGAAAGAAATCCGTGCCCGCGAAAAAGGGAATCACCATCGTGATCAGCATGAGAGCGAGCGCCAGCCAGAGAATGAAAGGCCGATTCGCCAGGCAGAGCTCGAGCACTTTCGTATAACGACTCTGAATCGTCGCGAAAATCGCCTCGAATTTGGCGAAAAAACCGTGGGCGCTCGCGCCGCTGTCCAGATGCTCGCCCTCGGTATGATGGACCGGCTCGTGAACCAGCAGCATGCGCGACAGCAACGGAACCAAGGTGCGCGACAAGACGTAAGACGCCAACATCGAGAAAACCACCGAAAGAGCCATCGGTATGAACAGATAGCGGGCGGGACCGGTGAGCAAGACGACCGGAAAGAACACGATGCAGATCGCGAGCGTCGCCATGATGGCGGGAAGCGCGATCTGTTGGGCGCCATCCAGGATCGCGATCGTGAGCGGCTTGCCCAGGCCGCGGTTTCGGTGGATGTTCTCCACTTCCACGGTCGCGTCGTCGACCAACATGCCGATGGCGAGCGAAAGGCCTCCCAAAGTCATGATGTTGATGGAATGCCCGAAAAGATTGAGGCCGATGATAGCCGCGCAGATCGCCGCCGGAATCGAGGTACAAACGATGATGACGCTCCTCCAGCTGCCCAGGAAAAGCAAAATCATCAACGCGACCAGAATGCCCGAGACCATCGCTTCACGAAGCACTCCCTGAATGGCCGACTTCACGAAAATCGACTGGTCGAAATCCAGGCGGATATTGAATCCCTTGGGCGCGGTCGCCAGAATCTCGGGAATGATCTTTTTCGCCGCGTTCACGACATCCAAAGTCGACGCATCCGCTTTTTTCAGGATATTCAGGTAAGTCGCCCGCTTTCCGTTGACCCGCACCACGTTGGTCTGGTCAGCGAACGAGTCCGATGCCGTCCCGATATCGCCGATCGTGATCGGCGCGCCGTTCACGACTTTGATAGGGATATGGTTGAAGTCCGGAACCGAATCAGGGCTGGCATTCAATAGAATGTTGTACTCAAAGCTGCCGATGCGGGCCGTACCCGCGGGCAGAATGACGTTCGAATTATTCAAAGCCACGACGACGTCCTCGGGCGAGAGCCCCTTGGACTGGAGCTTGTCGGGCGAAACGTCGATATTGATCTGCCGGCTTTTGCCGCCGTAGGGAGCGGGAACGGAAAGGCCCGGAATGGTGAAAAGCTTGATGCGGACGAAGTTCAAAGCGTAATCGGAGAGCTTTTCTTCGGGCAAAATATCGCTGAAAATCGTGTACTGAGCCACGGGAACGCTGGCGGCGTTCGACTTGATTACGAGAGGCGGCGTCATTCCCGGAGGTAGCGAGCGAAGAACGACGGAACTCGAAGCGGTGATTTGGGCGATCGCTTCTCCGATGTCCGTTCCTTGCTCGAAGTAGACGTTCAAGATGCCCAGGCCCGGAATCGAACTGGATTCGATCTGCGAAATACCGCCGACCGTGGTCGAAAAGGCGCGTTCGGTGATAAAGACCACCCGGCGCTCCATGTCGGTCGCCGAAAGGCCGGGATAGGCCCAGATCACTCTCACCACCGGGATATTAATCGTCGGGAAGATGTCGATCACCATGCTCTTGATCGATAAGAACCCGGCCAGGAACAGTACGATGACGCTAACCGCGATGGTGTAAGGCCTTCTTAGCGCAAGACGAACGATCCACATCTTCAAGCTCGAAATCTAAAAACCGGTACATTTTATTAAAAATCCTCCGGTTTTTTTGTAGTTTTGGCTATTTTGACATTTATCGAATTAGAGCGCAATATTAATTAGCATGGGTAATCAATCGGCTCTATCCAACGTCCTCTACGCCTTAAGCGATCCGTCCCGACTCGCGATCATCCGGCTTCTGCATCGGAACGGAGAGATGCTTTGCGGTTCATTTTCCGAAGCCGTCGGGATCTCGAAGCCGACGTTATCGCATCATTTTTCGATCTTGCGGGAAGCGGGCATTATCCAAACCAGGATCGATGGAAACCAAAAGTTCAACTCTCTGAACCGAGAAGGTCTCAACAAGAGCTTCCCCGGCTTGCTGGACGCAGTCTTGAATTCGATCGATTAATCCGAAATCCGTGCGGCTCTTGCTGTTTTTCCCAGCCAATCCAGGCACATCGATTGCTGCCTGCTCGCGAAGGAGAAACGAAAATGAAAAGCCACCACGGAAACAAGCTCATCACGTTCCATATGATTTTTGGACTTTTACTGATCCTGATCCAAAGCCCGAACGCGGCAGCTTCGCGAATTTGCGAAAAAGGGCCCGAATGTGGAGATATCCGCGAGCTTTCCTCACGCCTCAAAACGCTCAAGCAGAAACGTCACGATGACGTTCTGCACTTCGGCAGGCGCTCAACGCAGGTCAAAGATGATGACAAGCAAATCCAAGCGGCAATCCAGCTTGACCGGGAGCTACGCTCCAAAAGGCGGGAGAACATTGCAGGTTCGGCTCAATCCAATAGTGAGGAACGGCCGCGGAAACGGCATTTCACGCTTAAAAATAGAACTTATATTTGACCTTATATCCGTCAGTCGACCCGTGCTGAGCGGAATCGATGACGGACATGAAAATCTCGTCAAATTTCGAGAATTTGACTACCAAGCCATTGAGCCCGCCGGTGTTATTGGTAGATCCCCCGTTTGAGGCACCGGTCCCGACGTGAATGCTGTTATCGCCGGACCCATCAAACCAGCTAACCTGGGACGGCGCTAGCCGGGAGTCATCAGTTTGCTCCGGCATTGCGGCGAAAACCATACTTGGAATCATCAAAAATAGGAAGACGACATAAGCCATGCGCTTTACCCCGTACTGCGTAGCAATGCCCCACCACAGAACATTGCTCATGCAATTGCCCCACCACAGAGCAATGCGTAGATCCAGGTTACCATTACCAATCTAAAATAGTCAAGTATTTATTTTAAGCAGAAAGTTTCAATAGCCATTTCAATTGGTTGTATTTGGCCTGGTCTCGGCTGGGGGAGAGCGTTATAGGAGTGTTATGAGCCAGACTACCGCTTACGCCGGCCCAAAAGATCCTACACGCGCCATGCCTGGTGAAGTCATGCGTTATGTTGAGCAACTCGACCTGACCATTCAGTCCGAACACCCCGTTCCCGAAATCGGACCGCTGCTCGAACAAACGGTACTGGCTGGCGGCAAGCGCTTGCGCCCGACCCTTTGCCTTCTCATGGGAGGAATTTTCGAAATCCCTGAAGCGGAAATTATTCCTTACGCGCGCATCGCGGAATTCGTGCATTCCGCGTCGCTGGCTCACGACGACGTCCTCGACATGGCGGAACGCCGTCGTGATCGCCCGACGATCAATTTTTTATCGACCAATTCGAAAGCGATTCTCTCGGGAGATTTTTTGGTCGCACGTGTTTTCAAGGAGCTCGGGGATTTACGGGCCTTTTCGCTCATTCAAGATCTTTCGACCGTGATGGAACATCTGGTTTACGGGGAGTGGCTCCAGGAAGAGTCGCGCTACGACCTCGACATCACGGAAAGAACGCTGCGCCTGGTGGCGGAATTCAAAACCGCCAGCCTGATCGCCTGGTGCTGCATGGTTCCGGCCCGGATCCGCAAAAGCGACGAATCCATGGCCAAGCTTTGCCATGAGCTGGGCATCTCGCTGGGCATCGGCTTTCAACTGATCGATGACGTGATCGATTACGATCCCGATGGGGAAAAGGACTTCGCCCGCGACCTGAAAAACGGCTTCATCAACACGGTGACTTGGGAACTGATCCGCAAGAATCCCGAGCTTGTGCCGGAAATCGGCAAGTATATCCGGGGCGAAGGCGAACTGACGCCGGACTGGCACCCGGCCGCAGTATCCGGGGCGCGCAATACGGTCCGTAAAAAAGCGGTGGCGGAACTTCGTTCCGCGCAATCGAAACTCGAAGCCATCGTAAAAAGACAGCTCGGCGAGCGGCACTTACACAATACTCACGCACGAAGCCTCATCGAGCTGATAGACTCGATGGGAATGCGATCATTTTAATTCGGTCAAGCACCACCGAGGAAATTTTATGGACTTTATCAAGGTCAGTTACCCTCAACCCCACCCGGCGCGCGGCAAGCAGCTGATGAGCACTCATCCGGAAGTACGCGAGCTCGCGGGCCCTCACCCGATGTCGGCCGTTTGGGTAATTGGGGTCGTCATCGCGCAAACCGCGTTGGCTCTTTATATGGCCCATCAGCCATGGTGGGTGATTTTGCTCGTCGCCTATTTCGTCGGCGCGTTCGCCAATCACGCGATGTGGATCATGATCCATGAGGCGAGCCACAACCTGATTTTCAAAGGCACGGCGGCAAACCAGGCGATCGCGATCTTCGCCAATCTGGTTTTGTTTTTTCCTTCCGCCATCTCGTTCAAAAAATATCACCTGCTCCATCACCGCTACCAAGGCGAGATGAAGCGCGACGCCGATCTCGGCTGGGAATGGGAAGCCAGTTGGGTCGGCAATTCGACCTGGCGCAAGGCGGTTTATCTCGCTTTTTTCTTCCTCGTTCAGGGCGTGTTTCGCCCGTTCCGCATCGAGGGCGTAAAACCTCTCTGCCGCTGGGTCGTCGCGAACATCATCATTGAGTTCGCGTTTCTCGGCGCGCTTTATTATTTCGCCGGCATCGGCGCTCCTCTTTATCTTTTCCTGTCCCTGGTCTTTGCCGTCGGACTTCATCCGGTCGGCGCGCGCTGGATCCAGGAGCACTATGTTTTCACTCCCGGACAGGAAACCTACTCGTACTACGGCTCGTACAACCGCCTAGGCGGCTTCAATATCGGCTACCATAACGAGCATCACGACATTCCCGTGGTCGCATGGAAGAACCTGCCGAAAGTCAAAGCGCTCGCGCCCGAGCTTTACGACACGCTTTACTCGCATAGCTCGTACACCAAGCTGCTCTGGCAATACCTGACGAGAAAAGACGTTTCGCCTTATAACCGAGTCATTCGTGGCAATATTAGTTAGCGCGCACGAGCTTCGCAAAGCTTACGCAGCACGCCCGCTTTTCGATGAAATCACTTTTTCGATCGAGTCCGGCGAAAAAATCGGATTGATCGGCCCTAACGGAGCGGGCAAGTCGACGCTTCTCCGGATTCTCGCCGGACAGATCCAGCCCGATGAGGGAACTCTTTCATTTCGTCGCGGCGCAAGAGTCGGTTATCTGGAACAAGTACCCTCTTTCACTCCCGGGGCGACCATCCTTTCAACGATCATCGAAGCGATTCCCAAAGGCGCGGTCGAACATGACTGGGAGGCCCAGTCCCGAGCGCTTGAGGCGATGTCCAAGCTTTCACTCGACAGCGAGCTGGGCCTTCATGCGGAAACGCTCGTGGATACGCTTTCAGGCGGCGTGAAAAAACGCGTCGCCTTGGCGCGCGAGCTGGTCAAGGAGCCCGATCTGCTCTTGCTTGACGAGCCCACCAATCATCTCGACGTTGAAAGCATTCTCTGGCTCGAGGACTTCATCGAATCGGCCCCGTTCGCCGTGATGACGATCACCCATGATCGCGCGTTCCTGCAGAATATCGCGAACCGCATCCTGGAGCTCGACCGGCGGAACGAAAACGGGCTTCTCAGCGTGCAGGGCAGCTACGCCGACTATCTGGACATCAAATCCGGAAACATGGCCGCGCAGGAGAGACGCGAAGTGATTCTCAAGAACACTCTGCGGCGCGAGACCGAGTGGCTCAGGCAAGGCGCCAAAGCGCGCACCACCAAACAGCAGGCCCGCATCAAGCGCGCGGGCGATCTCAAGGAAACCGTCGAAGACGTCGCCAGCCGCAACCAGGTGCGCTCGGCGCGAATCGACTTTCAGAGCGCGGAAAGAAACCCGAAGAAGCTGCTGGAAGCGAAGAAGGTTTCAAAAAGCCTGGGCGGGCGGACGCTCTTCAAGGATTTCGACCTGCTGCTCACGCCCGGCACCCGCGTGGGGCTCTTGGGCCGAAACGGCGCGGGCAAATCGAGCCTGATCCGCGTTTTGCTCGGAATCGATCCGCCGGACTCGGGCGAGGTTTTCAGATCGGACAATCTGTCGGTGGCCTATTTCGAACAGAACCGCGAAAGCCTCGACCCCAAGGTGACCCTGAGCAAGACGATTTGCCCGGTCGGCGACTATGTCGATTTCCGCGGCGGCCGCGTGCACGTCAAAAGCTATCTCGATCGCTTTTTGTTCAGCTCCGGGCAAATGGAAATGGCCGTGGGTAAGCTCTCGGGCGGCGAACAGAGCCGCATCCTGATCGCGAAGCTCATGCTCAATGAAGCGAACCTTCTGGTGCTTGACGAGCCCACCAACGATCTCGACATGGCGACGCTCAGCGTGCTTGAAGAATGCCTGACGGATTTCAAAGGCGCGGTCCTGCTCGTTTCGCACGATCGGTATTTTCTCGATCAGGTCTCGACCAAGATCGTCGCCTATCCGGGCCTGCATTCGTTCGTCGGGATCGATCAATGGGAAACCTGGCGCAAAGAGGCAGGCCGTACCTCCGCGACGCCAAGGAACGGGGTCACTTCCGGGAAGACTCCGCCGGCGGAGTCAGTGGCGAGAGCCTCCGGCAAACGCAAGCTCAGCTACAAAGAGCAGCGCGAACTCGACTCGATGGAAAGCACCATTCAAGAGGTCGAAAGCAAACTGAACGCGCTCACCACCGAGAGCGAGCGCCCCGAGAACGCCTCCAACGCCACCCAGCTCGCCAAGATCACCGCCGAGATGTCGGCCCTGCAATCGGAGATCGAGCGACTGTATATGCGGTGGTCAGAGCTTTCGTCATAAGGTAGGCCGTACCTTTTGGTTGAGAACCGCGTCAACGACATGGATCACCGTGCCGAAGATTTCATTACGACTTACCCGAGCGCAAAAGTCGCCAAGCAAGATTCGTGTCCAGTTAGGACATTAATTTGCCCAAAAAATGACAAGTAACTCTGTTTTTGACCCAAAAATTAACGTTCTTTCTTGTTTCTTGCCCAAAATTTAACAAATCGAGCTATAATCGACCCAAGATATGCCACGAAGCATGAGGCCCGAAAAAGACTCCCCCCTCCCCCTGCTGCTTTTTCCCGGCGCCGATCGGGCGTCGAAGGCGTGGATAGGACGGCTTAAAAAAGAAGGCCGGATTCGCCCGATCGGAGCCCGACTTTACACCTCGGTCAAACCAGGGAGCGAAGAAACGGTTGTAAGACAAAGTTGGGGAGAAATCGTCTCGCACCTTTTTCCTCATGCACTGCTGAGCCATCGAAGCGCGCTGGAGTTCAAGCCCAGTCCTGCGGGCATCGTTTACCTCACGGCTACGACAAGTCGCCTTTTGACCTATCCTGGCCTCACCCTGAAATTCATGAAAGGGCCACCACCGCGCGAAGACGATGCCGCTTTCCTGAGTTTTCGCGCATCCTCCCGCGCGCGCGCGTTTCTGGAAAACTACGCGATCGCGCATTCTGAAAAGGGTGAGTCGAAAACCCTGCCGCCCGAAGAGCTTGAAAAAAAGCTAGAGGAGCTACTGCGGTTCAAAGGAGAGAAAGAACTCAATCGTCTGCGCGATGAGGCTAAAAAAATCGCCAAGCAGTTCGGCTGGGAAAAATCTTTTGCGAAGCTTAATCAAACGATCAGCGCGCTGCTGGGAACGAAGCCCGCTAAGCGACTAAAATCCCAGTCCGCGATCGCGCGGGCGTTGGGGCGCCCCTACGATCCGAGATGCGTTGAGCGCTTCGGGCTCCTGGCGGCGGAGCTTCACGGCACTCCCCTCGACGAAAACCCCGACCGTTTCGGAGCAAGAGACCATTTCAGGAACAAAGCCTTTTTCGAATCGTACTTCTCGAATTACATCGAAGGTACGACCTTCGAGATCGAAGAGGCCGAGGAAATCGTCTTCGAAAAGAAAATCCCGAAAAACCGCCCCAAGGATGCGCACGATATCCTGGCCACTTATTCGATCGTTTCGAATCCGAACGAGCTGAAACGGCTTCCGAAAAACAGCGACGACTTGAGAGAACTGCTCCAAGCGCGTCACTTCACGTTGATGAAAGACCGGCCCGAGGCGAATCCAGGGCGGTACAAAGACAGACCGAATCGCGCCGGCCAAACTCATTTCGGCACGCCCGAGCTGATTGAAGGCACGCTCGATCAAGGATTCAAGTTCTACAAGGATCTGCCATCGGGACTCGCGGCGTCCATCTACATCATGTTCCTCATCGCCGAGGTCCACCCCTTCACGGACGGAAACGGACGCATCGCGCGGGTTTTCATGAACGCCGAGCTTTATGCCCAGGGTCTCTCCACGATCATCATCCCGAACGTTTACCGCGACGACTATCTCGGAGCCTTGCGCGCGCTCAGCCGGCAGAACCGGCCGCGGCCATTGATCCAGATGCTGACCCGGGCGCATGAATTTTCGCATATCGAGTTCTCTCCCTACCAGAAAATCCTGAAACTCTTGAAGCAACAAAATTGGTTTGAGGATCCGGATGAAGCTAAGCTAATCCTTTAAAAAGGGCGAACCCCTATTGGCTTGGGAAAACGCAGACGAACTCGGTGCCCTGCCCCGGCTCGCTGTTCACCGAAACCGAGCCTCCATGCCGCTGCATGATGTGCTTCACGATGGCAAGCCCCAAGCCGGTGCCGCCCATGTCTCGCGAGCGGCCCTTGTCGACCCGGTAAAAACGCTCGAAAAGACGCGAATGATACTCGGCCGGAATGCCCGGGCCGTTATCGCGAATCCGCAGCAGAACCGAATCCTTCGCCGCTTCCCAGGTGATCGTGATCTTGCCGCCGTCCGGGATGTATTTGATCGCGTTTTCCAGGAGATTGACGATCACCTGCTCAAGCCGGGCCGAATCCGCAAAGACTTTCGCGGCGCCATAGTGGGCTTCGACCTGATGCTTTTTCTGGGACCAGCGGCCCTCGAGCTGAGCGACCACGCGCGAGGTGAGTTCCTCGGTATCCACGAGCGAACGCGAAAGTTTTCCGTTAGCCTCACTGGACTCGAGCGACGAAAGATCGAGGAGATCCCCGATCAGGCTCATCAAACGATCCACGTTCCGCGAAATAACATCGAGAAACGCCTTGGCGGAGTCAAACCGGTTCTTTTCGACATCCTCGCGAAGCGTGTCGGTATAACCCTTGATGGACGTCAATGGGGTGCGGAGCTCGTGCGAGACGTTCGCCACGAAATCGATGCGGATGTTTTCCGCCCGTTTCAATTCCGTCACGTCGTGAAAAACGCCGACCGCGCCGTAAACCGGGCCCAAATCGCGGCGCAAGGGCGCGACCGAAAGCGAAAAGTAATGCGGCGCCGTTTCAGAACGGATGTACAAAGGCACGTTGGCGTTTTGAGACCCGCCCTCCGACAGCGCCTTTCGAAAGGCCTGAAGCACTTCGGGCGCCCTGAAAATCTCTCCCAAGTGGGGCTGCCGCTCCCGCTGCTCCTGATCGAAAAATAAAAGGGCGAATCGCGAATTGAAAAAAAGCGGCTTTTCCGAGCCGTCGATCGCCAAAATCGCATCGGATATGGCGCCCATCAAAGTCGAGAGCTGCTCGCGCTCGCGCGAAAGCGTTTCCGTCTTTTGGCGCAAATCGCTCTGAATCCGGTTCAACGCTGATTCGAGCTCCACCCACTCGCCGACATCCGCTCCGTCTAGCCCGAGCGGCCCCTCCATCCCCGTACCTTCGGAATTCGCCGACTCGCGTGCTTTCAGAATGAGCTGCCCCAGCGGAACGACGAGCCTCCGGCTCGAAATCACCGAGAAAGCGCACAGGCCGATCCCGGCGAAAATCAGAACAACGAAAAGACCGACATCAAAGCCATGCAGAGTCTCTCGCACTGAATCGAGGCTCGCCGTGCCGATCAGATAGGATTTCTCCGAGCCCTCGAGCGGTACGGCCGCCGCCGTATAAATCGCATCACGCGTGCGAACGATCGGGAAATCGCCCGAGCGGGCGGCGTTGAGGAGGCTTTCCTCGACCTCCGAATTCCGCAAAAAGGAAGCCGGCCCTTCCGAGTCGCAGATCATGGCGCCCGAAGGCGCGATCCATGCGATCCGGTAATGGGTCTCCTGGGCGCGGGCCGCGCACCAGCGCGAACGCGCGCCATCCGGCACCTGCCAGGCCTGCCGGCTCAGCACGCTCACGACGGTCTGCATTTGCAGCTCGGCCTGCTTGACGTACTGGATTTTAAAAAAATACCGGGCGCAAAGGGCAGTCCCCCCCAGCGTGACGATCGTCAGGATAGCCTGAAGCATCACGATGCGCGAAAATACGCGCCAGGGAAACCGAATCCTGCTGTCAGGTGCTTGCTTTGATTCGATAACCGATGCCTCGAATGGTCTCAATGACTTCAGAACAAGGACCCAGCTTCTTACGAAGTCCGAAAACGTGCGTGTCGATCGCGCGGCTCACGATCGAAACATCCACGCCACGCACCAGATCGATGAGCTGATCGCGGGTCAAAACACGTCCTTGATTTTGCGCGAGCGAAACCAAAAGCTTGAATTCCGAATGGGTGAGCTGAACCAGCTGGCCTTCGCAACGAACTTCGTGGGCGGCAAGATCGATATCCAACCCTTCGATCCGGATGCGCTCGACGTCTTGCTGGGCGTTCGAATAATTCGAGCGGCGCAATAAGGCACGCACGCGCGCCAAAAAGATCGGCACCTCGAAAGGCTTCGTCAGGTAATCATCCGCTCCGGCCTCGAGCCCCAAAACGATATCCGGCGTTTCAACCCGCGCGGTCACCATCAGGATCGGAGTCTTGTTTTCGATTTTGCTGCGGATAGCCCGGATGATCTCAAGCCCGTTCATCCGCGGCAACATCCAATCCAGGATGAAAAGGTCGTAGGTCTTGGCCTGAATCTTCTGAATGGCCTCTTCCCCGTCGATCGCGAAGTCCGGGGCATAGCCGTCGCGCTGCAGGTGCAGGAGAATCAGCTCTCTTACGTCCGCTTCGTCTTCGACTACGAGAATTTCGGGCTTTTTAGTGACCATAATTTGAACTCCATGAATTCTTCAGTCTGACGCCTGAGGCGCCTTGAAGCCGCCGTGACGGATATCGTCGCCGGAAATCAAGAAAATCACGTCCTCGGCAATGTTAGTCGCGTGATCGCCGATGCGCTCGAGATTGCGAGCGATGAGAATGAGATTGATGGCCGTCGG
Organism: Oligoflexia bacterium; assembly: GCA_031292385.1. Taxonomy (GTDB): domain Bacteria; phylum Bdellovibrionota; class UBA1018; order UBA1018; family UBA1018; genus JARLHE01. Next base: position 38,055 of record JARLHE010000008.1, read on the forward strand.
GACAACCGAGGGCTCCTTCATCATGAACTGGATCAACTCCTTGAAGATCTCGTTTTTCGAGCGATCCACCGAGTCGTCGCAATTCAGGACTTCCTGGGCGAGCGCGCGATCCTGCCTGACGAAGGCATCCAGCGCCTTGCGGGTCATCAAGCGCACTTCCTCGGCCATTTTCGGAATATCGACCAGGGGTTTCAGCGGAGGATGCTCAAGATAGGCGCGCCCGTTGTAGGCGATGTTTACCGCCTGATCGCCCATGCGCTCGAGATCCGTGTTGATCTTGATGACCGCCACGACGAAACGCAGGTCGGCCGCCAGCGGAGATTGCCTCGCGAGAAGATTCACGCAGGCCTCATCCACTTCGATATGAGCCTGATTGATGGAATGCTCGAGCTCGAAAACGCGATTGAATCTCTCGGGAGCACGCTCCTGAAGCGCCCGGGTGGCCTCCTCGATCGACGCCTCGACCGCGCCCCCCATGGCAAGAATCCTCTGCTTGAGGTTTCGAAGCTCTGATTCGAAATGCCGTTCCATGGAATATGCCTTCCTCAGCCAAAGCGGCCGGTAATGTAATTCTCAGTCCGTGAATCACGCGGCTTAGTGAAAATACGGCTGGTCAAATCGCACTCGACCATCTCCCCCATGAGAAAAAACGCGGTGTGGTCGGAAATGCGTGCCGCTTGTTGCATATTATGCGTAACGATAACAATCGTCACCTCGTTCTTGAGCTCCATGACCAATTCTTCGATTTTGGCGGTGGAAATAGGGTCGAGGGCGCTCGTGGGCTCGTCCATCAGGAGTACCGGCGGGCTCACCGCCAGCGCGCGCGCGATGCAAAGCCGCTGCTGTTGCCCCCCCGAAAGACTCGTGCCCGGGGCTTTGAGCTTATCCTTCACTTCATCCCAAAGGGCCGCCTGCCTCAGCGAGCGCTCCACCACTTCCTGAAGCACGGTTCGGCGCTGAAAACCCGCAAGCTTCAGGCCTGCCGCGACGTTGTCAAAGATACTCAGGCTCGGAAACGGATTGGCCTTTTGAAAAACCATTCCGATCCGGCGGCGGATACTGACCGGATCCACGCCAGGTTGATAGATATTCGAGCCATCCAAAAGCACTTCGCCTTCCACGCGGGCTCCCGGAACCTCTTCATGCATGCGGTTCAAAGTCCGGATAAAGGTCGATTTCCCGCAGCCCGAGGGACCGATCATGGCCGTTACGGTGTTGGACCGGAACTCGAGGCTGACATCCTGGATCGCGTGAACTTTGCCGAAGTACGCGTTCACTCGTTTGGTCTGCAAAATGATGGATGTTTGAGCCATATCTGCCTTTGTTCTCGCTAATCTTTCGCGATTGTCGGTCGCTTGATAATCAGGCGGGTTCCAATATTCAATACAAACACGAATAGCACGAGCACAAACGCGCCCGCCCAGGCCTGTTTTTGCCATTCATCGTAAGGACTGATGGCGAAAGTGTAGATCTGGACAGGAAGCGAGGCGATCGGCTGGTCCAGGCCGTGCGACCAATGCTGGCTTCCCGCCGCGGTCAAAAGAAGAGGCGCGGTTTCGCCGGCCGCCCGCGCGATGCCCAGCATGATCCCGGTGATGATCGCCCCCATGCTTCCGCGAAGGACGATGAAGATGATGACTTTCCAACGCGGAATTCCGAGGGCCAGCCCCGCCTCGCGGATATGGACCGGAACCAGCTTCAAAAGCGCTTCGCTCGTGCGCGCGACGGTTGGGATCATTAAAATCGCCAAGGCGAAACCGCCGGCCAGCGCCGACGGCCTTTTCATCGGCATCACCACGACCGCGTAGGCAAAAAGGCCCACGATGATCGAGGGAACGCTCGCCAAAATATCGACCCCGAAACGCAGCGTGCTCGCGATTTTGCTGTTGGCGCCGAACTCGGAAAGATAAAGACCGCCGCAAATGCCGACCGGAACCCCGATCAAAGAGGCCAATGCGACCAGGACCATCGTGCCGGTAATCGCGTTAGCCATGCCGCCGCCCGAGGAGCCGACCGCCGCCGGAAGCTGGGTGAAAAAATCCCAACTCATGGCCTGGTATCCGCGCTGGACCACGTAGACAAAAACGCTGACCAACGGCGCGATCGCCACGATCGCCGCCAAAAACAGGAAAGCGCACATGATTTGATTTTTAAGCCGGCGGCGCCCGTCGTTCGCGGCAAGCTGGTTCCGGATATTCATCTTGGCGCCCCTTCTTTCTGCCGGGACTCCACTCGCCACACCAGAAAACGCGCAAGGCTATTGATCAGAAACGAAACCAAAAAGAGCAGAAACCCGACCGTCGCAAGGGCCGATAAATGCAGATCGTCGCTGGCTTCGGCGTACTCGTTGGCCAACAAGCTCGCCATCGTCTGAGCGGGAGCGAACAGGGAAAGCGCGATATCCTTGCGATTGCCGATCACCATCGTAACGGCCATCGTCTCGCCCAACGCGCGGCCCAAGCCCAAAATAACGGCGCCCAAAATACCGAGCCGCGAGCTGTTCAATACGCCCAGCCGGATGGTTTCCCAGCGCGTGGCCCCGAGCGCAAGCGCCGCTTCGCGATGAGAAAGCGGAACGGCCCGGAAAATTTCGCGGGAAATGGCGGAAATCGTCGGAGTGATCATGATCGCCAAAACTACGCCGGCCGTGAACATGCCGACCCCGTAGGGCGGACCTTGAAAGAGCGGAATAAAGCCGAAATAACGGATCATCATCGGCTCGAAAACCGTCCGAAGCCACGGCGCGACGACGAAAAGTCCCCACAATCCGTACACGACGCTCGGAATCGCCGCGAGCATCTCGACCAGAAAGCCAACGGCCGAGGCCAACCGCCGTGGAGCCAGCTCGTTCAAGAAAAGCGCGACTCCCAAGCTGATCGGAAAAGCGATCGCGATCGCGAGCACCGAGGAAACGACGGTACCGTAGACGAAAGCGGCGGCGCCGAATCGGTTGCGGACCGGGTTCCAATCGGTGCTGAACACGAACCCGACCCCGAAGTGGCGAATCGCGGGAAGCGAGACCAGAAAAAGCTGAACCGCGATCGCGATCAAAACCGCGAGAATGAGAAGAGCGACCGCGCGAAGAGTCCAGAAAAAGCGCCGATCCCCGGCGTGAACGTCGCGCCGTTTCTTGCGCGACTTCACCTCGGGGATCAAAAGACTGCTTTGCTCCAACTCCTGCGCTCCCATATTTATTCGAGTGAGATCTCTTTAATTCGATTCTCGATTTTCTGAATCATCGCCTTGGGAATCGGCGCATAATGCAAAGGTTCTGCCATCTTCTGGCCATCGGTCATAGCCCATTTCAGCATCGAGACAATCGCCTGCCCCTTAACTGACCCCATCTTCTGATAAACCAGAAGATAGGTGAAGGACGAAATCGGGTAAGCGGCTTTACCGTCCGCGTTGGTGATCGATACCCGGAAATCGGCCGGCATCGATTTGGTCGCCGCGGCAGCCGCGGTCACGGACGCCGGGGTCGGCTCGATAAATTGACCCGCTTTGTTCTGAACCCACGCGACGGGCAGGTTGTTGGTCTTCGCGTAAGTCAGCTCGGTGTAGCCGACAGCTCCGACGGTTCCCTTAACGATCGCGGTGACGCCTTCGTTGCCCTTCCCGCCCAAGCCCGTCGGCCAGGAAAGGGAGGTGCCGGTGCCCACTTTTTCGCTCCAAGCAGGGCTCACTTTCGAAAGATAATCGGCGAAAACGGCCGTGGTGCCGCTGCCATCCGAGCGGTAGGCGACCAAGATCGCAAGACCCTTCGGAAGCGCCACGCCGGCGTTAAGCTGCGCGATACGGGCGTCATCCCACTGCGTGATCTTGCCCAAGAAAATATCGGCGATCACCGAGGCGGAAAGCTTCAAGGACTGGCCGATGCCGGGCAAATTGTAAGTGATCACGACCGCGCCGAGCGTGGTCGGAATATGAATGATCGGGGTCGTCGCCTTTGCCAACTGTTCATTGGTCATTGGCGCGTCGCTTGCGCCAAAATCGACCGTCTTATCGAGAAGCTGCCGAACACCGGCGCCGCTTCCGACCGACTGATAATTGATTTCGATTCCGGGGTGCGATTTACCGAATTCCACGAACCACTTGGAGTAAAGAGGGTACGGAAAGGTCGCTCCTGCTCCGTTAACGGAAATCGTATCCGCCTGCGACGACGAGATACTCGTCATGACTAATCCACAAACAACGGCCAAAATCGAAATGATTCGACGCTTCATAATTTGCCCTTTCTTTACTTGATTTCAAGGAAAGGTACTACCCGAGAAGCGCTCAGGCAGTGTCATGATTTCATTAGGATTCAGAATCCCAGATTTTTTTGATTGGAAATCCACTTCTTATAGATCTGCGTCGAAGGCTGGGGCGTTCTTTCAAACGTTTCATAGTTCACGCGATAGAGTCCGAAACGAGGCCCAAACCCCTTAATCCATTCGAAATTATCGAGTAACGACCAATAATAATAACCCCGAATGTCGATGCCAGCCTGCACTGCCTTGGCCACTTCCTTGAGATGAGAGTCGATATACTCGCCTCTAAGTCTATCATCACGATCGGCTATTCCGTTTTCGGTGATATACAAGGGCAGACCATAAGACGCGGCGAACTTTAATATTCGTCCAAACCCTTTGGGATAAACGGCCCACCCCAAATCGGACGCATCCTCCTTACGGCGAGCAAAAGTCACCCCGAGCGGAAGCTGGGCAGGGCGTTCAGTCGCCGGAGCTTTGGGGCGCCACTGAACATAGGCCTTGGTATAATAATTAACGCCGATGAAATCGACGGTAACCCGCCCCCGCGCTTCGGAAACCTGCTCAGGGTAAGGCACCACTCCCCAAACCCCGAAACGCTGTTTTTTTCCGGTCACGGCATCGAGCCACGCCCGATTGTAAAATCGACGGAAAATGCTCGTGAGCACGCGCTCGATCGGATGCCATTTCCGGTCCGGCTTGAAATCGAGCATATTGTGCGCGATTCCCACCATCAGCGGTATATCGGCCCAGGGTCCTTCCCGCTTCTCGACTTTCGCGTGAATCAGATCGTAAACCAGCACGTGCGCCCGCAGAAGATTGGCGCTCGCGCGAGCCGCGTTGCGCGGCGAATATTCGGCCGGAGGCATGAAGCTCGCCAAATAGGTTCCTGCCACGAGCACCATCGGCTCGTTGAAAATGCACCAGAGCGGCACGCGGGACCCGAGTCGTGCCACGACGCGCTCGCAGTAACGAAAGAATTTCTCGGGTGATTGTTTGTTCGCGAAGCCCCCCTGCGCGGCGAACCACTGCGGGGAGGTGAAATGATGAAGCGTCAACATCGGGACCAAGCCGAGACGCTCGCACTCGGCGATCAGATTCGCGTACCAATCGAGAGCCTCGTCGTTCCACTCGCCTTCGCGGGGCTCGATGCGCGACCACTCCACCGAAAAACGATAGCTCGTCAGCCCTAAATCCGCCGCGAGCTGCAGGTCTTCGCGAAAAAGGCGCCAGTGATCGGTTGCCTTGCCGGAGCGCGCGCCCCCCTCGATCCGGTCCTGGTGCTCCCAGGCCCACCAATCGTTGTACTCGTTGCCGCCTTCAACTTGATGGCTGCTCGTCGCTGTTCCCCAAAGAAAGGGATGCGCTGGATTGGGCTTGGGTTCTGCCATTGAACGTCGCTCCGGAAAGTGCGGGAGGGTTCGCTTCGAGAATTCCCCCGCTTTGCAGCTTGAGGCGCTCTCCCCTCCAATTTACGGTGTTTCCCGAGGCTATGTGAAGCCACATGGGTAAACCCAAGAGCTCGCGTCCGAACCAAAATAGCGGCATTTTGACTTCGACCTTCTGCCCCAGTCTTCTCATCAGCAGCAGATCGCAGACAGACCAAAGGGTCAAGTGAATGCATGCGAAAAGGACCGGGGAAATCCCGAACAGCCTTTGAAAAGCGAGGGCGCCGAAGATCGCGGAGGCAAAGATTCCCAGAAACGGCTCGAACCAGAAAAGCAGCGGGGATTGCATCTTGCGGATGCGGCCCCAGCGAATATGGCGCGCCCAAAACGAGGAGAACGAGTACTGGCCGATATGCTGGGCGACCGGATCAGTTGCCATGACCGTGCGCAAACCAAGCTGGCGAACCGCTTCGCCGCAAATATAATCTTCCGCCAGGTAGCGGGAAAGAACTTCAAGCCCGCCGAAGCGCGCGGCGACTGATTTGCGGAACATCATCGACTTTCCGAGAACCACCGGTTGCTTGACCGCGAAAGCCAGCGACATGCCTCGGGCGTAATAGGTATTCAAGAAGGTCGCTTCAAGATTGCCGCCGATCCCTTCGGCGTTTTGGCCCGCGACCAGCGAGGTCATGATCCCCACCCCCAGATCCAGGTGAGCCACCATCCGCTTCAAATAATCCGGGGCTACGCGAACGTTGCTGTCGCTGATGACCACCCAATCGTATTTGGCCTCGCGGTACCCGCGAATCATGTTGTTTACCTTCGGGTTCGGACCGATCCAGAGATCTCCGACGATCAGGCGCGCGGGCGCGGCCGGATGATCGGCGATCAAGCGTTGGATCACCGGAACAACCGGGTCGTTCGCGTCCGCCACGGAGAAGATGATTTCGTAATTCGGATAATCGAGGCGAAAGAAGCTGGCGAGATTCTCAAAGATCCCGCTTTCGGCGCCCTTGAGCGGCTTAAGAACGGTGACCGGAAAAAGGTTGAACGGTCGATCGAGATGCGGCGGCGTCTGGGCAACGTGCCTAAGCGCCAGCCACGTTCCCCAAATGGTCAGCCCGATAGCGAGAGCCCAAGGGAAAAGCAGCATGAGTGACATCGTCATTTTTCACAACCTCACGATCTCCGGCCGGATCCCGGTAAAATGTATAGCTGAGACGTTGCTTGCGAATCGCGTCCATGATCGCGCCCTGGCTCCGCTCGCATTCAAACACCGTTTTCCAGGAGGTCATCTGTATCGGCGCGTGCAAATCGCTTGAAGCGACGACCGGAAGCTTCGACTCCCGCACTTCATCGAAAATATAGGGACCGCTCGCGACTTCCCACGCGTCGAACTCGGCGCGAAGCTCTTCACGGCGATCCCAAAGATGAAAAGTCTGTTTTTCAACCTTGCGGGTCGAAACCGGATGCGCCGCGATCGCCAGCGCCCCCTGGGCCCGAACCTGACGTGCCAGCATCAGGACATCATCGTTCGCCGGCATGAACTCGGTCGCACCGATCGCCAAAATATGGGCCGATCGATGATTGGAAACCGAGTTTTTGGTCAGCTCAAACCCCGGAATGACGACCATCCGGTATTGATGCCAAGCGCGCTCGGCTTCCGAGCGTAGAATTTCGATATAAAGCGGCCAAGTCGCGCGGGTCAGCGTTTGCTTGAGATAGCCGGCGGCCTTGCCGAGAAAAGTTTGGTCTTCGCAGAGATGATCGGTGATCGCGATCGCGCCGAAACCGCGTTGGCCATACAGATCGACGAGTTCCGGAATGCTGAGCTTTCCGTCACTGAAGGTCGAGTGCATGTGCAGATCGGCCAAAAACATAATTGAAGAATACAGGGTTCTAACGGACACCGTGTCAAGGCAGTGTCAGGATTGTGCTAGCTTTACGTGTTAGAGCCTAATCGCGTAGTTTGCGCAGGTAACGGCGCCGGCGATCCCAGTTTTTGATCCTGTTCAGCACAGCGGGACCGAAAAATAGCAGAAAATTCGAATAAATCGCGAGCAGGAAGAAACGATCCGCCCAGCTCCCCCGCACGAACTCGACGAGCACGAAAACGCCCGTCAAACCCGCGAGCCACTTCATTTTGACGGGAATGATCCCGAACAAGGCGATTTCGGTCTCCGGAAACAAAGCGGCCGCCGCGAAAAACAGCGAGGACTCGAAGTGATGGACGTCGAAAACCGGGTAGTCCATCGCGAACGAATACGCGATCGTGACCAGGATCGAAACCAAGGTGTAGAGCGTCGTCTTGAAATCGCCCCAAACGCCCTCGATCATGTTGAGCGTGAAATAAAGAAACCAGAGCGCGAAAATCATGAAGATCGGACTCAACGCGAGGGGCAGGGACAAAAAGGTGATCAACCGCCAGTACTCACCCGCCCGAACGGCTTCCGGCACCAAAGCGAGCTGGAACTGCCAGGCCGGGTTGGCCATGACCATCAGGAAACCGAGCGCTTGCAGGGTGACAAAAATAATCGCGATATTCGGTATCGCGAGCCATTGGAATCGCCTTGAGTTCAGCCACATATTGAAACACTATCGCAAAGTGCGCTCGCTTAAAATCCAATTAAAAAACCAAATCGATGCGGCCATGGGGCGCCGCGCCTGCGATCTCGTCATCCGGAACGTGCGTTACCTAGACGTTTTCAGTTGCGCATGGCGCCGTGGAAACCTGGCCATTTCCGATGGCATGATCGTGGGCCTTGAGCCCGGGCTGAAGGCCCATCGCGAAATCGACGCGAAAGGAGCGGCCGTCGTACCCGGATTCATCGATGCTCATGTTCACATCGAAAGCTCGCTTCTCACTCCGGATCATTTCGAAGCCGCCGTTCTGCCGAAAGGCACGACCACCGCCGTCTGCGATCCCCATGAGCTTGCCAACGTCCTGGGCGTGGACGGGCTTCGCTACTTTCTGCAAGCCTCGGAAGAGCTTTCGCTCGATCTTCGCGTGATGCTCAGCTCTTGCGTGCCCGCCACTCATTTCGAAACCAACGGAGGCGGAACGATCGAAGCCGAGCAATTGCTCCCGCTGGCCGCGCACGCCAACGCCTTAGGTCTCGCCGAAATGATGAACGTGCCGGGTGTCTTGAACGCAGACCCCCAGATTCTCGCCAAAATCGAAGGCTTCGCCGAGCTGGGCAAACCCATCGACGGCCACTGCCCTCTCGTGCGCGGACAAGCGCTCTCAGCCTACGCCGCCGCGGGGATTACAAGCTGCCACGAATCTTCAGAGTTCGAAGAAGCCGCGGAAAAGCTCACCAAAGGAATCGCCGTCTGGATCCGCGAAGGCAGCGTCGCCAAGGATCTGCACGCGCTCGTGCCGCTTCTCACGATGGCCACGTCAACCAGCATCGGCTTCTGCACGGATGACCGCAACCCGCTCGATATCGCCTCTCAGGGCCATATCGATTACCTGGTTCGCGAAGCGATCCGATTGGGCGTCGCCCCCGAGATCGCCTATCGTAGCGCCTCTTGGAGCGTCGCGCGCCATTACGGATTGAAACGAAAGGGCGCGATCGCGCCCGGTTATGAAGCCGATTTGATTTTATTGGGCGATGAAAAAAGCTGCGCCATTCAAAACGTCCTGCGCCGAGGCGTGCCCGTGGGCGAATTGCCCGCGGCAAAAATCTCGGCCGCGCAAATCAGAAATACCATCAGGGCGAAAGCGCCGGAAGCCTCCGATCTGACCGGCCCCAGCGGGCGCGTACACGTCATCGGCGTGCGCGCAGGCCGCATTCTGACCGACCGCCACGTGATGAACCACGACGCGAAAGGCGTCGCGCGCCTCAGCGTGATGGAGCGCTATGGACACGGATCAAAGCCCGCGAACGGCTACGTCACCGGCTTTGGCGCCCACTTCGACGGCGCGATCGCCTCGAGCGTGGGCCACGACAGCCATAACCTGATCGTCGCCGGCAAGAACGAAGCGGATATGAAAATCGCGCTCGCCGCGCTTATCGAGAGCGGCGGGGGTTTCTGCGTCGCGCGCCAAGGCGCGGTTCAAGCGCTGCTGCCGCTGCCTTTCGGCGGGCTCATGTCGGAACGCCCGGCCGAAGAGCTCACCAGGGAACTGAAGAAAATGCATGAAGCCAGCCGCGCCACCGGCTGCGAACTGCCCGAACCGTTTTTGCAGCTCGCATTCTTGAGCCTGCCCGTGATCCCGTCGCTCAAGCTCACGGACAAAGGCCTGGTCGATGTCGAAAAATTCCAAATGATCGACGTACGCGCCTCATGAAATCCCTGATCGCCGAGCTGAAACGCGCCAATCGCCGCAACCGAGCGCTCCCCTCCCTTTCGCAGCAGCCCGTACACGTGCTTTACGGAGGCGCCCATCTTTTCACCGCGCGAACGCCCGGAAAACTCGCCGAGCTGGCAAAAAAATCGCTGCTCGAAAATGCCCCGACTCCCGAGGAGTTCGACCGAATTCTCGGGCTCGCTCGCGCCCACCGCGTGCACGAGCGAGTTTTAGACAAGCTCGAGCGCCAGGCGATCGAAGACCTTCGCATTGACTTCGAAGACGGCTACGGCCAGCGCCCGGACAAAGAGGAAGATCTCGAGGCCAAGCGCGCCGCGCAGGAACTTACCCAGGCGATCAAGCAGAATCTGATGCCGCCGTTCTTCGGAATCCGCGTCAAATCCCTGTCCGACGCAACCGCCGAAAGAGCCTTGCGCACGCTCGATATTTTTCTATCCTCGTTCGTCGCCGCGCAGGGCCGGAGGATTCCGGAAAATTTCGTCGTGACCTTGCCCAAAGTGGCCAGCGCCGAGCAGGGCCGGATCTTCGCCAAAGCGCTCACGCAGCTTGAGAAAAAACTCAAAATCAAGGCCGACTCGCTTCGTTTCGAGGTCTTGGTCGAGCTTCCCGAGCTCTTGATGAACCAGGAAGGGATTTGCGAGCTGCCGCGGTTGCGCGGCGTCGCGAAGGGCCGGCTGCGCGGCGCGCACTTCGGCATCTACGACTATCTTTCGAACTGCGACGTCGCGTCTTCCAACCAGGAGCTCACCCACCCCGCCTGCGATCATGCGCGCATGATCATGCAAACGGCGTTTTCGGGAACCGATGTCCAGCTGTCGGACGGAGCGACCCACGTCATTCCATCCGGAACGGACCGGGCTCGGATCCTCAACGCCTGGCGCCTCAGCTATCGGCATATCCGGCATTCGCTGGCCCATGGATTCTATCAAGGATGGGATCTGCATCCCGCGCAGGTTCCGGTTCGTTATGCGGCCATTTTCTCTTTTTTCTCGGAAAATCTCGAAGGCTCCGCCAAGCGGATGAAAAACTTTCTGGACACCGCGGCTCGAGCCTCGCTCGTCGGAGCGCATTTCGATGACGAAGCCAGCGCTCAAGGTTTGCTCGGATTTTTCGTGCGCGGTTTTTCGTCCGGCGCTTTCGACTCGAACGATCTCGCGAGCGCGGGACTTACGCCGGAAATGCTGAAAACCCGATCATTCAAGAAACTAATGGCCGCGGAACGATCTCCGAAGCCGCGGTCACGCTCGACCTAAGCCCCGGCATCTCCGCTGCGAGCCCCTGCTCGCGGGGGATATCGACAACGAACAAAGTCTCATCGGGTGACGACGAAAACATAATGCGCCCGTTATGCTCCCCGATGAGCTGCTCGCAAATGGAGAGGCCGAGACCGGTTCCCTCGCCACTAGGCTTGGTGGTGAAATAAGGCTCGAAGAGCCTTTGCTGCACATCGAGCGGGATGCCGCGACCATTATTGCAGATCTGGACTCGCACCCACCCGCTCAGCAATTCGCACCGCACGGAAATCAGCGGCCTTTCCGCGGTGAGCGCGGCATCGCGGGCGTTATTGATCAAATTAAGGAAAACCTGCTGCAGCCGGTGCTCATCGCCCGTGACCCATAACGGCTCGGGGGACATCGCCATGCGGAAATGCACTCTTCTTCCCCGCAGGTCGTGTTCCAGCAAATTGCTCACGGCATAAAGAGGATCGCGCAAATCCGTCTTCGTTTTAACGACGCAGGATTCCTTCCGGGAGAAATTCCTGAAATACCTCAACAAGCGGGAAAGGCGATCCGAAGCGAGAATCAAGCGCTCCGACAATGCCCGCAGGTTCACCTCCGCCGTCTGGCCTCGATTGATATATCCCTGCAGCAACGCGGCGGACATGCTGATGACCTGCGCCGGCTGGGCAAGCTCGTGAGCGGTTGTCGCGACCAATTTACCAATCTCGGCCATTTTGTCGGCATGGATCAACCGCGATTCGGTTTCGAGATAGCGCTTGGCCTGTTCTTCATAAAACGATTTTTGCTTTCGCCAAATTCCCAGAAAGTCCGTAAGACAGACGGTCACGCCCAGCGTGAGAATGCAGTTTTGTTTCACAACGAAAGAAGGCGGAAGCGCGTGCAAATGCGAGCCCCCGATCGCCGAGAGCGCGAGCCAGCCGAGGCCGTTCAATGCCGTGAAGCCGAAAATATAAACCGAAGACACACGGGAGAGCGTGCAAGCACCGGACAGCATGAGAAGGATCAGTTCGGGACCGAAGAACGGGCTATTCACCCCGCCCGAAGAGCCGAGCGAAAGGAGCGTCGCGACCCAAACCAACCCGTAAGAGACGCTCCAAAAGTACCAATGCCGCTGGGCCAAAGCTGCGGTTAAACACGCCGCTAAGATAAGGAAGTCACCCAAAATCAATGCGCTAGGCACTCCCCAAGCAAAATCCGATATCAGTGATCCGATCAAGAGCACCAAAACTAATATAATCATTCGAAATGATTGGCTAAATTTTCCAACCTCTTCATATTTTGATCCGAGACAGGCTCTGTTTATTCTATTCATACTAACGCATCCAGCTTATATGGGGAAATCACACTCGATGCAAAAACCATTAGGTGCCGGCCCTGCATAACAAAATTTATTGCGCATTGCATTAAAATTAAGCACTACAAACACTTCTCACACGTTGCTCTAGCCAAACCCGTTTGCTAAGGTCTGATCTGACCAATAGTGTCTCAGGCGCGGAGAGATGGCCGAGTGGTCGAAGGCACTCCCTTGCTAAGGGAGCAGTGGGATAAAACCCACTCAAGAGTTCGAATCTCTTTCTCTCCGCCATTCTAAAGAGCAAAAATCTGAAACAATTCAAAAACCAATCTCGAAGCCGACATCTTTGCGCGCGCGCGAAGAGAAAGAGATTCGAACGAGAATTTGTGGCCTCGTCGGGTCCGACTTAAGGGATGACTCGATGAGGCAAGTCAGCCAGGATGGCTGACTTAACAAATTGTCCATGCCAAGCCTTCGAGCACGAGCGAGAAGGCGAAGGCCGAATCTCTTTCTCTCCGCCCCTTTAAAACTCGCGAAAAATCATACCTTTGCAAGACAGGAGAACGAAACAAATCGAACTCGTTCATCCAACGGAGCCGTTACGCGACTTCATCTCCTTGACGTCGGCTATAATATCGTAATAGTATTTGTTACATGAGACGCGATTCTCGTTTATCAGCCTCGCTCCATATACTGCTTCATATGGCTGAGCATCGATCACCCATCACGTCTGAAATTATAGGCGAAAACATGGATGTGAATCCCGTCGTGATCCGTCGTACGATGGCGGGTCTCAGAGACTCGGGCATTGTCCGTTCAGTCAAAGGCCATGGTGGTGGATGGACCATTGCCCGAAATCTCAAGGAGATCTCTCTCCTGGATATTTACCGTGCGCTCGATGAGCCGGTTTTGATCCAACAACACCGATATATCGAGAATCCTGACTGTTTAGTTGAGCAGACGGTGGGCCACATCCTGAATCAAACATTCCGGGAAGCGGAAGAAGCCATCATTAAGCGTTTCGAGAAAATAAAAGTCTCCGAACTTTATGCCAAGTTTCACGCCAGAGCTGAAGGCCGCGAACTCCGTTCTCCCGCGAACCGAGCGTAGATGGAAGGAGAACGGCTTATGAACGATTCACTCGTATCCCATTATTTTGGAGAGGCTCAAGCCGCCGTTTATGACGACCGCGCCGTGCTGATGAAACCCGTCCGCGATGCGCTCAATTTCCTGATACGCATGGCGTTGGCAGGGCTCCGGCAGAACTCCAGAATCCTCTGTGTCGGCGCCGGAACCGGGGCGGAATTGATTGATCTTGCTCTCGCTTTTCCTAATTGGCGATTCACTGCGGTCGAGCCGTCAGCGGCAATGCTCAACGTCTGTCGCAAGAAGGCTGGCAAGGCCGGAGTTTCGTCACGAATCCAGTTTCATGAGGGGTATTTGGATTCTCTTCCGTGCACCGAAACGTTCGATGCGGCGACTTCCATCCTTGTCTCCCAATTTTTGACCGATCGAGATCAACGAGTCGACTTTTTTCATCACATCGCAAAAAGGCTTCGACCAGGAGCCTGCTTGATCAATGCAGATCTAGCGACTTCTCTGAGCTCACCAGAGTTTGAGAGACTTGTTGACGTTTGGCTACTAAGCCACCGTCTGGCCGCAGGATCAGTAAAAGCCTCAGAAATGGGCTGGGGAAAAGATGTCGTGGTGTCGGCCCCGAAAGAGGTCGAATCGATCCTCACGACGGCTGGCTTTAAACACCCGATCTTATTTTACCAATGTCTCTTTATTCACGCATGGTGCACATGGCTGCCCCGCTCTTGAGTGGAAAATAGTCGGTTGGAACACGGACTCCGCGCCGGACGATCTTCTCCGTCATGATCGAAGTTTCCATAAGCCAGTGAGAAACGAAATAGCTTAGCGAGCAGGCTCCCAGGAGCGGGATAATGCCAAGCGGCTGCTGAGTGGTTTCCAAAGCAAACACGATCGATGCGAACAACGCTCGCGAGCACCCGGCGAACACCGCGGCCATCCCGATCAAAGCCATGACGTGTACATCGATGGAGAGCGCGGGAAACGCGGCTTTAAGCACGGCCCCGAACGCAAAGCCGACTAAGCTCCCAATCGTGAGAAGCGGAGCCAGAGTTCCGCCCGAGGTGCCACTGGATAGCGCGACGGACCAGGAACAGAATTTCCAAAGGCACAACAGCAACGCAGCCGCCACGGTGAGATTTGCGTTCAGGCCATCGGCGATATTCGAATAGCCGACGCCCAAGCTGCGCGGTTCGATCAAACCGATGATGCCCACCCCCATTCCTCCCAAAACCGGCCACCACATCCAGTGGACCGGCAAGCGTTCGAACAAGTCTTCGATAAAATAGACGCTCTTGGTGATGAATACGGACAGCAGACCGAAGATGGCACCGGAGGCAAGATAGACGGGAAGCTGGCTCGGCGTGACCACTGTAAAGGCCGAGAGATCGAAAAAGGGAGCCTTCGTCCATAGAGTCGATCGTATGACCGCGGCCACGACCGCGCTCAACGCGACCGGAATGAAGGATTGGGCGCGAAACTCAAAAAGAAGGAGCTCGATCGCCAACAGCACCGCGGCCAATGGCGTGCCGAAGATCGCCGTCATGCCGCCCGCGGCTCCGCAGGCCAGAAGAATTTTTCTCTCAAATTCTGAAAAAGGGAAAATCTGGCCCAAGCTCGAGCCCAGCGCCCCTCCCGTCGCGATGATCGGACCCTCGGCGCCGAACGGCCCTCCCGATCCGATGGCGATCGCCGACGAAATCGGCTTAAGAAAAATCAGCCGCATGGGAATCCTGCTTTCGTTTAGCAAAATTTTCTCCATGGCTTCGGGGATTCCATGACCCCGAATTCCGGCCGAACCGTATTTAGCCATGAAGCCCACGATTAATCCTCCCAGCATCGGAACGAGGATCGAAAAGATTCCCAAATGGTGAGGGTCCGGTTGAACGGGCTCCAATGAAAAGCGCTGGAAATAAAAGAGCTGAGTAAAGAAGCCGATGCTGGATAGCAGAAAAACGGCAATGGGGTACGAGATAGCTCCTATTGCAAGAGACAAAATACACAGTCTTACTTGATGAGCGCGACGTAACCTGACGCGATCATCGTGATCACCCGAAAGCGACGATTCGATTTTTTGCATTATCTCAGTAACTATTCTGACTCGCGTCGCCTTACAAGGCCGGGTGCATCGAAACGGTGCGTCATCTCAAGTGCCAAGGTGAGGATTTCAGGCCTTTTGCTTTTTCTCGCCGCCCTCGACTGATCTCAATTGCGGGCCGACAGCTTTCCCCTGCTCATACCAAGAACGGGTGATTTCCGAAGCAACGCCCTGGCCGCCCAGCCCAAAGGCGAGTCCAGAGGCCAACGCAAGTGAGGCCACCAAGCCGGTGAAGAGAATATTGATGAGATTCGTCGCGATTCCGAGCTGATTGACGGCCGCGATGACCGCGAAGCCCACGATCGCGTAGCGCGAGATCAGGGAAAATGCCTTGGGTCTCGCGACCCCCATTTTTAAAGTCGATGATTCGACGAGATCTCCGACAAAGCGCGCGGCCATTGCGCCGATGACGAGAATGGCCAACGCCACGACGAGATTCGGAATGAACAGGACGATGCTGTTAATAATCGCCGTAACCTGGGCCATTTGAAGGATATTCGCAGCGGCTTGGATGAAGATCAAGAACACGAACCACTTGGCCATCGTCGCGATGATGCCGGATAAACTTGCTTTAACTCCGGTCCTCGTTTGCGGCAGATAGTCGGCGACCTGTGACTTTGCCACGGCATGTTCAAACTTAGTCGCGACCAGAACATTTCTGACCAGTCGCGCGACGAACTTGGCAATCAGCCACCCGACGACCAAAACCACGATCCCGCCCAAAAGCGCGGGCATGAAATTCATAAAACTCGTAAAGCTGGAGGTGAGCCCCGCCCACAGCGATTGCGTCGTATTCGTAATCTGAACCGGCATATAATCTCCCTATTTTATTTAATGGAAATTGCAGTTCACATGCCACCTCAAGGCGCCTGTTTGCCGACCTGCTGGATATCGCCGCTCGGCAGATTCCACCAACCACCGCCCAACGCGATAAAGAGCGCGACCGTGTCCTGAAGTCTCTGCGCCGATCCTTGAAGAAAGCCGATTTTCGCCTGGAAGTATTGGGTATCCGCCGTGAGAAGCTGCAGATACCCGGCGGTACCCGCCTTATAATTCGCTTGAACGAGCGCAAGCGCCTCCTCGGCCGACTCAAGCACATCCGACTGCGCCCGGACGAGCTCGGCATCGTGCTCGAGCGCGCGAAGCGCATCGGCTACCTGCTGAAATCCGGCAAGAACCGTCTGACGGTAATTGGCCAGCGCGGCCTGAAACCCCTCGACCGCGGCCTGCTTCTGCGCGCTCAATGTCCCGCCGCGAAACAATGGCGCCGTGATATCCGCGCCGAAACTCCAAAAACTGCTGCCGGTACTGAACAGGCTACCGGCGGAGGTATTCGCGATTCCGGCATTCGCTCCCAGCGTGAAGCTCGGGAAAAGCGCGGCCGTCGCCACGCCCACTTGGGCGCACGCCGCATGCAGCTGCGCTTCACTTTGGAGAATATCGGGGCGTTGTCGGACCAGCTCGGATGGAAGCGTTTTGGGAAGGCTTTCCGGAAGCTTGATATCGGAGAACGCTATTTGAGGCGATGTCCATTGCACGGGCGTTTCACCCGATAAAACGGCAAGCAGATGCTCGGTCTGATTGAACTTCAAAGCAAGAGGCGGGAGCGTGGCCTCAGTCGCGGCAAGTTGGCTCTTCAGACTGAGCAAAACCGACTCAGCGGCGGTTCCTCCGCTCACGTTCGCTTGCGTGAGTGCTACCTGTTCCTTTTCGGCTCGCACCACCTCCTGGGTCGCTTCGATCTCCGCTTGATATGCCGCTCGCGCGATCACGGCGTTCATGGCGTTTCCCGTCAGCGTCAGATAGGTCGCGAGCACGGTGTAGCGTTGATAATCCGCTTGCGCCTGCAATCCTTCCACGGCACGGCGGTTGCCGCCGAAAAGATCGAGCGCGTAACTGACGGATCCGGAAAGGGTGAGAAGATTGAAAATGCTGGGCGGCACGTTGACGCCGACCGAGATCGGGTTCGACCTTTCTCTGCTTGCGCCGAAGGCCGCATTCACCTGGGGATAAAACACGCCTTCTCCGGCGAAGACGCTCTGCTGGCTTTGGCGCAGACTCGCAAGCGCGGCTTGCAAGGCGGAATTCCTTTTCAATACGCTCGCGACGACCGGATCGAGTTTGGAGGGATGAAAAAGCCTCCACCAATTCTCGGGAACTTTCGCGCCCACCTCGAAACTTTGAACGGTGCCCGCGCCGCTTTGGGTCTTCGAGGGCTCGTCACCATGGGTGTACTGCGTTTCCTTGGGCGGTTCCGGCCTGACAAAGTCTGGCCCCACCGTGCAGCCCTGAAGGACGGCACCGCAATAAATGAAAAAAAGAGCGAGAATCCGAATATTTTTCATTTCTTCACGCGGCCCCCATGAGCCTCGCCAGGGGCTTGGCCGGGGAGTTGCGCAAGCTGCTTTTCACCAAGATACACATCCACGAGCTGGCCAGGATAGATGTTCACGTCCTTGGGCTTCGCGAACTTGAAAATGAGCGGCAGGACCCGGACATCCACTCTTTCTTGGCGTTGATCCGAAAGCTCGATCTTGGGCGATACGTAAGGCTGCACCCGAACGTACTCGAGAGGAACCTTGATATCGGTGCCCCGAATGAACATTTGCCCGTTCATTTGGGTAGGGTCTGGCAGCCGGTGCACCAAAATTTCATCGACGTAAGTTCTCACTTGAAGGTATTCAGCCGAGCCGCCCATTACGATAATGGGATTGAATCCTTCGGTATAGGTTCCATAAACTCCTTGCGAAGATACATAGCTTCCGACCGCGGTTTTGATCGAAAGGATCACGCCGTCGCTGGGCGCTTTAAGCACGTATTTGGCGAGCAAGGCGCTTGCCGATTCGTATTGCTTCGTAAGCGCGTTGTACTGCCTTTCCTGATTGCGGATATCGTAAATCCAAGCGCCTGCTTTAGTCAGCTCGTATTGCCGCTCGGCCACTTCCAGATTTCTCTGGGCGACTTTCCGCGCGTTGATCGCGTTATCCAGATCGTTCTTGCTGACTGACTTGGGGTCAATGCGATAGGAATCCTTCACTTTTCTCAATTGATCGTGGACATTTCGCAAGCTCGCCCGGGCGGCGTCGACCTGCGCGATGGAAACTTCGAGCGTCTCCTTCCTGGGCTCCGCCTTGAGTTCTTCCAGTACGGCCAGCGCCGCATCCGCCTGGGATTTCAACTGCTCGGCGGTTGCCCGTTGCACGGAATCATCCAGCTGCAGAAGAGGCGAGCCCGCGCGAACGGGCTGCCCCTCGGCAACGAGGATCTTCGTGACCGTCCCCCCCACTTCCGGATAGATATTGATATTTTCACCGTTGGTTTGGAAACTTTCGACGATGCCGTTCGCGTAAATTCCGCGAGCATAGGGGTTGGGCGCGGGATTGAAGACCGGCGGCTCCGCGGGCTTTTCCAAACTATAATAATAGGCCGCGGCAATGCCGGCAATTACTCCAATACCCGCCAATACGAAGAGAGGCTTATGGATGAGGGCTATTTTTCCCGATTCATTCGACATGATCGCCCACCTCGAGCGTTCCCACCATCCGACCGTCTTCCATTTTCAGGATCCGGTCGGCAAACTCGAAAATACGGGAATCGTGCGTCACGACGACGATGCACCGATGGTCGTTGAGGATGTTCGTCTTGATGAATTTCAAAATCTGTCTTCCCGTCTCTCCATCCAACGAAGCCGTGGGTTCGTCAAAAATAAGAATCTCCGGACCGCCGACAATGGCCCGCGCGATCGCGACCCGCTGCTGCTCACCGCCGCTGAGCTTCACCGGCTGAAGCCCGGCGCGGTTTTTGAGTCCCACGATATCGAGGTACTTGAGCGCCTCGTCCAACGAATGGTTCCAGTCACGTTTCTTCAAAAAAAGAGGGATGGCGACGTTCTCGACCGTCGTCAGCCGTGGAAAAAGATGATAATCCTGAAAAACGAAGCCGATCTTGTTCAGCCTGAAATCGGCGATCGCGTCTTTCCCGAGCTTCCAGATGTCGATTCCGTCGACTTCGACAGTTCCGTTATTCGGCTTGAGAATTCCGGAAATCATACTGAGAAACGTCGTCTTTCCGCTCCCGCTCGGCCCTACGATGTAAACCAGCTCGCCGAAATTAGCGTCGAAACTGGCGCTCTTGACGGCCTGAGTCCTTGCCTCGCCCTCGCCAAACCATTTATCCAGCTTGTCGGCATGGATCGCGACAGTCGCCATTTTCCGTCACCCGCGGAAGATATCAAAAGGCTCGATCTTGAGAACCTTTCTGACCCCGACATAACTGGAGATACCGGCAATGATCACGACCATGACAAAGGCCATCAAGAGATTGAAATAGGTCACCTTGGACGAATAGTCCGGAACCGCCGTCTTGGCCGCGGTGATCATTCCGACACAGAGCCCGACGCCCAACCCATAGCCCGTCAGCGCCGTAAAACTCGCCTGGAACAGGATCATGTAAACCAGCTCGGATCCTTTGGCGCCGATCGCCTTGAGGGCGCCGAATTTCTCGAGATTCTCCAAGATGAACGTGTAAAAAGTCTGGCCTGAAATCGAGAGCCCCACGATGAAGCTGATAACCGTCATGAGGAGCATGTTCGTCCCAAGCCCGGTCTGATATTTGTAAAAAGTCGAAATGTGGTCGATAAACTGGTCTTTCGTGAGCGCGACGTAACCTAAAGCCTTTACTTGCCGCTGAATTTCAGGAATATCGGCCGCGCTCTTCGGTTCCACGAGCACATAGGAAATAGTGAACCGAGGCGAAGGGACGTACTGAATCGCCCGATTGTAAGTCGTGTAGAGCGTCGGGATGCCGAAGAGCCCGCTGCTGGCGACCTGGGCGATTCCCACGATCACTCCCTTGTGGTCGTTCAGCTCGAACTCCGTGCCCATTTTTGGATTTTCCATTTTCGGAAATTCCACGTCCTTGACGACAATGAAGCCGTTTTCCGCGAAAATATCGTCGATTTTGCCTTCCAGAAGCTGAGGCCTTCCATAGAGGCTCGTATCGTCCAGTCCGATCACGGTGACCGGTTGAAAGGTGCCGTCCCTCAGCTTTACCAACGCCGCCCCATAATAGAGGGGGACGGCGTATTTGACGCCGTTCATGCTCCGAACCGCGTCTAAGACGTAATCGGGCATGCCAATACTGTTGGCAACCGTGGTCACGGCCGGATCCATGACCCAAACCTTGGCGCCGACATTCGTCACGGTGGAAGATGACTTATCGAGCACGCCCGCGAAAAGCGAGGTCATCTGGATCATCAGAAAGACCGCGAAGGTGATCCCGATCAACAATGCGATGAATTTCGCACGGTCGTTGACCAGCAACTTGTAGGCGAGCTTCAAAATCCCCTGCATTGACGTGAATTCCCCGACGCTTAAGCGCTATGCGCCGCCGGACATATTCAGCATCTATGCCAGCGCTTTTACTGAAGCGTCGTGTGGAACCGCCGGAAGCTGAAAATCGTAGCGACCAAAGCGGTGATCGCCAGGAAAGAGACGTGCGTCACCACAAACTGCAGATCCCCTCCTTTCAGCATGATGTTTCTCAAAAGCGCCAGATAGTGAAAAAGCGGATCGATATAGGCAATGAATTTAACCGACTGAGGCATGTTTTCGATCGGGAACAAAAGGCCTGAAAACATGATCGCGGGAAACATGAACAAAAAGCTCGCGAGGTTGGCCTGCTGCTGGTTGCGACAGATCGTCGAGATCAGGGTCCCTATCGCGACGCAGGTGCAAACAAAGAAGAAAGCCGATACCGTCAGCAACAGAAACGACCCCCGCATGGGCACGCCGAAAACGAAAACCGCGACCGCCAAGGTCAGGGGCAGATTGCACATCCCCAGGATCACGTAGGGAATCGTCTTTCCATAAATCACCTCGGCCGGCGTAACAGGCGCCGAAATCAGCATCTCGAAAGTTCCCATCTCCTTCTCGCGCGTGATCGCGGTCATGCAAAGCATCATCGTCGTCATCACCATGAGCATGCACATCACGCCAGGAACCATGAAAATCGAGGTATCGAGCGAAGGATTGTAAAGCACGCGCAAGTCGAACTGAATGGGCGGGGCGGGCGCTTGCAGATGGAGATCATCCATGACCGTCTGCCGAACGATGGCCATGAGATAGTTTTCAACCGCCTGAGCCTGGGTGACATTGGTCGAATCGATCAACAGCTGAAGCGGGGCGTCGCTTCGGCCCAACCCCCGCGTGAATCCCCCAGGAGGAGGAACAAGCACCGCGTCGGCGTCGCCTGCCTGAATCATCTTGAAGGGGTCGGTTTCGCCGCTCCTGGCCGGCACGAACCACTTGCCGTTGATGCTCCGCTCGTAAATATCGCGAAGCACGTAGTCCTTCGAGTCGAATAGCGCCGCGAGACGGATGTTTTTCACTTCATTGGAAAGCGCGACTCCGAAGAGCGTCATCTGGATGATCGGAGTGAGGAAAAGAAGGATGCGCATCCGCGGATCGCGCAAGGTCTGTATGAGCTCCTTTTTGATGAATCCCCGCAAAGTCTGGTTCAGGATCATGGCTCTAGGTCCCGTTTGAATTTACGGCTGGCGAGCCGGATCATCCCGAAACTGAGTGCAGTCAACGCGGCGAATGAAACAAAAAGCTGCGGCAGCGTCGAGCCCTTGAGAAAGGTATCGCGGCTGATCTGCATGAACCAGCGGGCCGGAAGAATCATAGTAAAATAACGAAAAAAAACCGGCATGCTCGCGATCGGAAAAATGAAACCCGACAGCAAATTAGACGGCAATAAGCCCGATATCATAGCCATCTGCATGGCGACCTGCTGATTGCGCGCGATGACGGAGATCAAAAGTCCCTGAGCAAGATACGCGACGACGAAAATGCAGCTTCCCACTCCGAAAACCGCGAGATTTCCCACGAACGGGACCCCGAAGACGATCCGCGCGAGCAAATAAATCATCGCGACCGCGAAAAGCCCCAAGACGGCGTATGGAGCGAGTTTTCCAACGATGATCTCGAGCGGCTGCACCGGGGTCGAAAGCAGGAGCTCCATGGAACCGTTTTCCCACTCGCGCGCGACGGTCAAGGCGGTGAGCGTGATCAGCAAAATAGCCATGACGACGACCACCAGCCCCGGAATGACAAACCAACTGCTGTTCAGCTCCGGATTGAAAAGAAAGCGGCTTCGAAGCTCATACGGAGCCGGCGGATCGAAATCCGCGATGCGCTTATTGGCGAGATTCTGGATCGTGCCCACGTAAGAGCCCACGGACGAGACGGTGGAATTGTCGGCTCCGTCGACCAGGATCTGCACCTGTGCCGATCGACCGGCGAACAAATCCCTTTCGAACCGGGGCGGGATGATGAGCGCCGCCTTGGCACGCTGCCCCTGCACATCTCTCACGGTATCCGCGGGAGATCCTGAGCCATGAAGCAGGAAATAATGGGAGCTTCCGAAGCTGTCCAAGAGCTCGCGCGAGGACCGGCTTTGATCGGAGTCGCTGACGGCAAGCCCGATGTTTTTCATATTGAAGTCAATCGACACCCCGTACACCAAAACCATGAAAACGGGAAAAATAAGCGCCAGAACGAGCGTAAAGGGATCGCGCATGATGTGAAAAACCTCTTTGCGCGCGATCGCCGCAGCACGCTCCCAAACAAATCCTCCTTTCATTCGGCTCTCACTTGGATTGACCCTCGATCGATTGAATAAATACGTCCTCGAGCGTCGGATCGATCCGGTGGATATTGAAAGATTCCTCGAACCGGCCCTTCACGCGCTCCCATTCCGCGTGATCCCGGATCGATGCGTGAAAACGCAAACCGTAAGGCTCGAAAAAAATAAAGGCCGGCTCCTTTTTGAGCTCAGCCAGCTCCTCGAACCTGATCTCGCCTTTTGGATCGAACTCGAACATCGGCATCGGAAACGTCGATCGCTTCAGATTCGCCGGAGTGTCGAGCGCGATCAGCTTTCCTGTGCGCATCAGGGCGATTCGCCCGCACTGTTCAGCCTCATCCATGTAATGGGTGGTCACGAAGACGGTCTTGCCCTGGTCGGCGATCTTCCGGATCAATGCCCAGAAACGGGCGCGCGCGGCGGGGGTCACTCCGGCCGTCGGCTCGTCGAGAAAAACAATATCGGGATCATGAAGGAGAGAAGACGCCAGCGACACATGCTGCTTAACGCCTCCCGGAAGATCCGACACTTTTGATTGAATGGGACGATCAAACGAAATCAGGTCGAATAGTTCTTTTCGGCGCGAATGGTAAAGCTTCGGGTCCATCTTCCTCAAGCTGGCGGTGAAATCGAGATTCTCTTCGACCGTGAGATCGTTGTAGAGAGTGAATCTCTGGGACATATATCCGACCTTGGATTTGATGAGATGCTCTCCCTGGTCGAAACCTACTCCCGCGACCCGCACTTCGCCCGCGGTCGGCTCGAGAAGACCGCAGAGAACGCGGATGGTGGTGGTTTTTCCGGCGCCGTTGGCCCCTAAGAAGCCGAAAACCTCGCCCGCACTCACCGAAAACGTGACATCGTCGACCGCCTTGAAATCGCCAAACTGAACGGTCAGACCTTTTACCTCGACGGCGAGGGCGGCGTTGTCGTTCATGGAGCCTGCTCCTTTCCGCGATTCAGGAAAAGCTCATCGAAGCTTCGAACGCCTTCCGCTTTGAGTAGGGCTCGCGGCTCGCCCTCTGCGACCACCTTGCCATCCTCCATGAGGTGGACCTGAGCGCAGCGCTCCGCCTCGTCCATATACGCGGTGGTCACGATGATGAGAATTTTTTGGTCAGCCAAGCGATAAAGAAGCTCCCAAAACTCGCGTCGGCTGATGGGATCAACCCCGTTGGTCGGCTCATCGAGAAGAATCGCGCGGGGCGAGCGCAGCAGCGCGCACATCAATCCGAGCTTCTTGTACATTCCGCCCGAAAGCTTGCCGGCCGGCCGATCCGTGAACTCGCTCAAACGAGTGATCCGAAGCAGCTCCTCCCTCTTCTCTCGGTAACTTTCCGTGGAAATCCCGTAGAGAGCGCGAAAGAAATCGAGATGCTCGCTGACCGAAAGATCGGCATAAAGACTTTGCTGTTGAGGCATGTAGGCGATCTGGGGACGAACATCCTCGAAATCGACGGTCTCGCCGCCCAGGCGATAAACGACCGTCCCCGCTTGCGGTTTCAAAAGCCCGAGAAGAATCCGCATCAGCGTGGTTTTTCCGGCCCCCTCGGGACCGATCACGCCATGCATGGTGGAAGCGGTGAATTCAAGCGACGCGCCGGAAAGCGCCCGTGTCTCGCCAAAGCGCTTGGTTACGCCTTCGACACGGATCGAAATCGCGGTATCGCCCTGGGTATTCATCAGTCTTTCGAAAGCTGCGGGGACAGATCGGCCTCGATCGTCATTCCCGGCTTGAGGATTTCTTCGTCGTTCGCGCCCAAAAAGCTCACCTTCACCCCGTAGACGAGGCGCTCGCGCTCTGAGCGGGTTTGCACGTTTTTCGGCGTGAACTCGGCCTCATCGTTGATTTTGAGAATCGTGCCGACGAACTCCCGGTCATGTAACTCCGGAAGGTACGACTTGATCTTCATGCCCGGCTTGAGGCGGGAGACCTCCGGCTGCGGCACGTAAATATATGCCCAAATGTCGCGAATATTCGCGAGCGTCAGAATCTTAGTCCCTGGATTCACCCATTCACCCGGCTCATGATAACGACTCAAAACCGTGCCGTTGACGGGAGATTTGATCTCGCACCAGCCGAGCCTCACATCGGCATCGTCCTTGCGGTTTTTCATCTGATCGAGAACTTCCTTTGATGCGGTCCCGGATCGATAGAGGCGAAGATTTCGATCGTAGTTTTCGGTCGCAAGCTCATCGGCAACCCGTATGTCGGCGCAATCAAGCAAGATCGACTTTTGATCTCTTTGGACATGATCGCCTTCCTGAACCTCGACAGCGCTGATGGTCGAAGGGACCTGCGCCGAGAGATCGATTTTCGTCGCCTCGAGCGTGCCGGCATAGCGGAATTTCTCCCGGAAAAAAAGCAGGTCCACCCCGACGCCGACAAGAATGGCCGCCGCGGCGAGAACCAGGAATAGATTAGGGCGCTTTTTCTTAGTTTCGGTCATGAAGAAACTCTTCTCCCGCAAGGGACTTGAGGATGATGCTTTGATTGAGGATCTGCGCGTCGATTCGCGCCGCGCTCACCTTTGCCAGCAAAGCCTGGTTATTCGCGTTTTGAACGTCGATGAAATTGATTTTTCCCGCCTTATACGAGGTGTAATAGAGCTTCGCTTCTTCCTGGGACTGGATCACGTCCTGATAAGCGAGCTTTTGCTGCTCACGCAGGCTTTCGAACATCTCGCTCGCCTTTTGGAAATCCCGGTGGATATCATCGCGAAGTTGGCCGGCTCGATACCGGGCCGCATCCGCCTGGCTTCTTTGCTGGGCTTCGACATAGCGACTGGGGTCGCCGAGATAAAGCGGCATGGACACCGACACGCCGACCGTTTCCTGCCAATAAGTCGGCGGAGCCGGAATATCAGGGTGATTCAAGCTGACCCCTGCCGAAACTTGGACCGCGGGAAGTTTCTTCGATGACTGGCTATCCGCGCTGAGATCGAAGGATCGGGATTGAAGCTCCTGGCTGCGGATCTGGGGCTGAGCGTCGGTCGGCGGCGAGGGTAGCGCCTGCGCGATCTCCAAAAGGAGTTGCCGCAGAGGCTCGAGCCTCAATACAAGGCTTACGCCGGGGATTCCCGGCGGGCCGGGCTGGGAGAGCTCTCTCGGCTCATGATCTCCGAGAAGCGTCAGGAGATCCTTTAGATAGGCGGAAAGATCCGCTTGCTTCTGCTTGAATTGAATCTCGTAACTCAACACCGAGCGTTCTGCGGTCACGACATCAAGCCGCGCGGCCGCGCCCGCGCGAAACCGAACCGCGACGTCATGGTTCTGCGCGCGAGCAAGCTCGAGGGAGTCGTAAATCAGCCGAAGCTCTTGAATCCCGAGTTGCACCTGCACATATGCCGAGCGCAGCGAAAGCAAGACTTGAAGTGCGGCATTGTCCCGATCCGCCTGGCGGGCAAGGGAAAGTAGCGATAGCGCCCGATAGGAATTCAATGTCGATGAACCATCCCACAACGTGTAGTTCACCTGAGGGCCGACAAAGTAAGTCGAATTGGTGCCGAATGGGATCGGAGCGCCGCCGAAAACCGAAATTTGGGGGATCTCCGCGTAGTACTGGTAGCCGCCGCTCAAACTCAACCGAGGCAGCAGCCCCTGAAACTGGGCGTCGGCCTGAAACCGGGCCGCCTCCTCGTTCGAAGCGTATGACTTGAGAAGGTTGGAAGCCTTGAGCGCCGTTCTCTCAGCGACCGGAAGCGAGATCGCGAACTCCTCCGCATGGACCGGCCGAACAATGATCATTATCAAAAAAATAAGCTGCCGCATTGAATGACCCATGAAATATCCGTTTTCCGATTTCGCGGAAGGGCGCTATCCTTTACAAATCACGAAAGGACCCATTACATGAGAACGCTTACCAAATCACTGCTCACTTTAGTATTGGCATTATCGGCGGTATCGGCCTACGCAGGCCAGCCCGACGCGACGATCAAGGCGGATGCTCAAGCCATTAACAGCGCTTGCGCAGCCGACGGACAGACCGCCAGCTGCGGCACGGAGACCTTCGGTCACGGCCTTCTGAAATGTATTTTTGCTTATAAAAAGGCGAATCCGAACTTCAAAATCAGCGACTCCTGCAAGGCCGCGATGAAGCAGTTCCATGCGGACAAGAGCGCCGGAAAATAACCGTTTTTAAAGGGAGCATGCCGCGGGACCGCTCGTGCGCATGCTCTTCTTCCTTGCCGTTCAGGCTAGCCGATCCAGCCTTCGACGATCGCAAAAAGCGTTCCGACCCCCATAAAAAGCCAAAGCGCGACCCCCTGGACAAAAGGCTTGAAACCAACGGACCTCAGCGTCTCGCGCGTGAGATTCGTGCCGATCAAGAAAAGCGTCAGAACCAAAAGGCGCTTCGCCGCCGCCTCAATCCAATGCCCCGCGAACTGTACCTGAGGAACCCAAGTCACAATCGCCGCCATCATCAGGAAGCCGAGGATAAACCAAGGGCGTTTCGGCTTTGATTCGCCTTTGACGTGCTCCGGACGGCGAGCTACCGCCAGTCCCACCAAAAAGGTCACCGGCACGATCCACAGGGCCCGGGCTAATTTTACGGTTGTTCCCACTTCAAGAGCATGCGGCCCGTACTGAAGAGCGGCCCCCACGACCGAGCTTGTATCATGAATCGCCAGCGCGCTCCACAGACCGAACTGGCTTTCGCTCAGCGAAAGCGCATGACCAATCGGGGGAAAAATAAACAGGGCCATTGCGTTCAATAAAAAAACGATGCCCAGCGCCACCGAAACCTCGTGATGCTTGGCGCGAAGTACCGGAGCCACCGCGGCAATCGCGCTGCCGCCGCAGATCGCCGTGCCAACTGTGACCAGAAGCGAAGTATCCCGATTCGTCCCGAGCAAACGGCCCAAGACGGTTCCAATGGCGAATGCGGCCGAAATGCTCAGCACGGTATAACCAATGCCGTGTAAGCCGACCTGAGCGACCACGAAAAGATTCATTCCGGCCCCAAGTCCCATTACCGAAAGCGTTAAAAGCCGGTGGGTCAGCCGCTTCGTCGTCGTGGAGTACGGGTTTCCAGCCCAAAGCGCGACCGCGACTCCCAGCAAAAGAGCCACCCCGGCGGAGACCTGCGGCCAAAGGCAAAGAGCCCCCGCGAGAGGAACCGCCCAACGCGCCAACCCAAGCCCGAAACGCTCGCTTTTTTCCATGAAGACATCATCGAGCAGGAACGCTTTCGACACAATGCCTTTGAAGGGGCACTGAGGCATTGCCAAGCCGCGGCGTTTCGGATTTAAAACAATAATGGTCGTTTCCAAATTTCGCGAGCTGTACCGGAAGTACGAACGCTGGGTTCCGATCGCTTTCTTTATCTTGGGCTTTGTTTTCGACGCCGTCATGCTCAGGCACGTCGACGAACTGAAAACCCTGATACAGCAGGCGGCTTATCTTTTATTTTCTGCCGCTCTGATCGGGGTCGAACTGGTCGAATCCGTTCACGAAATCCATCCTCCGTCACTGCCGGGACTCGGACGACTTTGGAAATACCGCGAGGCGTTTCTCCATTTTTTCCTGGGCACGCTGCTCAACAGTTACACGATTTTCTATTTCAAAAGCTCCTCCGCCTTCGTGTCTTTTCTCTTCATCGGGATCCTGATCGCGCTGCTGACGCTGAACGAGTTCAAACGTTTCGGAGAATCGCAAACTCAAGTGCATATCGCCTTCTTGAGCCTGTGCCTGATCTCCTATCTCGTCTCGCTCGTGCCCATCATCGTGGGATTTATCGGAGTCACCACCTATCTGATGGCGCTTGCCGCGACAGTTCTCGTTTTCGGCGGCTATTACCGGCTGCTCAAGCCGAAGCTCGGAACCAAGCCGTCTCTTTGCAAAACCCATTTGCTCGCCCCTTTCGGAGCGGTGCAGGGAGCGTTCGCTTTGCTCTACTTCGCGCACGCGATCCCGCCGGTCCCTCTATCCATCTCTTATATGGGGATC
This sequence comes from Oligoflexia bacterium, assembly GCA_031292385.1. Classification (GTDB taxonomy): domain Bacteria; phylum Bdellovibrionota; class UBA1018; order UBA1018; family UBA1018; genus JARLHE01. The sequence continues at coordinate 67,329 of JARLHE010000008.1, forward strand.
TACCACGACATCAAAAAGGCGAACGGCACCTATCAGCTTTCGGCGACCCGTCCCCGCTGGAGGTTTTGGGAGCACGGCGACCAGACATTTCTGGCGCGCCCCGGCGATACAGTTTTTTGTTTTGTCCGGGTTTTTTCTCCCGCCCGATTCAAGGACCAGCTTCAAGTGCGATGGTTGAGTTGGGATCGAAAAAGAGGATGGATTTCGTCGGATGCGATCCCTTTTTCGATCGAAGGCGGACGTGAAAACGGCTATCGCGGAATCACCCTGAAAAAAAACTATCAGCCGGGTGAATGGCGCGTGCAAATCGAAACCGCCGATGCCCGGGAAGTCGGGCGTATTAATTTCACGATCGAAACCGACGAGAGCACGGACGTTCGCGATGTCGTCACGACCGAACAGTAGCCTCTGTCCAGAGGAAATGCGCGGTTAGTCATCGTAAACCTGTGGCCGAGCACGCGGATTTCATGCAATCTGGGCGGCGAGGAGACAGAATGTATGATGAAACTATTTTACTCGTCAGGCGCATGTTCAAGCTCTTGCCATATCGGCATGGAAGAAGCCGGGCTGAGCTATCAGGGAATCATGGTGGATTGGGATAATCCCGACGCGAACCTCGCGGAGCTGGAGCGGCTCAATCCGCTCGGAGTGGCTCCGGTCCTGGTTTCCGATCAAGGCAAGGTCTTGACCCAAAACACTGCGATTCTTGAATACATCGCTGACCTAAAGCCCTCGAGCCACTTGCTGGCCGAAAAGGGAACTTGGGAGCGCGTCGAAACGATGAGCTGGTTGTCCTTCGCCGCGTCTGACTTTCACAAATCTTTCATTCCTCTGTTCAGAGCCGACGCCATGACCAGCTCCCCGGCTGCGCGGGAGGATATCAAGAAGTTCGCGATTCAAGACGTTAAAAACAACTTAGCGCATCTCGATCGTAACCTCGTCGGAAAGGACTATATCACCGGCAAGAACTTCACGGTCGCCGACGCTTATATTTTCGTCGTCACCGGCTGGTGCAAGTGGATGGATATCAAGATCGACGAATTCAAAAACCTCGGCGCCTATATGAACCGCGTCTACCAACGTCCTGCGGTTCAAAAGGTTCTGAAAAGCGAAGGTCTTTTGGATTAACTCACCCGAAGAGGCGCTTCACGGTTCATGAAGCGCCTCTTCCCATACGTTTGAGCTGACTATGAACTTCGACATCGTTCTTCTCTCCCGCCTCCAATTCGCCCTCACGATCATGTTCCATTACCTGTTTCCGCCGTTGACCATCGGCATGGGCGTCGTCTTGGTTTATCTCGAGGCGATGTATCTCTGGACGAAGGAGCCGATTTACGAGAACGCCGCGAGATTTTGGACGCAGATTTACGCGGCAACCTTCGCCATGGGGGTCGCGACCGGCATCGTCATGGAGTTTCAATTCGGAACCAATTGGGCGACTTACTCGCGATTCGTCGGCGACGTCTTCGGATCCGCGCTGGCCGCCGAGGGCATTTTCGCCTTTTTCCTGGAGTCGGGCTTTTTGTCGCTCCTTGTTTTCGGTTGGGACCGAATCGGCCCAAAATTTCATTTTTTCGCGACTTTAATGGTGTCCTTAGGCTCGATCTTCTCCTCCGTCTGGATCGTCGTCGCCAACAGCTGGCAACAAACTCCCGCAGGTCACCACATCGTCCAGATGGTCCGCGACGGCAAGCCGTGGTTCATCGACGGTCAACCGGTCATGCGCGCGGAGATCGTCGACTTTTGGAAACTCGTGTTCAATCCTTCAAGCGCGGAGCGCCTGGTACATACCTTGATTGGCGCGTTTCTCATGGGCGCGTTCTTCATTATGAGCATCTCGGCCTATTACTTGCTCAAACGCCGGCACGAGGATTTTGCGCGGAGATCGTTCACGGGCGCGCTGCTTTTCGCCACCGTGTTCAGCCTCGCCCAACTGGCATCCGGCCATTCGAACGCAAGAATGGTCGCCAATTACCAGCCCGCGAAACTCGCCGCGTTCGAGGGTCATTTCAAGACGGGGCCGGCCGATCTGAATCTTTTCGGGCTCCCCAACGTGGAAACGCAAACCGTCGATCACCAGATTGCCTTGCCCGGCATGCTGAGCTTTCTCGTGCACGACGACTTGAAAGCTCCGGTTTTAGGCCTGGATAAAATTCAGCGCGATTACTGGCCCCCCATCCGCGCGGCTTTCACGACTTATCACCTGATGGTCGGCATCGGGATGTATTTCATCGGACTCACGCTTTTCGCGTCCTTCCTCAGGGTTCGCGGCATTTTATTTAAGCAGCGCGCGCTACTCGCTGTTTTCGTGGGCTCAGTGGCTTTCGCGGTCCTTGCCAATGAGCTAGGGTGGGCCTCCGCGGAAATCGGCCGACAGCCCTGGGTGGTTCACCCCGGCGTTTTACGCGACGGCCTTGGCAATATTTTGTTCGACAGCGCCGGGTACGTTCAGTACCGGATGGACGAAGGCCTGCTGACCAGCCGCGCGATATCCGAATCGATCAACAGCGGGCAAGTACTATCCTCGATTTTCATGTTCGGCCTGATCTACTCCCTCCTTTTCGCTGTCTGGGTATTCGTGCTCAACCATAAGATCCACGTGGGCCCGGAACCGGCCCACTTCCCCTCCGAAACAACGACCGAGAACCTTCTCACTGCTCTGACCGGCAGATCCGGCCACGACGAAACGAAGGAGAAGCTGTAAACATGGACCTTAATACGCTGTGGTTTTTGTTGCTGGGTACGCTGCTCGCGGGTTACGCGGTTTTGGACGGGTTCGACCTGGGCGTCGGGATTCTGCATCCGCTGGCCCAAAACGATCACGATCGCCGCGTGTTTTTCAACTCGATCGGCCCCATCTGGGACGGCAATGAAGTCTGGCTGGTCACCTTCGGCGGCGCGCTCTTCGCCGCGTTTCCCGAAGCCTATGCTACCGTTTTTTCCGGCTTCTATATTCCCTTCATGCTCCTTCTCTGCGCGCTGATTTTCCGCGCGGTTTCGATCGAATTCAGGAGCAAAACCCGCTCGCGGGCCTGGCGGGCGGCCTGGGATTATACTTTCTTCTTATCGAGCCTTACCGCCACGCTGCTCTTCGGGGTCGCGGTCGGCAATTCGATCCTGGGCGTTCCGCTCAACGAAAGGGGCGTGTTTACCGGTACGTTCATCGGACTTCTGAGGCCCTATCCTCTTTTCTTGGGCTTTTTCACGGTCGCGATGTTCGCCATGCACGGCTCGCTTTACCTGAACTTGAAAATACCGCACGGCGAGCTCCATAACCGGATGAAAGACTGGATCTGGCACACCTGGGGAACATTTCTGGTCCTCTATATCTTGGCGACCATTTACACGCTTGTCACGATCCGGCACGCCATCCCCAACTTCGAAAACGCCCCGTGGTCCGTGCTCATCGTCCTCGCCAACATCCTTGCGATCGCCAATATCCCGAGGGCGACCTATCGAAACCGGCCTGGCCAGGCATTCCTTTCGAGCTGCGTCTCGATCATCGCGTTGGTCGCGCTTTTCGGGATCGCGCTATGGCCGAATCTGGTCACCGCGAGCAATCACCCGGAAAACAGCCTGAATATCTATCGAGCCGCCTCCAGCGAGAAAACGCTCAGGATCATGATGACCATCGCCTGTATCGGGATACCGCTGGTTCTGACGTACACTTCGATCGTCTATTGGACGTTTCGCCGACGGGTGGTCATCGAGAAGAACAGTTATTGATACCGGGACTTTCCAACCAGCGCACCGCCGACCAGCTGCGCGATCATCCTCGCCCCCTGGGCATTGGGATGCACATTATCCGGAAACAGATCGGCCTTCCCGATCATGGCGTCGTAAATATTGATAATCGACGCATCAAGCTCGGCCGCGATGCGGTCGATGATCGGGATTTCCATCGATAGCGGCGCGTTTCTAATGTTATAGACGTTCTTGCCCATTACGGGACAAGGATGCACGAGCCAAACCTTCGGCTTGGTCGGCAGGCTCTCGAACTTCGTCACCAGATCCCGGTAATCTTTCTCAAAACGATCGTGACGATCCCAGTTTTGAGGCTTTGTGTCGTTGGTACCGAGCATGATGATCACCACATCCGGCTCGGACGCCAAAGCGGCCTTGAACTCGGGAGTCTTCCGATACGGTAAATCACCGTTATTCATTAAAGTCGCGCCGACATGGCCAAAATTGGTGACTTCCCATTTCGGGCCGAGCAATTGCCCCAGCTGTCGCGGATAACTGTCCGCTGGATCCAGGCCCGCGCCGAAAGTTATACTATCGCCTAAACACGCGACTTTTATTTTTACCGGCGTCGAAGGAAGAGCTTGCGCCGGAAATACGGAAATAATCGCCAATACCCAAAAACGTCCGAATATTCTCATACGCATAAAATATCTCTAAAATAAGCTTTGAATTAAAATTCGGGCCCCTCTGATAGGAACCTACTAGAAACTCCATTAAACTAAAATTAGTGATTTACGATTTTTACCTACATTGGGGGCCCGGAGGCCACGCGCAAGTGGAGCGCGTTTGGTTTAAAAATCGGCTTCCTGTCTTGTGGTGGGACCAGCCTACCCGGTTCCGTGACCCGGCGAATGCGTTCGAAGAGCTGGTAAGCGCCGCTGAACGACAATTGAAGAAGTTGAACGAGTCCAACCGCCGCCCCATAGGCCTGATCGCCCACTCGAGCGGCGCGCAAATAGCGGTTGAGCTGACCCGGCGGGTTCCGGAGCGGATCAGGAGCCTCACGCTGCTCTCTTGCAGCGCTTCCGTTCCGGAGGCCTTCGTTCGCCTCGGCTCCCGTTTGGCCGCGGAACATGGTTTTTTGGAGCCGCTGGTCGCGAGCGCCGAAGCGCGACTAAGCGCGGAAACCTTCTGGCCGCTCCTGCGAGGGATCAATTCGATCCCGTCTTTTACCGATTGCTATTGGAAAAGCGCGTCTGCCCGCGCCCGGTATAACGAGATCGCAAAAGGCTGCCGTCCTTTACACGCTAAAACGTTCCAACTCGTGATGGAAAACCTGCTCGATCGGCCACCGCTCTTATTTAAGCCCGGCGGCATCGATTCGAAGGTTCCGGTGAACTGCTTTTTCGGAACCCACGACCTGCTGCAAGACATTGAGGACGCAGGAACCAGGTGGTCGCGTATTTTCCCATGGGCCCGGTTACATCGCCTTGATTGCGGACACTTCCCTCAATTTGAAACCGCGGTGGAGGCCTGGTTCAAACCATTTTCGACTTCTTGAAAGTGAAGTCAACCGGGTCGAGCGCCAGAAACTCGGGCATGACCGGCGTTTTCGGGAAATTCGTGAACGAACAAGTCGATCCGACCGCGTCCAGAATCAGCCGAGTCGCGACCACGGAATGGCCCAACAGCGTAGCGGGCCCGAAAATCGGGGCTCCGCGAGTCGCGATTTCGTCCTTATAAGCGTTCTCTCCCGAGGCGTCGAGGTAGCTGGGAACAGGTTGAGCAAAAATCTCATAAAGACGGTCGACAGGAGGTGCCTTCCACTGAGGCTCGGGAAGACCCAGAAAATCCTCGAAGGTATATTGATCGCCCTCGAATTTATAGAAATGGATCCCAAGCCCGACCACATAAGCGCTGTAAAGGGGAATACCCCGCTCGCGCGCGGCGCGATGAAGCAGGACATGCCGGTCCATCGGAAACACATCGATCTCATCAACGATCGCGTCGCAGCCGTCAACGAACTCCTCCACCGTTTCCTCAGCGATGCCCTGTTCGTAAGATACCAGCTCGAAATCCTCCGCGATGCCGCGGAGCTCCTGCGCGCAGGCCTGAGCCTTACTGAGGCCCACCGTTTTGCGGTTCGCTATGACCTGCCGGTTGATATTGGAGGTATCGATATGATCGGGATCGGCGATGCGGATGTGGCCCACCCCGAACCGAATCAAGGTTTCCGCGATATTGCTCCCCATTCCACCCAAGCCCGCTACGCCAACCCTAAGCTTTTGTACGCGTTTTTGCCCTAATTCGCCACCCAGCCAGTGGTGGTTCCGGGCGGTTCTTTTCATATAAGTCGAAGAATTCATGGCGGGATAATAGGCCGTCGCGCGTTCAAACGGATGGGAAAGCTCATTTCGAACCTGGCAAATTTCAGTATTTTTCTTCATACCAGACCTATCGAATAGAATGGCGGCTCGCTTTAATGCTTTTTACATACAAATAAATGTTGTAGAGATAATGCGCATGAATCAAGACTCGAATACCCTCAGAAACACCGGATTATTCGACCTCGTAAGCCGCATCGAGACGGCCCGCAGCAGCGCCTCCTTCCTAGCCAAAGCAGCGCATTTAGCCCCGCTCGGCACGGATTTGCACCTCACCTTTTCCCGATGGGCCAGAATGACGATCCCCTATCTCGCGGACTGGTGCTTTATCGACCTCCTCGACGACGAAGGCCGCCTGCATCAGGTGGCTAGCGCCTTTCATGACACTGAAGAACGATCATTCGACACGGGAAAACAGGTGGTACGAGCCCAGTTCGCGCCGCTGCCCGCGCAATTGCGGGATATTCTCGAGAAAAAACGAACCGTAAAGGAGTCTCCGGTCAGCTCCGGCTGGGTCGGCGACCTCTTCGCGTCAGTTATCCCGCCGAATCAAATGCGGAGTGTTTTGGTGGTGCCCATGCAAGCTTACGGAAAAACCTCGGGTTTGGTCACTTGGATCATCACCGATCCTGATCGGAGCTTTCCCGACGGCTGCATCAAAACCGCCGAGGAGCTCGCCTATCGGATGTCGATCGTGCGTGAAAACACGGCTACTTACCATGCCTCGCAGGAGGCCCTGATTTCACGGGATGAATTCATCTCGATAGCCAGTCACGAGCTCAAAAACCCCCTGACGGCGCTGAAACTGCAGATCCAGCTTCTGAAGCGCACGATTCGCAACGCCCCGTCCGACAGCGACCTCCTCCAACCGCTGAAAAGAATCACCCACACGATAGACCAATCTGCCGATCGGCTCAGCGAATCCATGGATCGCCTGCTCGACATGGCTAAAATCAGGTCAGGCCAGCTCGATATCTCGCGACACACGATGGATCTTAACAACCTGATCCAGGATGTCGCAAAATGCCTTCAGCCGGCCTTGGCGAACTCTGGCTGCGAGTTAAAACTGCTTTTAATGGAAAAAGTCATCGGGAATTGGGACTATTTCCGGCTTTCCCAGGTCGTGACCAATCTCATCATTAACGCCACGAAATACGCGGCAAACGAGCCAATTCAGGTGCGTCTCAAGAGAGTTGGCAATGAGGCCGTCTTATCCGTAAAAGACCACGGACCTGGCATCCCCAAGGAAGAACAGCACAAAATATTCGGTCGGTTCGAAAAGGCGCGCGAGACGAGAAATTCGACCGGATTAGGCCTGGGGCTCTATATTTGCCAGAAAATCGTCCAACTCCACGGCGGAGAGATCGGGGTAGAGAGCGAACCCGGCCAAGGCGCGCAGTTCACGGTAAAACTGCCGATTTAAATTAAATTAGATAATCAACAATTTAAGATTATCAAGACCATAACATTGATGTATAAGCCGAGCGCAAGGAGATGCGGTGTTAATCAGCTCGGACAATATCGAAAGATTGCGGGAATCGGTAAATCGCCCCATGTGTGAATGGGCGGCGATGATTCGAATTTCCGAGCGGCACTATCGTGAAAAGATCACGCTTCCCCTGATAGAAATCGAGGATAGCGCTCTTGAAGCACTTTCCGAGGAACTTGAGATCACGCTCGAGGCGGTATCGAGCGGAAATTTGGACTATCGAACGCTCGCCCGAAGGCAATCAGGCAACGCGACGTGCTTACCGGGGGTTTACGCCACTGGCGCCCATAGCAGGGTAAGAACCTCGTCACACATCCTCGATTTTATCGAAATCCATCATGGATGGCGGGAGCGGAACCAGATCCTCTGCCGATTCCAGCTGAATGAGTCCATATTCGCGAATCTGGAAACTAAAATCAGCATTAAGTTCTTATCGGATCTTTGGCTTTATCTGAACTCACGCGGTGTCACACTCGAGCAATTTCACCAGATCGGAAAATATTCCGTGCTGAGCAACATCAACAGCGTGGTCGGACAACACTTCAGGAAATTCAAGTCCCCAAAAACCGCTTATGAAAGCCTTTTCGAGGTCGTGAACATCCACTACGACAAGAATTTCACCTATCGTATAAAAAATCTGACCCACAGTTGCTGCGTTGTCGATGCGCAACCCAACAAAGACGTGCTCGACGAGCTTCAATCGACGACCATCGGCAACGAAGGCTCCTGCGCCTCGCGGGGCGGAACCATGGCATCTATTTTAGGCTATCTCGACCTGCCTTACGCCGACGTAACGGAAATCAACTGCATTCATCGCGGCGACCCGCAATGCCGCTACATCGCGCGCTATGAGGACAGGCCGACACGCGCCCTTTCGCCCCGCGCACTTCAATAAAGCAAGGGTTCCCGCAGGCTCTATGCCGCCTTCTTTTCGATCGCCGCATCGGACGGACGGAAAATGCGCCGAGCTTGCCAAAAATCCCGATACCGCTCCACGACCCGCAGCGCCTCTTCGGTATACTCGGTGCCATGAAGCAAGACCGCGGACTCGCCCACCAGTGAAGGCTGACTGAAGGGCGGAAGAATATCGCCCCGATAGGTCATTCGCTGGTATCCCAAACTTTGAAAATATTGATCGGACTTCACTTTAGGGACGCCGCACCCCAACCGTTCGACGGTACCGATCTCCAACTCGTGGGCGGCAAGCATCACGGTCATCAAATCCTTGAGCAAGTTTTTCAACGCGGGGTTCTTTCGCACCTCCGGATTGATCGTCCAGGAGCTGGAATACGAGACTTTATCCGGATTCGCGGCGAACTGCCCGAGAAGCTCCTCAAGCGCCAGGCAGTGTGACGTCGCCCCGGCCGACCTCAGCAAAGCCATTCCGGGAAAAACCAGCCGGTGCTTCAGGCATTTTTGAAGCGTGACGGTTTTATAGCCCGTCAGGATTTCCGGGCGGCCCTGATTTTTGCGGCAAACCAGGTAATGAGTCGCGACGAAATCATAGGTATCCACGGGCAAAACGCCGTATTCGTAAACAGCGCGATAGCCTTCGATCTTGAGTGCGGCAAGCCTGGAAAAGAGATCCCGCACCTCGGGGTCCCCCAAGGTATCGTAAGGGCTCTCGATCACCACGATCTCGATATCACCAAAAAGCTTTGCGACCATATCGTTCATCTTATCTCTCCTTGTTTAAACAATAATTATGTTATCGAAGTAAATTAAATAAAATTTAGAGATAAAACAAATGTGTCGAGCGCGACCTGGCCCGAATTACCTGACTAGAGCAGCCGAATACCCGATAATTAAAGAGAAAACCGCCACTTACGCCGGCGATTAGATACGAAGATGCACGGAGCTCAGCCGCCGCCGCCCGACTTCAGCTCTTTCTTAAGCGCATGGACCTCGCAGCTGCCGGGGCCGAGGTACCACTCCTGGGATTTGGCTTCCGGCGACTGGAGCAATTTCATCACTTTCTTGAGGAACTCGACCCGGTGGTTCTTGAGCTGATCGGTTACCTGTTGATCCGAAAGCTTCAAGTTTTCACGAAGCCACTGGGCGACGGTGAATTGCTCGAAGTAAATTCCCGGCTTCAAGTCCCAAGCGATTCGCTCCAGAAATCCCGCGACGCTGCGATAAGGATCGTTTTTCATCTGAAAGACGCGGCGCGGGAGCTCGCTAAACGGCTTCAAATCGCCGCGATCGTACAAATAGGTGTAATGCTTCGCGAGCATCTCCTTTTCGAAATCATCGGTGCTCAACGAGCTCAAGTTATCGATGATCTTCATGTTCATCTGCGGTTGACCGCGCTTTCGGAGCGCCTTGACGGCGTGATGCGAATCTTCGGCATCGAAGCTGGCATTCGCGCGATGCTGCTCGTCGGTAATGTAGGGTACACCCCCTGGGCCGATCACGACCGGACAAGGATGAGCCTTAAGATACGCGCGGAGCTCCTTGGTGCCCATACCCTCAAAGCGGCCGGCCTTTTCGCGAACCTCGGCGGCTCCCACCCGAAACTGGGTCGGATGCAGAAAATCGATATCCACCCACTGCTCGTCGCCGACGCTCAAAGCTGAGTAATCCGGCTTATCCGCGCGCGCGCCGACGGAGAAAAGCAAAAGGCCGCAGGCTGCCAGCACCAATGAAAGAGAACGAACCATAAGCTCATTTTTACGTGTTTTTTAGAATTTGTTTAGGAATATTTTAGGGTTTTGTTTTGACTACCGGCGCCGCGAAGCCGTTCCAGGCTTTGCCCAGGCATTTTAAGTCTGATAACCTCGTAGGTGTGCCAATTTTTGAGGAGAAATGCATGAAGCGCTTTGAAACCTTCGTTTTATTCGCCGCCCTGTTTTCGGGTTTTACGGCTTGCTCGAGTGTTCAAAGCAGGAACACCCCTTCCGAAGGATCATCTGTGAATAAGATGACTGCTGGAGACGTTTGCCAAGAAGGCGAGACTCGTCGCGGTTTTTTGACTCCGATCCGCTCGGGGGACAGTCCTTGCCCTACCGGTTTGCAACACTGCATTTACGGCCGATGGGAAGGGCCAACTCTTTACAACTCGTGCGAAAATCACCCGAAAGGTGACTCGGATCTCCCATAATGCCTACTCGCCGAGCCCAGTCCTTCAATGCTTGACTAATATTGTTTTGAATGGGGAGTCCGACGACATGGTGTAATGGCCTAACCGGGGCTCTTTTTTTGGTCTCGCAAATCCTCTTGCCGGCGAAGGCAATGGCTTGCTCCGTTTTTGAGCTCCCGGACGGCTCGCGTTCGGTGACAAGAACCGAACTGGCGATGTATCAGGGAAAAAGAAGCGAGAATGGCGGAGAGAAGCCGTCCTTCTTCGAACCGAGGCCATCGAGTGGTACGAGGAAAACAAGTCATGAACACGCTTGGGGATTTAGCACGGAGCCAGCATTTTAAATGCTGACTCCATTCTAGCTCCCGGGGCCTAAATGCTGGCTCCCGACTCAAACGGGAACCAGAATGGAGTCACAATTTTTGGAGGAACTATGCCCATCTCAGACATCATTAAGTACGGTTTTGGGGTCGTTGGAACACTGCTCGTCCTACATGGCCCGCTTCATCTTCAGGAGGAAATGAGGAAGATGGGGTTCCAAATTCTCCGTGAGGCTTCGCGTACAGACGATTGGGGCCAGGTTAGTATCTTCGCCGGACACGGTATAAAGAGCCATATCCATCCAGCCAAAAGACTTATGCCTATTAAGTGAAATAAACTCTAAAAAGCCTTACATATCTTCAGACTTAGGCACACGGCTCTGTTCTTTTTTCTTCTGCATTTCACGTAGCTCGTTAAACACCAACTTTCGAGCCGCTTGCCCGACCGTCATTTGTCGTCCGGTCTCACTCAACTGAGCGTTGGCGTATTCAGTCAAAACAGCCAACAAATCGGGCGTGATTCGGAAGCTGATATTTTCAGATGCTCTTTGGTTACTTCTTGCCACCTCTCTCTATTCGGTGAAAACACGGCATACTTTAGTATTCATTTGTATACATTTGTTGACTTCTTAATACCCGCCATCTTAATGTGTTGTTATGCTGGTACAACAACCAACAAACAGACGGCGGCAGGCGCTATAAATCAGGCGATCTTTTTGTTGTAAATTTATTACAACAGCGCTATGATTTTGATGTACCTGTTGGTAGACATTTGCAGCAGGGAGGAAGTATGAGTTTTGGAGATTTTTTTAAATCGCGAAGAATAAAACGAGGTTTAACTCTTAGGCAGTTTTGCGAAGAATTCGGCTTTGATCCTGGTAATATATCTAAACTTGAAAGAGATCTTTTGCCCGCTCCACAAGCCGATGAAAAAATTAAGGCTTACGCAAAAGCTCTGGGATTAAAGCCCGGTGCTGACGACTATCTTGAGTTCTTTGATCTAGCCATGGCGTCGAATAAAAGTTTTGTGATGAAAAACATCACAGACGCAGAACTTCTAAGACGTCTTCCTATTTTATTCCGCACTTTAGACAAAAAAGACCTTACCGAAGAGAAGCTTGAAAGGATCATCAACCTTATTAAGAATGAGTCGGGGACTTGATTGTTCATCTCCTACGAGCAAACAGAAAAAGAAGCTCAGCTTTTTCTTAAAAAATATCACTCTGACTTTTCAGCCCCTGTTCCCATTGAAAGAATCGTAGAAATTGATCTTCAAATTTCGATTGTACCAATCAAAGGCTTATTGGCGCGTGAAAGTATAGATGCGTTTCTTTCACATGACTTCACAGAACTCTATATAGATCATGATCACTACATGGGACAAACAAATCGATCCCGGTTTACACTTGCCCATGAAGTGGGTCACTATGTGCTACATCGTGCTGTCGTTGCACAAATCACGTCGATTGAACAATGGCGTCGATTCATTCTCGGGCAAGGAACAGGACGCGCCGTCTACGAAATTCACGCGGACAACTTTGCCGGATGCCTCTTAATGCCTCGGGATCAGATCCGTGCGGAATACGAGATTCAAAAGAAGACGGTCGAAGATCGTTTCCGCGCGGCGGGGTTAGAAATACCAGACAAATCCACACTCCTGTCTTTTATGGCTAATGAAATCGCCAGAAAATTTGATGTCTCACCCAAGGCTGCAGAGATCCGACTTTCAAAAATCTCGCCCTAAGCCGTAGTAATTTCTTTACAACGCCCCTCTCTGCTGTTGTAATATAAATACAAACGGCTCGTCATCGACGGCAGGCTGTGCAATGGCAAAGACGACTTCGTTATTTAATATAGAAAGGACTCTAACTAAATGTCGAAACACTACCCAAAAGGGCTTGATGATAGAATGCGCGACCAGAATGGTGAAATTAGAAAAAAGAGAGACGATACTCTTGTTGGCACTTTGCGCCAAGAGTACGGCTCTAATTTTGCGCCCAATTATCGCTCTGACACAAAGCTCCGTACTGTTTTAAAGGATAAAGGGCTTGGAAGTTTGGATCAGTTAATTAAACGGAAATAAAACTCCATTCGGATCAGAAGTGCTCTATAGGGCCTTTCTGTCCTAATAAGATTGAGCGGGTGATCTATGCCCAAGAAGAAACCTAAAAAAGCGGAACTTGAATTCAAGAAGCCCTGAGTGTGCACAAGGCAACGTATCAATGATCCCACTCCGCACCCGCAGTGCCAACTTTGCCATGGAACCGGCTATCTTCCTGGCCGAGATGGAGTGGGCTCGGTGGCCACAAATGGACGCATAAAGCGGGGCTAGTTCCGTTAAATACGTCGGTGTATTCCCATGCCATGATCCCCGTACGTCACAATATTTCAAAAGCCTCGTCTCTCTTCAAATATGCGAGCCTGCTGGATTTTATTGTCGAGATAACCCTTCATTTGCCTTACCCACGTAAGAACATTGGCATTAGTTTCTTGCGCTTCAATCTTCTCGAAACTCGCAAGCATTGCCGCCCAGTATGCGCTCTGTGAGCCCTGAATTAGCCCAGAGAAATAATTGTTGGTGAATGCGCTGAGCACAGCGTCGAAGCTGCCGAAACGCACCAACATATCTCGCACTAGACCCTTATCAGAATCTCCTCCAATAAGGTCTTTGGGGACTATCTTGGCCAAAAATGAAGCCCGCTTTTCAGGCGCAACCGTAACCCATTCGAGAACAAGTTCCCTCGGAAAATAGTGCAAGCTATTTTCTAACCACTGTCCGACATAGTAACTCCGTCTAGCGAGTGGGGGATTAACTAGAGTCGAAATCTTCGCCCAAATCTCTTTGGGGTGTTTCGCCGTTAAGATGTTTAGCACACTCAGTGGCAACGGATTAAAACCCGATATGATGGAGTTCTCGTGATCAAATCCATTAATTATAGCGTAAGCCAACTCGAGATCCTTTTCCGGATAGAGTTTATAAAACCGGTTAGCTAGTTCGGTCCAGTAGTGATCCACCATATGATCGAACTTCTCGTTAGTTTCATTCAACAACAGAGCGGGATGAGTGAGGATTTCAAAGCTCGGATGAAGCGGCGGATTTATTTTCTTTTGATGAACGTAATAAAAAAAGAAGCTTTGAAGCGCAATCGTCGTGCTACGCGGCCGATTTATGCTTAGTAAAAGGTTTATGAGCTCCAAGAATCGCTCTTCCGAAGCACTGCCCAAAACACCTCCAAGTGCAATAGTCCCTAGTTGACTGGGATCGATATGCTTGACGCGAATAGCCTCAATAATTAATTTTAAGGAATGTTCGCTAAACCCACTTCTCCAAATTAAATCTATTAAAAATTTATAAAGATTTTCTCTAGTTGAAATAAATGTAATGAATTCATCCCAAGCCGTTTTGTCGCGTAGAAAAAGACCCCGCAAAAGTCCTCCAAGAAACGCGGTGGCGTTTGTTGTTGAGTTTTTTTCCAGATGTTTAGTGGTTTTTAAAATAACCTCTTTTGTAATATCTAATTCACCAACAAACATGCCAAGCTCGTACGCGTTTTCAGCCTCTTCCGAAAACAACCACTCAAGCTTTCTGTAAAGCTGCTCTGGAGCGGCTGTTAGTTCCTTAGCGAAGGCCCTCATCTCTGCGATTCTTTTTGGATCTTCTCTGGTGTCGTAGGAAATAAAACCCACATACTTCTGAAACTTACTATCTATGTCATTTCCAGAATGAATGGAGTCATGAAGGCTTTTAATGCGGGTGAGCCGAGTCTCGGGGATGCTTCCTTGGTCATATTTGATGATGACGTTTAGATTGCCAAGCACCTGCTTCGTAGGAAGGTGTCCCTCTTTCGTTAGGATTTCAATGGTATCAATAGTTTTGTCCGCAAGCGCATCATAATGAACGGTGGTACGGCAGACAGAAAGCAATGCCTCCCCCGCCTCTTTCTTTAGTTCTCCAGTAAGGAACTTAATCTCTTTGACAAGCAGATCCCAATACAGACCATAAGCATCATAAAGATCACCCCAAGTATTTGGGGTCCAAAAGGAGGGTGTTCTCCTTACCTGGAAATCCACTCGCATGGGCCTAGAAACGCCGCGTAGCTCAATAGCATTTTTACACGCACGAATCGCTGTTTTTTTCTGGAACTCGCTGGAGGAACGAAACATCTCTTCAAGAAGTGTTATACGCTCAGAAGGTGATGCTTCAGATGTCGCCATGGTTCCATAGGAAAGATAAAATAGATCAGCGAACTCTCCCGAGGAATTATTTGAGAAGGTCTCATTTTCTGCTTCAGCGAGCTTAAGAAGCAAGCGAGCAGCGCGATGGAATAGATTTTTCCAAATGACGAGTTTTGCCAGAGCCCATACCACCTCACGCCGGCCCGTTGTGAAACTCTTCAGTTGTTCAGTCGACCAAGTGCCAATAGTTCGTTCAAGACAGGAAACCGCTTCCTCAGGAGCGGCATCAGCTAAGTATAAAAAAAAACTCGACCCAATCTTTTGGGTAATCAGCGAGTTCTGATTGGCAGAGAAAATACCGTTGGACGACAGAAGGTGTTTAACGAATTGACTTCCCCGGGGCGTTTCAGCGATGTAGCGAACATGATCTACAAATCGTTCCAAGAGATCCTCTCTTCGGTCCTCAGGAATGCTTGCTGTAAAATCTCGGAATGTTTGCTCTGACATTCCTTTGATTTCCCACCATTCAGTGATCAGGCGAACACGAAGAACAAACGGGCTAACGTACAAATAAAAATCGCCCTGAAGAATTTTACGCTTTTTCTGGGCAGCCACCACCTCCTGGAAGTCTGCCCATGAAATGTCCTCTCGTTTGGCAAGCCATTGAGACTCGACTTCAAGCTGAGGTAATTCATAGCCAATTTTTTCAAACAAAGAAATCGCGCGAAGTACTCTTCGATTTTTTTCAAGAAGAGATGTATTTCCTGGATTATCGCAAATCAGGCGATTGAAAAGATCATCGTCGGCGATGCTTAAGAAATCTTGAATTGACCCACTCGTCTTTTGATAGCTTTCTGCCAAAAGAACGGCGATCCGAGGATAACCGTCTGAAAATCTAGCGAGTCTGTGAGAAATTTCAACAGGAAGCTTATATTCTTGCTTCAACATTCCGTCGATTATTTCGTCGGATAATCCATTCAATCGAAACTTGGCGGCGGGTGGGCCAATAGGCCCCATTTCGAAAGAAATGGTGAAGATTTGAATCCGAGAGCCACGGCTACCGAATGCTCGAACAATTTCGTCATGCTGCTTTAGACTGCACTCGTCGACAACTACGATTGCAGTTTTTCCTGGGGTATTAAGAAGCATGTTGTAAAGCTCATAGCCAATGAACTGATCCGCTTTAATGTAAATGGTGCTGTTGGAAAAATCGTCTTCTTTAAGTAATTCAAAAACAAAACGAGTTTTTCCGATCCCAGGAAGACCCTCGATACGAAATATCGACGCTGAAGGCTCCTTCGTTCGTAGACGTGTGCGGATCGTCTCAATTAATTTTTTTCGCTCTTCGTCAGCATAAAATGTAGCAGGTGTTGTAATTTCATAATTCTCTGCCCAACTAGAGTGGGGCTGGCAGTAAGCAAATTCTTTCTTAAACCATGAAAGAAGCGAAATATGTTTTTCGGCAAAACCAACCAGCAGATCTGCGGTGTAAACATTAACTTTTGGGTCGGCAAAGCCCTTGCTTTTTAACTCATTAATAATCTTCAGCCGTATTTCTTCTCGTGCGGGTACCGTCGTACTATCGAAAGCGACAAGTATGTATGTTCCACCCTCGTTCATGAGTTTGACAACGCCATCTTTTAGGTCATTTTCGAGCTTCTCGCCCTTATGCACTTCACGAGCAGCCTCACCTGCGGTCACGTGCTTATTTTTAACTTGAAAGCCCGTAGTCCCCTTTGGAATCACATCTGTTGACGTGGGCTCAGCATTTTCGATCTTTGCGTCAATTCCGCCATCAGCAACGTTGATGCAGCTAGGAACCATGATGAGATTTTGAGCGATATTAACTCGCTTAGCCTCTGCCCAGAGTAGGCGACGCAAAAAGGTGACGGCCTCGCTAGGTTCGAGGGTTAAAAGACTTTTGGGGTCGAGATCGTTTAGCCGTTGCACGCATAGCCATTGTAATGAATTAAATGACATGGGGAATACAGAACACGAAGTTAGGTCGGAATTTTTAACTGCCAGTCATCTTTTCGGGTTCGCGCGTCATTTTGTTGCAGTGAGACTAACGTGTTTTCTATCAGCAAAGCTGGTAACGAAGAGCTTGCAGAATATCCCGCCTTTAAGCCGAGTGCTTTATAACCCAATCCTCATAAAGTGATTGCCCTAATCGATCTTTCCATTCGCCAAATTTATATTTTGGTAACAGGTACTTCTTTTTTAATATTGCCTCGATATTTCGACACTTACATTCGAGTTTACAGTTATCACGAGCATATATTTTTCTAACTTGCTCACGGCGACCAATCTTTTCAGCCACATACCTGAAGTCCGTATAGAGTTTTCCCAGCTCTGGGTTAGCCTCTATTTTAATTCTTGTAACTAAGTCCAAAGAAAGTCCGTCTTTTAGTCCGCTAATAACAATATCAGGAATTGGAAATTTGGTTTGATAGGCGCATGCATCCTCTCGTTCGTAGACAAATACAGCGCTCTCAAACTCTTGAACGTTTGAATACCACTTGTCTTTGTCAGCTTCACTGTCGATCCATTTTTCTGGATTCTTCCTCGTAATATTAATTGCCGCACCAGGCGTTTGTTCCAATAATATTAAAATTTGTTCAAACGGTATCGTAAAAGTTACAGGGCCGTAGACATTGGGCGCCTTAAAAATGGTGTGGTGGTCAAGTATATTGAAAAATAGGTCACCATAAATTCCATGTTTTTGATCGATTTCATCGGTATACTGATTCGCTTGCGGAAGATTGTTTTTTGAAGCGGCCTCACGCGAAATTAAAGCGTTCTGAGAAATGAAACTAAGACTGGTTTCGATGGCATTCGCATGAAATACGTACGTTAATTTACGCGCTTTAAATAACTCTCGAAGTTCTTGAGTCGCTAAGTTTGGGCGCATTCTAAAAATATCGGCAATTAAAAAATAAAAATTAGCCATAACGGCGAACTAAATGGAAAACAACACTCCTCGGCGATCTTTGTAAGTTCTCCATGTCCTAGTAATCGTCGTATGTCCCATCCATTGAGAGATGGACTCAAGTGAGTGACCTTTCGCGAGCATGAGATCCGTAAATCCTTTGCGTCCTCCGTAAAGAGAAATGCCCGAACCACAATGTTTTTTGACTGTCTTAACAAGTGGTCTTTTAAGGGCCTTTGACTCAATCATTCTGATTGCGAATTTCTGCTCATCATAGAGTAACGGTATCGGCTTCCAACGATCAGAAGGAGGAAGCGCAACGAGCTTGGTCTGAAAGATCCAAAGAATTTTTGTACCGGTTGGTAGTACTTCTATTCTCCATAAATTCGGATCTTTTAAATTATCGATCTCCTGAGGCCTAAGTCCTAACCACACCGAAATGAAAAGCCAGCTAAATTGGCGTGTGGGCATTTTACCTTTTGCTTGATTCAGCGTCTCAGGGCTTAGCGGTCTTGAGGCTCCCTTTCTTCCTTCTCTCCCTTGATAGTAGTTATCAACAAGGCGCTGTCTTTCATAACCTCGTGGCCTCGGCACAGGGAGAAACGGCTCGTCGATTTTTTTGCAGATGAGGAATCCCCAGAGGTTCATCATCGCAATCATTTTGTTCGTGTATGAAAGGCTGAGTTTCTTCTCAAAGAAATAGTCGTAGATTTGATAGTGATTGCAAAACCACTCGGACGGCTCGACCTTCACATGGATAATGAGTTTCTGAACCGCTCTCCAAAGAATATGCGCTCGCGTAAATCGCCTGAGTCTTCTTTCGGTTTGGCTATCACGGGATCGCAGATACCTAAGTTCAAACTCGGCTTTAAACTCCTCGGGTAAAAACGCCTGGTACTTTTGACCCAGCTCCCTTTCTTCGAGCCTGAGTAAACGAAGACGCTTCTCCTGCCTCTTAATCAGCTCTAGGCTATTGAGCTGCTTTGAGCGGGCCCTGGCTTCCTCGTAAGTCATTCGCGTAACAAACCCCAGGGCTCGCCATCGCTCTCGGGGTACATCCCATTCTCTTTTGGGAAGTTTCGCTTTTGAGCCGCGCGTATCTTCCTTTTTGTAAGAGACGAACTGAACTTTCCATTTGGGGTGCTTCTTCTTTAAGGGAAGGGATCGAATATAGTAACTCATCGCGTCTTTCCGGTCGAAACCTGGGTTCGTCTACCAGGTCCATATCGGACGATGTTTTCAGAGCTAAAGTATTGATTTCAGGTCAAAGAGTGGCGGAGAGGGCGACGACTAAAATTTCGTAGTCGTTTCAAAGCCCGGCTCCGTCACTCCCACACGAATCCACACTATCACGCTTGTTTCACTAATTCGAGAACTTGCGTTCCCCGTGCCGCGCCTCTCGGCGTGGGATCAGGGCTCTCCAAGTTCAAGCACGCCGATGCACCTTTGATATCCACCCCGGCCTTCCGGGCATAAATCATCATGGTCTCGATGTCCTTCCATCCGCCCATTTTCATAACTTTTATGGGCTCAACACCCTTGCTAAGCAGCATGGTTGCCCACGTCGCTCGCAGATCATGAAAACGGATCGGCTGAAGTCCAATCCCTTGGAGAAACATCCTGAGATCCCGTGCCTGCTCGCCCTTGTCCCATTTCGAGAGACGCGGGAGCAGGAACTCCGAATCGGATTCCTCCATCAGCTCCTTCAAGATCGGAAGGAGGGGTGCGGGAATGTCGATGCGGCGGTCATCGCCTGACTTCGTGGATTTGAAGCCGTCCTTGGAATTCCAAGAGACGTTGACTAGGATCGTATTGGATGCGAAATCGACGTTGCCTTTTTTGAGAGCGTAGAGCTCGCCGTTTCTCATCCCGGTGTACAGCGCCACCGCGTAGTGCGGTGCCCATTCCCAATCGAGTTCTCGAGCTTTGGCGATCAAGAGTTTGGCCTGCTCCTCGTTGAGCACGGCCTTGATCTTGTCGCCAACCTTGAATTTCATCATGGGAGAGGGGTTGCGATTTAACTTTGCGGCCTCGACCGCATAGTTGAAAACGCTGCGCATACATTTCAGCATGTACTTCTGATGGGAGGGTTTGCGATGCCCGACTCGAGCTTGCAGGAGCTCGCGCACGTCCTGGGTCGTGATGGAGTCGATGTATTGGTCTCCCCACGCTTCCATCGTGTGCGCTCTTAAGCAATATTCCGTGTCGGAGATCGTTTTTTTGGTCAGTCCCCGGTTGGCGCTTGCGACGAGGTAGTCATCTAGAATCATCGCCCAAGTGGGCGTGACCTCTTTTTTGATGACTCCCTCGACCTCGAGCACCAGCTCCCGATAGACACGTTCCGCTTCTTTCTTGCCCTCAGCCTCGCGTCTGCGGTCGATGGGTTTACGTGTGATCGGGTGCCGTTTCATGTACCGGACGACAAAAAATCCCGGCTTGGTTGGATGCGGTTGTATGTTCATAAAGAGCAGCCTCGCTTTCTGGTGAGGAGCAGCTCTCGCAAATCAGCCACGCGGTAACGGTTGCGTCTTTTCCCGAGCTTGTAGTGGGGGATTTCGCCGTTGCTCGTCATATTGAGCAAGGCCCCCGTAGACAGGCCCAGATAAGAGGCGGCCTCCCGCGTGGTCAGCCATTCTTGAGTTGATGTCAAAGAACTCGAGCTGCCAGTATCCTTCCCGTTGGTTTGGGGCCTGGCCACTCGTTTAGGTGTTGAACTTTCGTTGGTCTGACACTTATTGTCAAGCTCTTGCTCAAGTCTACATTTCTCGGGATCTTCGCGAAAAATAGTAAAACCCAGGCACGGGGCAATGAGTGTCGGTGACGGAGAAACCTGCGGTTGCCAAGCATACGCCGTGCTTAGCGGTTTGTGCGCAAATCTCCCTTCGTTTTTTCCGGAGGAACGACGCGTGATCTTATTCATACGCCACCTCCGTCGTCCGTACCTGTCGTCGGCTCGACATCGACAACGCGGGCGTCGCTCCCAAACGTCTTCTTCGTATGATGAACGGCCAGAAGAAGCTCCTTCGATCCGACGCGGACCAGGTGTTCAAGTTCCGCCATTGTGTACGAGACGAGCTCGGGATACTCACGCGTGGCGCACGCGCGAATGACTTCGTCCCGAACCCAGAGAACGTACTCACCCAAGACTTTGGACCAGATCCGAACGCGCTCGCCGCGCTGGATCCTCTCGCCGATCAGATCGGAGTCCCAAACTCCGGCTACGTTTTCGGAAGTTCCATTTTGAGGGTGTGAGATGTGTTTTTGGTGTTTGGGTGTGAGATCGTTCGTGTGAGTAGGTGTGCGGTCCTCACCTCCCAACTTTTCGATCTCTTTGGGCATAACACTCGTCACACCACTCACACCGCTTTTTGAATGATCCCCGAAACGAAGATTGAGCCCTGTTTCCTTGAAGAAGCTCATAACTCCACCTCTGCGATCTTGGCCTTAACGACGTAAAATCGGGTATTGGATCGTGAAGCCGGATCAAAGAGAGAAATGGAGTTTCTATTGTCGAAGCTGATGCGAAGAAGACCAAGCCGTTTGAGCGTTCGACATACCAACGGAAGGGAGAGCCCTTTGCAAATATCCTTGGTGAACGTGGTCGAATAAACTCTCCACTCCACCTCATTTTCGTACATGACCTTGTAACCGGCCATATCGGATAGATTCCGATTCGTCGTTGAGTCTGACGATTCTTCGTCAATCAAGGACTTGAAGCGTGATTTTCCAAAGTTTTGGAAAAAGCCTCTCACTACTTCGATCGCTTGGGTCTCCTCGCGATCCATTTGACCACCGCGAGCGTCGATCCAACGCTGAAATACTCGCTTCGAGGAGGCAAATGCTTCCCCTCCGTTCCACCCGGTGAGCCCCATTTCGGTGGCAAGCTCTCCTGCGGCGGCGATGAGTGCGAATGCGCGTCCTACTCGACTGATTTGGCCGCTGGCCCCTGGGATCACGCATTCTCCTAAAAACCTCTTTTCAGTGAGATCGATTGCTTGAAGGATCTGATCGGGGTTGCGGATCAGTTCTTTTATGAATGCGCGTCCGACCGCGCCGTAACAGGCATTTGCCGAAAGCACGAGGTGATCGGCGAATTTCGATGGCTCGGAGAATCCGTGAATGGCCTCAAAAACTCCCATCTCGGATCCCGCGTCAGCCAGGATATCGCAAAGCCTGACCTCTTGACCGGCTCGGCTCATTTTTCCGATATGCTCGGAAAGACTCACCTCGCCCGTGCTGAGAGTGGTGATGAGCCAATCACGGGTTTTTGCGAGCTCAGCCGTTTTCGTTCCGCGGAGCTTCCCCGACCCATTGCCAAGCAAGTACGCCGCTTTTTCGACTTCTTTCGGATCGCCCTGACCGATTTCGTCCAAAACCAGGAGTAGATCACAATAAAGGCTCGCGGATGCTTCCATACCGACGGCAGTCGCTCGCCACTGTTTGATGTAGTCTTTGGATGGACCACCCCAAACGCTTGCCGCCACTTTCGCGATCGTTGTCTTTCCTGAAGAGGAACTTGTGTGAAAGTGCAGACCAAATGACTCTCGGGTCGCAAGTCTCAGGAGGGGGGCTGAAAGCGCAAGCGACACTCCCAGGCAAAGGAATGAATTGCCAGAGCAGGGGCGGCCGACTTTTTCTTTCCACTCCTCCAGCGTTCCCGCAACCTGAAATGGCGATTTTTCGACACCCGAGAAATAGAACTTCTGATCCTCGGATCCGATCGCGTTGTCGGGAAATACAAAATGGGACTTCTCATACCATCCCGTTCGATCTACCAACACCAAGTCAGACTTCAGATCCCGAATGCTGGAGCTCAACCACTCAACGAGTCGCTGCTTGAATTTCCTACCCGCTTTCACCCACAGGCCACGATCGGATAACTGACGGATGAGCTCATCACCTTCACCTACCAACGCTGTAAACGGAATCAACACCCGGATTCGGACACCGTCGATGTTGATGAATTCAACCAACGTGCTCCAAGCCGATGAACCTGACTTTTGCGCGTTAGCGATTGCCCGGACGTAACCTGAGATCCGAACTTTCCGTTCATCGGTGTCGCCCCAATAGAGGCCCGAGGGTTCGAGAGTAAAGCAGCCCAGCTCTGCCAAACTTGGAACTTCCAATTCGTCATTTTTTTGTGGAGTGCTCATGAGCGCACTCCCATCGGCATTCCACAGGCTTCGCAGCTAACCACCGCAGGAGCTTGGTCGCAGACGGCACAGCATCCGTCCACATCGAGCTCACTCCTCCAGAACTTGGATTCCATGCGAGCGAAGATCTTCTCGTTGGACCATCCCCAATCGACCCATCGGGTAAGGGTTTCAAAATCACTTGGGGTCCTAGGGCCAAAAAGCCGTTGCTTCTCGGCTCCGAACTGCGATAATGCGATCAGGATTGTTTGGTTTTTATGGGGGGCATGCTTGGCGGCGGCCCCCTTTATTTTTCTCAAACTCATACAGCACCGCCCTTGTCGGACGTCGAGGAACGGAGCCGCTCTTCCACCCAGCTCATCAGATCGCGCAGGCGATACCGGATCGCGCGAGCGCTGACTCGGACAAAGACGGGACCCCCACCGCGACACCGCCAGCTTTGAAGCGCTCGGGGCGTGAAGCCGATGAACGCCGCTGCTTGTTGTTCGGTGAGTAGGGCGTCCAGATCATATTTTGAATCGTGATTAGGATTTCTCGAAGCTACCATGTGTTCCTCCTTGGACCTTGATGTGGTCACAAGAAGGACTGTAGTAGTGGCCAGTCCCTACTTAACCGTTAGGCGGGGACAATCTGAATGAACCCGTGATTTTGTCCCCACTTAGCGGTTAAGTGGGACCACTTGAACGGTGGAACTGGGTGTTTGATTCGTCTGGAAATTAATTCCGCGTTGTCTATGACCCGTCAACCAATCGCGAATTTTTTTGAACTGAACGCTTTGCTCGCGCCCGTTTGCGGAAAAATAAATTACGCCCTCGCGCCATATCGAGGCGTCGGTCACCTCTTGAATTTCGATGTTGATTCGAGGTGATTTTGCCAGTGCGTCCTCTATTTTTAGAGCTGGAATTCCGTTTGCGTACTTCTTAAACTCGTCGATAACCATTTGGGCGGTAAGGTTTTTATGCGCCTCTTTCATGCGAAGAACCAGTTGCTTCAACGGCGATCGCGCCTTTCCCTTGGCATTAGGTCTCCGACGATGGGCGATCTCCTTCATAACGGCTTTTTGCAATTCCCGGAGCTCAAGTCGCTGCCTCGGGCAAATCAATGCACCCACGAATTCCCCCAGGAAAAAGGCCGAACGAGGATCGTGGATCGAAGGTGCATGGTGGGTGGCTGAAGCAAGCTCCGCTGCTTCCCAAGCAGTCCATTTGTCATCAATCGCCTCTGCCCGAGAACCAAGTTCTTTTTTTGCCTTCTCCGTTGCCGAAAATTCAACATATCCGTTTCTAAAAACGGGCTCCAGCTCCTTCCAGAGCTCTTCATCTAGACTCAGATCCTTCAGCCTTTGCTCCGCGTTCACATGGATCGCATAGAAATACATTTCTGGATCCCGAATGGACTCGAAGAATTCAAGCCCCTGCTCACATAGGCGGCCTTTATAGTTTTCATAAAAACGATCCGTGATCTTGAAAAAGTGAGTGAGTCTAGGTCCGACACCTATATCGACCTCTGGTACACCCACTTCTGTGCAAAAATCCAAAAAGAACTTCTTCGTATCCGCCAAACTCATAGGGATCCTCTCGTCGCGCTCGTTTGCTGCGCCTAGTAGTCGAACCCTTTTGGGAACCATCGTACTCCATCGAAGACAATGCCACTCCATCGTAGAGTTGGAAACTGTCGATATTTCGACAGTACGCGGGATGACGATTTTCTATAAAATCGTGTAGATGAGCACGCCAACGCAAAATCAGATTCTCACGGCAATCCATAAAGCCGACCCCAAGAAAAAGCGCGTCTCATTTTTCATCACGGTGGAGGCCAAGGAGGCACTGGCAAGGTGGTGCAAAAGCCGTGATGTCACCGAGAGTGGAGCAATTGAAGAGATGATCCGGCTCATCGTTCTTGAAAGCCCCGAGCAAGGCTCAGAGAAAAGAGGATGAGGCGATGGCGAGGTACCCCAAGAGCTCCACTCCGAAGTTGACTGAGGAGCTGATCGATAAACTCGCAGTGGTGATTCGCCACGGGGCCTATATCGAAACGGCTGCCGCTTTCTGCGGTGTCCATAAAGATTCGCTCTACCGCTGGCTCAAGATGGCTGCAAGCGATGAGGCGACGGAACTTCATCACAAATTAAACGACGCATTAAAAAGGGCGATGGCCGAAGCGGAAGTCAGAGACCTCTCAGTCATCAACAAGGCCGCCCAAGAAGGAATTTGGCAGGCCGCTGCCTGGCGTTTGGAGAGAAAACATCCCGAACGGTGGGGACGGCAAGCGCGCTTGGAGGTCCAGCATTCCGGTGTGGAGGGACAACCCATCGAGATCACGGATCGGACTGAGACTCTGAAGAAGATTCTCCTCGATCCCACAGTCCTCGTCGCGTTCGAAACCTTGGAAGCAAAAATCACGGAAGGAGCCCACGATGAAGAACGACAGAGAGAAACCGAAGCTGAGTTACGAGACGAAAACACTCCTCTCGGAGAGGTGGAGACTGACGCCGGCTCGGATGGCTGAGCACCTCACGCGTGGGAGATTTCGGCGCTTTAGCCACATCCAGTTTTTGGATCGCAAGCTTGCTCAGGCGATTGCCGAGGGCGGAGCGCGCATCGTGATTTCCATGCCGCCCCGGCACGGAAAGAGTTGGCTTACCTCACTTTATACGCCCGCCTGGTATCTTTCGCTCTGGCCCGAACGCAACGTGATTCTTTCAAGCTATGAAGCCACCTTTGCTGCAAGCTGGGGCCGCGCTGTCAGAAACTTTCTTCAGGAGCATCCATCGGAGCTCGGAGTGAGACTTGCCGACGACTCCCAAGCCGCGGATCGGTGGAATACCCGCGCAGGCGGGGGAATGATTACCGCTGGTATTGGAGGTCCCATCACAGGACGCGGCGGCCACTTGATCTTAGTCGATGACCCGATCAAAAACGCGGAGGAAGCGAGCTCCGAGACCATTCGGCAAAAGCATATCGACTGGTTCAACTCCACGCTCTACACCCGTTGCGAGCCGGGAGCGTCGATCGTCGTCCTCATGACCCGCTGGCATGAGATGGATCTTGCGGGCTATCTTTTGAATGAGCACACGGACAATTGGGAGGAGATCCGGCTCCCAGCGATTGCCGAAGAAGACGATCCTCTCGGGAGAAAGGTGGGAGAAGCGCTTTGTCCCGAGCGCTACGATGAAGAGGATCTCGCCCAGTTTCAGGCCGCCGTGGGTCCTCATAAATGGAACGCTCTTTATCAGCAGCGTCCGGTGGCACTTGAGGGAAATCTTTTCAAGGCCGAGATGTTTGAGCTGGCCCCCCCGCCCGATCAGTTCGACTACACGTTCGTGATGGGGGATACCGCCTACACGGATAAACAGGAGAATGACTACACCGTCTTCTCAGCTTTTGGCGTTAGAAACGAGGAGCTCTACGTGATTGACGTGCTCCGAGAGCGGATCAAAGCGTCCGACATTGAAATTCCAGCGGCCAATTTCATCAAAAAATATGAGGCCTGGGCCTTTCACGGCGCTTACATTGAGCCCAAAGGGCATGGCATTTATTTGAACCAAATGCTCCCTCGCAAAGGAGTCTACATCCCAAGCGAAAGTCAGCTCAAAGAGTTCTTCTCCGATCGCAGGCTGAACAAAGTTGAGCGCGCCAACAATGCGGTCCCGTATCTCATGACCCGCAAGGTGCGCATCAATCCTGCGATTTCCATCAAAGACGAGTTGATTGCTGAGTGCTTGGGATTTCCGCGCGCCAAGCACGATGACTTCGTGGATACGTTGATCGACGCCGTGAAACTGACTTACGGACGACGCCTCTCGATTATGGACGTGCTGTGATGGCTGGGCAGGTGTCGAAATTTAGACATTCATGGAGACTCGCTCATGTCGATACAATCGTGTGCATGAACGTATGGACTTTGTTTTTTATCAAACCCAAAAACGCTGACTAAAAAAGGAGAAGCACTTTATGCAAGACGAACGCACTCTAGCAGTACAACGAGAAATCCAGGAAACGGCATTCAAATACTCAGACGCGCTTAACCGAAGGGACTGGCGACTTTTTGAAACCTGCTGGATCATCACGGCGGGCTCAGAAATTCAGGGATCCAAACTCGTCTATAAAAAGCATGATTCCATTTTGGTGGAAACGAAAGCTTTGTTGGACAAGATGGATCTTTTTTTTCAAATCACCCACGTCGGAATCGTCGACGTTGCCGAAAGGGGTGCCAAGGCTCGCTTCCCCCTTCAGCAGTGGTCTCGTTTTACCGACGATCAGCGCGAAGTGAAAACCGTTGGATTTTTTGAGGACGAATGGAAGAGAGGGCATGCGGGGTTTTGGCAAATCGAAAAACGCACCCTGATCGTCGCCCATGAGGAGGAGGAGCGGATCCTAAACGCCCCGGCTTCCGAAATACCGTCCGTGGCCCAGCCCGCATAAACGGGCGGTCAATCGAAGCGATTCAGCTCAAAACAGGACGGGGGCAAGCCTGACCAGCGTACCCAAAAGCCCAAAAAGGATCCCCCCGTTTTAAGTCTACATTTCCCGTAAAAGCCCCCCGCGGAATCTTGGGAGATTTTCGGTTTCAGCACAAATCCAAGTCCGCATTTCAGTAGGAAATGTAGACTCGGCGAAAACGATCCGAAACGCCGCTCCCAAAAGGTAGGGGGAGAAGCCCCCTCCTATGAGACGGGATCGGGGTGTTTTTCAGACTTTTTGTTTTTAAGGTGTGATGCGTGTTTTCGGTGTTTGGTATGAGGCAACACGGGTTTCAGCACACGGGTTCGGTGTGAGGGCGATATACCCATACCCTTCTAACTGTTTGACTCCTTAGCCATAACACCAGGCACACGTCTCACACCGGATTTTTTCATTTCCCGAAAATGCCAAGTTTTTACAAAATCACCGCTCGCCGACGCCTCTTTCGCAGGTGTGAGAACGCACACCGACTAGGCGCGAAACGGGGGGGCTATTTCCGGCGGGAGTCGGACTTGCCCTGTTCCTTCAGCCAAACGGCGTAGTCCTCAACCACGTTGGCCAATAGCAAGGCTAGCGACAATTCATTCGATTTAGCCTCTTTTTCCAGAAACTCACGCGTAGCGGCCTCTATACGGCAAGACACGGGCACCTTGGTGTCGCGTTCGCGGGTGATTTCGTCCGGGCGTTTGAAACGAGGTTTGTTCATTGACTAATGTTTCGACATTATGAAGTTTATTTCAATATAAATCTGTATTGACTTTTGTAGACACAATGCGTTATACTGTTTTTGAAAGGTACAGGTATATGGCCTTACAAAAGAAGAAATGGGCGATCACAAGTGACAAGTTCCTAACACTGGAGCAGGTGGAGGCACTGAAAAACCACCTGACAAGCCGCAGGGATCTCGCGATTGCTCGCGGAAACGATCCCCAGGCGATCCGCGATTACTACACGATCCGTGCGATGCTTGAAACCGGGCTTCGCGTTTCCGAGTTTTGCGACCTCCTCAACGAAGATCTGAACGGAACGAAACTCAACGTAAAACTCGGTAAAGGGGGCAAACCCCGTACCATTCTTCTTACGCGCTCGACCCTTCAGTTTTTCAAGGAATGGCAAACGGTCAAAGCAAGGCTCGGCCACGACCTTTCTCCCCAAGCTCCGTTTTTCCCGAGCCGCTACAACAAAAAATACACAAGATCCGGCGCTCAACGGCGTGTGAAGATCGTCTTCGCAGAGCTCAGGTTTCCCTTCCGCCTTTCAGCGCATTCGCTCAGGCACACCTACTGCTCGCTTCTTCTCTCCTCGGGCAAAGTGGGGATTGGAGCAATCCGCGACAACATGGGCCACCATAGCATCGCCGTAACGAATCTTTATAGCCATGCCATCGGCGATCTTTCCGAGATCGAGCTCTACCCGTCGCGGCCCGCCGAGTGGCCATCTGAAACCCCGATGAAGGGTAAAGTCAAAAGTCTTCCGAATATTATTTCTGCGTTTTTACAAAGCACGCCTGCGGAGGTTCGCTATGCCTAATGAAGTCACAGAACGCCACGACCTTTATGAGGTAGTGGACCAACTCAAGGCGCTGGGATTTATCCTGCGCCATACGCCCGACGAGCTCCCGATGCAAGGGCAACATGCTTACGGCCTCGGCTGCATTTTGGATCGGATCGCAAGCGAGGTTGAAACTCAGATCGTTGGAGGTGGCCGTGGATAAAAAAAGGAAAGTTCGCTTACCCCGCTCAGGCGATGTTCGAGAGACCTGCATAAAACTTCGAGGAATGTCCTATCTCATCGAGCTTTGCGGCAACCTTCCTTGCACCCCTCTCGACGAGGACGTTTGTTTTGAGGGCGTAGGGATGATCCTCAAGGACATTCATGACGAATTTCTACATCATGCGAGGACACTTGATCTCTGGGAGGTCCAACGCGTTCAGAAAAAAATGAAAAAGGCCGGGGATATGGCGAGTGCATCCGATAGTTCTAACTATTGAATGTGAAGACTTCGTCGAGGACGAAACGCGCATACTTTATCCGCCTGCGCATTTTTTGATTTTAGTGATCTTACCCTTGAGTTCAGAAAGACTGTAAATGAGGCGATCAATATCCTGTTCTAGTGTTTTCGGAGTACAATTACGTGGATCCAAAAGATCGTCGAGAGATACCCCGAACGATTCAGCTATTTTCAGATAAGGCTCGCCACGAGCTGCACGGCCATACTCCCATTCACGATAGGTTGTTTCTGGCACGCTGATGAGCTTAGCGGTCTCTCGCATGGAAAGGCCTCGTTCCTCGCGGAGTTTTTTTAATCTCTTATGGAAAGGTTCCATTCATCCCACCCAGCATGGTGAAACAATCCCTCGAGTATGAGCATAATTCTGAAGCGTATTCCTTCGCCCCCCCGAAGGTCCCTTCATCCTGATAGCGCTTTCTTAGGATTTTTTTGATCGCCGAATCGAAGAATTCGAGCGCTGTTGACCACTATGGCGACGACGGCCATACTTTGGGCAAGTGCGCCTGTGAGGGGGTCCAAAATCCCCAATGCGGCCAAAGCGATGAGTACGATAGAAAGTCCAAACGCCAACCAAACGTTTTGCCCGATGATTCGGCGAGAGGTGTCCGCTAAGCCGATCAACTGTGGAAGACGCCCCAAATCCTTACCTAAGAGAGCGACATCGGCGCCTCCTAATGCCACCTCATTGAGCTCTGCTCCGATGGCGACTCCTACATCGGCTCCCGCCAGAGCTGGGGCATCATTGATTCCGTCACCCACCATCATGACCACACGTCCTGCGGCTTGTTCGGATCGAACGACCTCGAGTTTCTGCGCAGGTAAGACCTCAGCGACAACTTCGTCCATTCCAAGGGCTGCTCCTACTTCTTGGGCCACTTTCTTACGATCCCCCGTCAAGAGGATCATCCTATGGATGCCAAGCTCCCTCATTGCGGCGATGGCGTCTCGGGCTTCGACGCGGGGCTGGTCTCGAAGAACAAAACTACCCAGACACTTCCCCCCATGCGCGATCCACACTTGGGAAGCATCCTCTTGTCCCCCGGATTCTACTTTGATCCCAAGATCCGTGAGTAAGGAAGCACGTCCGAGGGCCGCTTGCTGTCCATCCACCTGGGCAACTACGCCCAAGCCGGGTTTCTCTTTAAGGTCCTTGGGGGGATGACTAACAATGCCTCGAGATTGTGCCTCCATCACCACCGCGCGAGAAACAGGATGGAGGGAGCCAAAGCCGCACGAAGCGGCAATCGATAAAATTTGCTCCTCGGATGTTCCTTGTGTGGGATGAATTTTTGTCACGGTCGGCGCACCCACGGTGACAGTCCCTGTTTTGTCGAGAATGAGGGTGTCCACTTCAGAGGCGCGCTCCAGGAAATCCACGCTCTTGATTAAGATGCGAAGGCGTGCTGCCACCGTCATCGCTGCGACCACTGCAGCGGGTCCTGCGACGACGAGAGCCGTGGGTGCCGCGACAACAAGAACTGTGATCGCGCGCGCGAGGTTCTCAGTAAAGAACAAGGTGCTTGCTGACAAGGTCAACACCACCGGCAACCAAACCCCGGCCCGACGTTCGAAAAGCCTCAGCATGGGGACTGATGCTAACTCGACATCGGCAAGGAGCTGGACGACCCGCCCGAGCACCGTATCGACACCCGCGCCCTTCACCTGGATCTTGAGTAGTCCATCGATCGCGATCGTGCCCGCGAAGACTGGGTTTCCTGGCGCCACATCCTCATGGAGAGATTCACCCGTGATCGCAGACTGATCCACCGCAGCCCGTCCCTCGACCACAGTACCATCGGCAGCGATCCGCTCTCCTGGACGAACCAAAATTTCGTCGCCGGCCATGAGGCTATTGGGATCCACTCTCTCTTCTTTGCCATTTCTCCACAGGATGGCTTGCCTGACGGAAAACGCGCGAATGCTGTCGATCGCGGATTTTGCGCCCAGAGAGCTTCGCTCCTCGAACATTCGCCCGATCTCAAGGAAAAGAGGAATAAGTGTCGCAGTCACAAAGCTCCCGGTCGCGGCAGAGGCGAGAATCGCAATAGCGACCAACTGATCTGTCGCCCGACGCGTGTCTCCCGTCATGATTCCGCGCACACCGGATAGGAGAGTTGGGACGCCGACGACCGCCGCAGCCAGGCCCCGACAAAGTTCTCCAAGTTGCCATTGATCGGGTGCGAGGTTGATCATCACGGTTCCCAGGCCCAAAAGCCCGATCCCCGCCATGCCGGCCCCGAGCCGGATAGTGATGCGGCGTCTTTCTTCAGGAGCCAGCGTCCCTAAAGTATTCTCACTAACAGGAGGCATGACTTCTGCTGCAAGAGAGTTCATTCGGTGTCCCCTTCCATACTTCCGGGCGGTGGCGCTCCCATATTGATACTGTCGGAGGTCCCTTCTCCTTCGGCATCATCTGACTTCGGACTTGGCTTCAGCGTGATGCGAAACCCGTGATAGCTCGAGCCCGACGGGGGCGGCACCCAACGGACATCACCTGCCGTCGCGATTGAACGATCAAGCGCATTCCGGTAGAGGCGTTCCCGAACAACGGTAGGATTGGCGTGGTATTCCCGAGCCAAAGCCAGAAACGCCTTGCTCTCACCTTTGGCGATGGCAAGAACGGATTCGGCATCTCCGTGCGCACTCTGAATCGCGGCATCCGCTTCGGCTTGCGCTTGCGGAATCGCGCTCTGGGCGAACGCCTGAGCTTGGTTCTTCTTCGTTTGTGCTCCGATGAATGCACTTTGGACGGCATCGAATGCGCCAGCCAGTGCTGCGGGCGGAGCCAAACGCGTAAGCTCCAGCGAAGACAGCTCAAGACCTGAATGAGCGGCGTCGAGCCCTGCCTGCGCGTGGCGGGTCGCTGTTGCGATCAGATCCTTACGGCCATCCGCAAGTACGCGATCGACTCCCATTTCACCTAAAGAGCGAACCATCGCAGCCGTTAGTTCCACGCGCAAAACGTCTTCTGCTTTGGGGCCGTAGAAGGCCCATTCCGCTGTGTCGCGCACCCGGTAGCGAGCGACCACCTGGACGTGGACAATATTATGATCTCCCGTAACCGCATAGCCTTGGGAGACGGGGTCCAGCCCTTGCTCTTGGTAATATCCTCCCGCGCTATTCAGGACATCGATGGGAAGTTCCCACACATGCTTCACCTGAACCCGCACCACTTGATCGATGGGTTTCGGAAAGGCAAAGAGTAGTCCAGGGCCATGTTCTTGCAAAGCCGGCGTATCGCCGACCAAACGCCCCCAGCGCAAGATGACGGCGACCTCGTCGGATCTCAAAATTGTGATTCCGGAAAAGACGTAAATCACGATCATAGCGGCGATCCACCAGTGCATCCTCTGCCAAGCGGCATCGATTGCGACAAAGATCGGTCGAGCCAAGCGGCGAACTTCAGAAGGAGGACCGGTTTTTCTCACTTCTGACCTTTCCCCTGAAGAAGCGAGAAGGGCTCGGAGTCCGTGCGCAGGATCAGCGTCGATCTCCCTGTGACGAGTTTGCTAAGAGAGTCAAGTGATCTCGTGAATCGGTAAAGCTCAGGGTCGGTGCGGTGAGCGTCCGCGTAGACCTTAGCAACATGGGCTGCGGATTCGCCCTTAATGCGCGCGACCTCTTCTGCGCCTTGGGCTCGGATCTTCGCGGCTTCAAGCTCCGCCTCGGAGCGGATCTTACTGGCCGCTTCTTCACCTTCGGCCTCGTATTTCGCCGCGAACTGGCGGCGCTCGGCGCGCATCTGCTCGAATACGGCAACCACGTTCTCCTTTGGGAGAGCCAAGCGTTCGAGCCTGATCTGCTCGATGGTCACGCCATAATTTTTCAAGGCCATGGGAGCAGTCGTATCCAGGAGTTCGGATTCAATCTGATCGACTTGGAGGTCTGAAGGATTCGTGGATACGAGAGCGGAAAGATCATGAGCACCCAATGTGCCAATAGCGGCATTGGTGAGAAGCCCGTCCAGCTTGGCCTCGGCCCCGGCAACTCCGTTTTGAGCGCCGATCGCCTGGGTAAAGATGACAGGGTTTCCGACTTTCCAAACTACGAAGGTCCGCGCGATGATGTTCTTCTTATCTCGCGTCAGCATCTCGGTCAGGCCGGTTTCGTAAACACGCCGACGCATATCGATAAGCGATGCTTCGTCAATCGGCCACGGAAATTTCCAGTGCAAGCCGGGCTCAGTCGCTGTGCGGATCGGACGCCCAAAGCGAGTGATCAGAACCGCGCTGCCTTCTTTCACCAGAACCGAGGTCGCTTGAAAGAAGATCCCGATGAGCGCGAGAGCTCCGACGATCGCACGGAGCCGCTGTTGGGTATTCATTGCTGCAACCATATTTCACCCCCATCCCGCTCAAAGCGGGAATCCAAGATCGTAAACCGACGTTTCGCAAGTCCCGCCTCCAACGTCTCCAGACGACGGCGAAAAAAATACTCTCCGGGGGATGCTTTGTACTGAGACTCCAAAGTTCTGAAGCTCCAAGCTTCTCCGGCTGCGACCGCAAGTACTTGGGCTCCTTCCGCGCGCGCCTTGTTCTCGTCTTCCACGACGGACGCCCTGGCCGCAGGAACGCTCCGGTTACGAGCCGCCTGAGCATTGACGACCGACGTGACTTTCCCAAGCTCCGCAGAAACAACCGCTTCATAGTCAGCGGCAACAGGAACGGGAGGATGCATTCCACCGACCGTGAACGCGACGATGTCCACGCCCAACCCGAGAGCCGTGGCGTCCTTCTGGACCATCTCTCGCATCTTCGCCGTCAGAGCGGTGAGGTTTTGCGACAACGCTTCCGATAGCGTGAGATTTACGGTGGATCTCATCACCGCCCGGTAGGAGATCGCCTTGAGAGCTTCTTCCGGGTTTTGGGCGTGATACCGCCAAGCTCGCGCATCTGTAATCCGATACTGAACCGTTGCATCGACCGTGATCAAATCACGCCCATTGCCTAAGAGAAGTGCGTACTCGTTAGGTGCATGTTCGACTGCCCAAATGACATTTTCTGGCCCTCCCTCTTCCTCTCCTTCATGTCCGACCTGGACTGCCTGAACGCGCAACATGGCGATCCGGTAAACTTTGTCTATCGGCCAAGGCCAATGCAGATGAAGTCCCGGCGCAAGCGGTTCACCGCCGACAGGAATCCCCAGGCGCTCCACGAGGCCCTGCTCCTGAACTCCGACTACGGAAAAAGAAGTGGAGATCCATCCGATTAGTAAAAGACCCAGAGCCAGGGGTTCAAGAGCCCGACGAACTACGTTCAACGCCCAAGTGGAACGCAAGTCGATCCCAAGCTGCTTCTCCGCGCTATCGAGAACGCTTCCCACGATATTGGTGCGACTTCCGAAGACCTGGAGCACACCAAAATTCAGTGGGAAAATGCTGGCGCTCTCTCTGGACGGCCAGGAGGCGGTCAGGAGGCTCCAACAAATCGCCGTATTAAGCGCCAATAGGGCGAAATGCGTGACTTTGAAAAGCGTGTCCAGCTTTTCCAACGAAAGGCCGATCGAGAGCGAGGCCAACACCAGAATCCACGCGAGCACTCGCGCGCCACGACTTAGGCTGGGCCCTTCGGGAAGCCACGAAGGCTCGGTGTCCGCGAGAAATCTAGCTGCAGTCGCGACAAGCAAAGCGCCGCAAAGACAAAAGGTCGCCGCAATCCCATCTGCCAAGGAGGCGGTCGGAGCACGGAAATCCAGAAGATCAGTTCGGAAGAGCACGATATTGGCTAAAATTCCAGCCAGTGCGGTTCCTACGGCAATTTTTCTCGCAAGTCCCCAGTCCTCGAACCAAACTAAGATCGCGTTGATCCGGGCAGTAGCGGGTCGAGACTTCCGTTTTAACTCTTCCTTCTTGGGTATATTTTCGTTCGGATCGGATTCTTTGGGTTCGCTTAGGCTAACGGGTAAAATTGTAGCAGCAGTCGCTGGTTCAACTACAGTGGAGGGCCATTGGTTTGAAACAGCGTTTTCGTCCTCAGATAGATTTTGCAATTTAGCTCGCTCGATTTGAACTACTACTAGACCTGCGAGAATTCCTATCGAGAGTCCCAATGACACGGTTGCATCGAGTAAAACCCAGTTTCCTAGCACCCAGCCGGGAGCAAGAATGCCAATCGTTCCTATAAAGGATGCGGCAAGAAGAACGAGAATCACTCCCCGGTAGGGGTCGTGATCTGAGGAGAGTGCGCGTGGAGCAGGTCCGTCACCTTTTTCCTCCTGCCTTGAATCATGACGAGGAAGTTTTGACGCAACAGAGCGTGTTAGTCGATTCAATGCCCGAGAAAAAAACGGACCGATTTGAAAAATTCGCATGAGTAATCAATCATACCTAAAATCTGCAGCCGATGCAACTTTGTTGCATTAAGGTCGGGGCTCTGCCGCCCGTGCTATACACA
Source organism: Oligoflexia bacterium (assembly GCA_031292385.1). Lineage (GTDB taxonomy): Bacteria > Bdellovibrionota > UBA1018 > UBA1018 > UBA1018 > JARLHE01. The sequence continues at coordinate 103,409 of JARLHE010000008.1, forward strand.
GGATTTAGATTTCAAACTCTGCGATGGGGGCGCCTCTCAGAATTCTCCAAGAATGCCGTAGGACTTGCAGTGAAGACCTGAGAATGAGTGTAGCCAACAACACGCCGACCAGCACATCCGGCCACCGTGAACGAAAGACCGCGACGAGACCGGCTGTTACCAAAATTCCGATGTTCACCATAAGATCGCTCTGCGAACAAATCCATGTCGATTTCATGTTCACATCGTCATCGCGATGCTTCATGAGAAGAAGAAGGCAACTCGTATTGGCGACAAAAGACAGAATTCCAAGTCCGGTCATCCAATGAAGTTCGGGCAAAGCGTGCTCACCCCAGATGGATTGTCCAGCCTCGAACAGGACACTGACCCCCAACGATGCTGTGACCAACCCCTTGACGAATGCCGCCCTAGCGAGCCACTTTTCTCCACGCGAAATTGCATAGAGGCTCAGGGCGATCACGAGGACGTGACTGAACAAGTGGACGGCGTCCGCTAAAATCAAGTTGGAAGATGAATGCAAGCCGCCTAACCACTCGATCGTAGCGGCAAGAGCATTGATCCAAAACACGACCCAAAGGAGTTGTTTTTGATGTCCTAGGCGTTTTGAGTGGGCATTCGCACCACAGCATTCCATCCCCATGCATACCTCCGTGTTTTAGCGCTCAACTATAAGCGGGTCGCGCCGCCTTCTGGACTTTAGTTCGAATGCAACTCATTTGCAAACTCTTGACATTTTACGCGGCGGACATTTTAGACGCATCCGCGCTTTTAAGAGCCGCCCCCCACTTTCAAAATGACCATCAGAGTAATACCGACGAGAATCGCTAAAAGTTGACCTCGATCTTTTCTGAGTTGAGGGTGCGCTAAGAGCGGTGGCAGCAAGGCAGGTCCAGCAAGGTAAAGAAAAGATCCTGCCGTAAATGGAAGAACCCAGATCTCTGCGCCCTGAAGCTGCGTCTCGACCCAAACAACAATCGCCGTTCCAAGAATTGCAATGAGTGCCGAGAGAAAATTCAAGACAATGGCTTTTTTCACTTCAAGGCCCGAACCCACAAGAATTCCGAAGTCCCCCAGCTCATGGGGGATCTCGTGAAAGATGATTGCGAGGGTTGTAGCGACTCCTACGGTTTTGCTTTCGAGAAAGGAACTGCCGATTAACGCTCCGTCGATAAAGTTATGGGCGCTCGATGCCAGAAGATTGATGATCGCGGGGGGACGAACACCCAGGAAGTTCTTTCCATCACTCAGATCAGAATTCTTTAGATTGACCCAGTATTCAAAAAGAAAAGCTGAAAAAAATCCGGTGAGAGCCAAAATCGATACTTGAAGGGATGAGGTACTCGCTCGAAATGACTCGGGCAACAGATGAATCAGCGCGTCCCCAGACAAAGCTCCGATCGCCAAAGCCACCAAGACCGGGATCAACCGATCCAAAGCGGTTCGGCTGAGAAGAAGCGCGAAAATGCAAACCAATGAAATGCCGCTGACGATGGAGACGCTAGCGAAGGCAAGAATGACTGGTGAATAATCTGCGAGCATCATTTCCTTTTTTTAAATCCATAGGGGCAATGGCGGCAACCGGACTTACAGCATTTCTTTAACCTCTGAAGGCGGATTCTCGTCGATACTTGCTCCCCGGTTTTAGGATCTCGATAGAACTCCTGACCGTTTCCACAAGCCTCGTCATGAATTTGAATCCAGAGCGCTGCAAGCTGTGACTTGGTCATCTTCAATCTTTCGACCCTGTCGCGGCTTTCTCCCATCTCGTATTCCATTCCCAGTCTCGAGCAATTTCGACCGCCATCGTCCGTTTGAGCTTCCTGTAAATCGCTCTTCTTAAAACCCAATCCGGCTCATCCCTCCCCAAGACGAACATACCGTACTCGGAAGCAGCATCAAATTTTTGCCAGCAAAGACCGGAAGCGAGGCGTGGGTATTTCTCAAGCGAAAAGGTCGTATGGGAATAGTTTTCTAAGTTTCTGCGAATTTCCTCGCCGTCACCCCGGGGATCTGCCAACGCCAATAAGTGAAGCTTGGGGAGTTGCTTTCTGGAACATACCGAACGGCGGCGCAGATAGGACTCCAGACGCGGAAAGAGCGAGGCCAGGGTGTGTCCTTTTTGAGAAAAGTCGATCAGAACCCATTTTTCCGGGCCACTTCGTATTTTCCAGAGAAGAAATCGATCAAAATGCTGATCCAGATCCGATCGAGCATGGTTTGGCCTTGCGTAGGTGCTTCCATTTTGATTTTCCTGTGACGGAACCGCATACTTGGCAAATCGAAACTGAGAGAGAGGCAGATTCATCGCCAAAACTCCCGGACATGCCTGCAAAAAAGCAAGGATAGGAGTTGGACTTCGACCCACCCCAATAAATTGATGTTTGTCAGGTGGAAAATGAGTAAAAATTTTTAGGCTGAGATCCCGGATCTCCTGATATTCCTCCGGATCTACAGAGGCGACCCAATCAGGAGCGTGAAAGCCTGAAATACTTTTCTCACGAAGCTCCCGAAAGGCCCGAAAGTTCGGTGTAGGACAACTATCTGGAGAGAATCTCGCGATTTTCAGCCGATCGGATTCGGGCGTCGTTAGTCGAGGGCTGGGGCTCGCCATAGGCAAACTTCTCCCGATGCGTAACCTGTCACAACTGCCGCGCCATCAGGACTCCAAGCTAAACGACTTCCTTCTCCTTGGCCTACTCGATATCCAAGCCCCAAAGGTTTTTTCCGTCCTTCAAGATTCCAGAAAAAGAGGGCACCTTCTTTTCCCAGACTTGCCAAGAAAGCCGAACCTTTCTTGGGTTGAAACTCCATGCCTGCGATGAGTTCCACGTGACCTGAGCGAACGAGGGGCTTTGAGCCTGCGGGACCTTTCCCTGAAAAGTCCCAAATCGTCAGCTCCGCTCCCCCTCCGGTTGCAAGATATCGGCTGTCGGGGCTCCACGCGAGTTCTTTGACTTTGACGGGATACCCCGACATTTCCAGGTCTTCTCCAGAAACGGTCTTCCAAATATGAACGGAGGAGTCCTGAGAGCCACAGGCAACCCATTTTCCATTCGGTCCCAGCTTCAGGCTGATCGGCGAGCCCTTCCAGCCAAAAAGTCGCTTGGGTTGAGGCGAGCCCATCTCCCAAAGTCTAATCCCGCCGTAGCAACTCGTGATGAGACGCTCAGAAGATCCTCTCCATTCCACACCACTGACCGTGTTCGGATGTGGCTCGAACTCTTGAATGAGCTCGCCCGTGCTCGACCATACACGGAGGACTTTTCCAGAGGCCGTCACAATTCGCGCCTCACTGCCTGAGTCTGGAGAAAATCTAACATGCTCGACCCAGGCAGATCCGCCATTTTGCTCAATGATCCTGCGTCCAGACGAAAGATCCCAAAGCTTGAACTTTCCGTCCTGTCCTCCTGATGCCAAGAGTTGGCTATCTTTTGACCAAGCCACAGTCAAAGTGCCCAGTTCATGACCTTCAAAGACGTGACGTGATTTTAAGTCGTCACTATTCAGGATATGAATCCTCCCTTGGGCAGAAGCGACGGCGACATTCTTTCCATCCGGTGAATACCGAAGATCCACGACGTAATCACCGATCTCGGCTGAGCATTCATGTTTTAGGATCGGTACCCCGGAGAGTTGCTTTCTCACTTCTTTGGCATATTCCTCGGTGAAGTCACTCGCGTCCATAAACTCCTTCGGAATTTCCTCTGCATCGGGCCGATCCTGAGATTGATTTAAGCGAGACATTGGCGAAACCCCTCTGTCAGTTCGTCGCGGTCAAGATTTCTACCGATAAAGACAATTTGATTGAATCGTGTCTCACCCTCTTTCCAAGGTCTTTCAGGCTGTCCGTCAAAGAGCATATGGACACCTTGGAACACAAATCGATTATCTTGCCCTTCGATACTCAAAATTCCTTTCATTCGGAAAATATCAGTTCCCTTTTCGCGGAGAATTTTAGCCATCCACTGGTTGAGCCGATCTCCATGGAGATGACCGTCCAGTTCGATTCCAACCGAAGTGACTGTGTTGTCGTGCTCATGCCCCGGATTGTAATCGTGAGTGGCTTCCGGTTTGAGTGCTCGAGTCGTCCCTGTGAGTTTGAGTTGCATCGAGAACTCTTCGGGCTTGTGTTGAGTAAAGAAAACGTATTCGCCCGATTGCTGGACATTCAGCGTGAACTTCCTGGTTCCTTCCACGGAGAGTTCGAGATCATAGTGCTCGACTCCGGGTTCGATTTGGGTGCCGGGCTTGACTGAGATCTCCTTATCTGAATAAAGTCTCACGGCCTGCTCTCGGACTGCATGAATGGTCTCATCATTTCGATCTCGGAGTGGGAGCACGACCAAACTCATGGTTGGGTCTGGGCCTTCCTCCAGGGTCAAATCGTAACTTCCCGAATGAAGGGTATAAACGCCTGACCACTCGAACGGATACTCAGGCTCCAAAAAGGCGGGGCGAGTTGTCAAGGCTCGCTCTAAATCAAAACCACCCACATCTAAGACTTTGTCCATCGCAATTTGAGAATTCTGAGTTCTGTGAATCTGCGTCATCGCGTTGATGGAGCGGATCTTTTTTTCAAGTTCGTCCAGTTCCTTTGAGGTAACAAGATCGGTTTTGTTAAGAAGGATCACATCGGCAAAGGCGATCTGCTCCTGGCACTCCTTACTCTCATGTAGGTGCATCAACACATGCTTGGCATCAACGAGTGTGACGATACCGTCGAGCTTGAGAAGCTCTTTCATTTCATCATCAACGAAGAATGTCTGAGCGACCGGGGCCGGGTCAGCAAGCCCCGTCGTTTCGATCAAAATCTGATCAAACTTGTCTTTTCGCTTCATCAGATTGCCGAGAATCCGAATGAGATCGCCGCGTACCGTGCAGCAGATGCAGCCGTTATTCATTTCAAAGATTTCTTCGTCGGCTTGGATGACGAGATTATTATCGATCCCAATTTCACCAAACTCGTTCTCGATGACCGCGATTCGCTTGCCGTGGTTTTCAGTCAAAATACGATTGAGCAGGGTCGTCTTTCCTGATCCTAAAAAACCAGTGAGGACCGTGACAGGAATTCGTTTCACTTGGGTTTCTTGAGGGTTTTCATTCTTGGCAGGCATGAGATGCTTCTCCTTTATTGTTATGTGTGAGGTCGTGACCGAGGGTTTTCGCGACATCCTCCTGGGTCACATCGAATAGGGTGCGATGAACTTTAAATTGCGTTTTCTCTCCATTTGACCGGAGCAAGGCAATTACGGCTTCAACAGGCGGACACCCGGGCTCCGTGCATTGAAGTTCTGTGACAAAGAGTCCAACGTCTTCACCTAAATCAAGATATTCAGAAACCCAAGTTTTGATCTCGCGAATCTTCTGTGAGTTTCCGATAGTCTTTTTTGAACTAAATAAATCAGCCATGAAGTGTCCCCTCCTCAAACTCAAGCCCTGCTTCGATCAATCGCTTTGAACCGAGTCCTTCTGAACGCGGGCCATCGAAAACGAGTCGTCCCTGCTTCAGGAGAAGGACCCGCTCAATTTTTTGGGGAAGTCGATTCCAGTCGTGGGTCGCCCACAGAACTGACATTGTCCGTGTCACCGACACCTTTTCTAAAAGCCGGATGAGATTCCTTGCTGCCATGGGATCTAGGCCACTTGTGGGTTCATCGCAGAGTAAAATATCGGGCTCGCAAACCAATACCGCCGCAAACGCAACCCGCTTTCGTTCTCCAAAGCTCAGTCGCGTGATTGGCCGATGAGCTAAGTCTCGAACGCTGAGGCTCTCCATCACTTCCAGCGCGCGGCGTTCACTCTCGACATCTGATACACCTCGGGCTTTAAGCCCAAGACGGATATCTTCAAGTGGAGTGGAACCCAAGATCTGCTCATGGGGATCTTGGCACACGAGCCCAATTTTTGAATTAACTCGATGATGAAGAGCTTCTCTGCCTGTAAGCGACTGGCCCAGTTGATTTAAATTCCCGGATGAAATGGGGGTGAGTCCAGAAATCGCCCGAAGCAGAGTTGTTTTCCCAGCACCGCTGGGTCCGGCCACAGCCACCCACTCATTCGACTTAAGGGTGAAAGAACAGTCCTCCAGACGATGCACACCGTTGCTCGTGACTTGAACCTCAGAGAATTGAAGGATTACGTTCGAATGAGAAATGGATTCTTCGTTGTTACGCTCGACGGCAGTAATGGAAGCAAGTAATTGCAAATTTTGTGGGATCCTAAGCGTTCTTGACTCTTCAACACAGGTCATTCGGTCCAATGCTTGATCCAGTCCACCCGCCATTGCCCAGGAAAGCTCTTGAATGCCTAATCGCCGCTTCCCCGCACGAAAGAGTCGCAAATAGGCGGTCTCTCGGCGTCTTTCCAATTCACGAAACAGAATGAATCCATGAGCCACTGAAGAATCAGCAAAATCGACTAACTCCTGAAGTGCTGCCCATCGGCTAAAGAACCGCTTCAAGTCCGACCAAGAAACAACAGTTGAAAAAAGAGAAAGCCATGCCAAGCCAGAAATAAACCTAAGACCCAGCCTCTCCCAATCCGCGATAAAATCGGAATGGAAAAGTCCAAAGATCAGCCTGGAAAATATAAGTGGCACGCCAACCAACAGAAATGTCTTGATAGGGACTTGACTGCCTCGAACCCCTCGGAGGAAGTGAAAACCTATCAATGACCACCCGAGAAGTCCAAGGCATGCAAGCGCGGAATTCGAGGAGAGTACCGCGTTTCCTACCAGGGCAATTAAAATGAGCCCTATACGAACTGCCTGAGCCCACTGAGTTTGCAGATGTGAAGCCCTATAAAGCGCCCCTTCGGGGCTGTGCTCGCTCATGACTTGGAGACCTCAGAGCTGCTCGAAGATCCGAGCTTCATCCAGTTTAAACCGACCGTTAATCCGCAAAGAAACCCTCCCGTACCCCATACAAAAAGCCCCAAGTCTCCTTGGTCCACAGGTAAAATGGATCGCCAAGGCGGTTTCCCGGCAGAGTGGGCAGCTTGCTCAATGACAGATTCGTCTAACCCCTGATATCTACTAGTGGGAGCGGGCTCCGCTGCGTTCACCAGTAGGGGCGTTGCGAACAAAAAACCGAGAGCACATGTCAGGACTGCGGCTGCTCCCAGTTGAGCCAAGTGATGCTGCGCGGGCTTAATCCAATCCGGTATGATCTCCGGTCTCCTTGCAAATAAAGCTTTCACCAAATAAGCGCTTAGCACCCCTTCCAAGATCGCGAGGGGTATTTGGCCGGGGGCGAACCCCAGCGCAATCCACTTAAACCAATAGGAAAATGATTTCTCCCCCTGAAACGCAAACCCTAAAATTCCAGCATCTGTGAGATAGACCGCAATGTCGGCCAAAAATCCAACGAGTCCAACCGTTATCACCGAGGGGACTCGAAGACTCCGAAACCCCTTCGCCAAAGCCCACGCTCCATAAGGAGCAACGATTCCCAGTGTAAAAACGTTCGCTCCGAGAGTGGTCAGTCCACCATGGGCAAAGAAAATCGCCTGAATCAAGAGAATGATCATCGTTGGAAAAACGACCACTGTCGGTCCTAAGATCAGGGAGAGTAGAGGAGTAAAACACATATGCGACGACACGCCCGCGATAGGCACAGGAATCGGAAAGACGGTCGCAGCAAAGGTGAACGCAAACCCCATCCCTAAGAAGGCACGGGTTTTTGGATCTGCGGTTTTTACAAGCCGCCTGATCTTTTGCGCACTCCGAAACATAAATGGAGAACTGACCAAACCCCAAGCCGCCGCATGACGAATTGGAAGAACTCCTTCTGCGATATGCATACTTCATTGCCCCTAATCTTTACGGGTCATATCCCGAAACTGACTCTAAATGCAACACATTTGCATCAGCGATACTTCTTGGCTTGCCATGCAAGGCTATCAAAATGGAGCCGCTTCCAAGATTGCTCGATAAAGAGTATGATGCTGAGGAGGGAGATATCCTTGCCAAAAGCGCGATTCACGAAGAAGCAAAGCTCGGGGAGTAAAATGAAAAAACCCAAAAAATTAGATGCGATCACTACGCTCTTAAAAGGCGCGTCACTGAAAAGTACAACCGCCCGCCAAGAAGTTCTGAAGGTCCTTCAAGGCTCTGGAGAATCTCTCAGTGCGCAACAAGTCCACACGCTTCTCCCGAAAGATCTCTGTGACCGCGTGACCGTTTATCGGTGCCTAGAAACCTTAGAAGAGGCCAAAATTATTCAACGCTGCGAGTTTTCAGATGGAATCGCCCGTTTTGAATTTTCGCATAGTGAAGAGCATCATCATCACCATTTGGTGTGCGTGCGGTGCCATCGTATCGAATCTCTGGAGCTTCAGAGTTGTCCGATGAAAACCATCGAACAGAGAGCGCAAAAACAGGGATTCTCTGTTTTGCGGCACACACTGGAACTGGTTGGAGTCTGCGCCTCCTGTCAGGCGGCCTAGTTCGGTGCAGAGAAATGGGCCACTTTCTCGATGCGGCGGCATTTTAATGCTCGTGCTTTGGAGCGCCACCGCTCAGGCCCTTTCAGATCCAGAAGTGCCCTGGAAAACTCTAGGACGCCTGGCCTTCCGCCCATCAAACCCTCCCGACGAAGTCAGACGGATCTTAAACAAGCCTGTCCAAGTGATCGGTTTTATGATGGCCGACGAATTTAACTCGGATGAAGTTACCGAATTCTTCCTGATGCCCGTGAGTCGGGGCTGTCCCCATGTTCCGCCTCCTCCACCAAGCTACGTGATTCATGCGAAGATGAAAGCTTCAGGGTCCACCCAGTTTCATGCGGGTGCAGTGAAAGTTCACGGTGTTCTCAGCCTTACCAAAAATAGTGAAAATGAATTCGCGTACTCCTACGAGATGATTGCCGATAGCGTGGAGGCCGCTCCTAAGTCAATCGACCACTTCGACTGAAAGTCATCGAGTTGCTTCAACCGTCGGAAGCTTTTTAGAAAAGTCACCCAGCACATCCTGAAGTTGTTCGTCCTGTAACCATGCGGGTAATGAGGAGCCGGGCGTCAGCTCGATCGTTACTACAGGAATGGAGCGATCCTTCCACATCAACCGACCTAAGCTTCCGGGGAAGCTCCCAATGGACTTCGATGGAAGTTTTGCGAGCCTGGGTTGGACTCCTTTGGGTCCGTCAAAGTCTACAAGACCATAAGGACTATGAATGGAGACGATCAGATCCGGCTTAAAGTCCTCGATCTGAGCCAGGATGCATTGTGTTTCCGGCTCACTCCCCGGGGCGCTCCCCGGAAAACGGCGAGGGTTCTTTTGAGTTGTCTTCTCCCAGGCTTCAATCGCAAGCTCAGGCCAATCTTGGGTAGGAAAGTTACGGTTCAAATCCACGCCTCGCGCATTGACCCTCGTCTTATTTCGAAACCCATCCGGGTTTGAAACTACAATCATCCTCCAAGCGTTGCGAGGTTGGATTCGAGTCAGGCGGAGGAGCCAGAGGCGGGCCAGCGTTCCACTCGTGGGTTCGTCCCCGTGAATGAGCCCCATCACAAGAATTTTTCTTGAGGCATGGACGAGACCCTTGCCATAATCCCAGTGAAAAATTGGGGCCTTCAGAACGCTTTTGCACTCTGAACGCAGCCTAGCCTGCTGACAAACTTGTTTGAGTTGATTTAGATCGATAAGCCCCGGGATCTGATTGAGTTGTTCGGTACAGGCGTTCATTTCTTCGTCGGAAACCTGTCCGCCGTGAGCCCAGACGAAAGACCATAGAAAAAAGCCGACTATGACTACCAGCGAAAACAGCGAAGGAGACCCGCCAGGAGAGCGAAGCTGGGAAAACATCCCTTAATTTTAACGTTGTCCGTCAATATTTGCAACTCACTTGCATTGAGCGATTTCATGTAGTGAAGCAATGGGGTAGAATTGGTTACGATGTCACTCGCTCGACTTAAATACAGGGCGGCTTTGCTTTTGACTGGGGTTGTGCTCTGCACGCCCTTTTCGCACGCCGAGCTCCAAGCTAAGGACCCAGAGTCGATTACGATCTGGAATGATCTTGCTTCGATCAACCCCCAGTCCAATCAACTCACGCAAAAGATAAAAAAGAGGATCGCTCAGCCGGTTGAAGTCGCCGGTTTCATCATCGCCAATGAATTCAACTCGGGCCAGTTAAGCGAGTTTCTTCTGGCGCGCTATCCGGGGGGCTGCATTCATGTCCCATTGCCTCCGCCCAACAATATGCTTCATGTGACGATGGCCCCAGGTCAAACAGCAGCGCCTCTCTTCGGAAAGCGAGTGATTGTCCACGGAAAGATCACTCAAGGGGGGCGAGTAGACTCCTCTTACGAGATGGTCGCCGACTCCGTCATAGAATTTCCGTACAGCAAGTAAGCGGCTTGTGAACGGCGCGTAAAGATGCAAGTCGATTGCATTTACATCGTGAGATCACTATGATGGGTGAATGGGATTTTTTGAATCGCGACATTCCTTGCAAATGATATTAGTTGTGGGAATGGCTACGTTCTTCCTCTCGGCTTGTTTCGATCGATCCGACTCCCAGAACGTAAACGCTTCATCCTCTGCCCAAAACCAAGATCCAGATTCAAGCCAAGCGGAGCCTGTCAGAAAAACGCCACCTTCAATTTTAATCTGGCAGACCCTAAGTAAAATGAAACTTTCTCTCAAGAAAACTCCCGAAGATGTGGCAAAACTTCTGGGTAAGACAGTTGAGATCGGGGGATTCGTCATCATGAACGAAGCGAATTCCGACGAAATGAAGGATTTCCTCCTGACTCCCGTTTCTGGTGGGTGTGTTCATGTACCACCGCCGCCGCCCAATTACATCGTTCACGTCACCATGGCTCCGGGGAAAAAGTCGAAACTCTTCTTCGGCCCTGTACTCGTGAATGGTACGCTACGACTCCCGAAAAACCCAAAAGACCGTGAATATTACTCACTCGAAATGGTCGCCAAGTCAGTTGAAAACTTCCATGCGGCTCAAGGAGATTGACGATGCTCTGTTTTATTTATCGAAATTGGATCGCTTATTTTACTCTCGGCGCGGCAGTTTTTCTTGGAAATTTATCGCCCAGTCTCGCTGGCACCCAGAATCACAAGGCGCATGTCCACGGAAACGGAAAAATCGACATCGCCCTCGAGTCCCCAACCAAGGCCATCATCGAGCTCGATTTTCCAGGAGACAGTATCTTTGGTTTTGAGCATCAGGCGCGATCGGCTAAAGATAAACAAGCCGAAGCGCAAGCCTTTCAAAAACTCCGCACTCAAACTGATTCCATCGTTCAATTTGATCCATCACTCGGATGCCAGTACAAAGTCAATAAAGTCGAACTCGAAAAAGAAGATCACGATGCCGACCAGAAGGCGGAATCTTCTGGAGGATCAAAGTCTGAGCACCACGGAGAACATGCAGACGTGAATGCATCCTACGAGGTGAACTGCGCAAAACCGATGACTGGGAGTCAGATCAAAGTTCCGATGATGACTCTTTTCCCCAAGATCAAGAAAATTTCAGTCCAAATCCTGAAAGAATCGGGGCAAACGCAAAAGGAAATTAGTAATGCCGATGAAGCCATCTCACTCTAACGGTGGGACCGACCCAAAAAACGTGGTTGAGATTCGGGATCTCGTTTTTCGTTATGGCCAAGACATTCCAGTTCTTGATATTCAAAGCCTTGATATTAAAAAAGGTGAGAAGGTTTTTATCTACGGCCCAAGCGGGAGCGGAAAAACCACTCTACTTGGACTTTTAGCTGGGGTTCTCGCAGCCAAGGAGGGAAGTATTCGCCTTTTGGGGAAAGACCTCGTGAAGATGACCGCCCATGAACGTGACGAGTTCCGTGGGAACCATATGGGCTATATTTTTCAGATGTTCAATCTGATTCCGTACCTCAGCGTTTTAGATAACATCACTTTGTCCTGCGAGCTCAATCGAACCCGAAAAGGCCGGATTCCCAATGGGGAACTCAAGAAAAGTGCCACTTCAATCGCCCAGGAGCTTGGCATCGCCGAATATCTCGATAAAACGATTACGCAACTCAGCGTGGGTCAACAACAGAGAGTCGCAGTGGCTCGCGCCATTTTAGGATCGCCAGAGATTATCATCGCAGATGAGCCGACTTCCGCTTTGGATTATGATCACCGAGAGAAGTTCCTCAAGCTCCTTTTTCTGGAATGCCGGAAGACCCAAGCGACCGTCCTTTTCGTTAGTCACGACCGGCAGCTTGAGCCTCTCTTTGATCGATGTATTTCCTTGAAGGAGATTAACCGCGCATGATTCTCCCAAGGCTTGCTTATCACTCCCTGAAGAACCGAAAATTTACGACGATTCTCACCATCACTTCAATCGCTATCAGCGTGGCCCTTCTCTTGGGTGTCGAAAAAACGAGACTTGGAGCTCGCGACAGCTTCAATAATACAATCAGTCAAACGGACCTGATCATTGGAGCGAGAAGCGGGCCTATCCAGCTTCTTTTGTACGCGGTTTTTCACATGGGAGACGCGACGAACAATATTTCGTATCAGAGCTATCTCCACTATAAGAACGACCCCAGGGTCGAGTGGACTATCCCTTACTCACTAGGAGACAGTCATCGCGGCTTCCGAGTTGTCGCGACTAGTGAGGAATTTTATCAACATTACCATTACCGCCAAGATCACGGCCTGGTGCTGGCTCAAGGTAAAGCGGCCTCCGATGTGTTTGACGTGGTCCTGGGTGCTGATGTTGCAAAGCAACTTCATTATCAACTCGGGCAAGAGGTGGTTCTGAGTCACGGCGTTTCTGATGGCGGTGGGCTCGAACATAGCGATAAGCCGTTTCATGTGGTGGGAATCTTAGATAAAACCGCAACCCCGATTGATCGTTCTCTTTACATTACGCTTGAGGGAATGGAAGCGATCCATATCGACTGGCAAAGCGGTGCGCCACCGCTTCCTGGGCATGAGACCCCGGTTGAAAAGATCAAGAAAGAGAACATCAAGGTCGAGCAGATCACCGCGTTTCTTCTCAGGACCAAGTCCCGAATTCAAGCAATCTATCTTGAACGTGAGGTAGACACCTACGAAGGGGAACCGCTGCTTGCCATTATTCCTGGCGTGGCGCTTTCACAGCTCTGGCAAGGGATCAGCTACGCCGAGGACGGACTTCGATTGATTACGGTCTTCGTCGTCTTGAGTGGATTCTTAGGGATGTTGATCGCTTTATATACCTCGCTGAACGAGCGAAGGCGGGAGATGGCGATTCTCAGAGCGGTAGGTGCAGGCCCGAGAAAAATTCTTTTTCTTCTCGTACTTGAATCCACATTTCTAACCTTGAGCGGAATTATCACAGGAACGGGGCTTGTCTATCTCCTGCTATCCGTTGGGCAACCGATCATCGAAAGGCAATTTGGACTCTATCTTCCGATCAAGCCTCTTTCGATGACCGAATGGATCTATCTGAGTGCGACATTTGGCGGTGGAACGCTAATCGGTTTAGTGCCCGCCTGGAAAGCGTTTAAAAATGCGTTGGCCGATGGGCTTACGATTCGCGTGTGAAATGTAGTTAAACTTTAAAAAATGGAAGGAAAGTATGAAAAAAAACCTCTCTAGCTGTCTTATTGCTCTCATCGCTGCATGGAGTTTTTCTCAGGCCGCGTTTGCCGATCAAGCCGCTGATGCTGCAGCTCCCGTGGGTCCAAAAGACTCCGCGATCATTCACAATGACTCCCAAGAAAGAAAGGACCACCAAGTTTGGCAGCAAGAGCATGAAGCGTGGAAAAAGGATCATGCGGCTTGGAAAGAGGAACATCGGAGGGCGCTAACTGCTCTTAAGAAATTCGAGTCGATTTTGAAAGATCACGATCATGCACTTAAGAGACATGCTCAGGAAATCGTCCAGCACGAAAAAATGATCGCTGAACACGAGCAAGCGCTCAATAATCCGTCTTCTGGTGACAAGGAAGCATCTCTGGATCAGGTTCACGAAAAAGACAAGCTTTTACACGAAAAGTTCAAAGAGTCCCATGAGCTTTCGCAGAAACAACATACGGACATTCTGGGCGTGGTTGAAAAGATTGAGCAGATCGAGAAGGACTTTAAGAAGGGCGGGGCCGAAGAATAGCCCAGAATATACACGGTTAGAGTGCCGATTTATTCGGAGATCGACTCTCCCTCTCGAAGAGTTAGCACTTCAAATCCAGTCGGGGTCACCAGGATCGTGTGCTCGAACTGCGCTGAGAGGGAACCATCACTGGTGCGGACAGTCCAACCATCTTCTTCAACGTAGATATGGCGCTCTCCCATATTCACCATGGGCTCAATCGTAAAAGTCATGCCTTCGCGAAGTTTCATACCCTGCCCAGGTTTACCAACGTGACTGACTGTGGGGTCTTCGTGAAAGGCACGACCTATGCCGTGTCCACAATATTCGAGCACGACCGAATAGCCAGCCCCTTCGACGCGTGTTTGGATTGCGTGGCCGATGTCACCCAAAGTCGAGCCCGGACGAACTTGTCGAATACCGTCCCACATCGATCGATGGGTTGTTTCAATCAGTCGAGAAAGCTCCGGTGGCATATCGCTACTTTTTGCAGCCCCCACAACAGTCGTCGCGTTTGTATCGCCATGAAAACCATCCAAAATTGGAGTGACATCGAGATTGACAAGGTCGCCCTTTTTGAGGGCTCGCGTGCCTGGAATCCCATGACAGACGACATCATTCACGGAAATGCAGAGGCTAGCTGGAAAGCCATGATAATGAAGTGGCGCAGGAACCGCCCCGTGCGCTTTTGTCCATTCGTAGCAAGCCCGGTCGATCTGTAGTGGGGTCACTCCCGGCTTAACGAGTTTCAGCATATCTGTTAGGCAGTGTGCTGCAAGCTTCCCCGCCTTGCGCATGGCTTCGATTTCACGCCCGGATTTGATCGTCACCATATCCGAATCAACCCGATTTGCTGACTGCGGGAAGCAGCCTCGCGGAGTTCAGGATAAACAAGAGCTCCGAGCTGACATGAATGAGTGCCGCGACAATGGGATTTAAGAAGCCAAAGGCCGCCAGCCCAACCCCCAATCCGTCTACTGCAAGGGTTCCAAAGAAATTGAATAGAATGATTGATCGGCAACGCTTGGCAATTCGGATCGTTTCGACGAATTTCAACAGATCGTTTCCTAAAAGTACAATGTCAGAGCTTTCTCGAGCAACGTCGGTTCCCGATCCCATTGCAATTCCAACCGTGGCTTGCATTAGAGCTGGGGTATCATTCACCCCATCGCCCAGCATGGCAACTTTTCTCCCTTTGGAGAGTTCCTTTTTAATCCACTCCAGCTTTTCTTCCGGCAAGAGCTCGAAATCAACTTCGTCTACGCCGAGCTGTTTTCCTACTGCCCGAGCAATAGCCTGGTTGTCCCCCGTCAAGAGCACCACACGCAACCCAAGCTCTTTGAGATTCGTAACGGCTGTCTGAGCCTCGGGGCGTAGAACATCCGCAGCATAGATCGCGCCCAAAAGCTTTCCCGCACGGGACACCACGACTTCGCTGTGGTGCTCGGGTCCCTTCAAAAGAGAGCGCGAGGAGATAGATCGTTCGGTTAAAAGTGCACGACTTCCAACTAAAATCTCCTCCACTCCCTGCCGGCAGACGATCCCTTTACCTGGCAGATACTCGAAATGATCGGGCTTGGTCGATAGACTCCCGGCAAATTCTCCCGCCTTTTTCAATATCGCCTTGGCGAGCGGGTGCTCAGAAAAGTGTTCCGCGATTGCAGCGGTTCTTAAAACTTCTTCGGCGCTCGAGCCTTCAGATGCGACCACATTCTGAACTTCGGGGTTTCCCAGGGTGAGAGTGCCTGTCTTGTCCAAAACCACTGTGTCGATCACACTCAAAGCTTCCAGGTGGATGCCGCCTTTGACAATCGCTCCATTCCTAGCGGCGAGCCCTATTGCACCCAATATTGCCAGAGGCGTTCCTGCCGCAACCCCACACGCACCCATAACGATAACGACTGAGATGGTCGATCGAAGGTCATGCGTGACTAAAAATGTAATAGCGGCCGAGATCAGAGCGAAATAGACCAAGTATCCTGCCAGACGATCCGCAGTCTTCTGAATAGGTGCCTTGAGTTTCTCCGCACGTTCTACTGTCTCGATAATTTTTCCAAACGCGGTGTCAGCTCCAATGCTGGTGGCCTTTACTTCCAGTGCACCAGAAGCATTCATGGTTCCCGCAAAGACCCGCGAGCCGGAAATCTTTTCAACAGGAAGAGACTCTCCCGTAATGGTGGACTGATTGACGAAGGAGTTTCCGTTAAGAACCAAACCGTCTACGGGGATATATGAGCCTGGCTTGATAACGATGGTATCTCCGATCTTCAAAGTCGTTGCTGCGACTTCTTCAGTAATCCCACCCTTGGTAATCAAGGCTTTTTCTGGCAGAAACGCCAAGAGCTGCTGAATCGCACGGCGGCCTCGACCCACCGTTAAATGCTCCAGGTTTTCAGCGATTAGAACAAAAAAGACGATGACTAGCGTGGTGACGAACTCACCGATAGCCATCGCACCGACAAGAGCTATCGTCATTGAAAGCTCCATCGTCATCGTTCTTTCACGAAGTGACTCGATGGCCTCTTTAAAAATCGGATACCCTCCAATGAGAGTTGCCACGATGCCGACGACGCTGACGTTTGGGTACTGCTCCCAAGCCCTAAACCACACGGCCAGTGCAGAAAGCCCTACAAATGCGATCCGAATGAGTTCTATCCACTCAAATCGATGCTCGTGGCCGGAGTCAGGGGTGTGCCCTTTATCAGGGTGAGAAGGGGTAATCTCCGCTGTACCTTTAAAACTTTGCGACATACTGACCTTCATTTCATGTAGGTTTTTATAACTTCAATCAGTTGATCGGCGGCATCCAACTGCTCTTTGTCAGGCCGTTTATCCGGTTTAAGAATATGAGCATGGATATGGCCCTCTAGCACTTCGGAAATGAGACTACCCAGGGCGCCCTTGCAGGCCGTGAGGGTGTGGAGAATATCAGAGCAAGCAGCCTCCTCTTCGAGCGCCTTTTCAGCCGAGTTGAGCTGCCCACGAATTCTCTTGATCCTCAAGATGAGTTTGTCTTTGTTTTTTATAGTATGGGCCATGGGAGATATATAGCATACCCCCTATGGTATATAAAGGAATCTTATCCATCTAACGAAATGTGGGATGACTTTACCCAAACCTGGACGGAGATTATAGCCGAGCTTGAGATTTAGTTATTCGGGAAGCTACCATACCCCCAGGGGGGTAGACAGCATCCCCGATCTCGGAGTATGCTGTCACCACATTAACGAAGTGGTAACGGGGGGATTGTGGCAAGCCAATCAACGGTCGGAAGACAGAGACTAAGAAATAAAACAACGCCGAATAAGAAGCCTTTGAACAAAGGCAACACTCAAGTGTTACGGCGTTCAAGTTGTCATGAAGACCCAGGACACCCAGATCATTCCTCAGTAAGTCCGAGGCTCACAAAAATTCGCGGTCAAATCGAAGGGATCGAGCGGATGATTCAAGAGCGTCGGTATTGTGTAGATATTTTAATTCAGTTCCGGGCAGCAATGGCAGCGCTTCGCGCCGTCGAAGTCACTATTTTTGAAACGCATCTGCGGCACTGCGTTCAGTCGGCGATGAGATCCCAAGATGAAAAATTGATAGAAACGAAGATCCATGAGTTGACGGAGCTTTTGGCGCGCCGATCGGTTATCTGACGAGAAGAGCATGATGAGATGAGAAAACAAAGAGTACTCGCTTTTACATTCCTAACGATTCTCGTGGTCCAAAAATTGAGCTCGTCTGCGCTGGCTCACGGAAATCACCACCATGAACCTCCCGTGGAATCAAAACTACAATCAGACGCTTTGAAGACAAGCCTCGTGAAGATCAATGCGACTTACATTGCCCAGGTGAGGTCGATCTTTCTTGCAAAGTGTTTTGACTGTCACTCAAACCAAAATCGCTTTCCTTGGTATCACAAGGTGCCAGGGATCAAACAATGGCTCGACGATGATGTCGCCGAAGGCAAAGAACACATCAACATGAGCCACGACTTTCCATTTCAAGGTCACGGCTCTCCGCAAGACGATCTTGAAGCGATCCAAGAGTCCCTCACGAAGAAGACCATGCCGCCCTTCTTTTATCGACTAATGCACAGGGGTTCTGCGCTCACCCAGGACGAACAAGAGACGGTTTTTCAATGGGCAGAACAAGGTCTAAAAATGTTGAAAGACATTCACCCATGAAGCCCACCACTCTTGTTTTGATGATATTTTCCACGGCCATTGCCTTAGTCCCTTCTTTAGCGAGGGCGGAAGCCGATGCTACCGAACACGAAATGAAGATGGACCAAGCAACCAGCTCAGCAGACTGTTCAGATATGGAGACTTGGGACGTGAGTATGGGGATGTGCATGCCACTTTCGATGGCCGGGATGCCGATGAAAATGCTGATGCTTCACGGTAACGCGTTTGCTACTGGAATTACTGAGTCTGGACCACGGGGACGAACCGACTTTGCCGCGCCCAATATGTTTATGGCGGATCTGGGCACTTCGATTGGAGACTCGCATTATTTGAACCTCGACTATATGGGAACTTTTGAACGGTGGACAATTCCCTATCAGGGCTATCCTGAACTTCTTCAGATCGGAGAAACAAATTCACAAGGAGCTCCTTTTATGGACGCTCAGCACCCCCACAGTTCACCTGTCATGGGCCTCACTTTATCGGACACGATCTCTTTTGGTGTTGAGAAGAACTCCTTGAAGCTATTTTTTGCCCCACGAGGAGAGGCGACCGATGGGCCGATTGCCTTCATGCACCGGGTGACTGGCATGGTGAATCCCGATGCGCCTCTTGGGCATCATATCGGTCAAGACGTAGGCCACATATCATCGACCGTCATCGGCGCTTCTCTCAGACTTGGAAACACCCGAATTGAGGCATCCACTTATCATGGTGCGGAACCAGAACCCGACAATGTTGATCTCCCCATCGGTACTCCTGATTCAGTATCTCTACGGCTCATTGAGGAATTCTCACCTACATTCATGGGGATGGTATCAGTCGCCCGCGTGAACGCTCCTGAGCCTGACCAACCTGACGTTGCGTTTGAGAATCGCTACTCAGCGTCCGTGTATTGGCAGAAGCCTCTTTCGTCGGAGTGGACTTTCTACGACACGCTCATTTATGGCCTTGTTACTCAATATGATCACGCGGACTATCTATCCTCTTTCAGCGAAGAGTTTTTGTTCAAAGGAGATCACCCTCGAATCTGGGGAAGAATTGAAGTGCTCCAGCGCACGCCTTCTGAGCTTGAAATCGTAGGACCGTCCAACCCAAACTCAGGTGAATGGGTAACGGCTCTGACGGTGGGATATACTCATAAGGTCGCGTCTTGGGGAGGAGTAGAGCTCGGCGTGGGTGGTTCTGTTACCAAAGATATTCTTCCAAGTGATTTCATCGGCGCGTATGGAGGCAATCCTTGGACGGGAAAGGTATTCCTTCAGCTCAGTGGTATGGGAATGTGGGCCCTTTAAGAGGGGCGTCTTTGGGTTAAGCTTGAAATCGGTGACTGGAAAATCCGGTTGTGGACTTCATTCGCATCCACAGTTCGAATCCACACCACTCCCGCAAATCCCCCAATTTTGCCTGAGTTTACCTGAGAATCGCGAACCTGACTTGCGAGAGCCGCCCCTCGCTATGTTTTTGGTTTGTTTGGTTTATTTCTACTTTTTCCGAATACTTGTGAAAATCGCTAGTGAATGGCGGAGAGGGAGGGATTCGAACCCTCGTAGCCCGTTAAGGCTAACACGCTTTCGAGGCGTGCGGATTCAACCACTCTCCCACCTCTCCGTATCTGATTGTTTTCACGCGACTTATAAGGCCCCGAGACTGCAAGGAATTCCAAGCCGTTGAAAGACCCACCTTGTACCTGATCAAATGGGGTTGCGTCAAGTCGCTCTGTTTTACACTCCGGAATCCACGCGACTTCGAGCCGCTCTCAGCTTCTTTGAATAGATACCGCCCATATCGTGAAATCGGCCAGGAGCCGTGTCCATTCAACCAGCATTTCGCCTGACCTAAGGTCGTCTTATGACGCGAATCTCAACCAAACGGTACGGCCTACCTTTTTTGGGCACACGGTTTGTAATCATATAGAAAATAAGAGGTTTTATATGAACAAATCTTCTTTCTCTATCTCGCTCGATACCCACAACGTGTTGGATTATGTCGCCGGGTTCGCGCTGATCGGCGGGCCTTACCTATTCGGATTTTCAGACATATATACCGCCCGAAACACGTTTATGGGACTAGGAGCGCTGCTGATCGCCTACAGCCTGATCACCCGCTATCGGTATTCCGTCCTAAAAATCGTGCCGGTTGGCGTGCACATGGCGATGGACGTGATCTTGGGAATCGCAGTGATGGGGGCGCCTTTTCTGTTTTCATACGACGTTTTGCTCACGCGATTTCAGTACGCCATCCACTTCGTCTACGGTCTCGCCGCGGTCGGACTGGTCGTTCTGACGAGGCCCAAGTCCAAAGAGCTCATCGTTTCGCTCGAAGAAGGCGAAGATTACGAGCAGGCCGCGTAAGCGCGAGCGACTCCCGGTCCGAGAAGTTGTGGGACTCGGACCGGGCTTGTTTCATTTATAAAGTGCGACTGATAGCCGGTTCGGCGGAGCGATCGGCGAATTCGTATTTTCGAAGCGTTTCGACGCCGGCGCGAAAGCCGCTGCGAACGACTTCGGCCATTTTTTTCGACGAAAGCGTGAAGTGCTCTTCGAAGAAAAGATGCGAATCGGCCGGGTTAGGATGGATGTAGATCACGTCGGTATCCCGTCGATGATGCAATGACTGCTCGAGGATTTCGCAAAGCCGGCGGCGATGCTCCTCCGAAATGCCTTGGTCCTTGCAATAATCCGAAACCGCGTCGATCGCCTCGCTATGGCATTCGCGGTTGAAGATGTGATTGTTGATCTTCTGCTCGACCAAAAGATAAATCGACTGCACCGCGATCCGCGGCAGGCCGTAGTCGGTCAGCGATCCGATATCTTTCGTGTAATGATAAGGCTGGTGCGTATAGCTTGCGAACACCAGGTCGCAGCCCGCGTCGATCGCGACGTGAGTGGAAAGCGTGTCGCGGATCTCGCCGTCGATATAATAAATGATGCGGTTGTTTTCGTTTTTGATCGGATAAGGCGCGTAGATCAGCGGCAACGCCGTGCTCGCGGCGCAAGCGTTCGAGATCGTGACGTCGTTATCGTACTGACAGGTCAAATCCCAGGGCGGCGGCTGATATCCATACTTTCCGAACACGACTTTGCGGGAATGATTGAGCTGCGTGGCGACGATGAAAAGATCCGCCAGATAATCCTGGAACCGATTGGAGGGCAGAACCTCCTCGCGCATGTACGCCTCGATTCCGGACGTCGAGAACATGCCTTGCGCCTTCAGCCATTGAAGCTGAAACAGCGCCTCCCAGTCGCCCTGCATGAGCTTGCCGATCGTATTGCGGAAAAAAGTGAACTGACTGATCTGCTCGCGGGCAATGGTTGTCCGGAGCTTGAACATCTTTTGATACGTCAGCCGGGGCAGGACCCTGGGCACGAGATCAGCCAAATCGGCGCCGTCTTGGGGAGCGCGATGCAGGAATGAATTGAAAATATTATCGAGGGAATATCCGGCGGCGAAGTAACTGGACACGATCGATCCAGCGCTTGAGCCCACGTAAGTGGAAATATCCATCGGTCCACGCGGGCTCTGCGTGGAGGCGTCCTCCGTGGCCAAGCCTCCATAGAAGCGAAAACCATGTTCTTTCAGGGCCAAAGCAACACCCAAGTGAAATGCTCCGGCTTTGGTCGCACCACCGCTGCAAACAAAAGCGATCTTTCGTTTCTTACTGATGGCGATCTTCGAAGATGCGTTGCTGCGCCCGCTTTGCGGCATAATCTGCTTGAATAAGAGTACTTGAAGTTATCACTCATGGAAATACAATAAAGATATGGATGCGTGGATCCCGTTAATGGAGTTTGCGATTAAAAAGGGCGTCAGTCTTTCGACGTTGCGTCGATATATCAAGGCGGACAGGATCCCCTATCGAATCGAGAACGGCCGCTACCTGCTGCTCGATAGCTCCGACGTCGACAGCGATGGCGCCGAGCGCGCGGCGTCCTCGAGCGACTCATCCGCTTCCGTCCGCCGCCTGGAAAGCAAGCTGAACCATGTCTACTCTGAACTGCAAAAAGCCCAGGAGGAAATCGCCGAGCTTCAGACGCTGATCGCTTTCTACGAACACAGCAGCGGCGTATCCCTCAAACCCAAAAATTAAGATGACGAATAGGCGCTGGCCCAGAGCCGGTCTCATAAACGGATTCGTCGCGAGCATGACCCTTGCGGCCGCCTTATCGGGGCTGGCTCCCCGCACGGCGCACGCGACACCCGAGCTCGATCGCCGATACGCGCTCGATACCGTGGGTTATCTTCGCTCCTGGGACAATATGGACGGCCTTTTCGTCGATTACGTCGCCGACGCTTACCGCGATTATTTCTCCCGCCAAAGCCGCTTCACGGTGCAGGATCTCGGCAAAGCCGACACCGTTTTAAGCCGCTCGAAAATTCCGTATAAAAAGCTCATCGAAGACCGGGAAATCCTGGTCGAGGTCGCGCGAACAAGCCACTCGCAAACTTTGATCCGCACCGAAGTGACCAAGGAGGGGGCTCAATACCGCTTCAGCATCGAGTGGCTGCTGGCCCCGTCGATGGAAATCATCTCGAGCGGCGCGCTGACCTTGACTGATCCCCGCGACGGCTCGACGTTCGCGATGCAGGACTTGAAAAACAAGCTCGAGAAAACCCTCGATGAAATGATCAGCGCGGTTCCGTTTGCCGGCAATGTCAGCGGCCGGGACAAAAACACGGTGACGATCAACCTCGGAAGCGAAGCCCAGATCGAGCCGGGTGACACGCTTCAAGTCTCGACTCTCGACGGGGTAAAAAGACATCCCCTTCTCAACCAGATCGTCGAGTGGCAACTCACGAAGACCGGAAAGATCATGATCGACCAGGTGGAGGACAAAATCTCCTTCGGCCACGTCATCTCCGAAGAGCCGGGCCAACAGATCACTCCGAAGCAGAAAATCACCGCCATTTCGAAAAAAGCCGTTGTTTCGGCCAACGAGACGGCTCCAACCGAAACCAAGGAAAAAGGCACCACCGCGGCCGCGCTCTACGCCCCGCCCGCCTTCGGCTGGGTGGCCGGAAACCTGTATATGGGCGGGTTCAGCCGGGATTACTCGTCGCTCGACAACACCATCAACACGTCGGGCGGAGGCTTTCTCTTCGGCGTAAGCGCTCAAGGCCAGCTCTGGTTCACCCGGAACTGGTTTGCCGATTTTTCCTTGGGATACGGCTTCTATAACTACTCCCAGAACTCCGCCTCGCTGGGCACGAGCGGCTGGACGAACTTCGTTCTCGATGGCGGCTACTCGTATCTGATCAACGACGACGTCATGGGGCCCAAAGCCTGGGTCAAGCTCGGCTATCGTTCGAACTCCTATTCGCTGCCGGACTCTTCGGCCAACAACATCGCGGCCATTTCATTCAAGTCGCTATTTCTCGGTTTGGGCGGCGACGTACCGATTCAAGACGGCTGGGGCGCGACGGCGGATCTGGGAATCGGCCTTTTCAAGGGCGAAAGTGAAGACTCCAATTTTTCGGGCAACGCCACCTCGGTGTCGGACGTCTCTTTTACGCTGGGTGGCTATTACCGCTATACACCGCGCATCACTTTCCGCGCCATGCTCGACATGCAGTTTAACGGCGCGGATTTCGACTCGCAGCGCACGCTCTCGCAAAAAGTCATTACGTTTAGCCCGGCTCTGGTCTATTACTTTTAGGGAATGAACCGCGACCAAGCGTCCTCGAAAATCAAAGAGCTCACCGCTCTGATTCACCATCATGATTTCCGCTACTACGTTCTCGACGATCCGGAAATCTCGGATCAGGCGTACGACCTCCTGATGCGCGAGCTCGAGGAGCTCGAGAAAAAATATCCCGACCTGCGACTCAGCGACTCGCCCACCCAGCGCGTGGGCGGAAAGGTTTCCGGCGATTTCAGGAAATCGAGTCATCGCGTCCCGATGCTCTCGCTCGCCAATGCTCTTTCCGAAGATGAATTCACGGCCTTTGACGAACGTGTGCGGCGTTTCTTGGACCGGGCGCCGGATGCGGCCATCGAGTATTTCGCCGAACTGAAATTCGACGGGCTATCAATCAACCTGACCTACGAGAACGGAACCCTCACGCGGGGCGCGACCCGCGGCGACGGGGAAACCGGCGAAGACGTCACCGCGAATATCCGGACGATTCGAAGCATCCCGCTGAAGCTGAATACGAAGCATCCTCCGAAGATCATCGAGATCCGCGGCGAAGTTCTGCTTCCGATCGAGGACTTCCACAAACTGAACGCGGAGCAGGCGAAAAAGGGCCTGAAGCTTTTCGCCAATCCGAGAAACGCCGCCGCGGGATCCTTGCGGCAGCTCGATCCGGCGATCACGGCATCGCGCCCTCTTACGGGTTTTTTTTACGGAATGGGTTTTTTCGAAGGGATCCAGATCAAAACGATGTCCGAATACGAGGAGCGACTGGAAGACTGGGGATTTCCGGTCGGAAAAAACCGCTCGATCTGCCAAACTGCCCAGGACGTCCTGAAATTTTACCGCAAAATCGAAACTCAAAGAGACCATCTTCCCTTCGAGATCGACGGCATCGTCGTGAAGCTGAATCAGCTTCGGGAAATCGACCAGGCCGGCTATGTTTCGCGCAGCCCGCGCGGCATGATCGCTTTCAAATATCCCCCCCGGCAGGAAACCACCACCGTCGAGGATATTGTCGTGCAGGTCGGCAGAACCGGAGCTCTGACGCCGGTCGCGCAGGTCTCGCCAGTCCGCCTGGGCGGAGCCGTCGTTCGCCGAGCGACCCTTCACAACCAGGACGAGATCGACCGCAAGGACATCCGCATCGGCGATCGGGTCTTGATTCAACGCGCAGGTGACGTGATCCCGGAGGTCGTCAAATCGATCGCTGACGTGCGCACGGGAAAAGAAAAGAAATTCAAGATCCCGGATCATTGCCCGGTTTGCCATACCCGGGTCGAGCAAAAGGAAGACGAAGCCGTCGCGCGCTGCCCGAATCGCAATTGCCGGGCGCAGCTCTCGGAACGAATCCGACATTTCGTTTCGCTCGATGCCTTGAACGTGGAAGGACTTGGCGAAAAGATCGTCGATCTGCTTGTCGAGCACAAGCTAGTCGCCGAGTACGCGGACGTTTTCAAGGTCACGCAGGACCAGCTTCTGAAGCTCGAGGGTTTCGCCGATAAGTCGAGCCAAAAGCTCGTCGACAATATCAAAGGCGCGCGCAAACCGGAGCTGGCCCGCCTGCTTTACGGACTGGGAATCCGGCATGTCGGCGAACGCACCGCCAAATCGCTCGCGAACCACTTCGGCTCGCTTGAAACGATCAACGAGGCCTCGATCGAAGAGCTCGAGCAAGTGAATGAAATCGGTCCCGAAGTGGCCGGAAGCGTGCACCAGTGGTTTTCAGACAAGGAATGCCGCCACGAGCTTAAAAACCTCATGAAGTTCGTCGTTCCGCAAGCTCCCGCTCGCCGGATGGGCGGAAGCGGTGCCGGAAAGTTCTCGGGAAAAACCTTTGTTCTGACCGGAACGTTGCCCACGCTTTCCCGAAGCGATGCGACGCGCTTGATTGAAGAGCAAGGGGGACGCGTTTCGGGCAGCGTTTCCAAGAAGACGGATTTCGTCGTCGCGGGAGCGGAAGCGGGAAGCAAGCTGGATAAGGCGACGGAGCTTGGAGTTAAAGTGATCGACGAAAAGGAATTGTTGGAGCTGCTGAAGTAAAATCCATGATGACATGATCAGCGCCCTCGCTTCGGCCCCGCCGTTCGCTTGATTTTTCCGCTTTCCAAATCCTGCAGCAATTTATCCCAGCGCGCGCAGTGCGCTTCGTAAGACGCCTGAATTGACCCGAATTTAAATCGGGTCGCCGGAGTCGGCTTGGCCGCTTGAGTCAGCATCTTCATGATGTGATTGAGCCGCGAACGCTTCTCGGTCGGGGGAAGCATCAGAAGCCCGGTCTTGAATTGATTATAGAGATGATTGAGCTGCTCGATCAAAACCGTCGCTTCATGCAGCAAATCATCGAATTGCCCCGTTGTTTCTTCCGCTACCGGCTGGCCGAAAAAGCCCAGCTTTTGTCTTTTCGCGCCTTCTCGCTCTTCACGCTCTTTTTCAAGCTCGCGCTCGCGCTCCTCGGCTTCCTCTTCTTTACGCTTTCGCGTCCAAAAATCATCTTCCGGTGCCATATTCCGATTCTACTTCAGTTTCAACAAATCTGGCAATTCGGAGATCGTGGAAAGAGGCAGTAGCTTGATACTACTCGCGTTTTTTCCGAGCTGCGCCTGGGCGCGCTCATACGCGCTACGCGGAATCACGATTGTGGAAAAGCCGAGCTTTCGAGCCTCTTCGATCCGAATATCGGCTTGCGACACTCTCCTGACCTCGCCGGTAAGACCAACCTCCCCGATCAAAACCCAGCCCGTGGGCAAGGGCTTTTCCTCGAAGCTCGACCATATCGCGGCCGCAGCCGCGAGATCGCACGCGGGCTCGGTCAGGCGCAGCCCGCCCGCCACATTGAAGAATAGATCTTCTTCGGCAAGCGGCAGCTTCATGTGCTTTTCGAGAATCGCCGCGATCAACGCGATCCGCGCGGAATCCATCCCGACCGAAGTTCGTCGCGGCACGGCGAGCGCGGTTGATGCCACTAACGCCTGCAGCTCAACCAAAAGCGGCCTCGATCCCTCCAGGGTGGCCGAAATCGCCGTGCCGGAAACCGCTTCTTTTCGATCACTTAAAAACAGCGACGACGGATTGCTGACCTCGCGCAGGCCTTCCCCGTCCATTTCAAAAACCCCGAGCTCGCGCGAGCTGCCGAAGCGGTTTTTAACCGCCCGCAAAAGCCGGTAGCTCTGCCCGCTTTCGGTTTCAAAATATAGAACCGTATCGACCATATGCTCGACGGCCTTGGGGCCGGCGATGCTTCCCTCTTTGGTCACATGTCCCACGAGCCAAACGCTGATCCCTTCGGATTTCGCCAAATTCATCAACCGTGCCGTGATTTCCCGGACCTGCCCCACGCTCCCGGGAGCGCTTTCAAGCTCGGAGCTCGCGAAAGTCTGGAGTGAGTCCATGAGAAGGACGTCGGGCTTGATTTCTTTGACCGTGGCGAAAACCCCTTCGAGCTGGGTTTCCGCGGCGAGATACGCCCGATCCAATCCCTTCACGCCCAAACGATGGGCGCGGCCGCGTATTTGATCGATGGATTCCTCGCCGGATGCGTAGAGAATTTTAAGGTTTTCGTTTTTACTGAGCAGCCCCTGAACCATCTGCAGGAGCAAGGTGCTTTTTCCGATTCCGGGCTCCCCGCCCAAAAGTACGAAACTGTCGGGCACCAGACCGCCGCCCAGAACGCGGTCGAGCTCGCCGATTCCCGTCGCAAGCCTCTTCTGTGGCGCGGATACGGACTCCGTGCCCTCAAGCAGGACCCAGTCCGGGCGCAATCCTCCGGGATCACGCATCGCACGGCGAGAGGAAACTTCCGCCGCGTCCGCGCGCTCTTCCACTAAGGTGTTCCAGGCTTCGCAGGCAGGGCAGCGGCCTAGCCACTTCGAGGTGTTGAATCCGCAATTCTGGCACGAGTACTGGGTTTTGATTTTCGCCATTATCTAGGTTCGATGCATAACTCGTGCGACGGCGCGATTCCAGCCTTCCATCGCGGATTGCCTCGCCGCCTCGGTCATTTGCGGGATGAATTCCCGGTCCTCGCGCCAGGTTTTTTCGACATCGCTCAGATCGGTCCAGATGCCGGCGCCCAAGCCGGCGGCGAAAACGGCCCCAAGACTCGTGGTCTCAAGATATTTCGGACGGCGCAACGTCTTGCCGATCAAATCCGCCTGGAACTGCATTAGAAACCCGTTGGCCGCCGCTCCACCGTCCACGTTCAACGACTGAAGGGGCTTACCCAGATCCTTTTGCATGGCGATCAAGACATCGGCATTCTGAAACGCGACCCCTTCGAGAATCGCGCGCGCCAGATGCGCCTGCGTCGTTCCGCGCGTCAAGCCCGTGAACATTCCGGTCGCGCTCGGATCCCAATACGGGGCGCCGAGACCGGTAAGCGCGGGAACGAAAACGACGCCATCGGTGTCTTTCACCGAAAAGGCGAGCTTCTCGGACTCCGCCACGTCACTGATGATTTTCAGGCCGTCGCGCATCCACTGAATGGCCGCGCCGGCGATGAAGGTGCTGCCTTCAAGCGCATAAGTGTAATTATCCTCGGAAAGCGCCCAAGCCACGGTCGAGACAAGCCGGTGGCGGCTTTTGACGGGCTTGCGACCGGTATTCATCAATATGAAAGCGCCGGTGCCGAACGTGCACTTGGCCATTCCTTCTTTCACGCAGGCTTGCCCCAGAAGCGCGGATTGCTGATCGCCCAGAACGCCGGTGATCGGAGTTCCGTCGAGGATATCCGAGAAACCGCGGGTCAGGGCGAAAGTGCCCACGCTCGGGCGAACTTCCGGCCAGACATCGATCGGGACGCCGAGCTCGGCGCATAGATCGGGGTCCCAACGGCGCTCGGTCAGATGAAAACAAAGCGTACGGGAAGCATTGCTCGGCTCGGTGACATGGATTTCGCCGCCCGAAATGCGCGCGATCAAGTAACTGTCGATGGTCCCGACGGCAAGACGGCCCGCCTTGTGGGCGGCGCTCACGCTGCTCCAGTTTTTCAGGGCCCACGCGACCTTGGTCCCGGAAAAATAAGGGTCGAGCATAAGACCGGTCTTGTCTTGGAAGATCGCTTCCTTGCCCTGATTGCGAAGCTGTTCGCACTCGTGCGCGGTTCTGCGATCCTGCCAAACGATCGCGCGCCCGAGGGGCTTCAGGGTTTGACGATCCCAGAAGCAGATCGTTTCGCGTTGATTGGTGATCCCGATCGCCTGGATGCGCCTTGGATCCACATGACGGGTGACTTCGCGAACCGTCTGGCAGACCGCCGCCCAAATATCCTCTAAGTCGTGCTCGACCCAGCCCGGCTTCGGGAAATGCTGATCGAAATCAACGCTGGCATCGGCCACTCGATTGAGATCGGTGTCCATGAGAAGCGCCGAGGCGCCGGTCGTTCCTTCATCTATCGCTAAAATATAATCCACTTAATTGTTTTAGCGCCTACGCAGGGCGCTCGCGACAAAATAATACGCAGCGGTCGCGGCAAGACGGACGGTTTGATCATCCCGGTCGTGAACCGGGTTAAGCTCGAAAATCCCGAGCGATCTGACTCGGGGCGACTTTCCGGCGATTTCCATCATTTCGATGATTTCGGCCGCGGTGAACCCTTGCGCTTGTGGAGCTGAAACTCCGGGAGCTTCGGCCGCGGTGATGGCATCGAGGTCCAAGCTGATGACGATGCTGTCGCAAGAAGCGGAAAGTCGCTTCAATTCCCTAGCAAAAGCGTCCACGGCGCATCCGCCGCGAAGCGACGCGAAGGGAACTACCTTGACCTTTTTCGATTCGATGTATTTCCAGAGATCAGGCGCGTTGCAATGATTTTGAATCCCGAACTCGACGAAGCGACGAGGCTCGATCACACCGGATTCAAGCGCCAGGTAAAACGGCGAACCACTCGTGATGACCGGCGAAGGTTTTCGGACGTCCAAATGAGCATCGATATTGATGCAGCCCAGACGAGGCTTGGCTTTCTTTTGGGCTTTAGCCAGGCCCAATAGATGCGAATAGCCATGATCGTGGCCGCCGCCTACGACGACCGTCAAATTCGTGTCGGCATCGGCCCCTTCGACGGCTGCTGCCGCCATGCGATGATTAGCCGCGATGTCTTCGGTGATGGGCGTCGCATCCCCACGGTCCACCATCGATTCAAGCACTCCGTCCCGGCCCTTCATCCGCGAGAGCAAACGGCGAAATTCAGCTGGGCCGTAAGCGGCTCCGACTCGACCGCCGACATGAACGACACCTTGATGGTCGGGAATTCCAACCAGAGCCCACCGAGCCCGAGCTGGCGCTTTTTTCGTTTGAGCGGATGCTCTTTTTGACTTCACGGTTTATTTCCTTAGGCCTAGAATTTGAAACTTGAGTATAACCACAGATGCTTTCGAAAAAAAATGGTTCGTGTTCATACACGACCATCAAGAAGGCCCTTTCACGAAGAGCCAGATTCAGGCCAAGCTGGACTCAGCCCAGATCAGCAACGCAAGCTTCGTCTGGAGCGAAGGCATGAAGGACTGGACGCCTCTTCACGAAGCCCTCCCTGAACTTACCGGATTTAAAATCGAAGTGGAAAGCGTTCCTCCCACGGCAAGACCCGGGGATCCTCCCTCGGAGTTTTTTTCGTCTAAAGCCCGCGCTCGAAAGCCTTGGATCGGTCGTCTCATCAAAGCCATTTTCTTTCTCGCGCTTTTAGCAGGCGCCGGCACGGTTTGGAAACTCCGCTTGGCTAATCCGCTGATCACCGACCTCATGTCCCAGATCGCGGAAAGGGATCAGAGAGCGTTACGCTTTCTGTCGGACGTTCCCGATCTTAACGAGCTCAACCCGGCCGATTTGGAGGCTCTGAGAAAAGCGAGCATCCCCGAATCCGGAAATAAACCGCCGAAACTGGCCGTGGTTTCGAGCCCGACGGATTTAAATCAAACGCTCTATCTTGCGAGCAATTTGCCGGATGGCTCTGTTTTCGAGCTTCAGCTAGTCGGCATTCCGGATACTCTGATCGGCTCGCTTGAAGCGACGGCGACGCTGAAGGCGAAGCTGGAAAAACATTTCGCGCGAATCGGGATGAGCCCGCTTCCCACCGGCTCGTACCGCGTGCTCGTGAAATTCCCCGGCGCCGACAGCTCCGCCCCGGTCGCTCAGTCGCGAGCCCTTTTTATCGGCCGCCAGGATGAAAATTATCAAAAAGGCTTGAAGGATTTCCACGCGAAAATCCGCGCGCAGGCGGTTCAAGAAAGCGCTGACATCCGAATGATCGCGCAGCTCATGGAAGACCAGCTTTTGACGGCCCAAAAGCGGCTTTCCGCGCATGGAGGAAGAATCACCCGGCATAAAAAGGGCTCTGGGCACGAATGGGATGCCGACATTCAGAAGCTCAATGATGCCCTGACCCGCTGGTCGGATCCTGATTTTCAAAAGACCTGTTATTACAGCTCGCTATTCCAATTGGCGATCCAAACCGCCCAATCGTTTTTGCAGTACAATGACATCCAAAACCAGCTGGCGGATGGCAGCGGCGACGCGAGCTCACTCCAAATCCGGGCCGGCGAAACCCTCTCGGTCGCCCAAAGCGCGGTGATCAACCTGAAATCGAAGCTCGACTTCGCCGAGCGCATCTTCAACGCCGGAGCAGGAAGCGGAGCGGACGAGCTACCCAGCCGAGAAGGATTGTGAGAAGATCGGAGAGAAGATTATGAACAAACCCAACGGAATCGAACGGCGGCGTTCCAAGCGCCTTGAAATTTTATCCACGTTTTCTCTCTTTGCCGTCGTACCCCAAAAAGGCCCGCATCGCCTGGGGGTGTACGATTTGAGCCAGGACGGGCTGGGCTTCGACCTCGACATCGAAGAGGAAGCCCAAGCCGGACTCAGATCTTTCGAAGTGAAAGCGGGAAGCCCGCTCGAGGTCCATCTCTACCTGAACCAGTCGCTTTATATTCCCCTCTTCGTCACCGTTCGGCGCATCGAAGATCAGCCCAACGGTGTTCGGCGCGTCGGGGCCGAGTTCTCCGAGCGTCAATCCGGCGGATATCGGGCGCTTTTGGCCTTCGCCACCATGCTCGATGCGGTCAGCGGTAGCGGCGTCATAAAATGACCGGCGACTGACCTAAAAACCGCGGCAAAAAATACCGGTTTAGGTCTTCAAATTGCTTCCGATACGTCCCTTGGAGGATTTGATATGCCCCAGGGACCGGGAAATAAAGACAGCAACACCATTGAACAACCACGCGTCATCGACTTCAACGAAGTCCGCGCGCAAAAATTGGACGAAAAACGCAGAACGACCGAGCGCATTTTTTTCAAGCACTTGTTGAACGTTTATAGCGTCATGGGCCACACCTCGATGGTTCCCATCGAGTTCATCGATATCAGCGAAGAAGGCTGCTCCTTCCAAATCCCCTACGACCCGGAAAAACCCTGGGCCGTCGAATCGACGGAAATCCCACTCAGAATTTACTTCAGTCAGGACACCTATCTCGAAATCCGGGTGAATGTTCAAAACTCCCGCCCCTCGATCGAGAACAACCGGCGCTATGTTCGCTACGGCTGCAAGGTGAATACGTCGACGTCGTCTTACGCCGCTTACCAGCAGTTCGTTAAGTTCCTGCGCGCTTATTCGGAAAATGCCCATAAGGACTTGGGCGACGTATCGATCTTCTACCTCTAAAGGATTCCCGTATCGCCGGCGTTACGACTATCTATCTTTGAGTTGTCGTGCGCCGGCGAGGGTTCGCTTTGGCCAGGACTTGAGCTCGGCGACGGGCTCGGCTTGGCCTTCGCCAATTCCTGCATTTCTTCCGCGCTTAAGGGCTGCTCCTCATCCACATTGGTCGCACCGACCGAATCCGCGGCATGGGAGAGGATCGAGCTCCCTGAGACGATGATCAATAAGATGAAAAAACTGTTGAGGTAACGCCGATTCACGGGCCAGAGCCTAGCATGCCGCGCACCGAATCGGCAAACGGGCTTATCCGGCTTTTTTTCGTGAACTCGTGATGCGATTGCTCGGGCGATTCAGCCAATCGGCGAGAAGGATGGCAGCCTTTTCGGGCTTATTTGAGATGAGGCGGGCGATATCTTGAATAAGGCACGCTACCTCTTCCCTGGTTCCGCCACTGCGCGTGGAGTCAGGACCAGGGGAGGCGGCGTGTGGATATTTTAAAATTGTTTTTGAAGCTTTTTTCATGCTTTGGCGGCTAATTTCGGCGACGGCGCGTCGAGCTCTTCCGGATTGATCGAGCCGACGAACACATCGTCATTGATGAGGGAAAAGGCATACCAACGATTACCGAGCTTTTGGTACAGGACCTCAACCGTTTCGGCCGCCGGTGCGCTGCGCACCTGGGCCTGATCGAGATCTTTTTGATTACCGGTCGTCTTGGTTTCGTTTGCCATGTTGTTCCCTCCTTGGAAATTGGGCTAAACTTCGTTCTATGAGACTTATCGACGCTCGTCGGGCGTACTTAACAGGGATTCTTTTGCCTAGCCTGCTCTGGATTTCGATCGCGAACGCCGCGGGCCCGAAATACGGCCCGGAGGCGCTTCCGCTGACGACACCGGCAGGAAATGCCTACTTTCATTCTCACGCCGCTCCTGACTTCTGGGCGCTGATGCCTTTTTATGCGGCACAAACCGATGACAGCGCATGCTCGGTCGCGACCGTGCAAATGCTCGTCAACGCCGTACGCGGCGATCACGGCTTAAGCAAGGACGACGAGCTCGCCACCCAGCCCACGCTGGTCGAAAAAGTAAAAAACAAAGCCTGGCACCGGGGAATTCCCGGAGCACTGGCGGGAAAAGGCGTCACTCTCGACGAGCTCGGCGACATCGCGCGCGCGGCTCTGGAAGCCTACGGGATCCAGGCGGCCTCGATTGAGGTGGTCCATGCCGACGGGACTTCCTCCGATATGCTCAACAAGCTGCATGAAGCGTTGGTCGAAAACGAAAAATCAGCCCATGATTTTATCCTGATCAACTTTAACCAGGGCGTTTACACGGGCGACGCCCAGATCGGCCACATCGCGCCCATCGGCGCTTATGACGAAAAGAACCGGCGCGCGCTGGTCCTCGACCCCGACCGCCGATGGTATGCCCCGTACTGGGTTTCGGAAAAAACCCTCTTGGCCGGAATGGCGACGCGCGATCAGCAGTCCTCGAAAAATCGGGGCTGGGTCTATATACGGGTGAAGCCGTAAGCGTTACTAACTGGCCCCTTTAACTGCTGATGGGCGGAGTGAGCGCCCGGTTGTGAAACGAGACATACATGCTCAGATGGTCAATCAGGCCTTGCTTGGTTTTTGTCGTGCACCACGTTCTCCGAAAAAGCCGATTGAGATTGGCC
>JARLHE010000061.1 GCA_031292385.1 Oligoflexia bacterium
CCATTACCGCCATTACCGCCATTACCGCCATTACCGCCATTACCAATGATCCGCGAGCTCGTGCGTGAGGATTTGGCTGGCCGCGTGTCCCCTCCTCCAGCCGCGAACTTCTTGACGAACTCCGACATGACGACCGCCAACGGAGCCATAACCTCTTTCAGGGAAAGAGGTGCGGCGGAAACGGCCAGCTTGGGTGACAACTTCGCGGGCAAACGCGGCATGGCGGCTCGAAACTCAGGCACGTCACAAACCCGAACCCATTTTTTCACGCCCAGCTGTTCGCCCCAAATCCCATCCGTCCACAAGACCTTGCCGGACGCGATCGCCTTGAGGATGTCCTGTGTTGAATAAGGACCGCTCTGCGTCTCTTTCCGCCAAAGGTACCATCCGCCCATTTTGTCCAAAGTTCCCCTCATTACCTAAGTATCTGGAATAACAAAACTTTGTCCATATGGAATTTCACATTTGACTCTCACCAAAGCGTAACCATAGTTATGCTCGATATGAACAATACTGAATCACAGCCGGAACAGCAGGCTAAAGGCGCGTCCGAGGCCCCAGGTGTTAAAGACGCCAAAGACGCAAGAATCCAAGAACTCGAAGCTCAGCTGAAAGAGAAGGAAAGTCGTTATCTTTACCTCTACGCTGAATTCGAAAACTATAAAAAGCGGGCGATCAAGGAACGCGCGGATCTGCTCAAGTTCGGATTTGAGTCCCAGGCTCGCGAGCTTCTCCAGGTTTGCGACAATCTCGACCGGGCGATCGCGCATGCGCCGACGGGGACCGACAAAAATTTAGTGGATGGCCTTCACATGGTCATCAATCAATTCCGGGCGACCTTGCAGAAGCAGGGCGTCCAAACGGTTGACTCCCTTCATCAAAACTTCGATCCGAACGTTCACGAAGCGGTCGGCCAGGAGCCTTCTGAACACCCGGCCGGAACCGTCGTCCGCGAGGAGCTCAAAGGCTATACGCTTCATGGGCGCCTCCTCCGGCCTTCTCGCGTCGTCATCAGCAGCGGAAACAATACGAGGTCGGCCGGTTGACAAACCGGAATTCGGTACGATTTTTAATTAAGATTTCAGCTTAGAGAAAAGGAAATAAATTTATGGGTAAAATCATTGGAATTGACTTAGGCACTACAAACTCCTGCGTAGCGGTCCTTGAAGGCGGCGATCCGAAAGTGATCCCGAACTCGGAAGGGGCGAACACGACCCCATCGATCGTCGGCTTTACCGCTTCGGGAGAAAAGCTCGTCGGACAAGCGGCCAAACGCCAAGCCGTTACCAATCCGGACAAGACGGTTTTCGAAGCCAAGCGCCTCATCGGCCGTAAATTCACCTCGAAAGAAGTTCAGGAGTTCATCAAAGTGGCTCCCTTCAAAATCATCGAGGCTAAAAACGGCGATGCCTGGGTGAAAGTCGGCGACCGCGAATATTCTCCGCAGGAAATTTCCGCGCTTGTTCTCCAGAAAATGAAGAAAACCGCGGAAGACTACCTCGGCGAACCCGTCACGGAAGCGGTTGTGACCGTTCCCGCTTACTTTAACGACGCTCAACGCCAGGCGACGAAAGACGCGGGCCGCATCGCCGGCCTCGAAGTGAAGCGCATCATCAACGAGCCCACCTCGGCGGCGCTTGCTTATGGCCTCGATAAACAAGGCAAGGACCACACCGTTGCCGTGTTCGACCTGGGCGGCGGTACCTTCGATATCTCGATTTTGGAACTCGGCGACGGGGTTTTCGAAGTGAAGGCCACCAACGGCGACACTTTCCTGGGCGGCGGCAACTTCGACCAGCGCATCATCGGCTGGCTCGCCGACGAGTTCAAAAAGGAAACCGCCATCGATCTCCGCAACGACAAAATGGCGCTTCAGCGCTTGAAAGAGGCTGCGGAAAAGGCCAAGCACGAGCTTTCGAGCTCGACCGAAACGGACATCAACCTTCCGTTCATTACGGCCGATGCCTCGGGCCCGAAACATTTGAACCTCAAGCTCTCGCGCGCGAAGCTCGAAGCGCTGGTTGCCGACCTCATCGACAAGCTCGTCGCTCCTTGCGAAACCTGCATCAAGGATTCCGGGCTCGCCAAGAGCAAGATCGACGAAGTGATCCTGGTCGGCGGCATGACCCGCATGCCCCGCGTGCAGCAGAAGGTGAAAGAAATCTTCGGAAAAGAACCGCATAAAGGCGTCAACCCGGATGAAGTGGTTGCGCTCGGCGCCGCGATTCAGGGTGGCGTGCTCAAGGGCGACGTGAAGGACGTCCTCTTGCTCGACGTGACCCCGCTTTCTCTCGGCATCGAAACCTTGGGCGGCGTATCGACGAAGCTCATCGAGAAGAACACCACGATTCCGACCAAGAAATCGCAGGTCTTCTCGACGGCCGCCGATAGCCAAAGCGCCGTGACCATTCATGTGCTTCAAGGCGAGCGCGAGTTCGCCGCCGATAACAAGTCGCTCGGACGCTTTGACCTGGTCGGCCTTCCGCCCGCGCCGCGCGGCGTGCCGCAGGTGGAAGTCACCTTCGATATCGACGCGAACGGCCTCGTGCACGTATCCGCGAAGGATCTCGGCACGGGTAAAGAGCAATCCATCCG
This sequence comes from Oligoflexia bacterium, assembly GCA_031292385.1. Lineage (GTDB taxonomy): Bacteria > Bdellovibrionota > UBA1018 > UBA1018 > UBA1018 > JARLHE01. The sequence continues at coordinate 2,596 of JARLHE010000061.1, forward strand.
CATCACCGCTTCGGGCGGCCTCAGTGAGGACGAAATCAAGCGCATGCAGAAGGAAGCCGAAACCCATCGCGCCGAGGACGAAAAGCGCAAGGAATTGGTCAACGCGCGCAATACCTTGGACGGCTTGATCTACACGATCGAAAAGACCGTGAAGGAAAACAGCGAAAAGATCGAAGCAGGAACGAAGAAGGAAGTCGAAGACGCTCTGGTTGAAGCCCGCAAGCAGCTGGACAGCCAGGACGCCGAGGCTCTCCGCGCCGCTACCGAAAAGCTGACGGCCGCTTCGAACAAGATGGCTGAGCAGATGTACAAGAGCGCGGGCGCCCAAGCCCCCGGAGCGGGCGAGGGAGCAAGCGAGCAGGCGCACACTGCCGGCGAACAAGGCCACGCCAAGGGCGATAAAAAATCGGACGACGTGATCGACGCTGATTTCAAAGAAGTCTGATTTGCGGTAGGTAAGCCTAATGGCTCAAAAGCGGGACTACTACGAAATCCTGGGCGTCTCTCGCAGCGTTCAGGTGGAAGAACTGAAAAAGGCTTATCGAAAGCTCGCGGTGCAATATCACCCGGACAAAAATCCGGGTGATAAGCACGCGGAAGAACGCTTCAAAGAGCTTTCGGAAGCTTATGAGGTTCTGTCGGACCCGCAAAAGCGCCAAATGTATGATCAGTTCGGACACGCGGCGGGCGCCGGCAATGCCGGCGGCCCCGGGTTCGGAGGATTTGAACAAGGCTTCGGCGGGGCTTCGGTCAACGACATCTTCGGCGACATCTTTGGCGACATTTTCGGCGCCGCCGGCGGTGCCCGGGGCCGTTCACGGCGCTCGGGCGGACGGCCAGGCTCGGATCTCCGCACTCAAATCGACATCACTTTCGAGGAAGCGGCGTTCGGCGCCGAAAAGGTCATCACCGTTCCTAAAAATGTTCGCTGCGAAACCTGCGAAGGCTCGGGAGCTAAAGCCGGCACTCAACCGGAAACCTGTAACCAATGCGGTGGGCGCGGCGAAGTCAGCTTTCAGCAAGGCTTCTTCGCGATCAGCCGGCCTTGCCCGCGCTGCGACGGCGCGGGACAAACCATTCCCCATCCTTGCCCAACTTGTCGCGGCACGGGACATACGAAGAAACGAAGCCAGATCGCGGTGAAGATTCCCGCCGGCGTGGACACCGGCCAAAGACTGAAGCTGACCGGCGAAGGAGAAGCCGGCGAGCGTGGCGGAATGTCGGGCGACCTTTATGTCGTCATCAATATTCTGCCTCACGATTTCTTTACCCGGGAAGACGCCGAAGTGATCTGCGAAGTTCCGATCACTTTCGCGCAAGCCGCTCTCGGCGCGGAAGTCGAAGTGCCCACGATCGAAGGGAAAGTGAAGCTGAAGATTCCGCCGGGAACCCAGTCCCACAAGGCGTTCCGACTTAAGGGAAAGGGCTTGGCCCGGCTCGGCTCCTACGGCCGAGGCGACCAGCTGGTGAAGGTCATCGTTGAGGTTCCGACGCGCCTGTCCACGGAGCAAAAGGAGCTGATCCGTCAACTGAGCGAGACCGGATCGGAAGCCGCCCACCCCATGCATCATAGTTTCTTTGAGAAGGTGAAAAACCTCTTTGATTAGTACCGAGTAGGGCCTAATCTTTTGACTATCGCCCTATGATTTCAAACCAATCTAAAATCGCGACCGCATCCGCATTGCTCCTTTTGAGCACCTGGCTGAGCAGCTGCACGACTCCCACTGGCTCCATGGGCAGCGCGAGCTCGCCGTCGCATCCTCCTGCCAAGAGAGCGAGCGTTTCGCCCATCGATAGCCCGATCTCATCAACGGATATCGCTCAGTCCGCTCCGCCGGCCCAGCCTAATCAGCCGGCCCTTCCGCCCGCCGCGGTTGCCGCTCCGAAAACCGAGAATCAGGAATACAACGAGCTCCGCCAGGTTTATCTGACCCAAAAATGCGGGACCAATTTGACCCGTTTCGAGCAATTCGAACAACAGCACCCTAAAAGCCCGATTTTATCGCAAATCGAGAATCTTCACGGGCTTTGCTTGCTGAACGAGAAGGATTCACAGGGGGCGATCGCCCATTTCAAGAACGCGATCGCGGAAAACGCGGCAAGCCCGGCCTATCAGCCGTACTTGCTCTACAACCTCGCGAAGGCCCAATTCGAAGCAGGACTGGTTTCTGATGCCGCGCAAACGCTGGGCGACATCGAAAAGATCGGCGAAAGCAGCCTCGATACCGAAAACCGCGCCAAACTGGCTCTTTTGAAATCGGCGATCGAAGCGAGAAAAGCGCAGACGGAGATCGAGCGCGGCACGATCGGCATCCTTTTGCCCCTGAAAGGCAAGTACGGACGATTCGGTCAGCGGGCGCTTTTGTCGATCGAGCTGGCGCTCGGGATTTTCGGCCCGCAACCACCCTCCGGGCTGACGCTCGTACTTGAAGACAGCGGAGAAACCCCCGAGCAGGCACTGCGCGCGCTGAACCGGCTGGTCGTCGATCACCATGTTTCGGCGGTCATCGGACCGATGCTCAGCAAGGGCATCGACCAAGTCACCCAGCGTGCCGACGAATTGGGCGTGCCGCTGCTTTCGCTCGCTCATCTCGCGAGCAGCGAGCATCGCCCCGATAGCTTCACGGTCCAGGCAGGCGTGACCTCCCAGCTTCAAGCGAAAGAGGTCGCCCGCTATGCGATCCAAACCTTGGGACTTCGCAAGTTCGCGGTGCTCTTTCCGCGCGGAAAAGCCGGCGAAGAGTCCGCGCAAAGCTTTTGGGACGCGGTCGACGAATTGGGCGGAAGCGTCACCGGTTACGAATCCTACGCCCCGGACGAAACCGATTTCAGGCAGGTCGTCGACAAGATTTCCGGTCTTTACTACACCGAAGCCCGCCAAAGGGAGCTCGACCAGCTCGCCAAGCTGCGCACGGAAAACAAAATAAAAAAACGAACCCGCAAGACCGAGCAATACTTCACTCTGCCGCCGATCGCCGATTACCAGGCGGTCTTCATTCCGGATGAACCGAAGGTCGCGGCGATGCTCATGCCGACTTTTGCCTATCGCGACGTGGACCACGTGACGTTCCTCGGCCCGTCGAGCTGGAACTCGCCGGAGCTCGCGACCAGCGCGCAGAACTACGCCGAAGGCTCGCTTTTCGTGGACGCGTTTTTCCCGCAAGGAGCGAGCACTCCAAAAATCGTGAAACGATTCGTGGATAATTTTCAAACGGAATTTTCACAGGCTCCGACCGAAATGGAGGCCGTCGCCTACGACGCCGCCAAGGTACTTGAGAGCGCCTTTGAGGCGGCCGGAAAATCCTACGACCGCAAGGATCTTCTGAACAACATCCGCAACACGAAAGAGCTCGAAGGGATCACCGGTAAACTGACCTACAAGGATGGGCAGCTGGAGCGTCCGCTCAAAGTCCTCAGCCTGCACAACGGGCAGATCGTGGAAGATTCGAAGCTGTAGGTAGATCATGGGTGTCTCGCGTGAATCTTGGAACGATGCGTATCGTAACGGATTGTTTTCTCAGGAGCTGATTGGCGCGCTGTCCGTACTTGATCTCCCGTTCCATTGCTCAGCATTGGATCTAGGATGTGGTGCGGGAAGAGACGCCGTCTACCTGGCCCAGGTCGGTTATGACGTAACCGGAATTGATCTCGCTCCAGAAGCAATTGAAATCGCAAGCCAGCGTGCTCGTGAACGCGGAGTGAAGGTGGCTTGGACCATCGGCGATGTGCTGGATTTACCCTATAAGGATCAGGCCTTTCATCTTGTCACCGATAGAGCTTGTTTCCACCACATTCCGGACGATGATCGCCCAAACTACGTTCGCGAGGTTTCCCGAGTCCTGAAGCCGGGAGGATTTCTGATCCTCCGTGGAAGCAGCGTTCCAGATAGGAGCGGTGCTGCCTGTTCGGCTTGCGAACAACGCGGGCGGGCTTACGGCAAATATGGTCACTCTTCGTCGGAAGTGACCCTCGCTCCAACACGAAGATTTTCAACAGCTCTCATGCGCGATTTCTCTGCCCATTGAAAAAGCCCTTGCCGATTTTTGAGAGCACAAATTTTTGAGCTCGAGATCGCACTCAAAATCCCGCATTGCAGACACGGATTTGCCTCCTGGCGCGCAAAACTCATCACAGCTTCGTTCTTTTCGTAAAACACAAAATTAATTTCACTACGCGCCTACCGGAGGCCTCTAAAATCATCGTGTATACGAATCACATGACGATTCAAAAACTGTCTGACGATGCCCTACTCTCCCACATTAAATCTCTCGTCCGCGAGGAAACCTGCCTCACGACCGAAATCTTGCATCACCTGCGCGAGATCGAAGCGCGGAAATTATTTTGCGCACTAGGTTACTCCTCGCTGTTCGAGTACGCCGTCAAAGAGTTGGGATACAGCGAAAGCGCCACGCAGCTTCGAATCGATTCAATGCGACTGCTTCGTGAGCTTCCGCGAGTTGAAGCGCAGGTACAAAGCGGAGAATTGACGCTTTCGGTTCTCGTTCAAGCCCAGAAATTTTTCCGGCAGGAAGCAAAGCTGGGAAGACCTGTGAGCGTCGCACAAAAACAGGAAGTCGTGCAAAGCCTCGAAGGCAAATCAGCGCGCGAGGCCGAGCGCACGCTGCTTGCAATGAGTCCCCAACCCGAAAAACATCGACCCGAAACGGTTCGGCCTGTGACCGCAGAGCTTGCTGAGGTCCGGTTGAATCTCAACAATGAAACCCTGGAAAATTTGGAAAAATTGAAAGGCCTTCTCGCCCATCAATTCCCCGAGATGACCCTTTCCGATTTGGTCGCCCACCTCGCAAAGCGCGCGCTGAAAGAGCTCGATCCTGCACAGAAAGAAGTCCGAGCAAAAGCATCGGTTGGGACGTCAGAGGTGAAAACCATTCCAGCAGCGGTGAAACGCGAAATCTGGCGCCGCGACGGCTCGCGCTGTATTTATGTCGATCCCGCGACCGGCCGGAGATACGAATCGCGGCATCGCCTACAGATCGATCATCGAATACCGAAAGGCCTGGGCGGCGGAAACGATCTCGCGAATTTGCGCCTATTATGCGCCCAACACAACGCTTTCGAGGCCGCACGCGTTTACGGCCGCGAGACCATCCAGGAGTATTGGCGATCGTGAATGGAACAGTCTACGAGGTCGGACTGGGAATTTTCTGCCGCCTTGGCAGCTCGACGCAATGCCGTCATACTGAGAGATGAGATCCGCAGGATGCGGGTCGGGTGAACCAGGAGAGTGTTCGAGTGGGACTTCGCTTTGACCCCATGGGCGGGGGTCAATTCAAGCAGGCCGTTCAGCAGATCATCGAAGCTGAAAGCCAGCCGATCAAGCAGCTCCAGGCGCGCAAAGCGCAGGAAGACACGCGTCTCAAGCTCTTCCAGGAATTCAAAACCAAGTTTCAAGGTCTCGACAAAGCGCTCGGAGAGCTCAGCTCCTTCAGGTCCTTTCGCGAACTGAAAGCCGATCTGGGCGACGGCTCCGCGCTTGCCTCCGTCACGATCGACAAAGACAAGGCGTCGCCCGGAAATTACCAGGTCGAAATCAATCAACTCGCGGCGCGCTCCTCGTCCATCTCCAACGGACATGCCAGTCCCGACACGCCGAGCATGGGGCAAGGCTTCATCACCTTGGAAACGCCGGATGGAGATAGCCGCGAAGTCTACGTCGACGAGAAAAATTCGAGCCTTCGCGGCATTGCGAACCAGATCAACAACCAGGCCGACTTTCCGGTCCGGGCTTCAGTGGTTCAAGACGTTTCCGACAAGGACAAATCCTGGAAATTGATCTTAACCGCCAAGAACGAAGGCGCCGCCAATCAAATCAGTTTTCCGGAGTTCTACTTCCTGGACGGCGACGAAGACTTTTACATGGACGACAACCATGAAGCCCAAAACGCGAAAATAAAAGTCGACGGTTTTGAAATCGAAGCGCCGAACAACGGCATCCAGGATTTCCTGCCCGGCGTGAACCTCAACCTGAAGCAGGCGAAAGACGGCCAGCCCATCACGCTATCGATCACCGAGGACTTTCAGAAGATCAGCGGCAAGGTCAAAAACTTCGTCGATAAGGCGAATGAAATCCTGGGCTTCATCACTAAACAGAACTCCGTCGACGACAAAAGCGATACCCGGACCTCGTTCGCCGGCGATACCGGCCTTCAAAACGTCGAATTCCGCTTGCGCAACCTGTTGCAGGAGGGGTTTCCGGTCTACGCGGAAGGGAAAGACGACCCCAAAGTCTATGTATTGAGCGATTTCGGGATCGAATTCGACAAATCCGGCCAGCTGAATTTCAAAGAAGATAAATTCCAGAAGTTTATGGAGAAAAACTTCGAAAGCCTCTCCCAGGTATTCACGGGCGACCAAGGCCTCGCGACCCAGATGAAAGTCATGCTGTCGGGCTACACGACGCCGGGAGTGGGCATGCTGGCCCAGCGCGAGCAGAGCATGCGCAACCGGATCAAACAGATCGACACGGACATCGACAATAAATCGCGCATGCTCGATCGGCGTCAGCAGACCCTGACCGAACAGTTCTCGCGACTGGAGGCTTCTCTCAGCGCGATGCAAAAGCAACAGCAGTACCTCAGTTCCGCCCTCCCCAGCGGGGGAGGCGGAGGTCTCATGTCACTTCTAGGTGGCTAAGTTAAACAGGAGAGAATGAATGGCAGGCAATCCATACGGCTCCAGCGGAGCAAACCAGTACAAGCAAATGGCGGTTAAAACCGCGAACCGCGGCCAGCTCCTCATCATGCTTTACGAGGCGGCGATCCAGAACGTCAAAAAAGCGTCGGCAGCCATCGATCGAAACGATACCCCGACCAAGGGTGTCGCCATCGGCAAGGCCCACGACATCGTCAATGAATTGGCAAACACCCTCGATTTCGAAGTTGGGGGCACCATTGCCCGCGACTTAGAACGATTGTATCATTTCATGACGGAGCAGCTTCTCAAGGCGAACCTTGAGAACAGCAAAGAGAAGCTCCAGACGGTTTCGAAGTTGCTCGAAACGCTGCTTTCCGGATGGAAGGAAGCGATCGCGCAGACGAACAAAGGATCGGCGAAATAGACCACATGGATGTGGCAACTTTTGAAGAAGTCCTGAGTCTACTCCAAGCGAGAAACCGCTGTCTTGAGCGGCTGCTGGGGCTTTGCCGCGCGTTCGGCGAGCAATGGGTGCAATGGGCGGATGAAACCGCCCGGGACCAGGGCCTCGCGCGATTCCAAGAAAAGCGCACATCCCACTTCCATACCTTGGAACTCTATGACCGGAAAATCTCCGACTCCTTAAAAGGTCTTTCAAACGATTCGGACCCGCGGAACTCCTTGCAAGGCGCGAAAGTCGACGTCGTTCTCGCCGAGCGAGCCGAGCTCGTTCGGGCAATCATCGATCAAGACAACCGGATCATGGGGATGCTCGACAGCGAAAAATCCCGTGTGCTGGACGAACTCGCGGCAGCCCGCCGTGGACAATCCCTGGTCAATAAATTCAAAAGCAGCTGGGTCACCGAATCCGGGGAAGGATTGGACCGGAAATTATGAGCTTCATCGATCTGAACGAGTACGAAATCGTCCACTCCGTGGAAGTCCCGGTCATGGGAGACCGGCTCGTGCGCCTGCAGACCCTTGAAGAGGCGATTCAGGATCTCATTACGGCCCGTAACGCGATCTCGGCGGAAACCGCCGCACGCGAAGGCATCCAGGGATTTTTCATCCAAGTCAAACCCAAGAAAACGCCCGCGACCGCGCCTGCGCAAACGCCGGCCGACCCCGCTGCCAAGCCTCCGACTCCCGTAAACAGCGAGCCGAAAGCCTCCATGGAGGGAATCTATCTCGCCGACGGAACGCTCAATATCAATCAGCTCATTCAATCGGCCGAAGTGCTCTTCAAAGCGGCCGAATATCCGCTCGCTCGCAAAATCTACAAAGCAATCATGAAGACGGGCGAGCGCCCCTGGCTAGCCGCCCGCGAGATCGGCCGTTGCTACGAAGCCGAGGGAAAACTCGAGGCCGCGCGCGCCCAATATGAGGAATCGATCGCTTATCAGCCGCTGGCCGCCACTTTCAGAATGCTGGCCTCGCTTCTCATCCGCCTCAAAAAAGACCAGGAAGCGGCGGAAATCCTGGATCGGGCCCTGCTGCTGAAAGACCTGACCGACGAAAACCGCTTTGACTTTCACCAAACCGCCGGCAATTGCTGGGCGAGGATTCATAGCGGCCGCGACGCCGAACGCCACTTCCGGCGCGCGCTCGATCTGCAGCCCGACTCCGGCGAAATCCGCTGTGCCCTTGGCGCGATTTATCTCCAGGAAGGCCGCATTGACGATTCGGAACGGCATTTCGAGGACGCTTTGCTGAAAAACCCAAGAAATCAGGCCGCGCTTTCCGGACTCGGCTCATGCGCGCTGGCTGACGGCAACAAAACCGCGGCGCACGCTTACTTCGCGCGCGCCCTGAAAATCGACATCGTCAACCCGACCGCGATTTTCAACCTCGTCAAGTGCGCATACGAGATCAAGAACTACGCGGTCGCGACGGAAATCCTGGAAGACTACATACAAGTCGCGCCGGTGAACGCTCACCTTCTCTACAGCCTCGCGGGACTTCAATATCACTTGGGCCGTCAAGCCGACGTCAAAGCGACTTGCAGGAAAATTCTCGATATTGCCCCTAAACACACAGGCGCGGGAGATTTGCTTAATCGACTTTCAAATGCAAGCGCATGAAGCGCTTGTACGCAAACCGTCAGGAGGATGGGATGGCGACCGATATGACCTTACTCATAGGAGCTAAAGGGGGGGCCGGAGGAGAAACCGTGGACGACTCCACTCTCGAGGAAATTAACGTGGAAAGAATGCTGGTGGGCTTTCTTCGCGCGCTGATCTCCGAGCAATTCGGCGAACAGTCCGGCCGGTACGAATCCGAGATCGGGGGTCACGCTTGAGCAATCAGAAGGTTCGCTGCATGGTGATCCAGCTGACGAGGCTGGGTGACACATTACAGAGCCTGATGGCGCTCAGAGCGGCCAAGCAGCTTTATCCAAATCTAGAGATCCACTTCGTCGCGCGCGAAGGCTTCGCCGATGCCGCGAAAAGAATCCCCTGGATCGAGAAAGTCGTCACCTTCCCTTCCGAAAAGATCTTAGCGCCTATCTTGAATGAGACCGGCTCACAGAGCCAGGCGCTGAGCGAGCTCGCGCGCTGGATCTCGCCGCTCGTCGGGTCGCAATGGGATTTCATCGTCAACTGGTCCTACTCGGAGTCGAGCAGTTATCTTACCGGAATTCTTCCGGCCCGGGTCAAACTCGGGTTCTCGCGCGCGGTCGGCAACCCATCGCTCGCGAACTCGACGACTCCGCTGGTCGCGACCGACGGCTGGAGTCACTATGTGCAGGGGGTGATTCAGGGCGGAATCCGCCAGAACATCCATCTCACGGATATCCTGACCACGCAGCTTCTCACCGCGCTGCAAATCCACGTCGGCGAGCCGTCCGACGCCGGCGACGCTCCCGTCACTTCGAAAAGCTTTTTTCATCTCAAAACCGAAGCCGCGAGCGAGCTGGCGCTGGGAAGCCGGTGGCGCGACCCGAGCCGGAAATGGATCGCCTTCCAGCTTGGCGCCGGAAAAGAAGATAAGACCTGGGATCCGGATCACTGGGCGACGCTCGCTGAAAAAATCCTTCAGAACCATCCGGAGTACGGCATCGTGCTCATGGGCGGAGAAAAGGACCGATGGCGCGAGGAAGCGCTCCGGCATGCCTTGGGCGATTCCGACGTGACTTCCGGACGCAACATCATCTCGCTGGTGGGAAAATCGAACTTCGATCTCTGGGCCTCCGTGATCAGTCGCTGCCAATGGCTGTTCTCCTGCGACACGGCGGCCGTTCATCTCGCAAGCGTGTTGGGCACCCGGGTCATGAATCTTTCCATCGGCCCGGCTCGACTCAATGAAACCGGCCCGTACGGCAACGGCCATTACGTGCTGTCCGCGCAGCACGGTTGCCCGGCCTGCTCGCAGGCCGGAACCGCCGAAGGCCATGTTTGCCGCGCACGCCTCCGGCCGGAGATCGTCTACGGCACCTGGTCCTTCGCGGTTGAAATGTCGAGCATTTCTTTCAACACCTCTGGCAATCCGTCCGCGCGTCGCGCGAAAAACCTGAATCGTCACTTCGAGCGACTCGGAATCAGAAATAACAGCGACACCGGCGCGCGGATTTTCCGCTCCCGGATTCGCAGCACCACCGACGGCGGCGGAGTCGTATATGAGCCCGCGGACGACCATCCGATGGACCTCAATGAATGGACCTCCACGGTGATGGGCCATATCGCCCGCGCCTGGTACTGCGGCTGGGTGCCCCCCGTCGGCAGCGAGCTCACCCGCGTGCGCATCACGACCGAGCTGATCCAGAAACTGCGCGAGCTCGACGAATCCTCCCAGCTGCTCTCGAAAATCTGCGAAGAAGCGAATCGCACGGCGCTCATACTCAACCGCCGCAGCGCACGCCTTCGCTCCGACAAAGTGATGCGGATTGACGACCGCGAGGAGCTCAACGAGCTCGGACGCCGGCTCAGAGATCTCGATCTTTTGATCGAGAGGCTGGGCAAAACCCATGTCCCGCTCCAGGCGTTCGCCCAGATGTCCAAAGTACTGATGCACAATCTCCAAGGCGAAAAGCTGGCCAATCTGGGCAAAGAGAGCGCCAACTGCTACCGACAACTAGCGGAAGGCGTCAAGATCCTCCGGGATTGGTTGAAGCATACCCTGCAGCTCGCTCGCCCCGTCGCAATCGCTCCGGCCAATCCCGGGTTGATCGCGGTTGAAGGAGCAAGATGACCATGCAATCCATTCCATTGACCGTCAACGGCAACTCGCGTGAAATCCCGCTCAATGGCGAGAGCTCGCTCGGGGATCTTCTCGACTATTTGCGGAACGCGTACACGAGCGAAACCAACTGCATTTCCTCGATCCGCATCGACGGCGAGGAAATCTCGGAATCCGCCGAAAAGGCCCTGGCCCCTCTTCCGATCTCCGAGCTCCGCAGCATCGAGGTCAGCACCGCGCATCCGCGCGAGCTCGCGCAGGCGACGCTGCAAGATATGATCGAATTCTGCGAACCGCTCATCACGCGCGCCAAAATCGCCGGTGAAGAGTTCCGGGCCGACGGACACCCCTCGCGCGACCTGGCGAGCCTCGTCGACGGCATCAGCACTTTCATCGAGGCGCTTCAGGGTGCGCGACAGATCCTGAACATTCGATCCGGCGCTCTGCCGAGCGTGGATCTGCTCGAGGCCGACCTCACGTCCATCATGAAGGACGCCGTCAGCTTTTACGAAGAAGGCCACATCGATTACGTCGCCGAGCTGCTCTCCGATTATCTCGTGAAGAATCTCGAGGAATGGCGCACTGACGGCGTTCCGGCGCTCATGCGGGCCAGGGACAGCTGAAGCAAGCCTTTCTACCTGCCGGCAGGCTGGGCCATTCCGTCCACTATGCTTTCCAGGACAAAACCGCTGGCTTGCTGAGGCAGGGCATGGCCGATACCCTCGACTCCGTTGAGCTTGATATCGAATCCCAGCGCCTTCAGGAAATTGTACAGGTCCTCGTGCATGTGGTTCGGAACAAGGCTGTCCTTCTCGCCCATATTGATCGTGATGGGGACCTTCGGCATCTTCGTCACAAGGCTCGTCACATCGACCGCTCTCATGCCCTTCATAACGCCGATCGCCCCTTGGGTCACCGCATCGACCCACTTGGATTGCAATGCCGTCAGCGGCTGCCCTTCCGGAATCCCCCGCATCAACCGATACCGATTTTCGACGTGAGGACGAAAAGAGCGGAAGGTGTAGTAATCCAGGAAAACCGGATCCATGATCATATCCATGAACGATTTCGGGACGATGCTGCTTAAAATATTCTCAGCCAAAGCCATTTGGGGCATTTGAGCGCGGGCCGAGTCCAGACGGTAGGTATAAGGCGCGTTCAAATTCATTCCCTTTATCCTGAACGGCAAATCGCGCCTTGCCGCCACTTCCGCGACGATTCCGCCCCCCATGGAGTGCCCCACCAAATAGGCGTTTTTCACGCCCTTTTCCTGAATCAAACCAATGACGTCGTCGACATTATCGCGATAATCAATAATATCAGTAGAATAATTTGATTCGAGATCGGCAGCCAAAGTGGTGCCGTGTCCGTGAAGATCCATGCGCAGAACGCCGTAGCCCTGGTCAACCAGCTTTATGGCGATATCGTCCCACGAATGAAGATCTTCCGTCAGCCCGTGCACCAGGACGACGGTGGGCTTCGCCTTGCCCGCCTTCGATGCCCGGGCCGGCTCGTAATCGTAAAACATCTTCCGGCCGCTTGCGAGGGCGATCAACCCATGGTCTTTATGAAGCCCCTTCGGAGGTCCCAATTCCTGGTATTTCTCGAGGGTTGCCACGACATGGGACATGATACAGCCGACGAAATCCGCCCGCGCCGCCCAAGGGGCGGCGAACGCCAAAAATAACAACAGGACTGTGAATTGATGAATGTACCGCATACGCCGCCGCTCTTGTCGGCATATCGGAGAAAAACCTTAAGCTATTTCTCGAAGTCCGGATTGAGCCGATCGAGCTTCTCTTTCAGCTGCTTTTCGAGGCCGATTTCTTTCGGCTCGTAAAAGCGGGTCCCGATCAGCTCGGAAGGCAGATGCGATTGCTGGGCCCTCTGGTCTTTTTGATCGTGAGCGTAGCGGTAGCTCTTTCCGTAGCCTTCGTTTTTCATCAGCCCGGTCACCGCGTTTCGCAGATGAAAGGGCACGGGAAGCGCCCCGCTCTTTCGAACCTCCGCGAGCGCCGCGCCGATGCCCGCGTAACTTGCGTTGCTTTTGGGCGCGAGCGCGAGATAGGTCACCGCTTGCGCCAGATTGATCCGCGCTTCCGGCATCCCCACGAACTCGACCGCTTCTTTTACGGCGATGGCCATCTGCAGGCCCCGGGGATCGGCGTTACCCACGTCTTCCGACGCCAAAATAACGAGTCGTCGCGCGATAAAAAGGGGATCCTCCCCCGCCTCGAGCATGCGAGCCAAATAGTAGAGGCCGGCGTGCGGATCGCTATCGCGAATGCTTTTGATGAAGGCCGAGACGACGTTGTAATGCTCTTCCCCGGATTTATCGTAAGGAACCGGCTGACGCTCCAGCGCGGATTCGAGCGCTTTTTGGACTTCCGCCACTCCCAAAACCTGATCAGTCCCGGTTCCGGCGGTAAGAGCCACGTTTTCAAGAGCCGTGAGCGCCCGGCGCCCATCCCCTTCGGCCTGCGAAGCGAGCCAGGCGATCGCCTCTTCGTTCAATTTCAGGAACCCGCCCAAGCCGCGTTCCGAGTCCTTGAGCGCGGCTCTGAGAATTTGGGAAATCGCCTCTTCGGGCAAACGCTCGAAACGGATCACCCGCGTTCGCGACAAGAGTGCGCTGTTGAGCTCGAAGGATGGATTTTCAGTCGTCGCGCCGATCAGCGTGATCGTCCCGTCTTCGACAAAGGGCAAAAGCGCGTCTTGCTGGCCTTTGTTGAAGCGATGGATTTCATCCACGAAGAGAATCGTCTTGCGGCGACTCATTCGCTGGCTTTGCTTGGCGCGCTCAGCGGCTTCGCGAATTTCCTTGATGCCGCTTTGAACCGCGCTCAAGGTCACGAACTGCGAATGAGTTTCCCGCGAAATGATCTTTGCCAGCGTTGTCTTGCCGCAGCCGGGCGGTCCCCAAAGAATGAGCGAGGGAACGCGGTCAGAAGCGATCCATTGACGCAGGGGCTTCCCGGGCCCCAGCACGCGCTCCTGCCCCGTAAACTCATCCAGACTCCGAGGTCGCATCCGATGAGCCAAAGGTCCGGAAGCCGGCCCGGATGTCCCCAGAGGAGTCGAACGAGAAGTCGGCGAGTTCTCTTCCGCAAAATCAAAGAGATCAGAGTCCACGGCTTTCCTTTCTCCCAGGCCACTTCTGTTGTAAAGAGTGTGAATGCGCCCCCCCAAGCGAATCGGGTTTGTCATCAAGCGTCATCAGGCGGAAGCCTCTGCTTTAGCGGTTGAGCTCGCTCAGCTCGCTCTATCGCGCGGCGCGTCGCTTGTGTTTGAAAAAGAAACCACCCCTGTGGTCCGAGCGATCGTCCATTCGTTCCCGGCCAAATCGCGCAAATCGATCGCCGCGCGAATTCAGCGGCTCGACAAGCTCCAAATCGTCGAACAGACCGATCTCATTGTCGTTTGTGGCGGCGATGGAACCTATTTGAGCATCGCCCGCCTGATGTGGGGCCGCAGCGTCCCGGTCATGGGCGTCAATATGGGCCAGCTCGGCTTTCTGACCGAGATCAAACGCAGCGAGGCCATGGAAAGCCTCAAGCGCATCCTCGACGGAGTTCAACCCGCCATCAGCGAACGGGCCCTGCTCGAGGTCACCCTCAGAAGAAAAGAGAAAATCATCTTTCAAGGCCCGGTCGTCAATGACGCCGTCATTTCCAAAGGGGCGATCGCCCGAATCATCGGGCTGCAAATCGCGGTGAATTCGCGCTGGGTGCATAACGTCCGTGCGGACGGAATCATCGTGAGCACGCCCACCGGATCGACCGCCTATTCGCTCGCTGCGGGCGGCCCCATTCTTGAACCCTCGCTGCCCGCTTTGATCATGACCCCGATTTGCCCGCATAGCCTGACCCAAAGACCGCTGGTGATTCCGGACCACTCCGAAATCCAGATCTGCCTCAATCACCGACCAGGGCACGTGCTGCTGACGTTGGACGGACAGGACGCGGTCGACATGCACGAGGACGACGTCGTCACCATCCGGCGATTCAAAAAGCACTCGTTGAAGCTGATTTCCTCGCCGACGCGCGACTACTTCGCCCTCTTGCGCGAAAAGCTGAAATTCGGGATGCGTGATTAAGAGGTAAACCATGCTCGACACCCTCACGATCAAAAATATCGCCGTCATCGATTCAGCCGAGATCCAATTCAAAAAGGGCCTCAACGTGCTTTCCGGCGAAACCGGAGCCGGAAAATCGATCGTGCTCGAAGCCATCTCGCTGATTCTCGGCAGCCGGGCGAACACCGAACTGATCCGCGCCGGATGCGACGAGGCCGTCGTCGAAGGCCTTTTCAACCTCGACGAGCTCGACTGGATTCAAAACCGCCTCGAGAATCTGGGATTCAAAACCGACGGCGACGGGCGCGATCTCCTGATCAAACGCGTGGTCAACCGGAGCGGCCGCCATCGGATCCACATCAACGGCGAGCTCGCGACGCTTTCGATCCTTCAAGAGCTTTGCGAAGGATTGATCGATCTTTGCGGGCAGCACGAACATCAGACGCTCACCAAATCGGCGACCCAGCTCGAACTGCTCGACCGCTACGGCACCCTGGAGGCGCTCCGCGGCGATTACGCGCGGATTTTCGAAAAGGCCCGCTCCCTGCGCAGGGAGCGCGAAGAGCTTCTCCAAGCCGACGCCGAGCGCACCCGGCGCGCCGATTTCCTGAAATTCCAGATCGACGAGCTCACCGCCGCGCAGCTCGCAGCCGGCGAAGACGAAGAGCTTCAGAAAGAGAAAATTCTCCTGCAATCCGCGGAATCCCGCGTGCTCTCGGGCGAAGCGGCCCGGCAGATCCTGGAGGAGGACGAAAAAGGCACCCTCAACTCTTTGCGCCTCGCCCACAGCAAAATGCGCGCGCTCGCTCAAACCGACGAGCGCGCGAGCCCGATGCTCGAGGCCCTGGAACGGGCGCTCGCTGAAACCGAAGAAGCAACGCTCTCGCTGCACCGCTATCTGGGCGGAGTGGACCTCAACCCCGAAAGGCTTGAGCAGGTTCAGGACCGGCTTTCGCTCATCGCCGATCTGCGCCGCAAATACGGCGCTTCAGTGGCCGAAATGCTCGCCACCCTGACCCGCGTGGAAGCCGAATATGCGACCCTGGAGCAAACCGGGGAAAAAATCGATGCGCTTTCGGCCGAGCTCGAAACGGCTGAAGCCGAGCTTCGCAAAACGGGCCGGAAACTTTCGTCCGCGCGCAAGAAGGCCGCCGAGCTTTTGGCCGACTCGGTGACCGCCGAGCTCCACGACCTCAAAATGAGCGACGCGCGCTTCGCGATCGAGCTCGCGCCCAAGGAAGAAATCGGGGATTGGACGGCGACCGGCGCCGATCAGATTCACTTTTTGGTGCAAACAAACAAAGGCGAGGCCCAACGTCCGCTCGGAAAGATCGCCTCCGGCGGGGAGCTCTCGCGCCTGATGCTCGCCATTCGCCGCGTGATCGCCGACAAAGGCGGGATTGGCGTTTACCTTTTCGACGAAATCGACGCCGGCATCGGCGGCCAAACCGCCTTTCAGGTCGGAAAGAAGCTGAAATCGGTCGCGGCCTACAACCAGGTTCTTTGCATCACCCACCTGCCACAGGTCGCATCGTTCGCCGATCACCACCTGGTCGTGCGCAAGACCACTTCCGCAAAGCGCACCGTCACCGAAGTCGTCGCCCTGACCAAAGCTTCCGAGCGCAAGGAAGAGCTGGCGCGGATGCTGGGCGGCCCGGAACTCACCAAGAAAAGCCTGGAAAACGCGGCTGAGCTTTTACAGCTGGCTCGTTAGTTCAGACCCAAAGTGTCGGGTGGTGACCTAATGTTGGCAACTTAAGGGCGTAAGATGGATTGACGCCGGCAGGGAATCGCGGCACAAATAAAAAAAGGCACTGCGTGAACAGTGCCTAAACAGCGCAACTTCTCTGGAGGGTTTTATGACACGCCCTCGTCACGCCGCTAGCCTTAATCTATCCGTCTTTAGTCTCTAAAAACAAGCAAATACTGCGAGAATACGTCCTAGATTCCGGTGCTTTCTCGCGCAATCGCAAGCTTCCCATCGAGCACACAGTTGGAGTGGTCTTGCACATGGCCGCTCATCGCAATGGCGACGGCTATGAACCATCGATCCCGTTTCTCATCAAGCCATCACCCAGGCGCGAAATAAGCTCGACTGGCAGGCGTTCCGGTTTCTCCTTGAGCAAGCCAATCAAGACGAAACGCTTTCTGATCCCAGCTTTCGATATCAGGGCCATATCACCCGTGCAGTCGATGGCACGAAGCTTAGCTTGCCACGCTCAGATGATCTGCTCGATCTTTTTGAGCCTCACGGCACCCGAGTGGGTGAAAGCCATTATCCGGCAGCACTTTTAGTTACCGCTATGAACGTATTTACGGGTCAGTGCAGGGCCGCACGCGTCGTCAACCATATCGAAAGCGAACGAGATCAACTGATGTCGATGATTGAGCTCGATTTTAAGGCCGGTGACGTTGCGGTTTTAGATCGTGGATTTCACGGCGACGAGGTCTTTCTTTGCTTCGAGAAATACCAGCAGTTCTATCTTTGTCGCATGCGGGCGGCCGAACAAAAACGCGATGCTTGGATTCATCAGTTTTTACTCACGGGTAAGAAAGAACAGGTGATCTTAAAAAAGCTCAAGCGTCCTGGTCCCAACGGCGAGACCGGTTGTTTTGGCGACCAACCTGCTCGATTTAAAGAAATATTCGCGTAAATCACTCTTAGGCCTTTATCTGCACCGCTGGCGAGTGGAGACGATGTACGGCCGCGTAAAAACGCTGCTACAACTGGAGCGTTTCCACTCGAAAACCTACAACGGGGTCATGCAAGAGATCTTCGCCAATCTCCTAGTGATTTCTCTCACTGCGATGGTTGTTTTAGAAAGCGCACAGCGTCTCAAGCTTGACCCTGACATTGCCATCCCCAGCTTTATAAACGCGCAGGCCGTCGTTAAACGTCACCTCTTTGAGGCGGTAACGGCACGACGCCCACTCACACCGAGCGAGGCCAGACGATTAGCCCGTACCCTGGTCAGAGAAGCTTCCCAGGTCATCTGGAAAAAGCAGCCCGGACGGAGCTACCCTCGGGTCTCGATGCAGCCCGTGAAAGTTTGGGGTCTATACAAAAAATCCAGGATAAAGGGATTCAAGCAAATGAGACGGGAGGGCCCTTAAGTTGCCAGCATTAGGTGATGACCCGACATTCGAGAGCTATCGCTGGATCCACCTAGCTGATCGTATCTTCCAAAATGGAGCGGAGGAATCTATGACGCGAATCTCAACCAAAAGGTACGGCCTACCTTTAAAGTTTAACTTTAAAGCCGCTCGCGCCCGATCGACTCATCGCCCGAGGACCACGATAAGAACGATCCGTGGACGGGCGGAAAGCCCACATTGATGTACTGCCCCGGGCGGCCGTCGATCGAGAATTTCATCTCATCCAGGTCATGACAGTGGCCGAGCACGACGAAATCGTAGCCCTGGGCGATCTTTTCGGCGGCGAAACTTCGGTAAGTGTTGCGAAGACGCTCGATTTTCTCGGTTGGCAAGGAGGCCGACAGCTTCGGCTTCTGGTCCCGACTGTAGCGGCTGCTGCGATTGCCGATCCGGTCTACCCATTGCCCGGGCAGCGCCCAAACGAAGGCATGAAACGGAGCGCTCCGAAACGTCGCCCGCAAAGCGCGGTAAGTGTAATCGCCGGAATCCACCAAATCGCCGTGCGCGATGAAAAAACGCCGGCCATCCAACCTGAGCAGCACTTCACTGGAATGAACCGTCACGCGCGGAAGCCCGCGAAACGCCCGCCGCAGCAGAAAGTCGTGATTGCCCTCGATATACTCGACGCTCGCGCCGCGCGCGCCGGCGGCGGCGATCTCATCGAAAAACTCCCGATAGCGCTCGCGAAAAAGTTTTTTGTCGCCGACGAAGAGATCGAAAATGTCACCGGCCAAAACAAGGATGTCGCCGGATTGCACCCGCGTACGAATCAAGTCCAGCAAGGACCGGTACACCGAATCCTCCGCGCCGCGGATGTGAAGATCAGATACGATAAAAAGACTCATCCGAGACGGAATATTACCCTAATCAATATTTTTGGTCGAGGATCTTGCCGCGAGCCCGATGGTCTTGAGCCGCCGCTTCGCGCAAGCGGAGAAACTCCTCGCCCGTGAACTGGCGCACGACCTTGCCCTGCGCGTCTTTCAATACGACTCTAAGGCCGGGGCCCGAGCCTTCGGCCGCCGCGGCGAGGCCGCTAGCGCGCGTCTGCGGGTCGGCGCTGAAAGTTTCGAGCGCCTTGTCGACCGCTTGGGACATTTCCGTATCGGAGCGGGGCTCCTGCTTTTCCTCGGAGTGATCGCCCTTATTTTGACGGCGTTGCTCCGCATCTTCCCTCGAATGGGCGTCGTCTTTGGTCTGCACGAGCCGCAAATAGGGGACTCCTGACGTCAGCGGATTGATTTTCATGCAGGCACCCTCCATCTGACTTTTCGGCCCCCTCGCGCAAAACTTAAATCTCCCGGAAGCTCGGCACCTCCGGGAGATCGCTTAAGTCGTCCCATAGGCCACTATGGCCTGCGGGACTGGCGTACCTGAGAGACTTGGAAAGACGGCCTACAGCAGCTTGAGCGCGGCCATCGGCGAGCTATTGGCTTGCGCCAAGACCGAAATTCCGGCCTGCTGAAGGATGTTGCCGCGAACCAAATCGGAGGTCGCCTGCGCGACGTCGGTATCCGCGATACGCGACCGGGCGGCATCCAAGTTGTCTTTCGTCACCCCGATATTATTGATCGTGGAGTGCAACTTGTTCTGCGTCGCGCCCAGGCTCGCGCGAGCGGCGAAAACCTTGGACGTCGCATCGTCGATTTTATCGAGCGCATCGCGAGCGTCGCCGATGCTGGTGTAGTCGAGATTTTTCACCCCGAGCGAATCCGCTCGCACGTCGTTTTCCTTGGTGTTGAATTTAATCCGGTCCGCGCCGTCGTTGCGGATACCGACCTGGATCTCGAGCTCCGACTTAGGGGCCTGGCCGTTCAACAACGGCATGCCGTTGTAAGAGGTGACATTCGCGATTCGATCCACTTCCTGGATCAGGCTTTGGGCTTCGCGATTGATATAGCTGCGCTCTTTATCGCCCACCGTATCGGAGCTGGCTTGAATGGCGAGCTCTCTTAAACGGACCATGATATTGCCGATTTCGGTCAACCCGCCCTCCGCGACCTGGGAAAACGAAATACCGTCGTTCGCGTTTCTTTCGGCCTGCCCCAACGAGCGGACTTGCGCCCTCAAATTCTCGCTGATGGAAAGGCCGGCCGCATCGTCGCCCGCGTTGGTGATTCGCTGGCCCGACGCCAATTCTTTGTAATTTTTCGCTTGATCCGCCTGCGTGGATTGCAGGCTCCGAGCAGCGGCCATGGAGCCCAGGTTGGTGCCAATTCTTAAACCCATAACGTCCCTCACTTAAGCGCGAAGCATCGCTTGTGAAGCCGTTAGGGTCGCAATATGCGCCTGAAGCCGGCTACGCAAGCATTTGCCTGAGTTGCCACCTTACGAGCACGTCTGAGCGTTTAGATCGAAAAGAATAACGAATCGGGCCCGATAACCCGATTCCATTTTCTCCAAACAACGATGTGTTTCCTGCATTCATGAATCACAGCAGCGATCCACTCTGCAGACGTTGTCAGCCTGGTGATGGTCGAAGGGCCAACCCCTTCTTCCGACTGACACTCTCATTATCGACGCATGGCGTCAAAAACTCAAGAGAGTTAACAATCGTATAAATACGAGGAGTTGCTGACCCGATGAAGAGCCGCAAAAGAGGGGTGGAGATTCGCGCGTTTCAGCGCAGCGCCCGCGCGAGAGCCGAGCCCGCAAAGCGGGCGGAGATTCGCGCGCTTGAAAGAGTGACCGCCCTGGGGTCGCAGGGCGGTCACAAGGATTGGTGTTGGTACTGCGGAATCAGGTCAGATTAGCCAATGAGCTTGAGGGCCAATTGGCTGTTCTGATTAGCTTGACTGAGGACCGATACGCCGGCTTGAGACAGAATATTCTGTTTCGTGAGCTCGGCGGTTTCGGATGCCATGTCCACGTCGTAGATTCGGCTACGAGCGGCGGACATGTTCTCGTCATAAATGGTCATGCTGTTCACGCCCGATTGCAGACGGTTCTGCAAAGCGCCCAGTTCAGCACGATTGCCCGACAGTACGCGGATCGCCTCGTCGACTTTGTCGAGGTTTTCCTGAGCAGAGCCCTTGTCGGCCACGCTGATGCCGCCCAACCCGAGCTTGTCCAGGCCGACGTTGGTTTTTTCCGCGTCGTATTGGAACCGGTCCAGCTCCGCCTTGTTGTGCAAGCCGATCTGGAACTCCAGCTTTCCACCTTCACCATTTAACAAGTGATGGCCGTTGAATTCCGTCGAGTCGGCGATACGCGACACTTCCGACTTGAGCTGCTGGACTTCCTTATCGATGAAGCCACGCTCAACATCCGACACGGTGTCGGATGCCGCTTGGGTCGAAAGCTCGCGGAAACGAACCAGGATGTTGCCCACTTCGTTCATGCCGCCTTCCGCGGTCTGAATCATCGAGATCCCGTCGTTCGCGTTGCGGATGTTTTGCCGAACGGAACGAATCGATGCTCTCATTTTTTCAGAGATCGCCAGACCCGCGGCATCGTCAGCCGCGCGATTGATGCGCGAACCGGACGCCAACTTTTCCAACGAATTTTTCTGAGCCATGCTGTTGACGCCCAGATTTCTCTGAGCCGCCAACGACTGCGTATTAGTGCTAATTCTTAAACCCATAGACGTACCTCTCCCCTAAGCGCGCAACCTCACCGTCTGCACGGTTGTTGTGCGCCAACTCGACTTTGATTAACGCGTCGCGGCACCCATTGGGCAAACGAAGTCCCATTCAGCACTGCGGTTCAACGCAATCCGAGTCCATTTCAGTTAAATTAAGCAGGAATTTGCTGTACCCCTGCGAAGGCACCCGCTCTACTAAGACCTATTCTTAGTAAAACTGCCTTCACAGACTGTTTCGGTCGGGTAATCGTCAAACTTTAGACTTTTTTGACTCAATGAATCAGGTTTCAAAAAGCGAATCAGCCGCCTTATAGGGATCCGTCTTTCGCTGAGCCAGGGAATCCAGCAATTGGTGCCCTGATGGCGTTTTAAACGCGTCATGGACCGTTTGAACCAGTCTCTCCATCAAAATGTCGGCGACTTCGTTTTTCAAAAACTCCCGGACTTTCAAATCGCGCTGGCCGCTTCGGGTGAGATAAGCTTGATGTTGCTGAACGGCGTCCGCCAATTCTTTGACGCCGATGTCTCGCTGAGCCTCGGTCTTCAGAACAGGCATCATCCACGAGTGCTCGTCATGGGGATTCATCCCCACCATGGTCACAAGCTCGCGAACCAGCTTATCCGCTTCCGGACGATCGCTCTTATTGACGGCGAAGATATCGGCGATTTCCATCAAACCCGCTTTCATCACCTGGATCGAGTCGCCGCTTTCCGGAACCAGAACCACGATGACGGTTTGAGCGAGGCGCAAAATATCGAGCTCGGTTTGGCCGACGCCGGCCGTTTCGACCAGGATGACGTCAAAGCCCGCGGCGTCCAAAAGGAGCACGACTTCTTTTGTCGCATGCGAAAGCCCGCCGTGCTTGCCGCGCGTGCCGAGGGAGCGAATATAAACTTCGGGATCCGAGGCGTGCTGCTGCATTCGAATGCGGTCCCCGAGAATGGCGCCCCCCGAAAAAGGGCTCGAGGGATCGATGGCAACGACCGCCACCTTTTTTCCGAGAGAGCGGAGATGTTTCGTCAGTACGTCCGCGAGGGTCGACTTGCCCGCGCCGGGTGGGCCCGTAATTCCCCAAACCTCCGCCTTTCCTGTCTTCGGATAGATTTGCTCCATCACGGAGGAAACATCGCCGTCTCGATTTTCGACTTTTGAAATCAGTCGCGCCAGAGAAAGGCGATGGCCGGCGAGCATTCCCTGAACTAGCTGAGATAGACCGAGCTGAGATAAATTCGACACCATTTGTTCATCGCACAACCCCCTGGTTGATGCGCAGCATAATTAGCGGCTCTTCGGGTCGACAGGGAAGATTTCGCTGAGCCGATCGATCGCGACATGAACCAAACCGCCCTTCCCCACGGAAACGATATCGGCGAACAGGGCATCCCAAACAAATTCACTCGCTACATAGGAAAAACGGGCGCGAACCGTCTGGGAAAAGGTCTCATCGGTTCCGGTCACGGTGACAATCAGCTCGGTATCGCTTTGGCTCAGGCTTTCGTAGCTTGCCTGGTACAGAGGGCTTTGCTCGTCGATCCAATGGGTGATCGTCCAGGTCATTCCGAAGATGGGAGTATGATCGCGATCGAGCGGAAGGTCGTGAAGTTCGCGATAGACCTGGCCTTCCTCGGTGCTTTCCAGCCGGGTCAGAACGGCACCCACTTCCGCTTCCACGATTTGATTAAACCTGGCGTTAGCCATGCGAAAAATCAGACAGGGACGGCCGTCAAGATGGGTTATCAAGGCATTTTCGCTGAAGCGGATGCGGGCCGTGGGCCGGGAGAACCGGGCGAACATAATACCGGTGCCAAGAGCCAGCGCGATCAGTCCGGTCAAGGCTTCGACCGTGACAAGCAGATGGGCTCCGAACGAAGCCGGGCTCACCTTCCCGTAGCCGATCGTGGCCAGCGTCTGCACGCTGAAGAAAAAACACTCCTTCCAACGGTCGAGCTCGCTTGCCGCGCGAATTCCATCAAGCGCGGCGCTGCCCGCCAAAAAATACGCCGTTCCGAAGATCAGGTTCACGACAAAATAACCAAACGCGATGAACGCGAGAAACTTCGTCCATCTCATGGAGAGAAGGAAATGATAGGAATCGGAAAACGCTTCCTTTTTGAAGCTGGACGGATCGACGTTACTGGACCCGTCGCGATTGAGAAACCGCTTTTTATGCGAAGACATATCTGACTCTAAGCTTTTGCATCATTTGTTCCGAGAAGCAAATGATGCCACCTGAAGCCGTTGCTCAAATCGACAATCTTTCGCAAAACGCCATGCCTCTGACGGGCATCATCGTGCTGATGCTGATTCCGCTGACGGCGTACGCGCTCTGGGGCGATTACTTCGAGCGCTACATCGGGAAGCTCAGGGAAGACCAGGAAGAGTTCCAAGAAATCGAAGAGCTCACGCGCGTGCGCCTGAACGGCCTGTTCGCCGTGCTCGCCGAAGCCGTCATCTTTTTGGGCTCAGCCCAGGGCGATCCGTCCGCGGCAGCCCCCCATCCGTTTGGGCACCTCCACGCGGCGCTACGCGGGCTCTTCGGGGTCGGCACGATTATCTCGCTTATGCTGCTGCAAGCGCGTTATGAGCGCTGCGTTCGAAACGATCAAGGCAAAGGCGCCGCGATGGCGCATTTCAAGTCGGCGGCGCGCGCTTGCCTCTGGTCCTTGCTCGGCGGAGCGATATATCTCGCAGTATTCGCGGCCGGGATGCTGGTTTGCACCGCTCCGGCGGCGATTTTCAAGCTTCCTCAGTCCGTAGCGGTTTTCCTGCTTCTTTCAGGCATGGCGGTCGGGGTAGTCGGAGGGCTCTGCGCGAGTTTCGGCATCGCTCCGGTTCTGGTCCGGAAAATTTTCGGCGCGGAAAAAATCTCCGACGCGAAAATCGTCGCCGAGCTCGACAAGGTTTTCGATGCCAGTGCCGTCGCGCGTCCGGGCTATTGGATGATCGGGGTCAAACAATATCACCCGGCAAACGCGATGGTGGCCGGATTCCGCGCCGGCACCGGACTTCTCAGGCCCGGCCTGTTCATCTCGAAGTCGGCGATCGACGCCTTGTCGCTGGACGAACTGCGGGCAATCGTCTTTCACGAGATCAGCCACATTCGTCTCGGCCACCTGAAGAAGCGTTTCATCTTTTCTTCCGGATTGGTTATTTGCGCGAGCCTCTTTACCGGAACGACGGTCGAAGTCATTCAAGCCGTGACCCAGCAAAACTCGCTCGCGGCGTTCAGCGGCTGTATCGCCCTCGTGGCGTCCTTCGCGATCTCGATTCGCGCCCTCGCCGAACAGACCCGCTATCAGGAAGTGCAAGCGGATATCCACTCAATCGAAACCCTCGGCTCGAACCTCAAGGACCTCTCGAGCGCCCTCCGCAAACTCGATAAGGCGAACGGTATCCTTCCCCTTCGTAAGGAACCCGGATCGATGATGGTCGCCTCGGGCCATCCCGCCACCGAGTTGCGCGTGAAAATCCTGGCCAAATACTTCGAGCTCCGGCGCGAAAAGAAAGCGGCAGAAGAAGAAACCCGGAACGACCAAGCCGCCTGAGGCTACAGGGTCTTCTTGACTGAGCCTGTCCAAGAAAAGGTGAGGGGGTTCTTGCGGCAGGAAGCCGAAGCCCGAGCTACGGCGAAGGGCGCAAGAAGGCCCAAGGATGGGCCGGCCCCCGACACCCTTTTCTTGGACAGGCTGGGCAATTTCTACCGATTGACCGGAACCGGCCTTATGCGCATCCTAATAAAATGCGTTGGAACTGCCCCCACTGCGGAAGAAGCCTTCACTTAGCCGATAAGAAAATTCCCAAACATTGGGCCTTTTCGAAATGCATCGACTGCCGCGGCTTCGCGCTGATTCGAAACGGCGCCCGCAATATCATCAAGGTGGACGGAACTCCCGCGGATGAAAAAGTTTTGGCCTCCGAGGCCTACACCGTCTCCGGGCGAACCGAGATCTCCACCACGGTCCAACCCGATGGATCGGTGATCGCGGCCGCCGCGCCGATGATGCCGGAACCGCCTCTCGAGACCGAGCCGCCGTCTCCGGCAAGCGCGGAACCAGCCAAACCCGCGATCAAGCCCGTCACCCGTCGACGGATGTCGCTTGCCGAAATGCAAGCCGCCGCGATCGCCGCCCGTGCCGCCGCCCTATCGGAGATCGCCGCCGCGATTCGAGGCAACACGCAATCGTTCCCAATGCCTCTTCCCGAACCGCCGTTTGATTCCGCGCGCGCGCGTCTCGTCCCGATCCTTGCCGGATTGTTCGCGGCGATCGCGGTCGGCGCGGCGTTTTTTCATTTTTTCTAGGCTAGCGGCGCGGATCGCAACGCCAGACCTCGACCCATTTCGCGAGGATTCCGCCCCGGAGCGCTTCGAGACGCTGAATTTTCACGCAACTCGCGTCCGCGAATTCCGGCGGAGCATCGTAACGGATATCCGTGACGAAGAAGATCGATTTCTTCAGCACGCCCCGACCCGAGCTCTCGTCCGCCAGGATACCGAGATCGGGCCATTCGTCCCGCTCCTTGATCTCGCGAGGGATGAGCGTCACCGACGATTCCGGGCCGAGAGCGAAAAATGCCTGTCCCGCGGTTTGATAGCGCGAACCGACGACCGGAACGCGCAAATCGCTGTTTCCGGGCAGTGAGCGCAAATAGGGCTCCAAGAGGTTCCATGCCGTCAGGTCATTGGTCACATCCAGGCGCGGGTCCTGACCCTTTCCCTGAAACGACGCGAGCGCCCAGTTCCCGACCGGAATATGACAGGCCAGAACGACGAAAACGCCGAGCGCAAGACCGTAGCCGCGCTGAAGCCGAGCCAAGCGCTGCCACTTCCCTCGCCCATACGACCAGCCCAACGCCAGCATGAGCGGCCACCACCCAATCAGCGCCCAGTGCGGTTTGAAATCGGACCAAAGCGGCTGCACGCAATAAATCAGCAGCGCGGGAAGCGCCCAAACCCAAAGGTAGGAAAAGACGAGCTCGCGCTTGCGAAACAGCTTCGAAAAACTGGCGAAAGAAAAAAACAGCAGCGCCGGCCCGGCCGCAACCGCTTCGATGACCCAAAAACGCAGATAGCGCGAAAAAGAGAGGGCGCTACCCGCGTGGCGATCGCGGATCTGGTAAAGAATCGACGCCCATTGATGATGAGCGTTCCAGATGAGGAGCGGAAGCGACGCCAGCGCCGCGCTCAAAAAGATCACCGCGCAACCCCGAACCTTCGCGCTCGAGCCTCGTGCCCAAAGCAGAATGGAAAGCCCCGCGGAGCCCGCGACCAGCACGCCGGAGTATTTGGACAAAATGGCGAAAACAACGCCCAAAGCCAGCAAAAGGTAATCGCTTGCGGAAGGGTTTTCCTCGGTGATGAATCCCCAGCACCCGGAAAACGCGAGCATCCATCCGAAAATCAGAGGAAGATCGGGCACCATCATCCAGGAGAGCGCGAAAATCCCCGCAAGCGACAGGACGACCGTACCCGCGCCCGTGAGGCGTTCCTCCGAAACTCCCGCTTTCTCGAACCAGCGCAGAACCAGGGCGAAGCTCGCCGAAATCAGCGCCGCCGACGGAAAGCGCACCATCGCGGACGAATGCGTTCCCAATAACCAACCCAAGACGTGCTGCGAAACGGCGATCAGCCAGGCCACCATCGGGGGATGGTACGCGTAAGCCCAGGCGGGCCTTTGGGCAAGCGCCCAATAGTAAGCCTCGTCATCCGTGAGGCCGATGAGCACGCCGTGGATCCAAAGAACGAAAAAAAGCGCGAGGGGAAGCTTAAGACGATTTCTTATCATGATCTGGGATGACGAATTCGATCATCGTGCGAATCCCGGCGCTGAAAGATCGCCAGTACTGCTCGGCCTTGGCCGGATTCGCCGTCGGGAGCTCCAACGTCAAAGTCGGGATGCCCATTTCCTGCCCGGCATAATTGCCGAGCGAACCCGGGAAATAGCCCGTGGAAACCGCCTTGAGCTTCGAGCGAAGCGCCAGGCAATCGCGAACGTAGTATCTCGGAAATCGGGCCAGCGACAGGATATTCGGCCCGTCGTAATCCAGATGGTTCAGCGGCGAATGGATGGCGAGGATCTTTTTCGGGTGATATTTTTGGATCAAATCTTCCTGAAAGCGCGTTTCGGGCTCGGATGCCGCCGCCTTACCGGGAAAGCGGCGAGGATCGGATCGCAAACGCTTGGTCCAGGCCGCAATCGCGCGGTCCTTCCAGTCATGCGTGTCGAAATTGCGATTCACGTCCACTCCGTTGGCATTCATGCGCGTGCGCGGTTTTCGATAAAATCCGTCCGGGTTGACGAAAGGCGCGATGACGACTCGGGCGTTTTTCAAGTTCGCCTGGTTTTCCATCGCCCAGCGAGCGACCTTGAAGCCCAAATAAATCGGCGTCACTTCATCGCCGTGAATGGCGGAAAAAATCAAGGTGACATTGGTGGAATCGGGATCACCGAATTCCGCGTAAACCAGCGGCCGGCCTTGAACGGATTTTCCGCCCATCTTCCATTGAATACCCGCGCAGGGCTCCAGGCTCTTTCCTTGCGTGTTCCAGTTCAACGCCGCGATTTGATCCCGCAGCTCGGAGCACCAGGCGTCTTCCGACGCTGACGCAGGGCCATTCGATGCGGCGCTGTTTTGCGTATTTTCCAGCGCCGCGCGAACATCCGGAGCCAGCCCTACCGAAAGGGCGATCATCAGTATCGCGGGGGTAACAGCGGTAAATACTTTTGTCATCATTCGGTTACTGCTCGCTTTTCCTCAGCTTGCGATGACTATTGTACCATTGAGCCGCCATCGCCAAAACCACTAAACCGATCAAGGCCGCGATACCGTGCTCGGCTTTCTGGATCGCGCGGATCACCTGCTCGATATTGTCGCCAAAGATGACAACCGCCCCGATGATCAAGGGCACGCTGATCAACGCCGCCAAACCGTCGTAAAAAAGAAAAACGCGATAAGGAAGATGAAGCGTGCCGGCGCAAAAAAAGATCGGGGCGCGAAAACCGGGCATGAAGCGGGCGGCGAAAATGAGCGGGTTCCCGCGAGCGCGAAATTTTCTCTGAACCGAGTTCAGCCGGTCATCGGGAAGCAGCTTATGGAAAATCCACTTCTTCGTCAGCTTGCGCCCGAAGTGCGCGCCCAAAAAAAACATGATCGTGTCGCCCAACGTAACCCCGAGATAGGCGACGATCATCGCGCCGACGACACTGATCAAGCCGTAATAGGCGGCGATGCCGGCCATGAAGAGCGTCAGATCTTCGGGAATCGGGAGTCCCAAGCCGCAAACCAGCAGAATACCGAAGACCACCAGATAGATCGTCGAGCTCGAGAACTGCAAAAGAAAATCAAGAAGTTGCTGATCCATTTTTTTTCGTGTGCAGCGGGTGCGCTCCTCGATATTCGTCCAAGAGCGCTCCTAAGTCCACATGAGTGTATCTTTGGGTCGTCGAAAGCCGGGCATGGCCCAGGAGCTCTTGAATTACCCTCAAATCAGCCCCCGCGGCCAAAAGATGGGTCGCGAAGCTATGCCTCAAGCCGTGCGGCGAGAGATTTTTCGCTGAAGCGATTCGCACCAGATGCCTTGCCACGGTTCTCGCCACGCTTCGAGAGGTCAGGCGCCCTCCCCTATAATTGACAAAAACCGGCGACTTGCCGTGAAGCCCTTCTCCTTGAGCGCGCCTTCTTTCCCAGTAGGCGCGAAGAGCCTCGACGGCGGGCGGCCCGAGCGGAACCCGCCTTTCCTTGGATCCCTTGCCGAAAACGGTGGCCCAGCCACGCTCCAAGTCCACATCGCCCATACTCAAGCCGACGCCCTCCGAAACGCGTAAACCGGATCCATAGAGCAATTCAAAAATGGCCCGATCGCGCAACCCGAGCGAGGTGGTCAGATCCGGCGCCTCGATCAGTTCCTCCATCTCCTCGATTTTGAGAAAATTCGGAAGGTTCTTCTCTTTTTTCGGCGAAGAAACCCACTGCCCCACGTCCCGGTCGATCCAGCCGCGCATCCTGAAATACCGCAACATCGAACGAATCGCGGAAAGCCTCCGGCAAATCGAGGCGCGCTCATGGGTATCGTAAAGAGACGCCAGATAGGATCGAAGATGAACCGGCTCCAAACGCTCAGCCAAAGCGGCGGTATCCGCGATTTTCCTGACCGACTCGAGATCGTCAAGCCAGTGCTCCAGGTCGATGCGGTAAGCTCGTAAAGTATGCGCGCTAAGCCGCCTCTGAGTCGCCAAAAAGCTCAGGAATTCCTCAATCGCGGCTCGAAGTGGCATTAAATGGGAGGTCGGGACTTTCAAGGTCCTTTTAGTTTAACGGGGTTCCGAACCGTGTTAAAGGAGCACCATGTCATCCCAAATTCACATCGTCGGAGCAGGCCTTGCGGGCAGCGAAGCCGCCTATTATTTGGCGCAACGTGGAGTTCAAGTCATCCTTCACGAAATGAGGCCGGCCCTCATGACCCCAGCCCATAAAACAGATCGCTGCGGGGAACTGGTCTGCAGCAACTCGTTTAAATCCAAAGCGCCTCACTCGGCGCCGGGAATGCTGAAAGCCGAAATGAAGCGAGTGAGTTCGCTCGTTCTCGAGTGCGCCGAAGAATGCTCCGTCCCGGGAGGAGAGGCGATGACCGTCGATCGCGACCTCTTCGCTGAGAAAATCACCCATAAACTGCGTTCTCACCCCAATATCCAAATGGTGGGGGAAGAGGTCACGCGCCCGGCCGAGGGAGAAATCACTTTGCTGGCTACCGGCCCCCTCACTTCCGACCGTCTCGGCGAATGGCTCGGCAAGGCGACCGGTGCCGAAGACCTCTATTTTTACGATGCGATCGCACCCATCATCGATGCCGCGACGATCGATATGGACCGGGCATTCGTGGCGAACCGCTACGATAAGGGCGGCGAGGAAGCTTACATCAATTGCCCGATGAACGAGGCGGAGTACAACGCCTTCATCGACGCGTTGATGGGAGCGGAGAAAATCCCGCCCAAGAATTTCGAAAAAGAAAAATATTTCCAAGGATGCCAGCCCATCGAGGCAATTGCCAACACGGGACGCGACAGCTTGCGCTTCGGGCCGATGAAACCGGTCGGCTTGACCGACCCGAGAACCGGCGCCAGACCTTACGCGGTCATTCAGCTTCGTCCGGAGAATCTCGCGAAAATCGCCTATAATTTAGTGGGCTTTCAGACCAAGCTCAAATACGGGGAACAAACGCGGGTCTTTCGGCTGATCCCCGCCCTTCACCGCGCGGAATTCCTGCGGCTCGGCTCCATTCATCGCAACACTTATGTCTGCGGGCCGCGCGTCCTGAGACCCGATCTCTCGCTCAAAGGGCATCCCCGCGTTTATTTGGCCGGGCAAATCACCGGCGTCGAAGGCTACCTTGAATCGGCGGCGTGCGGAATCCTCGCGGCGATTTTTATCGAACAACGCCTGCGCCAGCTGCCGCACCAAAGCCCCCCGGGCAATACGGCTTTCGGGTCCCTGCTCCGACATATAATTGGCAGCGAACCCGGGAATTACCAGCCGGCCAACATGAACTTCTCTATTTTCGATGTAAACTTATTTGATGGCGTGACCGGGCTCAAGCAGCGCGACCAAGCGCGGGCCGCCATGGCCGCGCAAAGCATCGACAATTTCTCGAAATGGTGGAGCAGCCGGGAATGCGGGAATATCGCTGAACGGCAGCCTTAACAACTCGGGAGCTTCGGTATAGAATTTCAGAATGCAGATCGTCGCACAGGGACCGCGAATTTATCTTCGGGAAATGTCACCTTCTGACTGGAAAGCCGTAAACGTCTACGCTTCCGATCCAAAAGTGATCGAGCTTCAGGGCTGGGGCCCGCATACCGAGAATGATTCAAAAGACTGGGTCGCGCTCGCGATCCGCGAAGCATCCGTCAAACCCAGGAAAATGTTTTATTTCGGCATCTGCCTCAACGCCGACGACCAACTGATCGGGGGCGCGAGCGTGCAGCGCATGACCGATCCGATCAATTACGGAACCGCCGAGATCGGGCTCTACCTTCGCAGCGATCAATGGCGCCAGGGCTACGGAAGAGAAGCGATCAAACTGCTGATCCCGCATATTTTCGAAAACACGAACATTCACCGGCTCGTCGGACGCTGCCGAGAGGCCAACCAGGCCTCGGCCCGGCTTCTCGAATCAGTGGGTTTCCGGAAAGAAGGGCACTTCATCCGGGACGTCCTCATCCGAGGCAAGCTGACGAATTCGTACTCGTTTGCCCTTCTTAAAGAAGAGTACAATACGAGCGCGACCGAGCATATCAGCCTGGATCGGCTTCAATCATTGGTGTGAACGCGCCTAGCCGTGCATCAACCGCTTGAGATCGGCTAAAACTTCGGCTTCGTGTCCTTCCGGTTTGACAGCGGGGTAGACTTTCCGAATAACGCCCTTGGGATCGACGATAAAGGTCACGCGATTCCAGTACATCTTGCCTTTGTATTCGTCTTGTCCCACGCCCAAGGCCTTCAAGAGCTCCGCGCGCGTGTCGGCGAGCAGCGGAATCGTAAAGCTGAATTTGTCGCAAAAATCCTTATGAGAAGCGACGTCGTCTTGGCTTAGGCCGAAGACCGAGACATCGACCTTATCGAACTCGGGCTTGGCCTTTGAAAAGCCTCGGCCTTCAAGGGTGCAACCCGGGGTATCGTCCTTGGGGTAAACGTACAGAACGAACCATTTGCCCGCCAAGTCGGCGAGCTGAACCGTCTTCTTGTCCTGATTCGGCAAGCTGAACTGAGGAAATGGGCGACCTTCGGTCAAAAGGCTGGATGAAAGTTGGCTCATGAAATCTAAATCTCCTTCGAACAATTTTCTATCCTGGATTTTGGCCCAAAAACAGGGCAATTATAAGTCACTATGGGCGCCCAATGGAAACACGCAGGCCGTCAGGCCAACGCCGCCAAACGCGGCGCGATGATCAGCAAGTTGGCTAAAGAAATTCAAATCGCCGCCAAACAGGGCGGCGCCGACCCGGGCGGTAATTCGAGATTGCGCACGGCGCTTGAAGCGGCACGCAGGCAATCGGTACCCCGCGACGTCATTGAGCGCGCGGTCAAAAAAGGCGCGGGCCTGCTTGAAGGGGCTAGCTACGAGCTCGTCACCTACGAAGGATTCGCGCCCCATAAAGTTCCCGTCATCGTCGAGTGCATGACCGACAACAAAAACCGGACCGCCTCGGACATCCGTATTTTGTTCCGCAAAGGACAGCTCGGCTCCAGCGGCTCCGTCGGCTATCTCTTCGACCGGATGGGCGTGATCGAAGCTGCGCATTCTGATCGTTCGATCGATATCGAGGGTGCGGCTATCGAAGCCGGCGCGCAAAACGTCGAGAAGATGGAAGACTCGGTCGATGAGAACGGCAAGCCGCAAATCGGCGCGCGTTTTTTCACCGAAACCACCGACCTCGATGCCGTGAACAAGGCCCTGATCGAAGCCGGTTGGGCGACCTCGGCGGCCGAGATGCGCTACATTCCGAAAAGCCTGATCACGCTGGGCGACGCGGAGTCGAAAGATGTCATCGCCTTCCTGGAAGACATTGACGACAACGACGACGTCCACCGGGTCTATCCGGCGCTCGCTTAAACAACGCGGGTCAATACCGGCTTTCCGGAAAAATGCGCTCTTAGGTCATCGCAAACCAGCTTCGCCATCGCTTGGCGAGTCGACCAGGTTCCGCTGGCGACATGCGGAGCCAGCACCACGTTCTCAAGAGCCATGAGTTCCGCGGGCACGCGGGGCTCGTGCGCGAAAACGTCGAGAGCGGCCGCGCGAATCGTCTTCGACCGGAGCGCTTCGATCAATGCCGGCTCATCGATCAAGGACCCGCGCGCGATGTTCACCAAAGTCCCGTCCGGTCCCAACGCCCGAAGAACTTTTTCATCGATGAGCGATTGCGTGGCGGCGCCACCAGGCGCGCTGACCACCAGAAAATCCACATGAGCGGCAAGCGCTTCCACGTCGGGAAAGAATGAATAGGGGACGTCGGATTTAGGTTTCGGATTCGTGTAGGCGATCGACATCCCGAAAGCCTCGGCCCGGTGAGCGACCGCCCGACCAATCCTTCCCAAACCGACGATCCCGAGCCGCGCCCCGCTCACCCGATGCATGAGCGGAAAGGCGCCCGCTTCCCAGCATTTTTCGCGAACGAAGCGATCCGCCTGCACAACTCCGCGCGAGGCCGCGAGCAAAAGAGTCATGGCGAAATCGGCGACATCCGCCGTCAACACGTCCGGGGTGTTGGTGACCACGATCCCGCGCGCCCGCGCCGTCTCGACATCGATCGAATCGTATCCGACGCTGTAGGTGGAAATAATCTCCAGTCGAGGCAGACGCCCGATCAATCCGGCCGTCACGGGAACCCACGCCGTCGCGGCGATTCCGCGGATCTTCGGCGCAACCTCTTCAAAGGCCGGATCCGCCGGGCCGCCTATCAACGTATGAAGGATAAAATCCCGCTCCAAATCCTGCGCGAGAAAAGAAGGCAATGCGGAAACAGCTAACAACTCAGGCTTCATTTGCTCAGACGCCGCGCGACGGAACCCAGCCGTTCTCCAGCGCAAGCCAACCGATCGCCAGTAAAATCGCGAAAAGCAGCACCGTAAGGACGATATACAACATATAAGGGTGCTTCCAAATCGGACCTTGGTGTTCACGTTCGGGCTTTAATATTTCCATAGGCTGATACTAGCACTAAATAATGGCTTGGGGTATCGTCGCAGCAAGTGACTCAAGTCGAAAAAATTCCGAATTACCTAAACCCCTACATCGTCGCGCAAGACGCGACCCAGTACACGCCGATCGACCACGCGAGCTGGCGTTACATCATGACGATTTCGCGTGAATTTTTCGCCAAGCACGCGCATCCGCTATACCTCAAGGGCCTCAAGGAAACCGGCATTTCGACCGAGCGCATCCCACTGATCAGCGAAATGGACGAAAAGCTTCGCCGGTTCGGCTGGCAAGCCGTCGCGGTCAGCGGCTTCATCCCGCCCGCGGTGTTCATGGAATTCCTGTCGCGCGGAATTTTGCCGATCGCCTGCGACATGCGAAAGCTTGAAAACATCGCGTATACTCCCGCCCCCGATATCGTGCACGAGGCGGCGGGCCACGCTCCGATCATCGCCGATCCCGAATACGCGAAATACCTACGCCATTACGGGGAGCTCGCCGAAAAAGCCATTTTTTCGAAACAAGACATGGACGTTTATGAAGCAGTCCGCGCTCTTTCGGAAATCAAGGAAGACCCGCGCTCGACTCCCGAAGAGATCAAAGCCGCCGAAATGCTCCTGGACGAAGCTTCCGCGGCCGTCGATCACGTCAGCGAGGCGACCCAATTGGGGCGCATGGGCTGGTGGACGATCGAATACGGCTTGCTCGGCGACGAAACCGATCCGAAGATTTACGGAGCGGGTCTTCTGTCTTCGGTCGGAGAAAGCTATAACTGCCTCAAACCGCACGTGAAGAAGATTCCGCTCACCGTCGATTGCGTCGATGTCACTTACGACATCACCCGCCCGCAACCGCAGCTTTTCATCGCGCGCGATTTCAAAGCACTGGTGCAAGCGCTCGACGACCTCGCGGAACGCCTTGCCTTTCGACAGGGCGGCGTGGAAAGCCTCAAAAAGGCCAAAAAGGCGGCCGCGCTTACGACAACCGTGCTTGAATCGGGCATACAGATCAGCGGCGTTCTCGAACGCTTCGAGTGCGATGCCGCGGGCGAGCTTTCTTTCCTGAAATATTCGGGCCCGGTGCAGCTTTGCCACGAAAACAAAGAAATTCCCGGGCAAGGCCCCGAGCATCACCCGCAAGGATTCAGCTCACCGGTCGGAAAAATCCGGGGCTTGGGAAAAACCGCGGCCGAGCTCACCGACACCGACTTGAAAAATCTGGGCAACCCGGCGCGTATTCAATTCGAATCCGGAATCAAACTCGAAGGAACGCTCACCGGCAGCACGAAAAAAGACGGAAAAATTATTCTCCTGAGCTTTAAAGATTGCGCCGTGCGCGCCGCGAACGGCGATCTGCTTTTTGATCCGTCATGGGGCGCGTTCGATCTCGCCTGCGGATCGCGCGCGATTTCGGTCCACGGCTGGGCCGCCGATCGCGCCCGTTATCTCGAAGCCACGGGCGGATTCAATCAAGCGCCAGGCCGCCAAAAAACCAATCTGACAAACGACAATCGCCCGCTCAACCAGCTATACGCACGCGTCCGTGCCACTCGTGAAGCAGGAAAGCCGGACGCAAAAGCCATCGGGGAGCTCGCGACGATTCACTCCGAGCTCGAAGCCCGCCATCCTTCGGACTGGCTTCTTCGCTACGAGCTGCTGGAGCTCGATCACATCCACAAACTCAAGAGTCCCTGGAAAGACTCCATCAAACACCGGCTCGATGAGATGGCGGCGGTTTCCCAGGAAAACCGCGAGCTCATTCATCGCGGACTGGAGCTCATTCAATGACGCCATCTACCTGGGTTGGAATTGGAGCCGCATCCGCCTTCATCGCCGTTGCTTGCGGAGCCTTCGGCGCTCACGGGCTGGAAAAAATACTGGAACCCCGGATGCTGGAAATCTGGAAGACCGGCGCCCAATACCAGATGTACCATGCGCTCGCATTGATCGGCTTCGGGCTTTGGGCAGGTATGCATGCAAAAGGGGCGGCCTCCAACTATCTGAACAATTACCCAGGCTGGGCCTTCCTGTTCGGCACGATTCTCTTTTCCGGGAGTTTGTACGCGCTGGCACTGACGGGCATTCGGATACTCGGAGCAGTTACCCCGTTCGGCGGCCTTGCCTTTTTGCTGGGCTGGATTCTGTTTGCGTTTAACGCTCTTCGGGCGTAACCCATCGAAAATGACCGAAGCACAAAGCCAAACGCCTGTTGAAATCGTGGCCAACATCTCGCGCGTCGTCACCGCCGTCGTCGACCGCATTACCGGCGATCGGGCGGAGTTTCCTTTGCTCGTCGCCGCCGCGTGCGTGCAAGGGCTTAAGAATTTCGGCATCGAGTCCCGGGTCATGTACGGGCAGGCGGCCTGGATCGAGATCATGAGCGATCATTCCGTGCGCTGGGCGGGATGCTGGAACGGCAACATCCATTTCTGGGTGGCGACCCAGTTCGGCGAAGTCGTCGACCTGAACACCAGCGTCGCCTACCGTACCCGCGCCCATACACAACCCAACTTAAAAGCGATCTATTCGCCGCCGATGCTCTGGTCGATCGAAGTGCCCAGGTTTTACCGCTACGAAGCCGAAGGAGTCGCCGAACTGGAACTGACCGAAGACAAAGACCGCGCCCGCTTTGAGACGGTTCTTCGCGAAATCAACGAAAAGTGCTCCCCCGCGCAGGTCGCGGCATGCGAGCAAGCCTTTCCGAACGAGCCTGTTCTCTGCCATGGGCGAAAGCTGCTCGACGATTCCCACGACACCTTCAAGCATTTCGACCGGGCGCTCGCGGTCCATGGCATCTCTCCCTCTCCGTTTTAAAAATTCATTAACTTCAACAAGTTAAAACCAAACTAGCCTTACATTGCGCATCGTGTCATCATTAGGTAAGCAACTCAGTAACCCGAATGAGACTACGAATGCCGTCGTCGCCATTATTCAAGATCAGACTGCAGGGCTATGTGCTCGCATGGATCGCGCTTTCTCTTTTCTCTTCCGGCAGCGCGCTGGGGGCGCTGGGAGAACGTGAAGACTCGATCGAAGTCGATCGGAAATCCTTGAGCGGCTCGCATCACACCCAAGCGGTCTATTCCGGTTTCTCGGTTCATGAAATCGCCAACGACGGCGTTACGATCCGCGAGTACGTATCGCAAAACGGCGTGATTTTCGGCATCGCCTGGAAAGGGGTCATCCACCCCGATCTGAGCACCCTTCTGGGCTCTTACTCTTCCGAGTACCAAACGGTTTCAAAAAATTCGCAATACGCGCGCGCTAGAAGCGCCCTTGGCAGAAGAAACTATTCCGAAACAAAAAGCGCGAACGTCGTCGTCGAAAAATCCGGACATATGCGGGCGCTTCAGGGGAAGGCCTATCTCCCCTCATTGATACCCGAAGGGATGACGCCAAGTGATATCCAATAAGCGCGCTATCACAGCCCTTCTGATTTTCGCGGCGAGCGCCCTCAGCGGCTGCCAGCAAAGCGCGGCTATTTATCCGGCGAATTCGTCCAGCTCCGGCAGTTGGACCTCGACCACCTCGTCAACCTCATCCGGCGGCACCACCAGCACCCCCGTCGGCGGGAACATCATGACGATCACCGTGAACGGCTCGCTTTGCGGAGCCAATCAGTACGCCAACGAGCCTTGCGTATCGGTCACGCTTTGCGCCGCGGGGAATCCGAATAACTGCCAGACCATCGATAATATTTTGCTCGACACCGGAAGTTACGGACTGCGTATTTTTCAGTCGCAGATCACGGTGCCGCTCACGCCGATCACGAACTCTTCCGGGGCCAGCCTCGCCGAATGCGTGCAGTTCGGCGACGGAAGCACCGAATGGGGACCCGTTCAATATGCCGACGTGAAGCTCGGCAATGAACCGGCCATCGAAGTGCCGGTCCTCACAATCGACTCAACGTATGCAACCCCGCCCGCGATTTGCAGTTCGTCGCAGAGCACGCCCGACACCTCGCCCAGCGAAGCGGGCTTCAACGGGATTCTCGGAGTCGGCCTGCTCGCTCAAGACTGCGGCACCTATTGCGCACAAACCGCGAGCAACGGAATGTATTACGCCTGCTCGGGAACGACTTGCTCGCAAACCACGATCCCGCTCGCTCAACAGGTCACCAACCCCGTATCTAAGCTGCCGACCGATAACAACGGCGTGATCGTGGAGCTTCCGGGAGGAATATCCCTCGGCGGCACAAGTTCCGTGACGGGAACCCTCATTTTTGGGATCGGCACGCAAACCAATAATATCCCGAGCGGGGTTACCGCGTTCGAGGCCAACTCAAGCGCCGAGTTCACCTCGGTGTTCAGCGCCTATAGCTCGGCCGCCATTCCGAGCTTTATCGACAGCGGATCCAGCATCCTTTTCATGCCGCCGGCCTCGTCCTTGCCCGCATGCAATACCGCCGCGGGCGGCTCGCACACCGGATCCGGCTACTCTTCCCTTTACTGCCCCTCTTCGAACATCGCCTTATCGAGCACGAATTACAGCGCCACCGGCTCGGTCAACGGAAACGTGTCCTTCGATGCGGGCAACGCTTACAACCTTTTCAATTCCGGCAACTCCGTTTTCATCAATATGGTCGGAAACGGCGGAAGCGGCTCGAGTGCGATAGTGGACTGGGGCTTGCCCTTCTTTTTCGGGCGCAACGTCTATGTGGGGATCGAAAACACCCAATCGGCGCTCGGCACCGGACCGTACTGGGCATATTAGGCGCCTGTCGAAAAAAAGGTGTCGGGGGCCGGGCCATTCACGGCCCTTCTTGCGCCTTCGCTTCCGCTCAGGCTTCGGCATCCTGCCGCAAGAACCCCCTCACTTTTTTTCGACAGGCTACGCAAAAGAACTAACCGCTGATGCGGCTGTAAAAACAGAAGCTGACCCCGTTTAGGATGCAGTAACCATCAGTGGCTCAAGCGAAAGTCTGAAACGACTTGTCACGCATGGCGCGAAAACCTGGGCTTGGTGCAGGAAGGGCCGTGAATGGCCCGCCCCCCGACACCCCTTTCACGGACGGCCTAGCCTATGAAATTCTTGATCCCGACCCGGATCATCATCACCGCGATCGAAATCAACACCAGGGAGGCGAGCTTGGCGACGACTTTCATGTTCTTCTCGCCGATCAAGTCGAGCAAATACTTCGAATTTTTGAACGCGATCCAGACAATCAATAAATTCAAGCCGATCGCGAAAAAGGTATTCAAATAGCCGTACGACTTCGCGGCCAGAATAATGGTCGTAATCGACGCCGGCCCCATCACCATGGGAATTCCGAGGGGCGTGGCGCCGTGAAGCGAATTCTCATGCGAAGCGATATCGCCGTTATCGACGTAAGGAGTTTTCTGGGGTCTCGCCAATTGAAGAAGCGAGGAAACGAGAAGAACCAGCCCCCCGCCGACTCTGAAGTCGTTCTCGGTGATTCCGACGACCGAGAAAAACGCCCTGCCCGCCAAAAGAAACAGGACCCCGACGATCGACGCCGCTATCACGGCTTCATTCGCTACTTTCATCCGGCGCACCGGAGTGGTGCCCGCGGTCATCGTGGCGAACACGGGTACCGCCATGGGTGCGTCCATGGCTATGAAAAGCGGAACAAACGAGAGTGCGAAGGCATGAAACATGTGCCCGAAGATGAACCCCGGCGGCGAGAAAGACAATTCAAGATTAGGTCGGGTCTCTGCTTAAGAATTGTTAAGAACGAGATTATAGGTGCCGGTGGCCATGGCGACGGGCTGCTTCATCCCCTTGCGATAAAGCAGGCTGTGCACGACGCAGAGGCGCTTACCGTGAAACATGATTTGGGATTCGGCCGTCAGCACGTCTCCCAAATCGATCGGACGAAAGTAATTCACTTTCAACTCGACGGTGGAGCAGAAATCCTTGGGTCCCAGAGTCGGAAAAATCGCCGTCGCGCACGCGATATCGAAGAACGCGGAAATCACGCCCCCGTGGACGCGCCCCGCCGGGGAAAGATGATCGTAGCGAATCTTGAGGCTTGTCCGGGAAGTCATTTTTTGGGGATCGACCGCCAGAACTGTGAAGCCCAGCCATTTTCCGAAAGCATCGGGATGCTGGTAATTTTCGAGAACTAATTTCTTCGCTGTCTTCTTCTTCGGCTTCATCGCTTCACCTCCATCCAACGGTTATATCGAGTGAGCAGCAAGAGCCCCGGAACCATCGCGAAAACGGACACGAGATAATAGGACTCCCAACCAAGGGCTTTCGCCAGCGCGCCCATCGGCGCGGCCGCCACCACGCGGTTGAGCGCCATGAAGCTGGTGAGGAGCGCAAACTGCGTCGCCGTGAATCTTTTATCACAAATGCTCATCAAAAACGCGGTGAAGGCCGCGGTGCCCATGCCGGTGCAGATATTCTCGACCGTAATCGCCGCGACCATCATCGGATAGCTATGGCCGATATGAGCCAGTGCCATGAAAGTGAGGCCGGAGATCCCCTGGGCGAGCCCGAAAATCCAGAGCGAACGGCGCAGCCCCAGCCGCACCATCGCAAGCCCTCCGATGAATGTTCCAAGCAGCGTCGCGACCAGGCCGAACCCTTTCGTCACGGCGCCGATGTCGGTTTTCGTGAATCCGAGCTGCAGCATGAAAGGGGTCATCAAAGCCGCCGCGATGACGGCGTCGAGTTTATAGGCGAAAATGAACGCCAAAATCTCGTAGGCCCCCCGCCGCTTGAAAAACTGAACGAACGGCAAGACCACCGCATCCGTCAAGGAGCGGGGCGCCTGCGCGGGAACCGCCGGTTCGGGCGCGAAAAAACAAGTCGCGACACCGACCAGCATCGATGTGGCGATCAAAGCGTAAACCGAATGCCAACTCATATGGTCCGAGAGAATCAAAGTGAGCGAACCCGACACCAGCATCGCCACGCGGTAGCCGAGGATGTAAACCGACGCGCCTAAACCGCGCTCCTCCTCCTCAAGCACATCCGTTCGATAGGCATCGATCACGATGTCCTGACTGGCGCTGAAAAAAGCGACCATCAATGCCAGAAAGGCAGTGAAGCGCGGAGAAATCTGCGGGCTCGAATACCCCAGGGCTAAAATCGAAACGATCAGCGAAAGCTGGGTCATCAAAATCCAGCCGCGACGACGGCCGAGAAGCGGCGGCACGAAGCGATCCATCAAAGGCGACCAAAGAAATTTAAACGTGTAAGGAAGCCCTACCAGCGAAAACAGCCCGATCACCGTCAGATCGACCTTTTGATCGACCATCCATGCCTGAAGCATCGACCCGGTGACCCCAAGAGGAATACCTGAAGAAAATCCAAGTAGAAGCACCGCGGCAACCCGCCAGAGTCTTTGTACGCGCATGTCGATGGCCATTACTAGAAAAGGTAGCACAATTCGGCTAAGACAGCTCAATGGCCAATTCGACTCAAACACAAAGAGCAGCCTTATCTTCCGATCTCATCGCGCTTCGCGAAACACTCCTCGGACTCCTCCCGCAGCTGGAAGCCCAGCCCAGCTGGTACGCTTCGATTTTTTTCGAGCGCAAGCGATCCAAAACCTTTTCGGCCAATCTCAAGCAAACCAACATCGCCGATCAGGCGAGCGCGGGCGTGGTTTTTAGAATCTATGACGGCTATACCCTTTTTGAGCGCGCGACGGATGATCTGAGCGCGCAGAACCTGAATCGCACGGTGGCCGAATTCGTCCAACGGGTGAAAAACTCGCCTCACCCCGAAGGCGCGACCCTGCGCGCTTATCCCGCCCCGAGCTGGAAAGACCGGCTCTCCTCGGGCGAGCTCGATCCGGAAATCAAAAACCAGATCCCCGCGGACGTGACCGCGCGCACCCCGGTGCATTTCGGAATCCGTTTCATGGAAGACCCGCGCAAGCTCGACGCGGGAATCGCCCTTGAAAAGCTGAAAGCGCTTCTCGACCGCTGTCAAAA
This sequence comes from Oligoflexia bacterium, assembly GCA_031292385.1. Lineage (GTDB taxonomy): Bacteria > Bdellovibrionota > UBA1018 > UBA1018 > UBA1018 > JARLHE01. The sequence goes on from JARLHE010000061.1 coordinate 44,844, forward strand.
GCTCGCGCCCGAGTCGGGCCTGAAAGAGTCGGACCTCACGTACGTTGCCGCACGGCAGACGACGGCCGACGAGGAATCGATTTTCATCGATCGTGGATCCGTCCTGTCCCAAACGCTGCTGCGACAAGCCCTGACGGTGATCACGATGTCCGAATCCGACCGCACGCACCTCCGCGTGGGCGGGCTGGGCGGCCTGGAAGCGATCGAAGTGGAAGAAAATGAACTGCGCACGCTTCTCAAAGATCTGGCCGCGCTGAAATCCGCTCACAAGCTCACTCCCGGAAAATACCGCGTTCTTTTCGGTCCCGTTCTCTCGGGAGTGCTCGCGCACGAAGCCTTCGGTCACTCGCAGGAAGCCGATACCTGCGCGCGCGGCCGAAGCAAAGCCTGGGAGCTTTACGCCAGCGGCGAAAAGGTGGGCAACGAGCACGCGACGATTCTGAATAATCCCGCGATTTTTGAAACCGGGGGCAAGCCCTTCGCTGCGTGGGGCAGTTACTTCTTCGACGAAGAAGGATGGCTCGCCCAAAGCCAGGTGCTGCTCGATCACGGACGGCTCAAGGCCCCGATGACCAATCTCACATCCGCCTTGCGGCTCGGAGTCGCCCGCACCGCCAACGGCAAACGCGAAAGCTGGGCGAACGGCGTCTATACCCGCCAAACGAACACTTATTTCAGCCCGGGCAAAAAGACCCTCGCGGGCCTGATGAGCGAGCTGGGCGACGGGTTCCTGGCTCTGCATCCCGCCGGCGGCATGGAAGATCCGAAAGGAATGGGAATTCAAGTCGGCATCTCCTATCTGCAAGAAGTCAAAGGCGGCGCCCTGACGGGCCGGGTTTTCAAAGGCCCCGCGGGAGGCGATATTCAGCTCACCGGTTACACGCCCGACGTGCTGAACTCGATCGTGGACAAATCGAAAATCGAATTCGATTCTCCGGAGCCCGACAAGGCACTCCATCCCTGGAACGATGCCGGGGGTTGCGGAAAGTACCACAAGGAATTCGTCTTCGCCGGATGCGGCGGCCCTTACATGCTGCTCGACCAAGTGATTTTAGGATAACCCGCTATGAACTGGACTCTCGATCAACTGAAGAAAAACCTGAATGAAAAAAAAAGGCGCCACCGCCTGGATCATCACCGAAGAGCACGTGCATCGCCGCGAACGCTACTTCATGCTCGATCGCGACGCGCTGGTCGTCGATCAGGACCGTGACGTGCACTCCTACAATATCCATTTGAAGCTCTTCGTCGACATCGGGCGCCCCGGACGGCAAGGTGAAATCTCGAAAAAGCTGTTCACCGCGCTCCCCTTGGACGAGCAACTCGATGCTGCCATCGTGGCCGCCAAGCAAACCGACCATCAGGCCTGGTCGCTTCCTTTGCAATTTCCCAAAGAGGTTCCCGACATCAAGACCTCCGACCCTCGAATCGCGGAAGACATGGAAAACGTCATGGCCCAACTGACCCAGGCGACCGGAAAAGCCGTCGCGCGCCCGCGCGAATCGCGCTTCAACTCGGCCGAGCTCTTTCTCTCCGTGCACGACAGCGAGCTTCACTTAAGCAACGGGCTGAGGCACCGCTCATCGCAAAGCCGCATCTATTCGGAAGCCGCCTATTCGTACTCCCGGAAAAAGCCTAACGGCGCCGTCGAATCGGACGAATACCTCAACACCCGCTGGGCGGTGAATCTCGACGATCTCGCCATCGATCGCCTTTTTGACGAAACCGCGGACCGCGCTCGCCATTCGCTCGACACCCACAAGCCCGTTACAGGGCACTATCCGGTCATTGTCGACGCCGACGTGCTCGCGACGCTTTTCAACAATCACCTTTCGCAGCTATCTTCGGCCAACTCCTATCACGGCTTGCCCTTCGTCAAGCCAGGCGATGAGCTGGTCAAAAACGCGACCGGGGATCTTCTCACGATCACCCTCGACCCATCGCTCGAATACGGCGCCGATACCGGCGCTTTTTCCGAAAGCGGCGTCAGCCAGTCGCCTTTCCGGCTCGTCGAGAAAAATCGGGTGATCGCGACCGCCACCGACAAGCGCTACGCGGATTATCTGAAACTACCCGTAACCGCGACGCGCGGAAACGTCGTGGTCGAAGCCGGCTCGCTTTCGCACGAAGAGCTGACCCGCCAGGCCCCCAAAGTTTTGGAAATTCTCCAGTTCTCCGGACTTTTCGCGGACCCCAATACCGGGACTTTCAGCAGCGAAATCCGGCTCGCCAAACTTTACGAAAACCAGGACGGGAAAAACGTGAAGACGACCTACGTCAAAGGTGGTTCCCTGTCCGGCAGCTTCACCGATAATCTTCGGGCAGCGAAGCTTTCCCGCAACCGCGTGAAACGCTCGCATTTCTCCGCGAACAATTCCCGGGGCGAAGGCTACTACGGCCCCGAGCACATCCTGCTGAGCGACGTTTCAATAGTTGGATAGCCTGTTCAAGAAAAGGTGTCGGGGGCCGGCCCATCCATGGGCCTTCTTGCGCCCTCGCTTTTCTTGAACAGGCTTAACGAGAAGAGACTTTGCGCTAGTGCGAGACCGGAGGCTTATCCGCCGGAGCCACGCCTTGCGCCACTTGGGTCACCTGCAAGACGTTGAAATCGAGGATCGCTTCGCCTACTTTTTGATTCGTTCCCTTCACCCAGGAAAGAACGAAGCGGTGCTGGCCGAACATCGTGATCGGAAAATTGCCGTAGCGGAAAACCGCCTTCATCCTTTGCTGTTCCACGGGAATGCGCATGTCCCCGTTTCCAACCACCTGCTGGCGGCCGTCCGGAGTCAAAAGATGAATCAGCATCTTCCCGTTGAAATCCTCGGGTTCCGTTTTTTCAAACGAAAGGGAGATCACGACCGACTGCAATTGAATCGGGACCTGGGGCGTCCGAATATCTTCGAGCACATCGAAAACCGAAAGGCTTCCCGTTTGCTGATCGACCGAGGCACCGAGAGAAAGAGCGGCAAAATGTATTTTAAGTGGCATGGGTACCTATTCTGATACCAAGCGGGACGGAGTTCAATCCCGCTTTCTCTGAAAGAATCTTTTTAAAATCGCGCCGCATTCGGAATTGGACGGCTCACATGGCTCGACCTTGAAGCGGTGGTTAATCCGAGTGTCTTGATGCAGGGGATACCCGAGGCTCAGCGCCCCTCCCTTGGGATCCGACACCCCGTAGTAAACCGCTTCGAGCCTCGCTTGCTGGCATGCGGCAAGACACATGGGGCAAGGCTCGAGCGTGACATACATCACGCAATCCATGAGACGCCAATGCCCAGTCGTCCGCGCTGCGTCTTGGATCGCGATTATTTCGGCATGCGCGATCGGATTATCATCCTGCTCGCGACGGTTATAGCCGCGACCGACGATCTTGAGCGCGCCTTGGGCGGGATCTTTCCAGACAATCACCGCGCCGACCGGAACCTCGTCCTCGTCGGCGGCCTGTTGGGCGAGGCGCAACGCCTCATTCAACCATTCGACAGCCATCGGGACTCAACTCACCTTCTCGTGAGAGTGAGAAACCTTGACCACTGGCGACTCCAGCTCCTGAAGCCGTCGCAAAAATTCGTCCTGATTCAGAAGGTAACGGGATTTTTTGTAAAACTGGGCGATTTTTTTGAGCCGGGCATTGATCGTTCTCAAAGAACGGCGATCCGCTCGGGCCATTTCACCGAACTTGATCCCGACTCCTTTGGGATGAGTCACCGTGCTCTGGGTCCGCCAAACCGTGAAGCCTTCGCACTTCATCAGGATTCCGAAAACCGAGAACGAAAGCAGCACGCGCTCGTCCTGCGGGAGCTCATGGCGAAGCTTAATGAAGCAACCGCCCAAAGAAAGATCCAGGATCTCCGCCTGGATCGTCTCACCGATTTTGCGCTCGACTTTGACCGGTACGGAAAGCCGGTAACGAGGATTGCTTTCCCACCAGCGAATCCGGGGAAAAAAATAAGGCACGCGCACCTCACGCGCCACGCGCGCGGTGAGAAGCAAGAGACCGATGAGCGAAAAAATAAGCGCTAATGCCGGATGCTGGCTGGCACCGTAATGGTGCGCGATGAAAATCGTCTCGTAAGCGACCCAGCTATTGGCGAGAACGAAAAGATACCATCCCCAGCGCTTCATCTCCCAAAAACCGTAGCCAACCGTCATCGCCAGCGCCGAAAGGAAAAACATTCCAGGAGAAAGCAAAACGCTCCCGATGGAAGATGCGGGAAGATCGAAAAGCAAAGTCGTCGCGACGGTGTACGACACCGGAAAGGCCATATAAATGACCGCAACCGATTTCAGAAATTTGGAAGTGTATTGCTTCAAGCGGCGCCTCTTCTGCTGATACTCTAATATCGGATTTTCGCCGCGTTTTGTGAACTTAAACTGCGTCCAGTCCCCAAATCCAAATCTCCTCCTGGATGACGCGAGGAGCGATACGGGCGGGATCCAAGACAGCCGCCAGATAGAGAAATTCTTGACGTGATTTTTCTCGGGAGAACCCGAGTTTTTCAACGTCTCGTGACGAGCCCAACAAGGTCAGCTCGGGACGCTCGGCCCGCAATGAGCCCAGAAGCGCCTTCAGAGCCGACGGCTCTCCTCCCCATTCATGGACCAGTCCGCCCAAATCTATCCCGCGGCCGACCGCCGCGTAAGCATCCGGTGCCGTTCGCGGCCCGACCCAGTACCAGTCGACATGACGATGGGCTTCGATCCAAACACGGTCTTGAGGCGTCAAAATCACGCCGCTGCCGCGTTTCATCAATAGATCAAAAATTCCCGGATTCCACCCCTTCTCAAGCGAGCCGCCAGCTTTAGGCAGCTCGAGCGACTGCAGCGGAATCAGGATCTGGGAGCCGCAAAGCGTGAATCCCAGCTTCGCGTAGAGAGAGTGCTCGGCGCCCCAAAGCAGAGCGACCGCGGCGCCCGCATCACGCGCCCGAGCGAGCGCTTGCGCAACCAAACGCGTCGCAAGGCCCTGGCCGCGAAACCGCTCGCCCGTTGCAACCGCGCCGATCAATGCCGCCCGCACCGCGTCTCCCGACAGTGTCCGAATTGACGCAAGCCGCAGGCCCGCGCCTGCCATCAGGTCGCCTTCGTCGGACACCGCTCCCAAGCGAATAACGCTGCGCTCTCCGGCTCCTGCGGCCGACCAAATTGGGAAGTCGTCCAAATAATGCATGCCTGGAGCAAGCTGAAAGGCTTGATCGAGCAGCCTCGAGAACTGCTGCATGCGAAAGGAATCGGTAATTTCAACGATTTGCATAGCTTATCCAGCATAACGCCAATGACAGCGCCAAAGACAGGAAATGACACACTTGAGGACCCAATTAATTCTGCCGACAAGAAAATGTAGTGAGAACCATCAAATTCAAAACGGAGGACGTTAAGCGTGTCCAAAAAGAAAAACAAATTTGACCTGGGTAATCTAGTTCACGAAGGCCATCTGAAGGATGGAGAAACCTTGTTTTTCGTCAGCGATCCGAAAAAAACCTGCAAAGTCACCCGTCAACCCAATGGCGAATACAAAGTTCAGGTCGGCGCCGAAACCACTACCCTACACGCTTTCGCCCAGAAATGCCTTGGACAAGATCCGCCGGATCACGCCGCGAAATGGTTTCGCATTGAAGCCGGCAAATCACTCTACGACCTCTGGCATCTGAACGACGACTACTCTTCCGCCGCTTAGTAGGCTAACTATTGGGCGGAGCCAAAACCGATGGGAACGTGGTAGTCGACCAGCACGGCCTCGTCCGAGAAGCCGAAGCCCGGGGTCGAAAGCGTTCCCATCAATCCTCCGACCGGCACCGAGTTCGAATCGTAGACCCGTCGATCAAAGCTGGTCGTGATCGTGACATTGGGCACCGGGTCGATCTTCACATTGACGCTTTCGATCTGCTGCATCGGAGTCGACTGAAAATTGACACCCGCGCTTAATGCGTCCGTGATTTTCAGGGTCGATGACATCGTATCCGTCAGGGCCGCCGGATAAAGACCACGGTCGCCGATTCCGCTGATAAAGGATTGAGGATCTTGTCCGGTCGAGGTGCTGGAACTCGATGTGTACTGGGGATTATCCAGGAAGATCGGCTTCCCTGATAACGCGGTCGTGGGGCTTGCGCCCACCGGAGCCTGGGCGGCGTTGCGGCGTTCAGCGCCTTTGTATGGCTTGGGCTCCAGCACAAGACGCCTGACCTTTGCATGCACCTGATGAGGAGCCACGATAAAATAGCCATCGGCCATCGCCGCTCGAGCGAAAAAAAAGGCGACGACCGCGAGGACAAATCCCTTTTTGTGCATAAAAATACCCCGGATTTATCAATAATTCAGCAATATACATACCACCCGCCAGTCACCCAACTCGCTAAAACAAATGACTTTTTTCGCGATAAACACCTCCCACGCCACAGAATGCGACCAAACCTTCGGCTACTGCCTAAAAAATATACTTAAGGTTTCCCAGCTGTGTCCGATCAGACCTATGGAAGCAGAGAGGAACCTCGGTCAAGACGACTGCGTGTCCGGATTCTGAATAAGAACTCTGTTTTCCCATAGACCCAGGATGGGTCGCGAAAGCCTTCATGGAGGAAGGTTATGGGACTGAGAATTAACACAAACGTGCCTTCACTCGTTGCTCAGAGAAATCTGCGCGGCACGCGTGGCTCTCTCGACCGAAACTTCGAGAGACTCAGCTCTGGATCCAGAATCAATCACGCTTCCGACGACGCCGCCGGACTCGCCATCTCCGAAAACATGCGCGCACAGCTTCGCGGCCTAAGCCAAGCCGAGCGCAACGCCCAAGACGGCATCTCCCTCATTCAAGTCGCTGAAGGCGCCGTTGCCGAAATTTCTAATATCTTGATCCGTATGCGCGAGCTCGGCGTGCAGGCCTCGTCTGATACGATCGGACAGCAGGAACGCAAATTCCTGAACGTCGAGTTCACTCAACTTTCGCAGGAAATCGACCGGATCTCCGCAAGCACCAGCTTCAACAATGTTCCCTTGCTGAATGGACAGGCCTCGACCTTCGAGATCCAGGTAGGTACGGGCAACAATCCGGAAACCGACCGCATACGGCTTTTCGATTCCAACTCGGCTGACGTGAGCGTGGTCGCCCTCGGGCTCAACCTCGCCAGCGTCGAAGATAAAACAAACTCACAAAACTCCCTCGCCCTCGTGGATTCGGCCATCAACTCAATTACGTCCATTCGAGCGGACTTCGGGGCCCTGCAAAACAGGTTACAGTCAGTGTCCAATAATATCGTGATCAGCAAGGAAAACCTCGCCTCGGCGAACAGCCGCATCCGCGACGCCGATCTCGCGGAAGAGACCGCGGAGCTCACGAAGAATCAAGTTCTCATGAACGCGGGCATCAGCGTGCTGACTCAAGCGAATAGCACGGTGAAGAGCGCCCTGAACCTCCTGGGTAACGGAGGCGGCGGATGAGGACCGAGTTTACAACACGCCTAACTACGGGAGGACATGGGCCCTAAGTAGTGACGTGTAAAGTAGCGTGTGACAGGAGGGCGGAAGCCCGACGTTGTCATGCGCATAGTAAAGAGTTTGACCCGAAAGCAAGGCAGTTGCCTCGCTTGTTTCCTGGATGCGTACGACGGCGCCGTGCCGTCTTACGCAAGCGTTTGGATTCCGGCCTGCTCCGATCCTCCATGATGGATCGGTCGGAGCAGGTCGGCTCCACCGCATGAGCCAGGCGGTTCGGAAAATTTGCGTGTGACAGGAGGGCGGGAGCCCGACGTTGTCATACGCATGAAAAGCATGACAGGAGGGCGAAAGCCCGACGTTGTCATGCGCATGAAAAGCATGACAGGAGGGCGAAAGCCCGACGTTGTCATACGCATTATAAGAGCATGGATGCTCGATCGGTCCAATATGGGCCGAGTGCTGCACGGAGGATAGCGAAATGAACGGAGACTAATATGGGTTTGAGAATCGCAACTAATGTGACCGCACTCAATGCGCAACGGACGATGGCCGCTACGCGCATGAATCTGGACAAGTCGCTCGAGCGGCTGGCCTCCGGCTCGCGTATCAACCACGCCGGCGACGATGCCGCCGGACTCGCGATTTCCGAGAACCTGCGCGCCCAGATCCGCGGCATGCGACAGGCCAAAAGAAACTCACAGGACGGCGTCTCGCTGGTGCAAGTGGCGGAAGGCGGCCTGAACGAAATCTCGAACATCATCGTGCGACTGCGAGAACTGGCGATTCAATCCGCGTCAGACACGATCAGCGATGTTGAACGCCAATTCACCGATCGCGAATTCCAGTCGCTCAAGCAGGAAATCGACCGGATCGCGAACGTCACCCAGTTTAACGGCATGCCGATGCTGAACGGCAAAGGCGCCATCTACGAACTGCAAGTGGGCACGCACAACAACCCTATCCTCGATCGAATCGTCTTCAACGCCGACCGCTCGGACGCGTCCCTGGACGCCCTGAAACTCGGCGGCGAATCCGTGGCAACCAAGCAGGGCGCGCAGCTCTCGCTCGCGGTCATCGACGACTCCCTGATCCGAGTCAACTCCGTCCGGGCGGACCTGGGCGCGCTTCAAAACCGCCTCCAGTCGACGATCAATAACCTGGCGATCAGCGACGAGAACCTCTCGGCCGCGAACAGCCGCATCCGCGATACGGACATGGCGGAAGAGGTTTCGGAGATGACCAAACAGAACATCTTGATGCAATCGGGCATTGCGGTCCTCGGGCAAGCGAACCAGAGCAATCAAGCGGCATTGAAGCTGCTCAGCAACGGGTAACGCAATGACGAATTGAACCAGAATTCCCACGCGGGATGGGCTCGCGCGGGATAAACAAAGGGCAAGGATGCCCGTCGTGACATGGATTCCGCGCGAGCGGAAAGTCGCGAAGCTGCACGGAGGATAGCGCTAAACATATGGAGATGAAATATGGGACTCAGAATAAACACGAACATTACTTCGCTCAACGCGCAGCGAACGATGGCGGCGACCCGCATGAATTTGGATCGTACCCTCGAGCGCCTCGCATCGGGCTCACGAATTAACCATGCCGGCGACGATGCCGCCGGACTCGCGATTTCCGAGAATCTGCGCGCGCAGATCCGCGGCATGCGGCAAGCCAAGAGAAACTCACAAGACGGGGTTTCGATGGTGCAGGTGGCGGAAGGCGGCCTGAACGAAATCTCGAACATCATCGTGCGCTTGCGCGAACTGTCGATCCAATCCGCGTCAGACACGATCAGCGATGTTGAACGCCAATTCACCGACCGCGAATTCCAGTCGCTCAAGCAGGAAATCGACCGGATCGCGAACGTCACCCAGTTCAACGGCATGCCGATGCTGAACGGCAAAGGCGAAATCTACGAATTCCAGGTGGGAACGCATAACAACCCCATCCTCGACCGTATCGTGTTCAATGCCGAGCGCTCGGACGCGTCGCTGGACGCTTTGAAACTCGGCGGCGAATCCGTGGCCACCAAGCAAGGCTCGCAGCTGTCGCTTTCGGTGATCGACGACGCGCTCGTTCGCGTGAACTCGGTTCGCGCCGACCTGGGCGCTTTGCAAAACCGCCTGCAATCGACGATCAACAACCTGGCGATCAGCGACGAGAATCTCTCCGCAGCGAACAGCCGCATCCGCGACACGGACATGGCGGAAGAAGTTTCGGAAATGACCAAGCAGAACATCTTGATGCAATCGGGCATCGCGGTGCTCGGACAGGCGAATAATACGGCAAATGCAGCCCTGAAGCTGTTAGGATAATAATGTGATGAAATCGGAAACCCCTCCCCCGGAAATCTGAACTTTCGGGGGAGTCGCGAAACGATTCTCATCGCGAGGTGGGCATTATCATGCCGAAATCAGTACTGATCGTGGGAGGCAGCGGCTTCCTCGGGACTCATCTCGGGCTCAGGCTCCGGGAAGAGTACAGGGTCTATTCGACTTACCTGACGAGGAATCTAAAAATTCCCGGAGTGTCGAATCTTCCTCTCGACGTCGGAAACCGGGCACTGCTGAGAAAAATCATCGGCATCGCGAAGCCCGACGTCATCGTTTATCTGGTCAACGGAGGACCGGATTTGCGCGATATGGTGCAGCTCGAAAAACTGCACACCGAAGGAGCGGCGAACATCACGAATGTGCCGGAAGCCTCGCACAGCCATTTCATATACCTGTCGTCGGCGATGGTATTTGACGGCTCAAGGGGCAACTATCGGGAAACCGATGCCAGCATTCCGAACACGCTGCTGGGGCGAGCCAAGGTTTCGGGCGAGAACTTTCTGCGATCGCGATCTACGCATATGCTCGTGATTCGGAGCAGCCCGGTGTTCGGTCGGGGCAATCCGTTTCATTTATCGACGCTGGATCGGATTCGGATGTCCCTGGATCGGGGCCGAACCCTGGAACTAAACGACCATCACCTTCACTCCTTCGCGCCGGTTACGGGCCTGGTCGATGTTTTAAGCAAGGTGATCTCGAGCATGACCGTAAGCAGCGGCCCAGCCGCGAAGACCTCGCTGAAAAACCGAACGCTTCACTACGGAGGGCTGACCAAGGTCTCGCTCGCCGAATTCGCGCGAGTCTTCGCCAAGCGTTACCGATATGATCCGAAATTGATCCTGCCTCAAGCCATCTCGACGCGTGCCGCACGCACCCAAATGGTCGTCGGCGACATCGGCATGTCGCATCCCGGGGATTTCTCCCTCAACTCGAGCGCGACGATCGAGCTTTTAAAGACTAAGCCCTTTCTCCTGGAGGAGGGCTTTGATTTGATCGATCAAAAGCTGGTTGTTTCCCTTGGTTGAGCGGCGATTATCGCGGGTCGCGCGGACAAATTCCGTGAAATAATATTTCGCAACCTGCTCAGGGAGCACTTTCTCGTTCTGGAAAGTCCAAAAAATATTCCTGAACGGCCCAACCTGGGCGTGCAATTCCCCGCCACGGCCATCGACGGCGGGATTCGGAATACTGGCGGCCTGGCCGTCAACAGCCAATGCACCACGCACATGCTGGGAGAACTGAAACTGGATAACGCCGTGCGCAGCATTATTCACGACGAGTTTAATTTGGTTTCTGAAAACCATGAAGTCAGCCGCTGTGCCGGCCACGTTGTAAACTTTAATTTCCTGGAATTGAACGCCACCTTCGGAATAGGCGTTAAATATCTTTGTGTATTCATTGAATATTTCGCGAAGCTCGGAAAGAAATCCAACGGTGCTTTCCTCAACCAACTGCTCAGGATCCGAAACCCCCGATTGCATGAGGCGATCCATTTCCGGATGACTCTCACCTCGCGCGAGCTCATGAATCCATCCAGAAGAAGGGCCCGAAGAAGGACCAGAAGATGACCCGGGCGGATTGCCACCCTGTTGAGTTGAAAAATAGGCCATAGATTCCCCCACGCAAAATGTACTCAAAAAAAGTGCTCCAGAACACGGTGATGTCAATTGGAACCCGGAATCGTAACGTGGGCGCCGTTTTACGGCTTTAGGCTTCCTGGCCTAGCCAGGCATGCACACCACCGTAAGGTACAGCCCCCGGGCTTAATTGACTGTAGGGTCCAATTTATAGATTCACCGGCCCTGGAGCAACTTCAGTATACCAAAAATCGGGAAGGGAAGAGTGAAGATTCCGCATCGGACCCGCTCATCTGACCCACCCGGGGCAACCGCCCGTAATTTCGCGATTTACAGCTCTACCAGGAGATGACACACTTTTCCTTGACACCCAACGGCACTAAAAATGGCAGCAAAAAAACTTCTTGTAGCGGACGACAGCCTAACGATTCAAAAAGTGATCCGCCTAGCTCTTTCGGGAGCGGCAGCCGGCTCCAGCGATACGTACGACATCCAGGCGGTGTCGGACGGGAACGATGCTATTCAGCAAATTTCGCTTTTTAGGCCCGACATCGTCCTAATCGACGTTTCCTTGCCTGGAAAATCCTCGTTTGAGGTCAAACGCGCCATCAACGAGCATCGCGATCTCGATGAAATCCGGTTTGTGCTCATGTCGAGCGCCTTTGAAAAAGTGGATGAAAAACAGGTACAAGAGGTCGAATTTCATGGAAGGCTTACCAAACCCTTCGACCCGGCTCATTTGCGTGAAGTCCTAAGCCAAGTACTGGCCCAGGTTCACGATAAGCACCGAGAGCCCACCCTCTTCATTCAGCGCACACCCGATCTCTCCAATACTCCCGAGATGCCTCCGTTACCTCCGATGGCATCTGCAATACCTCCGATTCCTCCGTTGCCGCCAGCGGCATCCGCCATGCCCGCGATGCCTCCGCTGCCGCCCATTTCACCGGAAACCGGCGACAGTCATTCATGGGCCCCCGACTTTGATGAGCCGATCAGCTATCCGAACGAAATTCCACCGCCACCGATCGAGCTGAATGAGCCCCAAACAGACGGAATCGAAATACCCGCTATCCCGAGCTTCATGCCCGAAACCAGCCGCTCAGACGATCGGGATGCGGATATTCGCAATTTAACGGAATCGACGATACGAATGGCAGGATTGGATGATTTTGAATGGAGCGTTCAAGAACCATCTCTCAAGCCGCCCGCCGGGTTCACTGATACAGCCGATAGCGACTTCAGCCTGCCTGCTTCCGAAGGCTTTTCGCCGCCTCCCCCTCCGATCGAGGTGAGTGCCGCGGTCTCGAATGATTTAGAGTTCGAACCGCCGGCGGCGGTCAAACAGCCAATTCCCGAAGTGAAAGTCAGCGAAGAATCGATTCGAATCGAAGTCGAGCGTGTCTTGCAGGGAATGGTAAAAAAGCTCTTGCCCGATATCGCCGAGCGGCTCGTCAAGGAAGAGATTCGGAAGCTTTTGAACGAGCAGCCCGGATCTTAACGTCTTCGGCGTAAAGCGCGCGTGTCGCGCCTGCGAGATCTTTCACGAGCAACTCGCCGTCAGGCCCCAGTTTCTCCACAAAACCCGGAGTCGATTCCGAACCCGCGCTTCCCGCGCGCCAACTCACCGCATCCCCGGATTTAAACGCCGCGAGCTTTTCGTAACGCCGAGCAATCGACGAAGCTCCCTTGATCTGAAGCTCGTCCAGAGCATCGAGAACGCCGGACACGATGGGCATTCGGAGTTCGTCCACCGAGAGCTGAGGGGCGACTGCCCGCAAAAACGTCGCCTCTTGGTCCACGCCTTCGGGCGCCGCGGCGCAATTCAAGCCGATCCCGATCACGACGTACGGCGACTGAGCGACGGCCCCCAGATTGGCCGCTTCGCAAAGAATCCCGCCCGCTTTCGCACGTTTCAGCCAAAGATCGTTCGGCCACTTGATTTCAAGATCCAACCTGGGGTCAAAGCTTCGCAAAGTCTCGGCAATCGCGACCGCGGTTGCGAGCGGTATCCAACTCCAAACTTTGCCCAAGCCGGCTTCCGCGGGCAGTCGCGCCAAGATCGAAAGAAAAAGATTCCCCTCAAGCGACTCCCACTTCCGCCCTAATCTCCCCCGCCCCGAAATTTGTCGTCTGGCGGAAACCCAAGTCCCATGCGGAAAGCCGGCCTCGGCAAGCCGTCGCGCATCGTCGTTCGTCGATTCGCTGACCTCGACAACCGTATTCGCCGCCTGAGCATGAATAGAGGGCATCAGGTCCCTTCCACCAATAGCGAAAGATCGATCGCGGCCACTGAGTGTGTGAGCGACCCCACCGAAAGAACGTGAACTCCCTCGAACACGTACTGAGCGATGTTTTCCTCGTTCAGGCCACCGGAGATTTCAACGATGATTCGATCCGAATCCGCGGACTTCGCGATCGTTTTTACGGCCGCGCGCGCGTCGGACGGCGAAAAATTGTCGAGTAAAACCGCATCGACTCTTTGGTTCAGCGCCGATCGAAGCTCTTTTTCGTCGCGAACTTCAATTTCGATCCGAAGTCCATGCGGAGCGATCCCCCGCACCCCCTTCACCGCGGCCTCAATGCCTCCAGCCGAAGCGATATGATTTTCTTTGATCAACACGCCGCCGGAAAGGCTGACCCGGTGGCTATGACCACCGCCCGCCAACACCCCGCAAATGGCCAGATCCCGATATCCCGGTAAAGTCTTGCGGGTCGCGGTCACTCGCGGCGGATTTCCCGGACCCTTCCACGCCTTTCGAACCTGCTCGACCAGCCCAAAGGTCCGCATCGCGATTCCGCCCGTATACGAGGCCAGATTCAGAAATGGCCGCTCGAGGGCGAGCACCCGGTCAGCGGGACCTTGCCATTCACAGACCAGCTGTCCCGCGCGCAAACGCTCGCCATCAAAAATTTTCTGGCGGATCCGAATTTTCGGCTCCACCGCCGCCATCGCCTCAATGAGTCCGTCAGCCGCCCAAATCCCCTCGGATTTCGCGACAATCCGGGCACGAACCCGGCGATCGGGGCGAGTGAGAGTCCCCAGCGTCGTCCAATCAAAACCGCCATCGTCTTCCAAACCCGCCCTTAAGGCGCGGCTCCAGGAAGAGGTGGTCGAAATCAACGATAAGTGTCTTTTTACAAGCTTGGTTTTGTCCGTCTTTTGAGGCATTCAAAAGTTTCGTACCAGAAAGGAACAATCATGGCCACTGCACGAAATCCGTTAGGAAGGTCTTCTTCGCAAATCCGCCCGTTAACCATCGAGACCGGGGTCAACCGCTATGCGGAAGGCTCGGCCTTGATTCGTTGCGGCGATACCCATGTGCTTTGCACCGCTTCTATTGAAGAAAGCGTTCCGGCCTGGCTTGCCGGCAAAGGACGGGGCTGGATCACAGCCGAGTACTCCATGCTTCCCCGAGCGACCCATACCCGATCGAAGCGGGACCGGGAAAAAGTTTCGGGCCGTACCCAGGAAATCCAGCGCCTGATCGGCCGAGCGCTCCGATCGATGGTCGACCTGAAGGCCCTTGGAGAGCGCTCGATCATCGTCGACTGCGACGTCATTCAGGCCGACGGCGGCACTCGCACCACGTCCATCACCGGAGGTTGCGTTGCGCTCGCGATGGCGCTCGCGCGGCAGAAATTGCCGTGGGTTGACACGGTCGCCGCGATCAGCGTCGGCATAAAGGCGGGTGAAGTGCTCGTCGACCTCGATTACGAGGAAGACTCCAGCTGCGATGTCGACATGAACTTCGTCATGACCGGAAAAGGGCTGTTCGTGGAAGTCCAAGGAACCGCGGAACGTCAGCCTTTTGCCGGTACGGATATGCAAAAAATGACGGAACTGGCAGTTCAGGCAATTAAAGAAAGTCAACAAGTTCAATTGGCTGCAATCAATCAATTCCGCTAATATGAGTATTAACGCGGATGTTTCCACTGGCCGAATTGCGCAAGCTTTTGATTCCGATTTTATTATTTGAGCTTTGCGCGCTCAGTGTGTCCGTGTTTCGTTCGCCCGACGCGCTCGCCGCATCCGAGCTCAGCATGCGACGAACCAAGCGAGTCCAAGTTTCAGGGCTCAGCTTCAGTAAGGACGGCCCCACGCTCAACTTCGAAGGCGAAGGCGAGCAATGTCGCGCGTTCGCGATCATCGAAGGCACTTATACGAGGAAAAACTGGACCCTGATCGTGGGCCGGGTCAAAGTTCCCCGTGATCCCGATGGTCACTTCAAACTGAAAACCGAGCTTCGAAGCACTCAAAAGAACCTGATTCTCGCGGCGATCGGCCCGGACGGACAAATCGAGTTCGAAACTCTGAAAATCAATTATCCCGGGTACCCGCTGGATCGGCGTTCATCCAGGCACAGCTTCGCCGTCGGAGTGGGGTTGACCCGTCTGTCCTATCAGCAGGACGCAAGCAGCTTCGGTCCGGCCACCAGCTTTTCCGAAGAAGCGATCACGGTCAAAGGCAGCTATCTTTATCGCCTCGCTCCTCCAAGATGGGACATAGGCGTTTCGGCATTCATTTCGACACTGACCTTCGGCGCCAATATACCCGGCACCAGCGTCCGCTCGCTCGGGCTCAATGCCCGCATCGGATACAATATCCCGCTTCCAAGCAACCGCTGGGCGTTGTCCATCATGGGCGGGTTTTATTACACGACGATGTTCGTGAGCCCCGCGGACTTCGGCTTCGAAAATCTCTCCGGCCCGCAGCTGTTTCCGGTGATTCGCTATTTCCTGCCCAACCACGAAGCTCTCAGTGCCTACCTCAAATACTCCCCCGTAAGCGCCGGGACTTTCAGCTTACAGTCATCCAGCCGCGAAATCGCGGGCGGGATCACCTATAGCCATCATCTCTCGAATGGACACAGCCTTCCGTTCAGCATCGACGTCTCCGATCTTGTCTCGACCGCGTTCGCGAACAACGCCGTTTCCGGCGTAACTGAAAGCGTCCCCATTAAGCTCACGACGGTGAGTTTCAGCGTGGGCTACACGTTTTAGGACGAAGGATCAGCGCTTGTCGACGGCGCTGAGATCGACGACCGTCTTTCCGATGTCGCAGCTCAAGATCACGCCGTTATTCGAGCTCAAGATGCCGCCGCTCACGAAAAACGCCGCGGGCTGCTCGGTGTCGTCGAATACGAATACGTAACCGGTTCCCGGCACTTGAATGATCTGAATCAAATCGCCGGAGACCACGGCGTCTTCGCTTTTCGCGGACTGGCTAGCGAGAACGCGGGCCAACGCCTCCTGCTGGCAACGATCCTGCGGCTTGGCGATCGCGGCCATCGCAAGCGGAGCGGACAGAAACGAAATAAACGAGAGACAGATGAGTTTTTTCATAGCCGCTATTTATGCAACAAAACGCGGCGGCGCAAACGCCATTTATCGTCCCAAAAAAATCTAACCGATCGCTAACACGTGCCTGTGTCACATCCGACACAAATCTTGACTGTTTTACTAAAGTTTAACATTCTATCGCCGATAAGTGCTCATGAGGACCTTGCGGACGTACCACAGGGGTACAGAGCGGTTCCAAAGAGGAGATGAAAATGTCGAGCGAAGCGAAAAAACCAACCCCCGCCTCACAACAGCAACAACCACATTCCGAAGGCCACAAAAAACCCGAGGTCCAGCACGTGACCAAAGGCAAGCGCGTCGAGCCGGCTCCCGGCGGCTGCCATGCATGGGGCTGCAAAAGGGGTGAAGCGCACTTCAACTTCTGCGACGAGCATTACGATCACTTCAAATTCGGTCTCATCAAAAAGAGCGGCGAGCCCGTTCCAGATTACGAGAAAAAGTTCGAGCACTTCCAAGCCTGGAAATCCCGGCAAAAGAGCGCTCACAAAGTCGCGTAAAGCGATCGGGCGTGTGACGGCGAAAACCGGAAGGTCTACGCCGCATCATCCGTCTGAAGAGCAGAAGGCGCGCTGGGCCGTAAAACCAGCCGTCTTCTTCGAGGCGTAAAGCGGCGGGCGCCTATGCTCGCGATCGTTCGCGAAAGCGCTGTACCCGCCACTCCTCAGAAGGCCCCAGGATCATCCAGATCTTCGGGGCCTTCGTTCATTGTAGCGCGCGAAGCTCGCCGCTCACCTGGGCAATAATCTGTATACATAATTTTTGATGATTTATTTCTACGCTATGATAAATCACTCTTATGAATTTGAAATTGAAATCGAACAAAAACCTCCTTCAGGAAATCAAGCATTTAGCGACACAAGAGCGCGATCTACTTATGCAGGTGCTTCATTATCTGCGCGAAATCGAGCTCCGTAAGCTGCATCTATCGATGGGATACCCCGATCTTTATGTCTTTGCCCAAAAAGAGCTCGGCTACTCGAACGGCGCGGCTTACCGCCGGATCGCGGCGATGCGGCTTTTGGAGAGCGTTCCTGAAGCTGGAGAAAAACTTCAAAGCGGAGAGCTGCATCTCGAGAGCGCCTCGGCCGCGCAGAGCGCTTTTCGAAAAGAGGACCTGCGGCGCAGAAATGCCGGGGAGATTCAGCTCACGAAACAAGAAAAATCCGAAATCATAAAGGACATGTCGGGCAAATCAACTCGTCAGGCCGAGCATCTTCTATTTGAGAAATTGCCAGAGGTCGCTCCTTTGGCGGAAGAAAAAATGCGGCCGCTTGCCGACCAAAAAACTTTGATCCAATTTGCGGCAACTCCCGAGCTCATGGAAAAACTGGAAGAGCTGAAAAATCTCATGGCTCATCAGAACTACGATGGCCGAATGGATGTGCTTGTTGAGAAGCTGGCCGATCTGGCGCTTCAGAAATGGAGACCGAAAGTAAGCAACGCCCAAGAGCCTCAAAAAACCGAAGCTAAAACTCCTGCCCAGAAATCCCCGGCGCCGGGGGTGCGTACGCGTTATATTTCTACCGCGGTTAAAGAGGCCGTAAAACTCAGGGATCAGGCCTGCACCTACCGCGACCCGAAATCCGGGCGAGTTTGCGGCAGCAAACATGGGCTTCAATTCGATCACATCCAGGCTTTTAGCCAAGATGGGCCGAATACGGCTGAAAATCTGACCCTGCTTTGCGGCGCGCATAACCGCTGGAAGGCCGAACTCGAAGGCCTAGTACGCTGATTTAAAGATCGAGGATCATCGGCAAGACGACCGGTTTTTTCCCGGTGTTCGCGAAGAAAAAACGACGCAGCTCGATGCGGATTTCTTCTTGGATATCCATCTGCGGCTCGCCGGTGCGGCGCAAATCATTCTCGTAGGCAGCAAGCTTTTTCATGCAGATTTTTTTGGCTTCTTCGATCAGGAAACCCTCACGGTCCTCATGAGCCAGGCCGCGCGTGATGATTTCCGGACCCGAAATAATCCGCCGGGTCTCGATGTTTCTAACCATCAGCGAAAACACGATGCCCTTCTCGCCGATTTGGCGCCGGTCCTTCAAGACCAGGCGGGACATTTCGTTGCCCTCGCGACCTTCGACTAAAACCCGGGGCTCTTCCATCTGCTCGACCAGCCGGAATGAATCCTTCGTCAGCTCCAAAACCGCGCCGTTCGTGGCGACAAGCACGTTCTCAGCGGCGACCTTCGTCTCGCGCGCGAGCTTGGCGTGATGGACCATGTGGCGGTATTCGCCGTGGATCGGCAGGAAAAACTTAGGCCGCGTGAGCTCGATCATCTGCTGCAGTTCGGGGCGTGTCGCGTGCCCTGAAGTATGGATATCGTGCACGGCCTCGTAAAGAACCTCGGCGCCCTGCTTGAAAAGGCTGTTGATCATGCGTCCGATCGCCTTTTCGTTGCCCGGGATGAACTTCGAGCTCATCAAAACGAGATCGCCTTCCTGCAGCTTGATCTGGCCATGCTCGCCATTGGCGATTCGAATCAATGCCGAGCGGTACTCGCCCTGGCTTCCGGTCGAAAGCACAATCACCTTGTCGCGCGGATAGGCATCGATATCTTCCAGGCGAATCAGGACATTCGCGGCATTCTTGATATAGCCCACTTCGGCGCCGAGCCGGACGTTTTGCTCCATGCTTCGGCCGGCGAGCGCGACGCGCTTTCCGGCCTTTTCGGCGATTTCCAAAACCTGAGCCATGCGGGCCACGTTCGAGGCGAACATCGAAACCACCGTGAGCCCCTGCGCGGCGGCGAAAAGCTGCTCGAATTTCTGGTAGATGACGCTTTCGCTGATCGTATGCTCGTGACGCTCGACGTTCGTCGAATCCGACATCAGGAGCAGAACGCCGTCGTCGCCCGCCTTGCCGAACGCCTGCAAATCGATCGTTTGGCCGAAAAAAGGCGTCGGGTCGATTTTGAAATCACCCGTGTGAATAATCTTTCCCACCGGCGTATCGATGATCAACGCCGCCGCATCCACGATGCTGTGATTGACCGAGACCGTCTTTACCTTGAAGTGCTTGAACGAGAAGCTTTCGCCCGGCTTGAAAGGACGAAGCGTCACGCGGTCTTCCAATCCGTACTCTTTGAGACGCTCGCGCAGCATCAGCGTCGTGAAATTCGAAGCATGGATGGGCGGCGAAATCCCGGCTTTGAGCAGAAAGGGAATGGCCCCGATGTGGTCCTCGTGCCCGTGCGTGGCGATGATCGCTTTGACCTTGTCTTTGCGCTCACGGAGATAGGTGAAATCAGGAATCACGAACTCCACGCCGAAGTGGCTGAGGTCCGAAAAAAGCAGGCCGCAATCGACGATTAGAATCTCGTCCTCGTACTCGAGGACCATGCAATTCATTCCGATTTCGCCTAACCCCCCCAGCGGAATGATGCGAAGGCTTGAGCTCAAACGACTTTCTCCTGGACGCGAAGGCGGATCAGCGGATCGCTCTCGGCTAAAACCTGGCGAACGCGGGCGGCGATGACGTTCGCGGCGATATCGGTTTCCTCGCCGACGACGATATCAGCGTATTGGCGGGTGGGTTCGAGATATTCGTGATGCATTGGCCTTACGGTATCATAATACTGCTGAATGATGCTATCGAGAGTGCGCCCGCGCTCCCGAACGTCGCGGTGCAGGCGGCGAATGAAACGAATATCGGCCTCGACGTTGAGATAAACCTTCACGTCAAAGAGGTCGCGAACTTCCGCGTTCCAAAGCGTGAAAAGCCCCTCGAGCAAAATCACGCGGCAGGATTCGATCGTTTGAGTTTTCGATGTACGGCGGCTGGTGCGAAAATCGTAGATCGGCGACTCGACCGTCTCGCCGTGCTTCAGCCGTTGAAGGTGATCCCGAAGCAACGGCCAATCAAAAGCGTCCGGATGATCGAAATTGGGCTTTCCGTGAACCTGAAGGTCCATCGGAGGAGCCGGCAAGTAATAAGAATCTTGATGTAAAAGCGCCACTCCCTCGCCAAGCTGGGCTGGATCCACTTGTTGCATGATTTTCTTGGCAAAAGTGGTCTTTCCCGAGCCTGAGCCGCCAGCAATTCCTATGAGAAACATAGGAGGTGCATAACAAAAACTATGCAGCGTGTCAAAACTGAGTGTTCGAGTGTTTGTAAATTTTTGGAATTTCAGCGAAACCCGCCAAAAATACCCGAGCCGCCTGCCCATGGTCGGCTCCCGGTGCGGACGGAAGCCTGAGCCGATAGCCCGCAGGAAGCCCCCGCCGCCCGGCCCAGGCGGCATCGTTAATCCCCGGATTCAAATCACGCAGTTGATCTCGATCGAGCCGTAAAAACCGGCATAGATCCCGGAAGTTGATCGAGGCAGGAAGCGGCACTTCGTATGCCTCGATCGGCGGATCGCGCCGGACTTTCCCGAAGTATTGCTCCGCATGCTTCTCCACCTCGATGGATGCCAAAAGCTCGGCGTAAAAATTTCCGCTCGCGAAGCCGAAACTGCGGCTTCGATAGGATTCAATCAGGTCATCGAGCCGATCGGAACCCACCTTGCGGACCGCGCGCATCATCCCCTTGCGCCCATGATTATAAGCCGTCACCGCGAGCGGCCAGCTTTGAAGGGATTCGTAATTCCCTTTCAAAAGCTGCGCTGCCGCCTCGGCCGCGCGAACGGGATCGTTTCTCTCATCCACCGCATCGTTAATTCTCAGAAAAAGCTGCCCGGTTGAGCGCATGAATTGCCAGACGCCGCTCGCGCCCACTTTCGAGCGGGCCCGAACGTTAAACCCGCTCTCCACGAACGGCAGGCGAGTCAGCTCCACCGGCAATCCCGCTTTGCGGAAAACCTCTTCCATCTGCGGCAGATAGCGCCCCGAAGCCTCGATTCCTTGGATAAACCGGTTCTTTTGCCCCAATTGAAAACGCAAACGCTTGCGATGGGCGGCCTCGATGAACTTATCGGGCTCGTGAACGTCGTCGTACATCTTATAGACTCGAAGCTCGTCCGCATCGAACGTTTCAGGATGGGCCAGCTTTCCTTGCACCGAGAGAAGAACCGATTCCCAATGCCGACGCGACTGAAGGATCCGCGCATCCGTCGGGTGATCAATGACCTCGTAGACCTTGTCGAGGTACTTTGAATCGTGGATCAAGCCTTGATCCGTGCCATACTGGGTATAGATGCGGATCCAAAAATCGACACTTTTTCGCGTGGGACTATCCGAAGGCAAAGCCTTCACCGAGCCCAGCCCGGAATTGTCCATTGCGGAACCCGCCACGGAAGCGAAAAAGAGCGGTAACAGCGATAAGGTGATGCAGCGAAGAAATCTCATAGCGAGTTTTGTCCATTATGGAAGCTCAGCGCCTCGCGGTAAAGCGCGTATCCCATTTCATCTGATTTCCTGGCTGGTTGCTCTTTGGGCGACAGCCGCCATTTCGGCAGAACCCTTTGAAATCAAGGTACTTCTTGACGCTCCTCCGGCGACTCTCAATCCGCGGATGGCGCTCGACGCCGCGGGACAACAGCTAGATGAACTTGTATTCAGCGGCTTGATCCAGCTCAATAAAGACCTCAGACCCGTTCCCGCGATCGCCGAGAGCTGGACGGTCGAAAATGGCGGCAAAACTTGGCGATTCAGGATTCGCGACAACGCCCGCGACCAGTCGGGCGAACCCATCACAGCCGAAAAAATGACGGCTTGCCTGGAAAATTATCGCCACGGAAAGCCTCTTTCTCCCTACATCGCAAGCTTTCCGGCATGGACCGGGACCGAAGCGCTCAATAACGAAGTCCTTCTGAAGCTTTCGCAACCCGACCCCTACCTGCTGCGCAACCTTTCGCTCCTCAGATACTTTCGAGCGGTCAACCCCCTGTCCCCGAAAGACGAGATTTGCACCAACCCGAAAGCCGGGGACACCCTCATCGGCAGCGGACTCTACCGCCTGGCCGAAAGCGGTTATGACGGCCTTTTCCCCGAAAGCGAGCTGCTCTTGCTGCCGACGACAGCTGGGCCTCACCCTCTTCGTTTTATTTTTTCGATCGATGAAAACAGCAAGGCCATCCGTCTTCTGCGCGGCGACGTGGATGTCGCGCACTATTCGATTCAGATTTCAAAAACGCGGTGGTTCGAGCAAAAATACGGCGACCGTTTCCGCGTTCTCGCGCGGGAAGGCGTGCCCGTCACTTACGTCGCGTTTAACCTCAAACACCCGATTCTAGGAAAAAAAGCGGTTCGCCACGCTATCGCCCTCTCGCTCGACCGCAAATCGATCGTTCACTACAAAATGTTCGATCTGGACACCGAGAGCGGAAGCCTTCTGGCGCCGATGCTTCCCGAGAGCACCGCCGTCGAAATCCCCTACGACCCCGCCGCCGCCGAAAAGGAACTGGATGCCACGGGGTTCCCGCGAGGGCCTGATGGAGTGCGATTTCACATCACGATTAAAACCACCCCCATCCGGGACGGACTGGAAACGAACCAGATTTTTCAAGCCATGCTCGCGCGGATCGGAATCCAGGTCACGCTTCAGATCGTGGAGCCGGCGGTATTTTTCGCGTCTATCCGCAAAAAGAACTTCGAGATGTACACGTCCCGTTTCATCGGGCTCAGCGACGGATCGATTTTTTACCGCATCCTTCGCTCGGGCCGCCCGGATAACCGGGCCAGCTACGAAAATCCGGAAGTCGATCGCCTGCTCGACCGGGCCATGAGCGAAA
Source organism: Oligoflexia bacterium (assembly GCA_031292385.1). Taxonomy (GTDB): domain Bacteria; phylum Bdellovibrionota; class UBA1018; order UBA1018; family UBA1018; genus JARLHE01. Next base: position 68,225 of record JARLHE010000061.1, read on the forward strand.
CCGACGATTCCGCGCGCGCCGAGCTGATGCGAAAAGTCCAGACCATCATGGCGGACGACCTTCCCTATCTTCCGCTCTGGCACTCGAAAATCACCGACCTGATCCGCAAAGGCCTCACGGGCCTGGATGGCCCGGATCTCTCGCTCAGCTCATCGCTGGTGCCGCTCTCAAAACTGCGATAGATATGGGCTGTGACCAAACGAGTATTGTGCGCCCGCCTGCCGCGCCCAGGCCATCCCGAACCGCTGCCCGAAACCGAATCCGAACATGTCACGCGCGTGCTGCGATTGCGCGACGGCGACGTGCTTGAAGCGCTGGACGGGCAAGGCCATGCCGCGAAAGTGACTCTAAGAATCCGCGGCGGCGCTCCCCGGCTCGAATTTCTCGAAAGCAAAGCGGCCGAAGCCTCGGGCGTGCTGCCCCTGACGCTTGAGATGGCGATCCTTAAAGCGGAAGCAATGGAATGGGTCGTTGAAAAAGCCGTCGAGCTCGGCGTGCGCACGCTGGTGCCGCTGATCACGGCCCATACCGTGGTCCAGGTGAAGAACAAGGGCCCGGAGGCGTTTCGCGAACGCTGGCAAAAAATCGCGGATCAATCCCTGAAACAATGTGGACGCCTCGAGCGGCTCGAAATCCAAACGCCGATCGCATTGGAAAACTGGATCGCCCAAAACCCCGGCAAAAAGGACTGCCCGCGCCTTTGGTGTGATGAGGCGGGCCGCGGCGGAAAACAAGGCGCGGTGGATCTCGCCCATTGGCTTTTCGAAAACGGCGCGCATCTCCAGCAATGCCGGCTTCTGATCGGCCCTGAAGGCGGTTGGAGCGACCTGGAGCGGCAACTTCTCGAATCCGGTCAGGAGTTTGCGCCCATCAAAGTCTCGCTCGGCCCCTACGTTCTTCGGGGCGAAACCGCGGCGCTTTACGCGGTCAGTTTGGTGATTGCCACCTTGCGGCAAATCTAATAAACTGGGGCCGTGGAAACAGAAAAAAAGCCGGGGAAGCCGGGCACCATCGATTTTCGTCCAGTAACGCCGGGCCTCGGTTTCCATCCTTTTTCGGATGGGCTCCCCTATGCCCCCATGTCGAAGACGGTTCCGAAACCGAACCCTGAATTCAGCCGGGGAACCGGCGCCGTTTCCGCCGGCCCAGCCACTTTTGTCCGCCCTCGCGTTCAAGTTCCCGTCGCGACGATCAAACCGAGCGCCCCCGTGGCCAAAGCAGCCGCCGCTCCAGTCCCCGTGCTCCAGCCGGTTCCGACTTATGGGTTTGTCTATCTGCTCAAACGGATCATGGCTTACACGATCGACTCCACCGTCAACCTCGCGCTTCTCGCGGGCGGGCTGATTTTGGCGCTTTGGAATCAGGATGTTCGCGTCGAAAGCTTCATGAACCCCAGCGTTTTGTTTTTTGGGGTGATTTTCGGACTGATCTTCAACTGGGCGCTGATCACGGCGCAGGAAGTGATTTTCTCGACCTCGATCGGAAAACGTATCTTCGGTCTCGCGCTCAAAGGCGGAACCGGAGCGATTTTGCTCCGCGCTTTTTTCTTTATTCCAAGCCTGGCTTTCTGCGGAATCGGGCTCGCCTGGGGGCTTTTCGATCATCAACGGCGGTGCTGGCACGACCTGGTGGGCGCCATTCAGCCGGTTGAAATCGCCCGACTCTAGAGCCTCGCTTTCATGCCTAAAAAGCCCATTGCTTCTTTTACCGCGAAAATCAAATCCCCCGACGCCCTCGCGCGCGCCCTGGCCGCCGCGCGAAAAGAAGGCAAGTGCGCCGTCTTCACGAACGGCTGCTTCGATCTGATCCATAAAGGCCATGTCACGTATTTGGAGAAGGCGAAAAAGCTGGGCGATCTTCTGGTCGTCGCGCTCGACACCGATGAATCCGTAAAATCACTCAAAGGCAAGGGCCGGCCGATCAACACGCTGGCCGATCGAATGGAAGTGATCGCGGCGCTCGGATCGGTCGATTACGTCACCTGGTTCGAAAACAGCGATCCGGCACCGCTGATCCGCAAATTGAAGCCGTATTTCCTGGTCAAAGGCGGCGACTGGAAGCCCGAATCCATCCGCGGCGCCCAGGACGTATTGGCCAGCGGCGGGAAAGTGAAATCGCTCCCCTACGTCGAAGGTCGATCAACGACCAAAATGCTCGAAAGAGCGCGCGGCAACAAGTGAACCACCCGGAGCCCGCCCGCGAGGCGGAATCCCGCGTTTTCGTAAAATTTCATTTTGCGCGCCTGGGGCGAAGGCAGAAGGATTGCCTGTTCGGCGCCCGAATCGCCGGCCTCGGCCAATAAAGCGCTCAAAATCGCGCGGCCATAGCCTTGGCCCCTAAATCCCGGAACCACGAACATATCCGCGATGTAAGCGATTTTTAATTCGCTCATCACGATCGCGCCCGACGCGATCGCCTGACCCTCGCGTTCGATGAAAAACGCGCGGATACGAGGCTCGGAAAGAATCCCCGCCCTGACGGCATCGTCGCCAAGATGCGTTCGGTTGACGAGCTCGAGATCGCGCTGATCGACGATCCGCCGAACGGAAGGGCGTTCAATTTTTTTGGGGATCGCGCGGGCCAAAAGCGGCATGAAAAGAGCCGATCGATCGATCGGCCGCGCACGCTCGTAGGAACGAATCACGACCGCTTCATCCGGAAAGGCGCGAATCACGGCAGCAGCGGGCTCCGGAACCGGCTCGCTCGCGACCAGAACCTCGAGCCTGAACTCGAATGAAGGCGGCCCGGCCCATCGCCGAGGCGAAAGATAGCGCAGAACCTCCATACCCGGACCATGCCTCAGGCGCTCCGCCTGGGCCTCGGCCAAAAACTTGATCCCGATACACTCAATCAGCGCATGCCCGTACATGGATCATCTCTAACCTAAATTTTAGGCAATTTCTGCCGATTGTCCGGCCGGCTGCGGTGCGGCTAAACTAAGGCAAGGGAGGGGCCATGGACGTACGAAGCTTTCAGGCAACGAGCGCAGACGACGAACGACGCTACCAAGCCTATCTCGACCAGCGTCGCGCGCAACAAGCCGCCGAAGTCTCAAAACTCGAGGACGATCACGCCAAGCACCTCGAAAGCCTGCGGCACGAGCAAGAGCAACAGGCGGAAGGCGTCGAAAAAGCTTATAAGGTCGAGCTTTCCAACATCAAAGAACGCCAAGATAAAGAACTCGCCGAGCTCGTGAAGAGCCATCAAAAAATGGCGGATGCCGAGCGCGACTCCGAACATAAGGAGTTCGAGCAATTACGCGAACACGAACGCACGCGGGTCGAGAACTATAAAAAAAACCAGGACCAGGCGATCGAAAAACTGCACGACAAGTATCAGGCCGCGGCCGAAGAAATGGAACGGCGCAACCGATCGTCTTGATCGATTGGGCTTTTATGACCGACGGAAAATGCGCTCAAAGCCGGCAACCGAGCTGAGCGAAAGGCCGTAAATCAAGCAAAGCAAAAAGACCACTGACGAAGGCACCGAGGCCCAGCGAATCGGCAAAAAAGACTGGAAGTAAAGATTCCAGTTAAAAATCCAGAGAAAGCACGCCCAAACGAGCCCCATTGAAAGAAGCGCGCGCGGCGAATTCGTCGCGACAAAGTGCGAGTAAACGAAGCCCCAGAAAACGCAAATCGCTTCCCAAACCAAAAGGCCGACGATGAGACCGGTTCCGATGCGATTATCAGTGCCGACCGAGCCCAAAATCGGAGTCGACATGAGCTTTGCGGGGAACCAGAGCTCTTTGCCCGCCGACTGGGAAATTCCCATCGCGACCGCCAAAGCGATTGCCCCACCAAAGGCTCCAGCCAAAACGCCCGCGATCCAGCGGATCGGATCGATTCGCAGCCAAAGGCCCACGATGTTTCCATCATAGTCTCCGGGATAGGACGGTTGCGTGCGCGGTGCGTTCATACTGGTGATATTGGAACTCATATATGCTCTCGTTTATAACACCGGCGGACGGACGAGAAAACTCTTTTACGACTTAAGCGCCCGAATTGCTGCACGGCGTTGATCGTGACGAACCCAGCGATCTTGAATGGGTCCGAAAATCAGGATGCAAAACCCATCGGTCAGCATAAGTGGCGCGGTCAGCCAAAGCCAGTTATGAAGATTCCGCATGACCGGCGCGATCCAAAGAATCGTTCCGAAATAAAGGGTCAGGAAAACTCCCCAGGTTTTCAGCGAGCGGTTCATCAAGTACCGCCGGATCAGCGGATTTTTCTCGGCTCTCAGGGTGAAGAGGAGCGCCAATAGGCCCGCGATTTGTGCCGCCAAAATACATAACCCGACATCCTCCAGGGAAAGGTCCAAAAACCGTGTCCCCACCCCCCAGGCCAGCACTGTTCCGAAAAGAGCGGTAAAAAGAGCAGTTCGCATAGCCAGATCATAGCGAAAGTTATCGATGCCAGATAGTCTAAGAAGGGAAGGATAAATGAATGGCCTCGCTCGTCATCGATTTTCACACCCATGTCTTTCCGGATACGGCGCAAAAGTTCTTGCCCGTTTCGAATGAGCTTCGAAAAACCGTCCGCGCCTGGCTTCGGCCGGCGCTGGAAAATCTCCATGAAAGCGGCACCCTGATCCGTCACCTTCCCGACCCGCTTCGCCGCGGATTGGATGAGGTCAGCGCGGTCGCGCCGGTTTCGGGCCTTTTGCTTGAATCAACGACCGACGATCTGCTGGAAACGATGGATGTGAACGAGGTCGATGTGGCGCTCGTCATCCCCCACCCTCCGACCGTCTCGAATGATTTCGTGCTCGAAGTCTGCGCGCGGGACGAGCGATTGCTTCCGGTGGCTTATGTGCCGAAAGACGCCCCGAAGCCCGTTGCGACTCTGAAAGCCTTGGTCGGCCGAGGCGCGCGGGCCCTGAAGATCCACCCCGCAGCCGATGGCGAGGGGCCCGACTCGGCCCGCTACAAAAAACTCCTGAAAGCCGCGACCGAGCAAGGCCTTCCGGTGATCTTGCACACCGGCTGCATGCATTCATCGCTCTTGTTCAAAGACTCGTCGCTCAGCGAGGCCTCGCTTTATGCTCCCTGGTTCAAGGAATTTCCGAAAACCCCGTTCGTTCTCGCGCACATGAACTGGCACGCGCCGGGTGTCGCGATGAATCTCGCAATCGAATACCCCAACGTCTACGTCGATACGTCCTGGCAGCCTTCGGAAGTCATCGGCGAGGCGGTTCGTCGCATGGGCCCGGAAAGAATTTTATTTGGAAGCGATTGGCCCCTGGTCGGGAACAATATCGCCATCGGCCTGGAGCGCATCCGCGAATGCGTGCGAATGGGGCTGATGAGCGATGAGGACGCCGATTTGATCCTCGGCGAAAACGCGAGAAAACTACTTCGCATCGAGGGGAAATAAGCCGATGCCACAAGAGTTTTCACGGATCTCCGCGCAAACGCTCGAGGGGCTGCCGAAACAGCAGACGGTTTTCTTCTTCCCCGTCGGCGGACTCGAAGACCACGGCCCGCATCTTCCATTGGGGCTCGACTGCCTCGAAGCCGAACGCCTCTGCACCCTCGCCGCCGAAAGGCTCGAGCGCGAGCTTCCCGGCTGGACTGGCGTCCTCATGCCGACCGCGCCGCTCAGCGTTTCATCCGTAACCACCCGCACCGCCGTTACCGTGCGCGGGCACGTATTGAGAGACTGGCTGGTCGATGCCTGCCATTCGCTCGAAAGCGCGGGATTCGGGCATTTCGTGTGCTTTTCCGGGAATGTCGACCCGAGGCAGCTCACAGCGATCGAAGAAGCCGGAAAAATCATCTCGCGCCGGGGCCCCTTTTCGATGGCTTACGAATGGCTGGGAGGTAGATCCGGTCGAGCCAAGCCGACGCTGGTTTCAGTGATCTCCGGCTTAGTGAGCGCGAGCCGCGTGATGGAATCCCCCCTCTGGCCCGACCCGGTCGAGCACGGCGGCCGACGCGATACCTCAGTCGCGCTGGCGCTCAAAGCGTTGCCCGCCCAGGGCGCCGATCCGGCCACGCTGCCAGCCCGATCGAAGACCGGCTCCCGCTGGACCCGCCTTTTGGACCGCTGGCAGAAGAAAGTCTCAGGCTACTGGGGCCCTGCCGCCCCCTCCGAAGCCACGGCCGCCTGGGGCGAATCGGTCTTGCAAACCACGGTAAACGACGCCTTTCCCAAGCTCCGCGCGGTCTGGGAGGGCGGCAACCCCAACTTTCTGTTTCGCTCCTATTATTCAGTCTTTCCGCCCAATAAGAGCTTCTTCAAAGGCTGGATTCTCAGCCTGCTTCTGATCGCCCTGCTGCTCGCCTGGTTTACGTTGAGCTTTCAAACCCTCACCCAATAAAAGGCGACCAGGCAGATTTGACTTCGCGGGCGGATTCGCCTAATTTGGCGCCTTCAGAGAGTCCCACCAGTGTCGGGGTGTAGCGCAGCTTGGCTAGCGCGCTTCGTTCGGGACGAAGAGGTCGCAGGTTCGAATCCTGTCACCCCGACCATTTAAAAGTAGGGGCTCTTCCCCATTACGTGGGGCATGTCGATTTTGCAGCGAATCAAGTTCTGATCGCAAATACTCCATCCCACCCACACAGTGCAATCACTCTGAGCCGGTAGTTTTTAAAATTCCTAAATCCAAATGCTCGCCTTGAGATCATTTCCATCTTGGTGTGCAGCCCTTCCGTGATTCCGTTGCTCTTCGTAAAGCGCCACATACGAACAATCGGCTCGAGCCAGGACCTGAGCGTCTGACCAAAGACTTTGAGCGGCTCCCAGGGGCTCTCCAAACACTCGTTCATGTGCCACAAAAGCTGCGGAATCAGTTGCTTGGCCTCGATTCGCTTCTGGTGTTTTTTCAGCAGCAACTGCATCAGGTCTTGCTTGAAGCGATAAAGCGGCTCAAGTCCTGGCGTCTTATCGAAATAGTTTTGAAGCTTGGGAACTTGCTCAGGCTTCAGATTGCATTCGTGACGACGCACGAGGCTCAAGAGCCCGCGGTTTTTTCTGCCTTCCGGGTCAAGCATTCCCCAGACCTTCAGAAAGTGATGATTGAGCAGCCTCACAACATGAAAACGATCGGCTACGATCATCGCGTTCGGGAAGTATTTTTGAATGATACTTCGGTAGGTCTCCGACAAATCCATCACCACGACCTGAACGCGCTCTCGGCCCTTTAAACGCTTTAAATAGGCCTTCAAACTCTCTTCTGAACGTCCGAGAACCACATCAAAGACTTTGTGATTTTTGAGATCGGCAAAGGTCGTGGCGTAGCCGTCTTTGCGACTAAAGAAATGCTCATCGATACCCATGACGAGAGGGCACTGACGCCCCTCAAGCTCTTTTACCCGGTAGGCAACAAAGTCGTGGTACCAACGCTCGACCGTTGCCGTGGCGATCGAGTGCGTGATCGAAAGATTTTTCTGGGTAAGACCGCCATGATGCAGATGAAAGACCTCGAGCCTAAATTGCTCCGTGGCCCTCTTCTTGGGCAATATTCCCGGCACGGGGAGCATGAAGTAACGCCTACACTGCAGGCAATGGAGTTTAGGAATGCGCAGATGAAGATAAACGACCTTGCCTCCCCAAACAGCGTGTTTGAGTTCGCGAACGACGTAAGCTTTGTTCCTGAGCCTTGTGGCCTGGCATCTGGGGCATTGCTGATTGCTTGGAATTTCAGCCGAAGCCTTTAAAATGACAGCTAAACTGACCTCGAACATCTCATAGACTTTGACCCCCGGAATCGGGGTGATAAACTGCCGCTCGGGCATGGCTGGGACCTTTCGTTAAAATTAAGTGTAAGCAACTCAATTCTAACAAAACCGGTCATGCCCCTCGTTTTGATGAAGAGCC
>JARLHE010000062.1 GCA_031292385.1 Oligoflexia bacterium
AAAAATTCACGTCCACGCCCGAGCGAGACGTGAATTTTTTAAAAAACCAAAAACAAGGAGAGCCCAAATTTATGCTCAAGAATTTCAGAAGTTACCAATTAGCCGTGCAGCTCCACCGAGACTGCAAACTCAAACCGCTGCCCGTACCGGTACAGAAAACTGATGCCGGTACGGCTGCCTGATGCCTGATTCTGCTGCCCGCTACCCGAATCCTACCCCTTCGTCCAAACGAGCGCCCGCCATTCCCCAAGCTCCCGCTCGAGCGGCTTCAACCCGCCCAATAATGCCGAGAAACGCTCGCGAACTTCCGGTACATCCCGCTCAATCAAACCCGAAAGCACGAGCGACGCTCCGGGCGCCATTCGCGCGACCAGGTCATCCGAAAATTCGATGAGAACGGGACGTAAAATATTAGCGATCACGAGATCGTAAGAGCTACGCGCCGACGACAATGTTTTCGAAAACGAAACACGATCGGAAACTCCGTTCATCGCGGCGTTTTCAACCGCGTTGTCGATGGCCAGGGGATCGATTTCCACTCCGTCCACTCTCGCGCCCAAGAGGGCGGCGGCGATCGATAAAATTCCCGAGCCGCTGCCGAAATCAAGAACCGGCCTCAAAGCGAGCGATCGCTTGCGCGAAATCTCTCCGATGCTCTCCAGGCAAAGCTGCGTGGTTTCGTGCGTGCCGGTGCCGAATCCCGCGCCCGGATTGATCTTCAAGACAACCTCGCCCGCGAACTCGCGAGTCACCCAAGGGGGAAGGATATGCCAAAACGGAGGCACCTGAAAGCCGTTCTCCGCTCCGAGAAACGACGCTTTCCACTTCGCATCCCAGTCTTCCTGGGGCTGCTCGGCGATCTCTCCGATTTCGACATCGGTCAGGCGCGCAAGCTCCTTCGCCGCCGCTTGAGCGGAAGCCTCGGTGTCAAAGAAAAGCTCGGACTCGGTTCGGTCCTGCCCTTCGATCCAGTCACGCTCGCGCGGAGCTTCTCCCGCATCAACGGTCCAGCTCTCGGTTTCAAGCCCCTGCTCGGCAGCGTCTTCGCTGAGCATCGTGCCTTCGTGAATCCCGAGCAGGCCCGAGTCTTGGAACTGAGCCCAAAGCCAGCTCGAGAAATCATCCCGAGAAAGCTTCTGGTCCTCGACCCGAACCTTGCGAGCGATCTTCAGCCGAAGCTTGAAAGTCGAATCCGAGCTCATTCCGCGGAAGAGTTCTGCCCATCCGACGAGGAAGCGGGAGCGGAGCTTGAGCCCCCCTCATCGCCTGCACTGCCCGTATCTCGAGCCCTGGGAGCTGCGCTCACAGGTGCACCTTGGCCGGGAACGCGCGGACCTGACTCAAAACCGCCGCGCTGTTGATTAAACCCTTGGCCCTGGGTGCCGCCACGACGACCGCGCCGCCGACGGCCACCGCGATCGCGATCATTTCGGCCTGCACCGCCGCCGCCGCCACTCGGGCGTTGGCCGCGGGGACCATGTCCGCCGCGATTTCCATCCGCCACCGCGGCGTGCCCGCCCGCGCGGAGCTTGGCAAGTGCCGCATCCTGCGCGGCCTGCGCGCGCTGGAAGGCAAGACGATCTTCTTCCTCGAAATCATCATGCCCAGAGCCGGAAGCCTGAGGCGCGCTTTGCTCCGAGAAGGATGGCTGCGTTTCGTAATCGGCATGGCCATTCGCCGCCTGGGCGTCGAACTTCGGTTGCGCATCGAGATCTTGCTCAGCTCCCGCTGCTTGGCCTTGAGCGGCTTGCACCGCGGCACTTTGGGTCTGAATCTGGAGTCCGGATCCCTGAACCATCGGACGCGGACCACCCGGCCCGCGCTGCTGGCGGTCACGATCCCGATTCCGGTTGCGGTCACGTCCGCCGCGTTCACGATCGCGGCTATCGCGATCCCTGCGTCCCCCGCGTTCACGATCGCGCTCTTGGCCGCCTTCGCGAGCCTCGCGCCCGCGCTCCTGCGCCGGTTGCGAGCTCGAGCTTGCGCCGACACGGACGCCTTCTTGCTTGTCGCCCGTGACTTCAAACTGCTCCGGATGGAAATCCATCACGGCCTGCAGATAAATCTGTTTGCGATAGCGGCGCTCCAGCTGATCCATCGTCTCGCGCTCGTCGATAGCGAGAATATCGATCACGTCCGGATGAGCCTGAATCAAGACCTTCGTCATGCCCCGCTCGATGCCCGCACGCTCCACTTCGCGCAAGATTTCGTAAGACACCGTTTGCTTGCTCTTGACGAAGCCGCGGCCTTCGCAATGCGAACAAGACTCGCAAAGCGCGCGCACCATGGTGTCGCGGGTCCGCTTGCGGGTCATTTCGACCAGGCCAAGCTCGGAGATCTTCAGGATCGAAGGACGGGCGCGGTCTTTCTTGAGCGCCTCTTCAAGCGCGCGATAAACGCGTTGCTTGTTCTCTTCCTTTTCCATGTCGATCAAATCGAGGATGATAATGCCGCCGCAGTTGCGCAAGCGCAGCTGGTAGGCGATTTCCTGAACGGCTTCGAGATTGGTCTTGAGAATAGTATCCTCAAGATTCTTCTTGCCGACGAAGCGGCCGGTATTGACGTCGATAGCGACCAACGCCTCGGCCTGGTCGATGACCAGGTAACCGCCGGACTTGAGCCAAACCTTGCGCTCGAGCGCGCGGGAAAGCTCGGTCGAAACGTTATACGCGTCGAAAATCGGGATATCGCCGTGATAGAGCTCCACCTTCTGCTTGAGCGACGGCATGAAATGCGAAACGAAACGCAGGATCTCGTTATGGTGGTAACGGGAATCGACCACGATCTTGTCGATTTCATCGGTCACCCAGTCGCGAATCGCGCGCAGCACGGAATTCAAATCTTCATAGACCAGCGCGGGAGCCGCGACGGAGGCGACCTTTTCGCGGATCTCGTTCCAGATGCGGGTCAGGTATTCGATGTCTTGCTTGATGCGCTGCTCGGAATTGTTGCGGCCGCTGGCGGTACGAACAATGAAGCCCAGGTTCTTGGGGCGATAGCGCTCGACGTATTCGCGCAGCTTGCGGCGCTCGTCATCGCGTTCGATGCGACGGGAAACGCCGACATGATCGATCGTCGGCATGCAAACCAAATGGCGGCCGGGCAAGCTCAAATGACAGGTCAAACGCGCGCCTTTCGTGGCGATCGGGTCTTTCGCGACCTGAACGATGACTTCCTGGCCTTCTTTCAAAAGGTCTTGGATGTTCACGTTCGCGCGGCTCGGGCGCGTACTCTGCTTCGGGCGCACGCGGCGATCGCGTGAACGGGGCTGATTGAACTCGCTCTTCTTGCTTCCGCCGCCGGAACCGCTGCGAACGGCTCCGCCCGCACGGGATTCGGTTGGACGTCCCTCGCCTTCAACGGCGCTGGCGCCGCCTTGAGCAGCGACGTTCGCTTCGCCGTGTTGAGCGACCATCGCGGCGCGATCGGAATCACCGATCTCGCCGGCATCGCTCAGCTCGGTCTGCATGTTTTCAGGAATCTCTTCGTTCGCGCCCGCTTGGCCTTGCCCCTCGGAGCGCGGATGTGCTCCGCCGCTACCACGGCGGGTCTTAGCCCCTCCTCGCCCGCGACGACGGCGACGACCGCCATCCCGGCCTTGGCCACGGGACTCTCTCGACTCGGAAGAGCCGGTCGCGGCCGCATCGACATTTTCAGTCGAGTCACCGGAACCGCCTTCGCTTTCCGGAGCAATCGTGCCTTGAGGCTGCTCCTGATTGCCGTTGCCCTCGTCATCGGACGAGCCCGAGTCAGGTCCGGCGCCCATTCCCACCGGCTCGCCGTCATCCTCACCTTCGTCTTCGTCATCGAGTTCGTACTCGGAATCGACTTCCGCTTCGCCGAGCTCAGCGGCGGCCTGATCGTGAAGCGCATCGATATCGACGCCCGACTCAGCCTCATGTCCGGATGCCTGAGCCGCCTCGGGAGCGCTCGCTTCCGAATTCGAAGCAGCATTGGACTCGGTAGCGGCAACGGCAATGGCTTGCTCCGAAGAAGCGGGTTCGGCTTCAACCTCGACTTCGCTGTCTTCCTCGGCCTCCCAGATATGGGAGTGAACGAAAACATCGTCCACATAAAGGAATGCGGCCTTTTCGAGACCGATGTCCACGAACGCGGCCTGCATGCCGGGAAGGACGCGGGTCACGCGGCCTTTATAGATATTTCCTACGATTCCTTTGCCGGAAGCACGCTCGATGAGCAGCTCCTGGATTTCGCCGTTTTCCTGAAGCGCAATACGGGTTTCAGGTAGCGACGCGTTGATAATGAGTTCTGTTGACATGAAAAAGTCTCCCTAGTTAGGGAAACCAGCGGCATCTATAAAAAACGAGTAGGTCGAACAAACGCCTGCGCGGTCGGCGAGTCGAAACTCGTCGAATAGCGCCAAACTTGTTCCTGAGTCAGAGATATAAAAAACATTGTGGGGTGAAACCCTTTTGGCCCTTTAAAGCCTTTTAGCAATGTAGATGATCCCAAAATTCCCAAAACCTTACCCATGGCAGATGAAAAAGCCGATGGTCTCCAAAAATTTAATAATCGCGCTGTATCGAACTGATCGAAAATTTACGCGCGGGCTGCGAGTTTCCTCGAAATTTCCTAGAAAATGGATCCGAGTTCGCTGAAAAGCGCTCTTTGCGCTCTTCATTCCTTATTGCTTAGGTTAACGAAACCGACTTGACACTTCAAGTAAAAAGTAGCAGTTGAAAACTAGAATGGTCGAGCTTTCTCGTCTGGTCGACAATCTTGTCAGTGCAGTTCGGGCCGAGCTTCGCGAAAAGCTTGAGGATACCGACACGACCGCAGCTCGCCTGACCGCGTCAGATCTGGCTGCCCGAATCGACCATACGCTCCTGAAAGCGGACGCAACTCCCGCCGAAATCGAAAAACTTTGCGAAGAAGCCCGCAAGCATCACTTCGCCACGGTCTGCGTGAACTCCTCTTATATCCCGCTGGCGGCACGGCTGCTGGAAGGGTCCAAAACCGTCCCCATCAGCGTGATCGGATTCCCTCTGGGCGCATGCTCGACGGCAAGCAAGGTTTTCGAAGCCCAAAAGGCGATCGCCGACGGCGCCCGCGAAATCGACATGGTCATTCACCTGGGCGCGCTCAAAGCGAAGGATTATGAAACCGCCTACGCGGACATCCGCGCGGTCGTCGACGCTTCCCGGCCTTGGCCGGTCAAAGTGATCCTGGAAACGGCTCTTCTCAGCGACGAGCTGAAAATCGCGGGCTGCGCGCTCGCGAAAGCGGCGGGCGCGGCATTCGTCAAAACATCGACGGGATTCAGCACCGGCGGAGCGACCGTCGCGGACGTGCGACTCATGCGCAAAGCGGTCGGGCCGGAGATGGGGGTGAAAGCCTCGGGCGGCATCCGCACACGCGAAGACGCGCTCCAAATGATCCAAGCCGGCGCAAGCCGAATCGGCGCTTCGGCCAGCGTATCGATCGTACTAGACGACACAACTACTAGAGAAACATACTAATGACTGCTCAATTTGATCGAGTGATTCTTATTGTCCTGGACGGCGTCGGCGCCGGCGAGCTTCCCGACGCCACGGTCTATGGCGACCGCAACTCCAACACGCTGGGAAACCTCTCGCGAAGTTTCAAATCCAGCGAGGGCCGCACACTCTCGCTTCCGAATCTCGCGGCCTGGGGACTCGGCAACATCACTTCGATGGAAGGAATTTCCGGCTGCCAGCCAGGAAACGGCGAAGGCGCGTTCGGACGCGCCCTTGAGCTCTCGCGCGGCAAAGACACCACCTCCGGCCATTGGGAAATGGCGGGCCTGGTCGTCAACCAGCCGTTCGCGACCTACCCGCAAGGATTTCCGAAAGAAATCGTCGATCGCTGGGTCAAGGAAAACGACCTGCCCGGAGTGCTCGGCAACTGCGCCGCCAGCGGCACCGAAATCATCGTTCAATACGGCGAAGAACATATGCGCACGGGCAAGCCGATCCTCTACACGAGCGCGGACAGCGTCTGGCAGGTCGCGGCCCACGAGCAGGCATTCGGGCTCGAGCGCCTTTACAAGATCTGCAAATCCGCGCGCATCATCGGCGACGAACTGAAGCTCGGGCGAATCATCGCCCGTCCGTTCGTCGGCGACCCATCCAAGGGCGTCCCTTTCAAGCGCACTTACAACCGCAAGGACTACGCACAGCTTCCGTCGCAGCCCACTTACCTCGACCATTTGCGCTCGGCGAGCATCCCGGTCCTGGGCATCGGCAAGATCTCGAACATCTACGCCGGGCAGGGCATCGACAAAAACATCGACACCGCCGGCAACACGGACGGGATCAAGGTTCTGCTCGAGCAGCTGAAGCAGCAGAAAAAAGGCCTCATTTTCTGCAACCTCATCGATTTCGACATGCTTTACGGGCACCGCCGCGACGTGAAGGGCTTCGCGCTGGCGCTCGAAGAGTTCGATCGCGCGATTCCGGAAATCAAGAAACGCCTCACCGCCCGCGATCTCATCCTGATCTCAGCCGATCACGGAAACGACCCGACCTTTCACGGCACTGATCATACGCGCGAATACATCCCGATTCTCGCTTACTCCCCGGCGCAAAAAAGCCCGACCCCGGTGGATCTCGGAATCCGGAACTCCTTTGCCGACATCGGCGCGACCGCCGCGCAGGCGCTGCTCGGCCAGGCAACGCCGACCCCGCTCGCGGGCGTCTCGTTCCTCAAAGAGCTGGGCTTTTCACAATGAGCGCGATCACCAACCCCGCTCAAACGATTGCCCGCAAAAGGGACGGCGAAGAGCTCACCGACGCGGAAATCAGCTCGTTCATTATGGGGCTCGGCACGAACGCCGTCGCCGATTACCAGGCTTCCGCTTTTCTGATGGCCGTCTACCTGAACGGCATGACGCTCGATGAAACCGTCTCGCTCACTCGCGCGATGCTCAACAGCGGCATCCGTCACGATCTCTCGTCCATTCCCGGGGTCAAAGTCGACAAGCATTCCACCGGCGGCGTGGGCGATAAGGTTTCCATCATCTTGGCGCCGCTCGCGGCGGCTTGCGGGCTCAAGGTGCCCATGATGGCGGGCCGCGGGCTGGGTCATAGCGGAGGGACGATCGACAAGCTGGAGTCCATCTCCGGCTTTTTAGTCAAGCTCACTCCCGATCGCTTCAAACAGATTCTTTCCGAAGTCGGCTGCGCGATCATCGGCCAAAGCGAGCAAATCGCGCCGGCCGATCGCAAGCTTTACGCACTGAGAGACGTCACCGCGACGGTCGAATCCAATCCCCTGATCGTCGCCTCGATTCTCTCGAAAAAACTGGCCGAAGGCACGGACGCGCTCGTGATGGACGTAAAAGTCGGCTCGGGCGCCTTCATGAAAACGAAAGAAGACGCGAAAAGGCTCGCGCGCGATCTGATCAAAGTCGCGGGAAAAATGGGCCTCCCCTGCCGAGCGCTGCTCACCAACATGAATCAGCCTTTAGGATGCACCGGCGGAAACGCGCTTGAAATCGCCGAATGCATCGACTTGCTCCGCCCGGCCCAGGGAAAAAGAGCCGACCAAGGATGCTCCGCCGACCTGAAAGAGCTGACCATCCAGCTCTGCGCCCATATGCTGGAGCTCGGAAAGATCACGAAGACCCTGGCCTCGGGCAGAAAGCTCGCCCACGCCAAGCTCGTTGATGGCAGCGCCTGGAAAAAATTCGAGGAAATGGTCGAGGCCCAAGGCGGATCCGTCGACCAAATCCGCCATCCCGAAAAACTCCCGAAGGCTCCGCACACGACGACCTGGAAAAGCCCGCGCCGCGGCTACATCACGGGCATGAATACGGAGGCGATTGGCAACATTTTGGTCGATCTGGGGGCCGGAAGGCACCGCGCTGCGGACCCGATCGACGCCGCGGTCGGCCTCGTTTTTCACAAAAAACTGGGCGCGCACGTCGAGAAAAACGACGACCTGGTCACCGTGCATTACTCGAATTCCGAATTATTACGAGACCTTGAACAGAGGTACCTTGCGGCCCTCACCATCGGCGGGGCCCGAAAAACCGTACCGCAACTCATTCTTGACCAGCTCTAAAAATTCGTGAAACAACAACCTGTGCTATACACCTTGGAAATATAATTATGTCAGCCAACATTTATCAGCAAATCAACGAGATCACCCAGGCGATCAAACGCCACAGCTCCATTCGGCCCCAGGTCGGAATCATCCTCGGTTCGGGCCTTGGATCGCTCGCAGCCGAAGCCACCGACGCGGTCGAGATTCCCTACACCAACATTCCCCACTTTCACGGCACCTCGGTCGAAGGCCATGCCGGCAAAATGATTCTCGGAACTTTTCACGGCGTGCCCACCGTTTTTCTGCAGGGCCGCTTCCACCTCTACGAAGGCTACTCGATGGACGAAGTGGTGCTCCCCACGCGCGTGATCTGCGCGCTTGGCATTCACACCGTCGTCCTCACGAACGCCGCCGGCGGAATCAATACGCGCTATCGCCCGGGCGATCTGATGCTGATCAACGATCATTTGAATCTCATGGGCGATAATCCGCTCAAAGGCCCGAACCTCGCCAAGCTCGGCCCGCGTTTCCCGGACCTCTCGGAAGCCTACAGCAAAACCTGCCTTGACGTACTTTCGAGCTGCGCGGAGGAACTTTCGATGCCGGTCCACTCGGGCGTGTACGGCGGACTGCTGGGACCTACTTACGAAACTCCGGCGGAAGTACGCATGCTCCGCACCTTGGGCGCGGATGCGGTCGGGATGTCCACCGTTCCCGAAAGCATCGCCGCCAATCACCTGGGCGTTCGCGTCGCGGGCGTGAGCTGCATCACGAATCTCGCCGCCGGTCTGTCGCCCCGCAAGCTTTCCCATCAAGAAGTGATCGAAAATTCGCGGCTCGGCGTGGAAAAGCTCCACAGCCTCATGACTCTCGCGATTCCGCGCCTCGTGAAAACCAAGTCGGTTGCGGACGTCCCCAACCGCGCGCACGCGCTCACGGAAAACAATCCATGAGCCCGGCGATGACCGCTGCCCTGAAGGCGTTATTCGATGCCGCCCGCCGGGCGCGCCTGAATTCCTACAGCCCCTACAGCGGCCACAAGATCGGAGCCGCGATCCGGGTCAAAGGCGGCCAGGTTTTCGGCGGCTGCAATGTCGAAAACTCATCTTACGGCGGCACCAACTGCGCCGAGCGGGTTGCCATCCAGAAAGCCATCAGCGAGCTCGGCCAAATCGAGATCGAGGAAATCCTGGTGATCACGGACGCCCCGAACCCATGGCCGCCCTGCGGTTTTTGCCGGCAGGTCATCGCGGAATTCGCCCCCGCCTCCATTCCCATTCATGCCGCGAACCTCGCGATCGACACGCCTGAGTTCAAAATGCGAAGCACCACCTTCGGAAAGCTTTTCCCCGAAGCCTTCACCTCCGATTTCCTCCAGAAATGAAGCCGTCCCCAAATCGCGAAAAATGGGTGCTAGGCGGCACCCTCTATCTTCAAGGCTCGGGGCGTTCCGCCTCCCCGAGCGCGCTCAAAGCCCATTTGCGGATCGTGAACGGCAAGATCGACGCGATCACCAAAAAAGCGCCGACACGTTTTCCAAAAGGAGTTGAGAAAATCGACGCCACCGGGCTCACGATCCTGCCCGGCTTCGTGCAAGCGCACGTCCATCTCTGCCAAACCTTGTTCCGCAACCTGGCCGACGACCTCGAACTTCTCGACTGGCTCGCCAACCGCATTTGGCCGATGGAAGCCGCGCACACCGAAGAGACTTTGCGCGCGAGCGCGTTGCTCGGAATCCATGAGCTGCTCTCGAGCGGCACGACCTGTATTCTGGACATGGGAACCGTGCGCCACACCGAGAGCATTTTCGAGGTCGTCCGCAAGACGGGTATCCGCGCCAGTGTCGGCAAATGCCTGATGGATCATCCGGAGACCACCCCCACCGACTTGCGCGAGCCCACGCGCGACGCGCTCGCCGAGGCACGCGCGCTCTATGAGCGCTGGAACGGCACGGAGAACGACCGCATCCGCGTCTCGTACGCCCCGCGCTTCGTGATCTCGTGCACCGAACAGCTGCTCACGGAAGTGGCGCGACTGGCGCGCGAGCAAAAAGCGCTGATCCACACGCACGCCAGCGAGAACCTGAAAGAGATCCAGCTCGTTAAAAAGCTCGTCGACTGCGAAAATATCGAATACCTGCACCAGCTCGGCATGACCTCCGAACGCCTCGTGCTCGCTCATTGCATTTGGCTTAAGCCGAACGAAAAGCGGATCCTTGCCCGCTCGGGCACGCACGTCGTGCATTGCCCCAGCTCGAACATGAAGCTCGCCTCCGGCCTGGCCCATATTCCGGATCTGCGCGCACGCGGCGTGAACGTCGCGCTCGGCGCGGACGGCGCGCCTTGCAACAATAACCTCGACCAGTTCCGCGAAATGCGCATGGCCGCGCTGCTACATAAGCCAGGTGCGGGCCCCAAAGCGATGCGCGCGCAGGAAGTACTCGACATGGCGACGCGCGCGGGTGCCCGCGCGTTGGGCTGGTGGGATGACATCGGCTCGATCGAAATCGGAAAAAAGGCCGACCTCATCGCGCTCGACCTCAACACTCCGACGAACGCCGTCCCCGCCGGTCACGAGCAGGACCCCGAGGCGATCGCGTCCTCGGTCGTGTATTCGTCGTCGCCGGCTCATCTGAGCTGGACGATGGTCGATGGCCGCGTTTTGTTCAAGCACGGAAAGGTCCGCGGAATCCCCGCCGGTCCGCTGATGGAAAAAGTCCGCCGGGCCCAAACCGAGATCGCGCGGTCGATCGCGAAAAAGCGCGGGGGCGTGGGCTGACGGTGGATCGGAAGCGGATTACCTCAATGCTTGCCGGACCTCACCCAAGTACATGAAGGGGACTTGGTACGTCCTAGAGAACAAATCCAAACTGCTGAGCTCACTGATCCTTTACGATTTTGGCTCCGAACAGTTTGGCATTGGCTCAATTGCAACCCCTCAGCTACTTCGCAAGCAGGGGCACGCGTCCAGGCTGATTTCAGCCGTAATTTTTGAAATTGAAAACAAGCATCAACGGCCAACTCTGTTTTTGTATTCGGACATTGAACCTGAATTTTACGAGAACCTCGGATTTCAACGACTTCCGGCTGATGTTCAGAGATACAAGGCCACGACCTGCATGATTCGCGGAAGCGCGATTCAAAAATTCCTTTCGGACAAACGGGCAACCCCTGAGTATTTCTGATCGCAATTCGATCCGCCGAAAATAGGAAGACCAGAAAAATCCCTTGACGATTTTTGAGAGCACAAGTTTTTGAGCTCGAGATCGCGCTCAGATCCCCGCATTGCAGACACGCATTTGCCTCCTGGCGCGCAAAACTCATCACGGGTTCGTTCTTTTTCTTAGAACACAAAATTCATTTTACTACGCACCTACCAGAGGCCTCAGAAATCATCGTGTATACGGATCACATGACGATCCAAAAACTGTCTGACGATGCCCTGCTCTCTCAAACCAAATCCCTGGTCCGCGAGGAAACCCGCCTCACGACCGAAATCTTGCATCACCTGCGCGAGATCGAAGCGCGGAAATTATTTTGCGCACTAGGTTACTCCTCGCTGTTCGAGTACGCCGTCAAAGAGTTGGGATACAGCGAAAGCGCCGCGCAGCTCCGAATCGATTCAATGCGACTGCTTCGTGAGCTTCCGCAAGTTGAAGCGCAGGTGCAAAGCGGAGAGTTGACGCTTTCGGTTCTCGTT
>JARLHE010000009.1 GCA_031292385.1 Oligoflexia bacterium
TAAACTGGCCCCCTAGAGTGCGCATGACGAGGTGAGAACCTGGTTGTGGTAGCGAACATAGATTGAGAGATGGTCGATGAGCCCCTCTCTCGTTTTCGTCGTGCACCAGGTTCTTCTAAATAACCGGTTAAGATTGGCTCTCAGCATCGCGCAGGTGTGATTGAGCGAAAACAAGGGATCAAATCCGCCCCTTTTGAGCTCACCTTGTCCCGTGACGCAGCCTCTCCGTCCTTTCTTAGTGTTATGCCGGGCGTTCGGATGATGGCGTTTAAGATAGCGTGGGTAGTGAGGGTTTTCGTCTGAAGTCCACTCCGCATCGGGCGCGACGATCGGCTTAAGAGAGGAAAAGAGCGCGTCCCAGCCCTGGCCCCTCTGATCGGGCCGAGGGCCGTACTTTCGGCGGGCAATCTCTGCGAGATGTCCTCGGGCAGGCATCTGGGATACTTGAAAACCAAGGATTTTCCTGGATTTCGGCTCAACCGCAAGCGCAACGCTCAGGGGCTTGCATTTGGTGTGTTCGCTCGTTTCAAGATCGTCAAACTGAACTTTCGAAATGGGCCTGCTCGATAAAGTCTCAAGCCACGCGCTTTGCTCCAATCGCGCCTCTTCGGCGAGAAATCGAACTTTCCGGGCGACCGTCTTTCGGTTGATCTTTAAGAGAATCGCCGCGCGTCTTCGAGAAACTCCTGAGACCAATAAGAGATCGAGTCGATGGTTCAGTTGGCGTTTCTTCTGGCGGAAGTTCGGAAGAAGGGCCGCGGAAGAGAACATGCGATGACAGTGGCGGCATTGGTAACGCGGGATCCACTGGCCGTCGGAGCGGCGGAAATAGCGGCCTTTCCGGACGAAGGATCTTTTCTTCGGATCACTGTTTTTGGCAGAGCACTCAGAATCTGGGCATTGGCGTTTCATAGGGCCGCCAACTGTCCAATTCTTAAGCCAAAGGTCGACGAGAGACTTCCATGAGGAACACTCTATGGGACCAGTTTATAAAACTTGGGCTGAAGTTCGACGATCGCCGACTGGGCCCACCACAAGAAAGAGCGTTCGGGAAAAACGAGCTCGCTTCCCGAGGACCCCTGCTGATCGATCAAATTCCGGGAATCCTGCTCACGCATCTCCCGGTCGAGCGCCAAAGCGGCGGGTAAAGAAGCGACCGATTTAAATCGATCCCATTCGTGACGCGCCCGAGGATAAGCCTCGTACACTTTTTGGGCCGAAGCGCCATCCAATCCCCCGGGCACCTCAACCAAAGCGGTACGCGCGAGGGTCTCCGCGGGAATTTCCGGGCTCAAATAAAATTTGACCCATGGAATGGCAGGAGCCAGGAAGATCCGATAATGGCGTACGCGCTCCGCGATAAACGGGTCCGTCGAAAGCGGATTATTGAACTGGTTATCGCCCCGCTCGTGCAAATCGACGATAATTCGGGGAAAGCGTTCATCGAGGTCACGATGAAAAATGCCTTGGGTGTACGGCGTATCGTAAGGAGGCTCGGCAAACCGCGGGATCAAAAACCGTCCGGAATAAGTCGTTCCGGCATAAGTGAGCGGAAGTGTCGTGCCGCCCCAGATCAGAACCGGCTCGAGACCTCCTGAGGGAAGCGAGGCCAGGCTCCGGGTTTTTTCTCCAACCGCCTGGTAGTAGGCGAGGTCATTCCCCCAAAAAAGCCCGGAGAATGGCAGCCCCACCACGAATGCCGCAAAGGCGTAGCCCCCCACAAGCCAGGCCATCCCGCCGGTTCGCAGAAACCGGTTCAATCCTCCGGCCTCCCGGAAATTCATCCAACCATCCGCGGCAAGAAGCGCCAGAGGAGGCGTCGGGAGCAGGAAATAATGCAGAAACAATCCACGGCCCAGAAAAGTGCCCGCTAGCGCGGACAATAACCACCAGACCCGAAAATCCTTAACGAAAGCCGCGAGGCGCGCCCGAAACGCAAATAAAACCAGCGGAAACAAAGCGGCCAGAACCGAGATCGTACTGCTCAGCATCGCCATATCGGCATCAAACCCGGCGGTCTTCCGTGCGCGGGTCAGGACTTCCCGGGGATAGCTGACATTCCAATAAAAAAATTCGCTCGGATGAAGACTCAAGGCTGCCGGCACGTAGACCAGCGAGGCACCCAACGCGAATCCCGCGATCTCGCGTACGCTCCAGCGCTTCGGCCAGCCGGCAATCAATATCGGCAGGGCGAAAAAAACGCCGGTCTGCTTCACGAGCAAAGCGCAACCTAAAAGCGCCCCGGCGATGATCGTCTTTCCTGCCCGCCGGCTCGTGAACGCGACCGCGTACGCAGCGATCACGAATAGAATCATCAACCCGTCAGCCGTGATCGTCATGAGCTTGGGCGTCGCCACGACCGAGGCGATCAGAAAGAAAGAGGCCGCGACCCATCGGAGATCGGAGCGCTTGGAAAAAAAGACGGCAAGCCGGCCCAATAAAAACGCCCCGGCAATCAGGCAGAGCGAAAAGGCGGCCCGCATGATGCGCGGATCTACCGGGTCCCGCGAGAAGACGTGGGTAAAAAACAAAAGCTTATCCGCGAACCAATAAAACCACACGATGCCTGGAGGCTTATGGTCCACCGCGCGAAGATAATACTCAAACGGCGAGCGAAGCGCGCGCGCCGCGACGACCCACCACGCCTCATCGTCATCGACGATGAACGGAACGCACGAAAGGAAACGCGCGGCGGCCAGCAACCAGAACAAAATTCGCCACGGATCGCGCCGCGCGGCCGAAACCTCATCTTTGGGCATAATACTCACGATACCAGCGCACGAAGCGGTCGACACCCTCCTCGACCGAAACTTGCGGGGCATAGCCAAAATCTCGGTGCAGATCGCTCACATCCGCCCAGGTCGCGTCCACGTCGCCGCTTTGAGCCTCGATGTAGCGGCAATCGGCCTTTTTGCCGATGCTCTTTTCGAGCGCTTCGATAAAGCGCATCAGCTCCACGGGCTGGCCCCGACCGATGTTATAAATCCGAAAAGGGGCGGTGCTTTGGGCTGGGCCCCGCGGCGCCGCATTCGGCGAAGGAGCTTTGCCGCGGAGAACGAGCAAAATGCCGCTCACGATGTCGTCGATGAAGGTGAAATCGCGCTTGTGCTTGCCGTGGTTATAAACCTCGATCGGCTCGTCGCGAAGAATCTTGGAGGTGAACTTGAAAAGGGCCATATCGGGCCGGCCCCACGGGCCATAAACGGTGAAAAAGCGAAGGCAGGTGATCGGAAGGCCAAAGAGATGGCTGTAGGAATGCGCCATCAATTCGCCGGAACGCTTGGTAGCCGCGTACAGGGAAATCGGATGATCGACGGGATCATCGACCGAAAACGGCTTGGAAGCATCCCGCGCGCCGTAAACCGAGCTCGAGGAGGCAAAAAGAAAATGCGGCGTCCTGCGGGCGCGCGCGCACTCCAGCAAATTGAGCAGGCCCGCGACGTTCGCCTCAACATAAACATGCGGATTTTCGACCGAGTAGCGAACCCCGGCTTGCGCCGCGAGATGCACCACGATATCAGGCGCCGCCTCATCGTAAACTTTTTTGAGCGCGGAATGATCCGCGATATCCATTTTCGCGAAATGGAACCGCGAATGATCTTTCAGGCGAGCCAGACGCGCCTCTTTGAGGCTGACTTCGTAATAGTCGTTCAGGTTGTCGAGGCCGTAAACGGTCTCACCCGCCTCAAGCAGGATCCGGCTGACTTCGTTTCCGATAAAACCGGCCGCGCCGGTAACCAAAATTCTCATATTCAAAGCCGGGCCCGAAGGCGCCCGGAGTTTTTACGATACCATTGATCCAGAACGTAAAACGACCAGAGTGTCTTACCCCAATCCTTCCGAAATGTGGCGTGCTCGGTCAAAATTTCCCGGAATTTTTGAAGATCCAAAAAGCCGGCACGAAAAAGCTCCGAATTTTCCACGGACTCGGCGATCCGGGCTTTCAAAGCGCCGCGCGTCCAACGGGCAATCGGCACGCTGAATCCCTGTTTTTTGCGGTGCAACACTTCCTCGGGAAGCAACGATGCCGCAGTCTTCTTCAGAAGGTACTTGGTCACGCCTCCCTTGAGCTTGAGGCTCGATGGCAGCCGCAGCGCGAACTCCACCACTTCGTTGTCCAGGAACGGGGGACGGGCCTCAACCCCAGTGCCCATCGTGGCGCGATCGACCTTGGTCAAAACCGAGCCCGGCAAATAAGTTCCGAGATCGAGCCTGAGCAGCCCATCGAGCGAATCCACCTCCGCGTCCCGCCAGGCCGCGAACGAGCTCGGCTGAACCGATACCGGCAAGAGCGACGTCAAATCGGTGAGATCCGTTGAAGCGAGCCAGCGGAAATGCCGTCTTAACTTCGACTCGTCGAAACGATGCGTGAACCTCTTGGCTTTCCACTCGAACGACTGATAGCTGTCGCGCACCGGGAGGCTTCCCACGAGCGGGCGCAAAACCGACTGACGGATCCAACCCGGAATTTTGCGGTAACGATCGCCCCAAACATGCGCTCCATAAAAAGGATAGCCCGCGAAAAGCTCGTCTCCCCCGTCGCCGCCCAGACAAACTTTCACGGTCCGATGCGCGAGCTTCGCGACCTGGTAGGTAGGCAGAATGGAGACATCTCCCAAAGGCTCGTCGAGCAGGCCCAAGGTTTCATCCAACTCGCCGATCATTCGGGCTTCGCTCAAAATCTCGACATGGTGACGAGTGCCGAGAAACTCGGAAACCGCCTTGGCTTGCTCGCTTTCATCAAAAGATTTTTCCTCGAAACCGATTGAAAACGTCTCGATCGGCGAGCTCGAATGGCGGGCCGCGAGCGCCGTAATCACCGAGGAGTCAATGCCTCCGCTCAGAAACACTCCTACCGGCACATCCGAAATCATCTGACGACCGACCGCGCGATCGAGCTTTTCGAGCAATTCGCGCGAGAGTTCGGCCTCATCCGCTTCGATGATCCGGGTCGCCGCCGTCATCGTGATCTCGCTCGGGCTCCAATAGCGCTCGATTTGGGCCGCTTTTCCCGGTTGCCATGACAGATACTCGCCTACTCCGAGCTTTCGGATACCGCGAACCGCGGTGTAAGGCGCCGGAATGGAATCGTGAAAAAAATAATCCGTCAGCCCCTGGGGATCCAGCCGGCGGTCGAAATCGCATTCCGCGAATTCCAATAGAGCGGTGAGCTCCGAAGCAAAGGCGATACCGTCCCTCCCCTGCTCACCTAAAAGCACGTAATAAAGTGGCTTGATGCCGAAACGATCACGCGCCAAAAGAAGGTGCGCGTGCGGCGTATCCCAAAAACCGAACGCGAACATTCCGTTGAGGCGCTTCAAGACCCGTTTAATCGTTTGGGAATGAGAAAGATCGGTTTGCACGAGAAGCTCGAGCAGGACCTCCGTATCGCTTCGAGTCTTGAGCTCGACGCCGTCTGCGCGCAATGAATCGCTCAACTCCTGGAAATTGAAAATCTCGCCGTTGAACGTGATCGCACTGCCCGTGCGGAAGCTTTCCATGGGCTGAGCCCCGCCTTCGATATCGATAATCGAAAGCCGTCGATGCCCGAACTGCGTCACCCAATCGCCCATTGCGTCATGGCTCCAGGCCCCAAAACCATCCGGGCCCCGATGAGCAAGCGCATCCAGCATCGCTGTCAGCGACGAACCGGAAGAGCCGGAGCCAGCGTAACGCGATTTAATTGTAAATCCGGCGATTCCGCACATTATTTGTGTTTGTCCACCAGTCAGTTTCAAAAAACAATGCTATATTCGGGGCGATGACGACCCGACTGAGCATAGTGACCCCGATTTATAACGAAGTAGATAATATTCCGCGGCTCATCGAAGAAGTCGAACGGGCGATTCGCCCTCACTTTCCCGATTTCGAGCTCATCGCGGTGGATGACGGCAGCAAAGACGGAAGCTCCCGGCTTCTGAGGGAAAAAGCTAAAACGCACCCCTTTCTGAAGGTCATCACCCTGCTGAGAAACTGCGGGCAATCGGCCGCGTTCGACGCGGGAATTCAACACGCTTCGGGCCAGATTATCGCCACCATGGACGCCGACCTCCAAAATGACCCGCAGGACATCCCGCGTCTGGTCGAGATGCTGGGCGAGGATTACGACGTGGTCACCGGCTGGCGCAAAAGGCGCCAAGACGGCTTCTTCTGGCGGAAACTCCCCTCCCTCATCGCGAACGCCATCGTTCGCAAAGTCACCGGCACGCGAATTCACGATTTAGGCTGCTCACTGAAGGTCTACCGCGGCAGCGTAATCAAAGAGCTGCGCCTTTACGGCGAAATGCACCGCTATATCTGCCCGCTGCTCGAAAACATGGGTGCTCGCATCGCGGAAGCCGAGGTGCACCACCGCCCGCGCACGGCGGGCGTGTCAAAATACGGAATTGCCCGAGTCTTTAAAGTCCTGCTCGATATGATTTATGTTTGGTTCAATAAATCTTATCAAACCAAACCGATGTACGTGTTCGGCGGTGCCGGCGTGACGTTGCTCGGCATGAGCTTTCTCCTGACGGCACTGGCTGCCTGGGAAAAACTGAATAACGGCGTCTATGTGCATCGAAACCCGGTCTTTTTGATCGCGCTCATCCTGCTGGTGATCGCGTTCCAGTTCTTCGGGATCGGACTGATCGCGGAACTTCTCGTCCGGACGTATTTCGAATCGAAAGGCCGCGACAGCTATCTCATCCGCGAGCGGATCGGCTTTCACGAGCCCTTGGCTGGCCAGAAATCAGAACGGGTAGCCGAGTTCGACGTAAGTCTCTAAGCCCTGCCCCGGACCGGCGGTCGCGACGTCCACGCGTCCCAGCACGTTGGGTCTGACCCAAGCGCGAAATCCCAACCCTCCCGTCACTTGGGGATGCGACGCGATCGACGCATCCTGACCGTAGACCTGCCCCACGGCGATGAACGGATCGATGCGCCAATCCGTCGTCACGCCATAAATATGCGTCTGGAATACGCGGATGCGCTCCTCGAACTCGGCGGTCCACGCGCCCTGGTCGATAAACCGATCCTCGGTAAAGCCCCGCATGACAAGCGCTCCGCCCAAGCTGCTCTGCTCGTAAAAAGGAACATTCGGCGAATTCACGTAACGCCAGAGCGCGCGAAACCCCGCATTCATCCAATCCGTTTCCTGCATTAAGACGCGCGTATCGAATTGCATCTTCAAATAGCTCGGAGAATCGGCGATACCCTGCACTCCACCGACCTGAAATTCGGAATAAAAACCCACCAGCGAATAATCGTGATTCACGCGCGAATCATAGCGGAAGCTCACAGCCTCCTCGACCGTGGTCGATCCGGCCATGCCCGGCGCGTACGGAAAGACCTCCGGCGCGAGCGGCAGATTCGGAACGCCGATATTCTGCACAACATCGCGCCCCACGTTGACAAGCGCTCCGATATTGAAATCATCGGTTACGTTATAGCCGCGCCGCCACTGGCCATGCGAGAAAACGCGCGTATAGCTCGATTCCGCGCTGCTTGGCGTATCGGGCCCGATTCCGAAATACCGGAAAAAAACGTTGCGGCTGATCCGATAAATGGCTTCATCCGTCCAGACATTCGATCCTCTGGGAATATTCTGCCAAAGCACGTAACCCCCTCGGTTCACCTTCGAGCTGAGGCTCGCGACGATATCCAAAGTCTGATGATCGGTGGGATAAAGGAAAAAGCGCGCCGTACCCGTCGCGCCGATGGTTTCATTGTACGAAATGCTGGGGGCGTAAATGCCTTCCGTACGCTCGTTGCTTGAACGGACTTTCAAAAACACCGGCATAAAGCCGTAGGTGCTGCCTTCGTTCGGCAAAGTCGCGTAAATCGGGAGAGGGATCAACTTGGTCTTCACATCGGAAGGCTGCTCGGTCTGCTCTTCCGCCTGGCGGTTCAGATGCGCTCGCGGACGGGTATCCGGGGATACTGCCTCCTGATCAGCCGAGGAGCCCTGCTCGGCTCGAGCGAGCGGAAGCAGAAACAAAACCAAAACGATACAATACGCTTTAACGAGATGACTTTTGAAGCTGACGAAGCGAAGCTGCGATTCCACTCAAAGTTTCCTGTTCCGTACGGCTTTTGGCCGAGGCTTCCTCATAGATGAGAATTCGAGTTTTTTTGCCGTTCAGTCCCTTGGGCTCACTCGTTAATTCGTATTGGCCACAAAGATGGCGAATATAGTGAGTCCCACTCGCCTTTTCGTAGGTGATCAAAACTTTCTCTGGATGAGTTACGTCTCCCTTTAGCAGATTAAAGGACCAATATTCAGTCCATTTAACGGAAATCAGAGGAAAAGGATGGAGTCTGTACTCGACTTCCTGCCTCGCCCAAAAATGCGGATCCGGTATTTCATGAATTTTCAGCTCCGCGCGAGCAGGGCTCGTCGTCTGATGTCCCAGTAACTCCTTGATAATATCGGAAATAACTCGATCAGTATCACCTTGAACCGCGGCCCAGTAGGTGGCGTAGGCATCTCCTTTGGCCACCTCTTTCACCCCTGAAACCCCGTTCGACGAGGGATCCAAGGGCTTCGGGAGAGCGATTCCGGCCATGAGCGGACGCGAAAGGTCAAAACAGGCCGACTCCGCCCCCAAAGCTTGGCTCCCAAAGCCATTAAACAGGCTGATTGCGAGGATAATTTCGCAACTTCGCCAGAATTTATATTGAACGGCCATAAGGAGTGTCTTACTTCCTATGCATGGATGAGGCAAAACAAAAAGCGGCTGGGCCAGGACTAGAAATCGCCGCACCGATCAGTATTCCCGCGATCCTTGGCGACTGGCTCCTTCCGAGTGCGCAGATGCAGCGCAGGCTATGGCCCCTTGCTATCGGCATCAGCTATATCGCGCTGGTCCGAGCGCTCGGCGGCTTCCGCGCCGATCACATGTTCATCGGCATGCTCTGCATCCTCGATTTCTACAACGAAAAAACTCGACTCTTTCTTAAATGCTTTCTGCCATTCATCCTGACCGGGGTGGTTTTTGACTCCATGAGATATTTTTATTGGCCGGGCATCGCGGGCCATGTCCATGTCGAAGGGCCGTATTATCGCGACCTTTCCTGGTTCGGCATTGACACGATCGTGGACGGCGTTGGCAAGCGAGTCACCCCCAACGAATATTTCAAAATCCACACATCCATTGCGTTGGATCTGCTCTGTGGCTTTGCCTACCTCGTTTTCGTGGGAGAGTATTTGCTCGGGGCATTCCTGCTTTTCTTCGGAAGGGATTTTTCTCTGCTCCGACGCTTCGGCTGGAGCTTCCTGACGGTCAACGTCATGGGCTTTATCACCTATTTCATCTACCCGGCCGCTCCGCCCTGGTACGTCGATCAATACGGGTTGGGACCGGCCCGCATGAACATTCAGCCGAACGCTGCCGCCGCACATCGGTTCGATGTTTTGCTGGGAACCCATTTTTTCGACCAGATTTACGGGCGTGGCGTGGACGTATACGGCGCTTACCCGTCGCTGCACGTCGCTTATCCGTTTTTGACGGCCTGCGCGACCTTCATGGTACCGGCTTTAAAATGGGCTCGCATTCCCGCGATCGCTTTCTATTTCCTCATGTGCCTGAGCGCGGTATACTTGCAGCATCATTATGTTGTCGACATTCTGCTGGGCACGACCTACGCGATCATTTGCTGGGCGCTGCTGGGCCGGGTTTTCCCAAGTAACACGATCAAAGAAATCACATGAGCACGCAAAATGCGCTGGTTACCGGCGCCTCCGGCTTTGTCGGATCGCATGTCGCTGAACTGCTTTTGAAAGAAGGGCATGACGTCCGGGTCCTCGTGCGCCCAACTTCAAACCGGGACCAACTGGCCTCGGGACTGGAAGTCGTCGAAGGCGATTTGCGGGATCCCGAGTCCCTTCGAAAAGCGGTCCAAGGCCGCGATACAGTTTATCACGTGGCCGCCGACTATCGCTTCTGGGCGAAAAACCCACGCGAGCTTTACGATAACAATGTCCAAGGCACGGACAATATCCTGCGCGCCAGCCGCGATGCCGGCGTGAAGAAATTTGTCTACACCTCGACGGTCGGCACCATCGGGCTGTCCGCCCAACCCGCCCCCTGCGACGAAACCACGCCGATCAAGCCTGGCCAATTCAGCAATCATTACAAACTTTCCAAGTGGGAGGCAGAGAAGGTCGCGCTCGGTTACGCGCGCGAGGGCTTTCCCGTCGTCATCGTCAATCCCAGCACGCCCATCGGGCCGGGGGACGCCAAGCCCACCCCAACCGGACAAATCATCGTGGATTTCATGCGCGGTAAAATCCCGGCCTACGTGAACACTGGCCTGAATTTCGTGGATGTTCGTGACGTCGCCCGCGGGCATTTACTGGCTGCCGAAAAAGGACGAATCGGGGAGCGCTATATTCTGGGGAACCAGAATATGACCATGTTGGAGTTTCTGGAGCTCCTGGGAGACCTAACTCAACGCGCTGCGCCAAGATATCGAATTCCTTACCCAGTAGCCTGGATGGCCGGCGCTTTGAGCACCGCATTTGCAGATCTGGTAACGAAAAAAGCGCCAGCTGTACCGCTGGAAGCGGTAAAAATGTCAAAAAACTTTATGTTTTTTGATACAAGCAAATCCCTCCGGGAACTTGGGGTACCCCAAAGTCCGGTTAGGCAAGCCGCAGCAGAAGCATTGACGTGGTTTGCCATTCGGGGTTATTTCGGAGCACCACCAGCTAAAGGAGCAAATACTCAATGGCAGTCCCTTTGAAACAAGCAGCAACCGTCGGAAGCTACATCTTCAAACAAAAGATGAAGGGCAATAAACGTTACCCCCTTGTCCTCATGGTCGACCCCCTTTACCGTTGCAACCTGGCTTGCGCTGGCTGCGGCAAGATTCAGTATCCTGAAGAAACTTTGAAAAAGGTGTTAACCGTCGAACAGGTTTTGAACGCCATTGATGAATGCGGCGTCCCGATGGTGAACATCGCGGGCGGCGAGCCGCTCATCCACCCGCAAATCAAGGAGATGGTCGAGCAAATCGTCGCTCGCAAAAAGTTCCTCTATGTTTGCACGAACGCGCTCTTGCTGAAGCGCAAACTCGATCTTTTCACGCCGAGCCCTTACCTCACCTTCACCGTCCACATGGACGGAATCAAAGAACATCACGATCACTCGGTTTGCCGTGAAGGCACCTTCGACACCGCGATTGAAGGCATCAAGGAAGCCAAAAAGCGCGGATTCCGAGTCACGACCAATACGACGGTTTTCGAAGGCCACCCGGAAAAGGATCTCCAGAAGTTCTTTGACCAGATGATGGAGCTCGGAGTGGACGGGATGATGATCTCTCCCGGCTACAGCTACGAAAAAGCGCCGGTGCAGGATAAATTCCTCAAGGTCGAGCAAACCCGTAACTTTTTCCGCCGGACTTTCTCACCCATGCACGAAGGCAAGAAAAAGTGGGTTTTCAACCACTCGCCGTTCTATCTCGATTTCCTCGAAGGCAAGATGGATTACCAATGCACCCCATGGAGCATGCCGAACTACAACATCTTCGGATGGCAGCGCCCTTGCTATCTTTTCAGCGAAGACGGCTATGCGAAATCCTTCAAAGACCTCATGGAAAACACGAATTGGGAAAAATACGGCCGCGGCCGTCACCCGAAGTGCGATAACTGCATGACCCATTGTGGCTATGAAGGGACCGCGGTTGCCGACAGCATGGGCTCGATGAAGAACATGGTCCGCTCGATGAAATCGGCGTTCTGAGGCCGCTGAGTTTATTACCCATGGTATCAAGGCAGTTGGATATTACGCCCGATTTGGTCCCCGGGAGTTTGAAAAAGGACTTCAATAACGGCTTCAACTCCGAACTGGATCTTGATCCACAAACTGATCTTTTCGGGAAAGCCACCCTAGCGGTGGAAGCGGGAACCGAGTTCTTCTTTTCGCTTCAACGCGAGCAAGGACACTGGTGCGCGGAGCTCGAGAGCAATCCCACGATCACGGCCGAGTACGTTTTTCTCGGCCAGATGCTGGGCCTCGACCTTTCCAAAAAGAGCGAAGCGATGCTTCGCTACTTTTTCAACCGCCAGAACCCGGATGGCAGCTGGGGCATCGCGCGCGGCTGGGACGGTGACGTCTCGACCACGGTCGAAGTCTACTTGGCCCTGAGACTTTTGGGCCTCGAGATCGATCATCCCGTGATGAAGCTGGCCGAGTCCTATATTCTGGGCAATGGCGGCGTCGAAAAAGTCCGCATCTTCACGCGGATTTTTCTGGCCATGTTCGGACTGACGCCGTGGAGCGCCATTCCCGCGATCCCGCCCGAAACCATTCTTTTGCCTCCTCAGTCCTTCGTGAACATCTACTCGCTCGCCAGCTGGGCGCGGGGCACGATGGTACCGCTTTTCATTATTTTCCACCATCAACCGGTCTACGCGCTCCCGAACGGGCGTTCCGAGCACAACGACTGGCTGGACCATCTTTGGCTGGATCCGAAGCACAAAGCGATTCCGTACAGCTCCCCTCTGCTGAAGATGATTTTGCAAAGACCGGTAAGCTGGAAGAGTTTCTTCGGCGCGACCGACCTCTTCTTGAAGCTTTATGAGCGCGCGAGAATCGGCCCGATCCGCAAGAAGGCGCTCAACGAGTGCGTGAAATGGATTCTCGACCGTCAGGAAACGACGGGCGATTGGGCCGGAATTTTCCCGCCCATGCTGAAAAGCGTGATCGCGCTCACCCTCCAGGGTTACAGCATCGATTCCGAACCCGTGGCCAAAGGAATCAAAGCCATCGAGAACTTCTCCTGGGAGGACTCGGACGGCTATCGGATCCAAGCTTGCGTCTCGCCCGTTTGGGACACGGTTTTGGGGACGGTTTCGTTAGTCGACTCCGGTACGCAACCGAGCCATCCTCGCCTGAAAAAAGCGATGGACTGGGTCAAGAAAAACCAAATTCGAGTCGATCACGGCGATTGGAAAGTCTATCGACCGAATCTGACCTCCGGCGGCTGGGCCTTCGAATACGCGAACACCTGGTACCCGGACGTGGACGACACGGCGGCTTGCATCCTGGCGCTTTTGAAGCAGGATCCGAAATCCGCTCGTGGCGATACGGTCAAGCACGCGGTTGAATGGGTTTTAGGCATGCAAAACCGCGACGGCGGTTGGGCCGCCTTCGACGTGAATAACGACAAGCTTTTTTTGAACCAAATCCCGTTCTCGGACATGGACTCGCTTTGCGATCCAAGCTCGCCCGATGTCACCGGGCGCGTTCTCGAGGCCTTCGGCCTGCTCACGAAAATCCTGGGCGATACGGCGCCAACGGCCGAATGCTCCATCCCGGCTTCGATGCGCAATCAACTCGACGAGGCCTGCAAGCGCGGGATCAATTACCTGCGCGCAACCCAAGAGTCCGCCGGCTCATGGCTTGGACGCTGGGGCGTGAATTATATTTACGGAACCAGCAACGTCTTATGCGGGCTCTCCCAATTGGATATCCCCGCTGATGACCCGATGATCGAGCGGGCGGTGCGCTGGCTCCGGCAGGTGCAAAACCATGACGGGGGCTGGGGTGAAAGCCTGGCTTCGTACTCCGACTCGAAATGGATGGGCCGAGGCGAATCAACCGCCTCCCAGACCGCTTGGGCTTTGATGGGGCTTCTTGCCTATCGCAGCCCCGCTTCCACAAGCAGCGTCGATAAGGGCATTGCATGGCTTGTGGATAAGCAGGTTGAGGCGACCCCGTCGGAAGTCTATGAAGGCGGAAAACTTCTTCCAAAAGCCCACGGCGGCACTTGGAAGGAGCCGCAGTTCACGGGTACGGGTTTTCCGAACCATTTCTACCTGAGATACCATTTCTATCGGCATTACTTCCCGATGATGGCGCTGGGCCGTTATCTTCAGGTGACGGGCTAGGCTCTAACGTGATCGATTTCCTCCGCTTGCTTCTGGGAACGGTCATTTATCGTCCCTACGTCTACGGATTCTTCGCCTGCTTTCTGTTTTTTTCCCTGAAGCGGTTCAAACCGGCGCAGCTCATCAGCTATTTCGTCATCTCGTATCTCACGGCCTATGCGAGCGAATACAGCGCCACGCGAAACGGCTTTCCGTTCGGTGTCTATACCTACATCGACGCCACCCGGACTCGGGAGCTTTGGCTTTCGAATATCCCGTTTTGGGATTCGCTTTCGTTTGTCTTTCTTTCCTACTTCAGCTGGATTGTGGCCGCCTCGACCCGAAAGCCGGGCGCGCCGCGCGAAGCATTGCTGGATTGGCAAACCGCCATTCTGGGCGGTTTCTTGATGATGCTTCTCGACGTGGTCATCGACCCCCTCTCCTTGCTCGGGGATCGCTGGTTTCTCGGAAAACTTTACTACTACCCCTACGGCGGACAGTATTTCGGGGTGACGCTCACGAACTTCGCCGGATGGTTTTTCGTAGGCGCTTCCACCTTGGCCATTTTTCAAGCGCTCGCGCGACGGCTTCAATGGAGTTTTCCGGAACTCGGCCCCATGGAAACTTGGGGCTGTTTCGGCGTCTATGCCGGGGTTCTAGCCTTCAATTTAGCGATCACCGGCTGGATCGGCGCCTGGACGCTTTTCCTCGCGAGTGGAATACTGACTTGCGCGACTCTCGGCTTCGTTTCAAAAAGGATTCTATGCAAAACCAAGGTCCGATCTTAATTACCGCCGCAATGGGCTTTGAGGCCCGCCCGATTCTCAAGGGCATCGCTAAAGCCCCGAAAGGCTCCTTCGAGCTCTTGCGCAGCGGTATCGGCAATCGAGCGGCGCTCGCGCTCCTGACACGCTTGCAAGATCACTCCCTTCCGACGCCTTCGCTGGTCATTTCAAGCGGGCTTGCCGGTATCGAGCTGCGGGGAGTGCCCATCGGGACTTGGGTCGTCGGTACGGAAATTCAAAATTCGCTCAAGACGCCTCCGCAGCCCGTGCTTTCAAAAGAACTCGAGCAATGGCTAAAAAAGGCGAAAATGCCCTTTATCTCCGCCTCCTACCGAAGCGCGGCCGAAGTGGTGCAGGTTTCCCACAGCCAAGGATTAGGCGCGGTCGACATGGAATCGGCGGCGTTGGCCCGGGTTTGCCGGGAACGCAACATCCCCTTCGCGATTTTACGCCTCGTCAGCGATAACCCGGACGCTCCGTTGCCGCATGCGATCGGCGCGTTCGTCCGAGTCTCGACGGAATCCACGCTGATCGGCAAAGCACAGGGCGCGGTTGAAGGCCTGAAATTGACGTTTAATCAGCCCAAAGACCTGGGACGCTTTCTCCTACAAAGCGTAGGTCTTTCCAAGAAGCTCACGGAAGGCTGGCGAAAATTAACGGAGACGGAGTTCAGCCAACTCTGAAGGCTGAAGCACATCGCCGGAGATACGGGCAAACCACGCCCCGTCATCCGAGGACGTGAGCTTCGCGGTCGCGGGCATCCGGGGCAGCTGCGGCAGATACTCGGCAAGCGCCTCTCGAAGCTCGGTGTTATTTTGCGCGATTTCGGCTACGGCCTTCAGAAGATCCTCGGTCACCGAGCGCGGGATTTTGGACCCATCGTCGGCTTCATAAGCCTGTTGGATGAACGGTAAAGACGCCGCGCCCAAGAAAAGCGACCAGGCACAAAACGTGCGATAGCCTCGCTCATCGACCGGCAAGGCAGCGATGTATTCCACCGCGCCGATCGCATTCTCCCGGAGGCTTGCCATGAGCACTTCGCGGTCGGGAACCAAGTAACGTCCTTCGCGCTCATCCCCTCGCTGGTCTTTCAGGAGGTTCACCTTCTGCAGGAAAAGACCGAAGTGAAAAGCGTTTTTCATGAACTCGGGGCCCGGCTTGAAATCCTTGCGTGCCTCCAAAATCAAGCGGCTCAAAAGCTCGCCCACCACACCCGCGACGAAGTAGCAGTAGCGATTGACGTCCACCAGATCCTTGAGCTTGAGCGAGCTTCCCGAATCGTTCGCGTAATGCCGCATTCCGCGGTACATCGCCATGACGGTCTGCTGAATGCTCGCTTTCGCGCCGGCCGGCAAGGCGTGCAAGTCTTTGAACAACAAATGCGCATCGCCTAAGAGCAACTCTTCGCGCTCCGGAATGGTTTCCGGAAACTTCTTCGCCCAGAGCTGGACCGCGTTCGTGGCGGGTAGCGCCGCCATGAAAGCTTCAAACTCGGCGTAAACCGCATCGCGGGCCTTCAGGTCGGTCCAGATCGAATCCTCGATCGTGTCCAGCACCCGGCACATCAGATACGAAAGCGATACCCAAGGACGCATCGGCGCGTCGAGAGTGCGAATACAGAAGGCGAAACTTCGACTCACTCGGTCAAGATGCGCTTGATAGAACTCGATGCTTTGCATGACATCTCCTCAAGAAAAAAGGTGGCGAATCGGGTCAAGAAACCGCTCATTGAGCTCTACCAAGACCGCTTGGACCTTAGAATGGCCCGATAGAATCGGATCATTCTGAACGGTGCTTTGAATTTGCCTGAGCTGGCGCAAAAGCGTGCCCCGAATATCGTAACGATCGAAAAGGGCCAGCACCTCATCGATCTGGGCTTCGGTCGTCTTTTCACGCGGGGTCGCGAGGATTTCCGCCACGCGAAGTTTCTCGGCCGGGCTCGCCTTTTCATTCAGGCAAGCGATCAAGGCGCTGACCTTGCCCTCGGCGATATCGGTGGCCCGGCGATCCCGCTGCTTATTTCCGTAAATATCGAGCAGATCGTCCTGAACCTGAAAAAGCTCGCCCGAGAGCATCGCCACCCGCTCAACGTGCTCGCAAAAACCCTCATCTGCTCCGAGCGCATCGAGAGCGGCCACGATCGACGCGGCGATGAGCGCCGCGGTCTTGCCACGCACTACCTCGGTATAACGGGAAAGCGTCGGCTGTTTCTCGTCTTTCATCAGGAACTCTTGCGCCTGGCCCTCGATCACCTGAAGCGTTCCGCGCGAAAGCCGGCGCATCACTCGCAGAAAAGATTCGGGGCTGAGCTTCTGCTCGAAAAGAATTTCGTTGGCGAAATAAAACAAGGCGTCCCCGCAATTGATCGCCTGAACGTCCGAATGCTTCACCCAAACGGTCGGCATCCCTCTTCGAACCGTGTCGCGATCCTGTAGATCATCATGCACCAGCGTTGCGTTGTGGATCAGCTCGACCGCGCAACCCAGCGGAACGGCCTCGAGCGGATCACGGCCGCTGGCCGCGAAAATCCAGCAGGGCATCAAGGCGCGCAAGCGCTTGCCGCCGCTGCTGAGGTGATAGGCGCTCATGCCGGCCGTGCAGCCAAACCCCTGCTTTTCCATCTTGGCGAAAAATTCGCGCAAGCGCTCCTCGATCCGCGGCAGGCAAAGCTCTTGAATTTCGTTAAAGCTGGGGGTTCGCGGTAACT
The DNA here is from genome assembly GCA_031292385.1 of Oligoflexia bacterium. Lineage (GTDB taxonomy): Bacteria > Bdellovibrionota > UBA1018 > UBA1018 > UBA1018 > JARLHE01. The sequence continues at coordinate 17,345 of JARLHE010000009.1, forward strand.
TTTTTTCCATAAACAATCACACCGATATAAAGAATTGCGAGCACCAAGGCGGCGACCACGAACCAAAGCAGCCGGGCTTTGATCACCCTCATCATCTGCTCGGGAGATTGAAGAAGCTCGGGATGGCCGCCGATCACTTCCTGGCCAAACCAGGCCAGAACCGTGCACCAAAGCCCCGCGCCAATGACGGTCGAAACACTGAATGCGCCGAAAGGCATTCGAAGCACACCCGCAGGAATTGAAATCAGATGCCGAATCACCGGTAAAAGGCGCGAGACGAAAATGCCGGGAGCGCCGAAACGGCAGACAAAAGCTTCGGACAAAAGCAGCTTTTCGCGCGAAAGCAGAAAATATTTGCCGTAACGATTGACCACCGGTTGCCCCACCCAGCGGGAAACCCAGTAGTTGATGATCGAACCCAAATAGCTTCCGGCGGTACCGATCAAAATCACCCCGAAAAAGCTCATCCCGCCCTGGGATTGCGAGGCCCAGAAGGCCGCCGGAGGGATCACGACCTCCGAAGGCACGGGCACGACGGTGCTTTCGAGAGCCATCAGCGCGAAAACGCCCCAATAACCCCAATGCTCCACCCAACCAAACCAGATACGAACGAGCTCGTGCATGGAACGAAAGCTAACGCAGGCGAGGAAGAATCGCCAGCCGCAAAAACCAAAGCTCGATTCGCGAGATCCCCCGCTCGGCGTAACCCTCTTTGCGCTGCAAGCTCGCATTAAAATGATCGTTTAAAAGCGTCTTCTCGACGATATCCCAGCGTTTGCGATCGAGCCGGTCGAAAAAGGCGGGGCGCCCGTTCACGATCGGGTTCGTCACGGTGAAAAAGGCCTCTCCCCCGGGTGCCAGCTGCTTTGCCGCGAAATCCAAAAACAGCAAGGGTAACTCGATCCCCAGCTGCCCTCCATCGCGATGCGGGCGTCGATCTCCCGGCGAAGGGACCGCCAAAGGCGGATTTGAGAGGGCCAGATTCCAGGGCTCCCCGGAAACCGCCGTTTCGGCCTCGGGCGATCCAATGCTGAGCCGGCGAAACTCGGTATTGGCAATTCCCTGCGCGGCGGCCGCTGCGTTCGACCACTCGACGGCCCTTTCCGAAATCTCCAAACCCAAAACGCAACCCGCCTGTTGCCGAGCCGCCATCAAGGACAAAACGCCGGAGCCGCTGCCAAGATCCAAAACGCGCGCACCGCGCACCCGAGATTCCACCTCCGCCAGGCGGCGCCCCAGCTCAAGCGATTCAGGTCCTAAATGCACATAACCGCTCGCTCCCCCCGGCCCGCTCGAATCCGCCGGCCAGCGGGAATGGGGAATGAAAAGATCCCCTACACGGGTCACGGACGGATGGAGGCGAAAAATCTCGGCAAGGCCCTCCTCTGGAAAGCCCGCGATGAGCAATGCCTCACGAACCTCCTGGAGCCGATCGGCAAGCCCGATCCCAAAATACCGGACAAGCGGGTCATAACCCGCGGCTGATTTGCGCAAAGCTTGGAGACGCTCGGGGGCCACCGACTCCCAAACGTAGTCAGACGCCTCAAGCGCGGAAAAAAGACTCTCAAATAGCCACGCAAGCGGCCCGTTCGCATTTGAGCTCACCTGCCTAGTGTGGCCTGAACGCCGGCAGATCTCCAAATTTAAATTGATCACCCAACTCAAGCTTGCTAAGAAGCGGTCATGAATAAAACTGGACCGGTAACCCAATTCATCAAGCATCACTATCGCCATTTCAACTCGGCCGCTCTCATCGACGCGGCGGAAGGCTATAACCAGCACATCGCCCAAGGCGGCAAGATGATGATTACGCTGGCCGGTGCCATGAGTACCGCCGAGCTCGGCCTCTCGCTGGCCGAAATGATCCGCCAGGACAAGGTTCATCTCATCAGCACCACCGGCGCCAACCTCGAAGAAGATATTTTCAATCTCGTCGCGCACGATCACTATGAGCGGATTCCGAATTACCGCGACCTGACGCCGAAGGATGAGCAAGCCTTGCTCGAGCGTCACCTGAATCGCGTCACCGACACCTGCATTCCCGAAGGCGAAGCCATGCGCCGAATCGAAAAGGCCATGCTCGAGGAGTGGACGAACGCCGACAAATCGGGCGAGCGCTACTTCCCTCATGAGTTTTTCTACCGCCTGATCAAAAAGGGCGCGCTGAAGCAGTATTACCAAATCGACACCAAGGACAGCTGGATGGTCGCCGCGGCCGAGAAGAATCTGCCGATCATCGTACCTGGCTGGGAAGACTCGACCTTGGGCAATATGTACGCCGCCGCCTGCATGCGCGGTGACGTGAAGAAGGTTCACACCGTTCGCACCGGCATCGAGTACATGGTGCAACTGGCTGAGTTCTACCAGGCCGCCACCAAGAACACGTCGATCGGCATGTTCCAAATCGGCGGCGGCATCGCCGGCGACTTCCCGATCTGCGTCGTTCCGATGCTTCACCAGGATATGGGCTTCGATGCCCGTCTCTGGGGCTATTTCTGCCAGATCAGCGACTCGACCACGAGCTACGGCTCGTACTCGGGCGCGGTTCCGAACGAGAAGATCACCTGGGGCAAGCTCGGTGAAAGCACTCCGAAGTTCATCGTCGAGTCGGATGCGACGATCTGCGCGCCGCTGATGTTCGCCTATATTTTGGGCTGGTAAGCTTGTCGGGTCTCACCCGAAATTCGACAGGCGTAATTCCGCGTGATCTTGGATATCGTCGGGCCGTAAAGCTTTCCTTTTGTGACGATCTTGTAGAGCTTCAACTTTTTAGTCTCTATATTAAGTTAATACGAATTTGTTCGTAGTGATCGGTCTGCCATTTCTTGTAATGGCTGTGACCTTTATGTTTATCGCCTTTATCGGCTTTATAGGAAAGCTGGGGAATCAATCACTTCATCCGGTTTTAATCCGAACCGTAAAAAAATTCCTTGAAAATGTTCGAGTGAAACCCAGTGAAGACATGCTGATGGCCGGACCCGTACAAGGAGACCTCGGGTCGGAGACGATCACAGTTGGTCAGTCTATGGGGGCTCGAGGCATCCCTCCGAAGGGGCCAATGTTTTCCGTTATGAAATCGTCTCGAGTGAATTTTTCTTTCATGTTGAAAGAGATAGGAGCTGATGGCGGCGTTTTGTTAGGGTTTAAGTCGAAAGTTGAACCATCCATTTCCACTCGGCATGAATTAATGGCGGACGACCCAGACGACTTAGTCTTCAAACCTGAGCAGAGTACTGCTTTGAGAAATCTTTGTCAGTTAGCCAACTTTCAGAGAGTTATAAATATTCCTGAACCCAACGGTTCAGGGTTCTCAATTATTTTTAATGGTGTTGGATTTGATTGCGGACAAGAGGAGCAAGAGCAAGCGGTCATAAAAGCCACTCGCGAAGCGCTGATAGTATTTTAACTCGTGTGACTCATTTATCACTTGCTTTACGACAACTCAACGCTCACGAATCGCATACAATAAAATCCGACCATTACAGTCACTAAACAAGATTCGTGACGAGTTCACCTCGCGAATGTCGGGTTGCCAGCCTGCCTCAGCTGCCTGATGCCCGAGAAAGCGTCGCCTGGATCGCCCGCGCCTTATTGGCCACGGCCTGAACGGGCGATTTCACGGCCAATGCGAGCGCCTGCCGGGCCTGAATCAGGCTCGATGCCGAGGCCCTGCCGTTTTCGATCAAATGCTCGATCGACACGAGCGCGACGAGCTGGGGATAGGCGAGAGAAATCTCGGTGCCCATTTCCGAATGCGAATCCGCTCCGCCGGCGGAGTGATGCGCGCAATCCGCCATGCTGAGGCAGGGCGACTCCGTTAAAACGGCGTCGAAGAACTGGAAGTCGTCGGCATCCCCGCCGGTTCGCGCGAGCTGACGTCCCAGAAGATAAACGATCGTTCCCCGTTCATTCCGCTTTTCAGAAGCAAGCTCCGCGTAGCGTTCTCGAAAAAGCCGGCGCATCGCTGGAGTCAAGGCATTGAACTCCCGATCTAACCTCGGATCATTGTCATTTCTGGCGGTCAAGATCTCCGAAAGAAGACGATCTTTCGCGAAGTCCTCGGGCCGCGGGGACGGAAGAGCATGGGTTCCGGCCGCAAGAGAGGCTTGCGGCTCGGGCACGATTTCAAGAGGACGGCTTTTATCGTCCTTCGGACCGCCCGCCATCGACGAAACGTGCGGAGCGCGGGCCCGCATCCAGAAAAAAGACGAGGCCAGCGTGACCGTCAAAACCGCGAGAACGAAGCCGGCTCGTTTTACGTTTCGAAAAATCACTGACTAGTTGCTGTAAAGATCCGTCGTGATCTGTTGGACCGCGGTCGAATCGATGATGCGCTTGAACTGATCGTCCGCGTAAAGCCCGGCATCCATCTTCACCTTGTCGGTGCAGTTGGTGCAGAATTTCTGGATGTTCTTCAACATAATCATCGAAGAGCCATAAGAGCCGAAAGGCGTGACGTCGCAGCCGGGCTCGCCCGCCAAAGAGTATCCGGTCCAGATACTCTTGATCTCGTTACCCGAAGGATCCAGGAACGGGCTCGGGCACGTCGCGTGCGGCCAATTGTCATTATTGTCTTCGGTGTGCCGGGACTCATGGAACATCACCATGATCCGGGCGATTTGGGGATGGCTGAACTTGATAAAATTTTCGGTCAGCCACATCTTGCTGGAATCAAACCCGGCGTTCACGCAGGCGACGGCATTCCCCATGCCGCAATCGCTCATGCCCACGGACTGGACGCGATCATTGAAAAATTTGGTATAAGTCGGGCCATCCGCATTTCCAAAAATCTGCTGATGCAGCGGAGAAGCCGTCGTACCTTGAACGGTCCCGATAAACTGCATATCGGCAATCATCTGAGCTTTGATATCGGCCGGAACGTCATTGTCGAAAGAATAATCGGCCCGAGCGGAAGACGAGGCCAGAGCCAGCCCAACGATCACGCCCAAGATGCCCACACCCAAAAGATTCGATTTTTTCATATCTTCCCCCTACCCCCTAAATGTCCTGGAGTGTAATAGCGAATAGAAAGAAAACAAGGGAGCGGAGCAAAAATAGTTTATGCACAAAACTTTGGTGATCCTGCGTCATGCGCATCGAGACAAAGACTTGGGCAGCAAATTCGACAACGGGCTCAGCGAAAAAGGGAAGAAACAAGCCAAATTAGCGGCAGATTTGTTCAAGAAACGGTTTTGCTCCGGCAAAAAGAAAACAAAAGCGCTCTTGTTTTCGAGCCCAAAAAAGCGCTGCCAGGAAACCTTAGCCCCACTCGCGCATCAGCTTGGCGTTGATGTCGAGATATTGCCTTTTTTGGACGAGGCCGACAGTTTTGCCGACCTTTCGGACCATATCCGTGAATTCAAAACATTTTGGAACGCCTGCGATGAACCCTTGGTCGTGATTTGCTCCCATGGCGACTGGATACCGGCCTTTTTGGACAGCGTCACCGGAAGGCCCGATGAGCTCGCCAAAGGAGGCTGGGCGCAAATCGAGCGCGAAAGCGGTCATGAAAAACCGAAACTCGTCGAGATCATTCAAGATCTGCGCGACGTACGCTGAACCGCGCTCAATTCGCTCTTGAAGACCCGCTCGAAGTAAGGGGCTCGTTTCTCCACCTGCAAGCTCTCGAGCCCCGTCAGGCCCCGACCCGAAAAAAACAAGTCCACGGCTCGCCGTCCGAGACGCACGCGGTCGAGACGGATATGGGTTTCCGGGCCGGAATCCAACGCGTCAACCACCCGCAAAATCGCCAATAGCTTGATAAAAGCGGACTTCCGACCCGCGCCCTTCAGCAAAGGGCTTTCAAGAACGGGCGCTTTGGTGCCGGCATGATAAAGACAGAGCTCGGCGATGAATTCATTCTCCCAGGCCTCGGCCCCCGAGAAATCAGAATTCCGAACAATATAGCAAGAATGCTCTTCGTAATGGGCCAGGTTGACCGACTCGCCGATATTCCGAAGCATCACGGCTGCCGAAAGATAGGGCTTCCAGGTCGGATCAAGCCGATGAAGCGGTCGGAGAGTGTCGAAGATCCGCTCCGATAAATCGACCACGCGGTCGACATGATCGCCGTCAACCCCGAATTGGATGGCCTTTTCGCGCACATCCGGCAAGTGAAGCGGAAAGTGAGAAGCCTTGCCTTTGAGCCCGCTCAAGAAGAGCTGCTGCTCTTCGGCCAATATTCCGTCCCTGAGCGAGTACTCGGTGGTGCGCGCCTTTTTGACGGAAAGAAAGTGCATGATCTCTTCAAAAAGGATCGCGCCCGCCAAAATCATATCGACCCGTTTCGATTCGATACCGGAGATCCCCAAAAGCTCAGTCGTGGTCATGCTCGACATCGCTGCCACGGAATCGCTCAAGGCGGAACGCTCAACGGTCCGAGTCCCTTCCGTGCCCAAAATCTTTGCGAGCGCCTTAATAGTTCCGCTCGAGCCGACGATCCCTTCCACCTTCGGCCAATGCCCAGCCGTAATGACTTGCGAGAGGCTGGCCCGAATATGCTGCCGTAACTCCTCGATACTTCCTTCATTCGGCGGAATCTTCTTCAAAAACACCTGCTGAAGCCGGGCGGTCCCCAAAAGGAAGCTATGGGCGTGGAGCATCTTCTTGCCTCGGCAAACGCTGATTTCGGTGCTCCCGCCGCCAATATCGACCAGAGCCACGGGCTTCTTGCCCAGCTTTTCCTTCGTGGAAATTCCAAGCGAGATCAGTTGGGCCTCCTCCAGCCCTGAAATAACGCGCACTTGGATCCCGGTCTCTCTAAAGAGCAGCTCGAGGAAACGATCCCGATCCGAAACCTCGCGCAGGGCGCTGGTTCCAAAAGCGATGATTTTACTGACCTTATAACCAGTCGCGATCCGCTTGAAGCGCCGGAAGCTATGAAGCGTCCGTTGAACCGCGCTGCGGTCGAGCTTTCCGTTCAAAAAGACCCCTTGCCCGAGCCGGATCATGATCTTTTCGCGATGAAGCTGGCGGGTACGGGTGCCGGGCCCCAGTTGTCTTACGTCGAATCGGACGGAATTCGTCCCCAGATCAATGATCCCGATACGCATGGGTCCTAATTTAGGCTCTGCGCGCGCCGTAAACAAGCCCAGAAACGATCTTCCGCGACATGATGATGACCATCCATAAGACCTGTTGATAAATTTTTTTCGAATGTCGCGATTGACACTCTTGTCTTCCAGGCCTTTTTCTCGATAAGATTTTTAAGTGACTCGCGGGAAGCAAAAATCAAAAAAAACCGAATCCGCCTCGAAATCCGGACAAAGAGCCCAAGTTCTCTGGTCCTTGATCGTCGCCTGCGCGGTCGCGGTCGTCGCGCTGGGCCAGGCAGTCAGCGCCCACCGCGAACCGGATCGCTCGACGGCATCCACGTCGACCTTCTCCTCCCCGCTTCCCCAAGCCCTGATCACTGGGCAACCTTTGCCTTCTCCCTGAGTCTGTGGCAATAAGCCCGCATGGCCCACAATTATTGGCTTTTTAAGACCGAACCCTCGACTTACAGCTTCGCTCAGCTCGTCCGAGACGGCAAAACCAACTGGAATGGCGTAAGAAACTTTCAGGCCCGCAACTTCCTTAAACAAGTGGCCGTGGGCGATCAGGCGCTGATTTACCATAGCGGCGACGACAAAGGGGTGGTCGGCATCGCGCGCGTGGCCCGCGCCGGGTATCCTGACCCGGACTCGAAAAAACCCGGAGACTGGGTCCAGATCGACCTGGCCTTTGAAGCAAGCTTCAAGCGTCCGGTCGCGCTCAAGGAAATCAAAGCAACCCCCGCTCTCGCTGATTTGCCGCTCATCAAGCAATCCCGGCTTTCCTGCATGCCGGTGACGCTCTCGGATTTTAAATTGCTCGTCAAACTGGGGTCCAGCCCGGCCCTGACCGCTAAAAAATGACCCCCGATTGGAAGCCCTTTCTTATCGTCGCCGGCGGCCCCAAAGAGCGCCCCGCCCCGATGCGGGATCTCGCCACCCAGGAGGGCATTGGGGATCGGCTCCGCACGGCGGCGTTCGCGGAAGTCCAAGCCCGAGAGGCCTTTAACTGGGCGGCCGATCAATTTACCGAAGCAACCGATGCCCTGCGCCGGACCTGGAGAGCGCTCGCCTTGGCCGAACAGCGCCATCTGGACTGGCTCCTCCGCCGAATGGAGGAGCTCGGCATTCGCCCCGACGAACGCACGGTTTCGGACCAGCTCTGGCATTCGCTTCGCTCGTGCAAAAAAGCGGAGGAGTTTGCAATTTACATGGCCAGCGCGGAAGACCGCGGGCGCAAGGCGGGTGAGCGCTTTTACCAGGCTCTTCTTGCGACCGACCCCGTAACCGCCAAAATCTTCGGCAAAATCGCCGAAGAAGAGATCGAGCATATCGCTCTCGCCGCACGTCATTACCCTGACGCATGGAAAGCTTATAAGGCGGCGGGGCGCACGACGAGCACCGATTAAGATTGGCCCCTCGCTTGCTAAAAGAAAATTCGGAACAGGGTTCCACCCGTGGCCCGGAGGTTTAACAGGTTCGCCCTTCGGGCCACATCAACTAAAGCGGTCTTTCCCCACGCAGCTTGAACTCCCAGGCCAGCGCCCCTAAAATTATCCAATGGGGGAAGACTTTAAAAATTACCGCAGCAAGTGGGCCTTCTTCGCTTTCGTGGCGAGCCTGCCCTATTTGACGTGCGGCACCGCGACCGCATCGGACTCCATTCTGCTTAACTTATGCGCCGAAGAAGACTCGGTAGGTCCGGTTGAAACCGCGGCTTGCCAAACGACTTACGCGGTCAATGACTGCGATAATTTCCTCAACTCGAACCCCGCCCTCAAGACCTACAAACGAAAATGCGATCGCTCATCGCTCGTGGACGATCGCGTTTGGAGCGGCGATAAAATAGTCTTGGGTTGCCTGGAAGGAGTTTTTCCGATTCAACTGGCGCAATCGCTCCTCAAACAGGCCGAAGGAAACGCCACCGTCAGGCAGGCCCTTTTGACCGCGGCCGACCAGGACTTGAGCATCAAGCGCACGTTGTTCGCCGCGAAAAATCCGAGCTACGCGAACATCAGCGACACCGATTTGTCAAAGGTCAGCGCCGCCACGATCATGAATCAAAATCAAATGGCCGCGCAAGAAGCGCAAAACGCGGCATCGGCCGTCCGCGGGGAGCAAGCCCCCTACCTGGCGCCGGACGCGGACCCGCCTTCGACTGTTCCGCCCCTGAAGCCAAAACGCTCCGACAAAGAATCCTGGGCGAAAATTATTTTTTCCCTCATCGAGCAAAAAATCCACATGCAGGAAAAAAGTTGGGACTGCCTCGACACCGAAGCCCGGGCCATCCAAGTTTGCAACGATGCGGCCTCGGTATTAGGAACTATCCTGCCAGCGACCGCCGGAGAAAAAAGCCTCCTCGCCATGATCAAAGCAGCAAAAGGAGCAAAGGCCGCCGAGGTTTCCGCCACTCTTCCCAGCGCTACGGAGGCCTTGATCGACAAAGCCGCGGCAGGCGTCGGCATCTCCGCCAACAGCAGCCGAAAAGGCGCGATGATCATCGATAATCTGAGCGGCCTGGCGAAAACGCCGCTTCCGCCCGGTGAACCGACGGAACAGCCTGCCCCGATCAAAGCAAAAGCGGCGAAGCCGAATTAGAGCTCACTTCCCGCTGCTCCCAAAGCCCTTCAGGCCGCGCGCGGTCTCATCCAGCTCTTGAACTTCCAACACCGCCGGGGTCACGATGGGCAGGATCATCAGCTGGGCGATGCGCTCCCCACGCTTGAGCTGGATCGGGCCGCCCGAGATATTCCAGAGCACGATGTGAATTTCGCCGCGATAGCCCGCATCGATCACGCCACCCGCGGTTTTCACGCCCCGCTTTGCCAGCGAAGACCGATCCGCCACCAGGCCGACATGACCGGCGGGAATCGCAAGCGCGATGCCGGTGCGGGTCACTTTCCCCTGCTGGGGCTCAAGAAGCACGTCTTCAAGGCTGTAAAGATCCAGGCCCGCGTCGTCGGCGTGGGCGCGAGTCGGAAGGGTCGCCTCCGGTGAAAACTTTTTGACTTCGATCGTCGGAAGGGTTTTTAAAGTCGATTGTTCCATGATCACTGGATATCCTAACCAGTCTCTCAGTGCAAATGATCGTATCATTTGATACTATCAAATGATGCAACCGCCGTTTTCCATCACGCCCCGGATCTTGAATCTAGTCGCCGAGATCAGTCGCCAAATCGGGAAACTTGAAGGACTTCGCGCGCCTGCTCCCCAGCCTCGACTTCGAAAACAGAATCGGATCAAGACGATCCAGGGAAGCTTGGCGATCGAGGGCAACACCTTAGAACTGGACCAAGTAAGCGCCATTTTGGACGGCAAGCGCGTCCGCGGCCCCAAACGCGAAGTCCTCGAAGTCGAAAATGCGATCCGGCTTTACGAGCGAATCTCCGAATTCGATCCGTTCCTGGAGAAGGACCTGCTTCGCGCGCACGCGATCCTCATGCGCGATCTTGTCGAAGACGCGGGAAAGTACCGGCAGAGCGGGGTTGGGATCATCAAAGGTCAGGAAATTTCACACGTCGCGCCTCCTGCGAAGAGGGTGCCCGAGCTCATGAGCGGGCTTATTTCGTTCATCCGGCAAACCGATGATCTTTCTCCGCTCATTCGGGCCTGCGTTTTTCATTACGAGCTCGAATTCATTCACCCGTTCTCGGACGGCAACGGCCGCCTCGGGCGGTTCTGGCAATCGCTGCTCCTCACCCGCTTTTATCCGGTATTAGCGCATCTCCCCGTCGAATCGGTGATTCACGAACGTCAGGAGCGCTATTATCTCGTACTGGAAAGCTGCGATCGCCAGGGCAATTCCACGGAGTTTGTCGAATTTTCGCTCGAAGCGATCCGCGACGCATTGAACGAGTTCATGAAAGAGATCCGTCCCGAGCCCGATACGGCCGCGTCCCGCCTCACGCTCGCCCAAAGGGAATTCGGCGAGAGAGTTTTCTCGCGCAAGGACTACTTGCAGTTTTTCAAGACCCTCTCGACGGCCACCGCCAGCCGGGACCTGGCCTTCGGGGCCAGCGAAGGACTCCTGCGGCGCACAGGAACGCAGGCAATCGCGAAATATCGTTTCAAGGTCGCGAAATAGGACGTTACCGCAAAAGGGAGGCAACGTGGTCCGCGACCGAAGCGATGGACTGCTCCGTTTGCTCCCCGCTTCGCAGGTCTTTAACGCCGACTTTTCCTTGCGCGAGTTCCGCCTCGCCCAAAAGCAACGCCACGCGGGCGCCGTGCTTATTGGCCTGCTTGAGCTGCGCACCGAATCCTCCGGCCTCAAGCGGCGTGCTCACGCGAAGGCCGCGAGAGCGCAAGGCTCGAGCCATTTCTTCGGCTTGTGCCCGGAGGCCGAGCTGAGGAAGCGTGACGAATACGTCGATGCCCGTGCCAAGCGCGGGAAGAAGCCCATGAGTTTCGAGAAAATTCCGCAAGGTCACATCGCCGAAGCCCAGGCCCACGCCCGAAAGCTTTTGATTGCCGAACATGCCGACCAGATTATCGTAGCGCCCGCCCCCGAACATCGCGCGGCGGTTTTCGGGCGAAGTATCGAACATCTCGAAAACCGTGCCCGTATAGTAATCCAGACCTCTCAGAACCGTCGGATCGAAAACCACCGCGTTGGATTCGGCGCCGGATTCGCGCATGAGGCGAAACAGCTCGCGCAACTCTTCCACGCCTTGGCAGGGATGCTCGCGCGAAACCTCTTCGAATGTGGATCTGAAAAAACGTTCCATCTTCTCGCGCTGATCGTCGCTGATGGACAACTCGCCCAGCCACTTCGAATATGCTTCCTCGCCGATTTTTGCGCGAGCGTCGATCGCCTTCGCGACCTTCAAAGCGGTCTCGGCTGAAAGCCCCAAAGACTGACTGAAGAAATGATCGATGATCCGACGGTTATTCAGTTTGATCGAAACAAACTTCTCGCCGCCGAAAGCCTTCATCAGATCAAGCGCAAGAGTCAGGATCTCGGCATCCGCCAACAAGGGATCGCCGCCCAAAACATCGACGTTCAGCTGCCAGTGCTCTCGCAAGCGCCCGCGCTGCGGACGTTCGTAGCGCCACAGATTGGGGATCGAGAATAAACGGATCGGCCGCGGAAGCTCGTGGATTTTCGCCGCTACCATTCGCGCCAAAGTGGGGGTCATTTCCGGGCGAATGGCCATCTTGCGCTCGCCCCGATCGACCAACCAGTACAGCTGCTGATTGACGAGCTCCTCGCCTGATTTGGCGGCGTAAAGCTCGAACGGCTCAAGCATCGGCCCGTTGTATTCGCGATACCCGTACGATTCCACCACGCGCCCCATCGTGTCGAACATGTAGCGCTGGATCGCCATGTCATCCGGGTAAAAATCGCGCGTTCCCTTATACGGTTGAGTCGTCAGAGCCATGCCCGCAAACTAGCGAGTTCAGCCGCACGCGTCAAGCCCGCTCATATCGCTGCTCGAAGTTGACTTTTTCGCGTAATCCCTGTTACCGCTGTGGAATCTAAGGAGCCAATTCATGACGATAACCGATAAAGCAAACCTGGGTTTCAACAAAGACATGCTGATCCTGCCCTTCGATCACCGCGGGTCTTTCCAGGAGAAACTTTTTGGAATCAAAGGCCGGCAGCCGAATGCGGCTGAAACGGCCGAAATCGCCTCCTACAAAGCCATTATTTTCGAAGGCTTCAAAAAGGCCGTCGCCGCCGGCGTTCCGAAGGACAAGGCAGGTATCCTGGTGGACGAGCAATTCGGCTCTGAAATTTTGAAACAAGCCAAGTCAGCTGGTTTCATGACCGCTTGCCCGGCCGAGAAATCCGGCCAAGACGAGTTTGATTTCGAATACGGCGCCGAATACGGCGCCCACATCGCCCGCTTCATGCCGTCCTTCGTCAAAGTTCTGGTGCGCTATAATCCTGAAGCTGATGCGGCAGCCAATAAAACCCAAGCCGCGCGCCTCAAGCAGCTCTCCGATTACTGCCATGGCCACGGCAATAAATTCATGTTCGAGCTTTTGGTACCCGCCACGCCCGCGCAGCTTGCCAAAGCCGGCGGCGACACTGCTCGCTACGACCGCGATCTGCGGCCCGGCCTCATGGTCCAGGCCATGAAAGAGCTTCAAAACTACGGGATTGAACCCGACGTTTGGAAACTGGAAGGAATCGAAACCGAAGCCGACTCCCGTCGCGTGGCCGAACAAGCCCGAATCGGCGGCCGCTCCAACGTGGGCGTGATCGTTTTGGGCCGCGGTGAAAACGCAGAAAAAGTGAAACACTGGCTCACGACCGCCGCCAAGGTTCCGGGCGTCATCGGTTTCGCCGTCGGACGCACGGTTTTCTGGGAGCCCCTCAAGGGCGTCAAGGAATCCAAATGGTCTCGTGAGAAGGCCGCCGACATGATCGCCGAGAACTTCAAGAGCCTCTGTGACCTCTGGCAAAACGCCCGCAAACAGCACTAGATCGGTTCAGTCTTATCGCCTCATCGCGTTCGACATGGATTCGACCTTGATTCAATGCGAGGTCGTCGACGAATTGGCTCGTGAAAAGGGCGTCTACAGCGATATCGCCGCCATCACCTTGAGCGCGATGCAGGGCAAAATCGATTTCAACGAAAGCCTCAAGCAACGCTGCGAAAAGCTCGCGGGGCTGACGAAGGAAGCGCTTCAGCGCGTCGTGGATCGGGTGCAGCTCACCCCCGGCGCCGAGGAGCTCATCCAGACGCTCAAAGCCTACGGATACAAAACGGCGCTCATCAGCGGCGGCTTCACTTTTGTGTCAGAAGGCCTCAAAAGGCAGCTCGGGCTCGATTACGCTTTTGCCAATACGCTTGAAATCGAGAATGGCGCGCTCACCGGAAAGGTAATTCCTCCGATCATAAACGCGCAAAGAAAAGCGCAGCTGCTCGAAGAAATCGCGAGCCGGGAGAAGATTCCGCTCGCCGAAACCATCGCCGTAGGCGACGGCGCCAATGACCTATTGATGCTCGGAAAAGCCGGCTTCAGCATCGCATTCAATGCCAAACCCGCCGTTCAGGCTCAAGCCGATGCGGTCATCAACGAAAATGACCTGTATTTGATCACTTCGCTCTTGGGAGTGGAGAAGGCTGCGGCGAAACCGCCGGTTTCTGTTCCGCCCGTTTCTTGAGATCCTCGAAAAGACGGGTCAAATAGGCCTTTCCATTGACCTCGAATGCCGAGCGCAGCTTGGGGCGGGAAATCGCGGCGACAATGCCCGTTTTCTTCAACATATCCATTTCGCCGATGAGCGATTGGATCACGTAAACAAGCCCCTGCTCCGGATCGCAGCTCACTTCCCCGTACTCGCCCCAGCTATCAAAATAGTGATCCGTGTAAACGTCGCGAAGCCAAACCGCAGCCTCGTTTCCGCTGCTTCCGATCGGCGAAACCGCGACCCGGCGATCGACCACTTGATGCATCTTCTGGATCTTTCCCGGCGCGAAATCGAGAACCCTTAAAAAGACCGGCCCGGCAAGGGCCCCCGCCCGAGGTTCCGGGCGCGGCACGGAGATCCGGTAACCCCGGTCGTCGAAAAGCTTCCATGGATCAACCGGATTTCCGGGAAACTCGTACTCCGAACGAGCCTGTGTCTTTTCATAGCGATCGACACGCTCCCCTACGAGCTTTAAAAACTCCGGCAAGCGGTCCTTGCTCGCCGTATCTTTCATTTTCCCCGTTTCCCGGGCATCGAACTTCACGGCGCAGGGGAAATGATCGCAATCTTGGATTTTCGCGAGCTCGTCGCCGCTCCACGGCTCCCATGCCCCGAAATCACCGGAATGCTTATAAGGCGTGAGCTCGACCGCAGGCACTTCGATCAAAGCGTCGCTCCAATTTTTGCAGGCACAGGGCTCGGCCGAACGAGGCGAGCATTTGGGAATTTCGACTTTTTGAATTCGCACGAGCGACAAAACCGCATTTTGGGCGTCGAACTCGAAATAAGGCTGCCCATGCGCCGCGGCTGCCGACGCGATTAAAGCCGCAACTGCCGCTGTGGTCGAACCCAGAGCCATGGCGAAAGTCCCCTGCCCTCGATGCCTTTAGCGAAGCGCAAAGAGGAGCTTGATATCTTCGTCGTCGAAAGTGACCCCCGCGCCGTACATCCAGGGAATCAGGCCGTTCACGTTGTGAACCCCTTCAACGCCGCCTTGCACGTAGAGCCCTGAATACGGACGTACGATCATATTCACGCGCAAATCCGTGGGATAACCGATGCCGCGCGAGTACACCTGCGTTTCGAGTCGAACCCGGTCTTCCATGCCGACAGGACCGAGGTTGCCCGCGATCGTAATGGCTCCGTCGCCGTAGAGCGCGCCGACGGCGAGATCGACCCGCCGATCAAACAAAAGCTTTCCCACCATGGCGGTGAACAAAATCCCCGTCTCTTCGACCTGCGTCGTTTGTGTCGTCACCGTCTGCCCGCCGGCGGTGGTGGTCGTATCCGTGATCGTACGCCGGCCTCGGGGATCGAGCGCGATACCCAACAAGTAATACCGGGTCGGATTCGGCCAAATAGCCAAGCTGAAATAACCGCGATCCGATTCATAGCCGCGAATTTTTTGAGCGCCGATATTGACCACGAAGCGCATCTCATCGACATGGCTTAATAGCTTATTGGCTCTTTGCAGGAGCTGTTTGAACTCGATCGCATAGCTCGGATCGTTGAGCAGCATCCCGACCGAACCCTGCCCCTGATTGATCCGGGTCAGCATCGTGCGCAATTGCTCGATCGCGTCCTCAAGCTTTGAAAGCGCGCGCTGAGCCGTTTGGTTGATGCCGCCCTCCGGCGACAATGTTTTCGAAGCGTTCTCCAAGGTCTTATTGAGTTGGCGCATGGTCGCGTGCAACTCCTCCGGATTCAACGCCTGCTTCAAATTGGAAGTCAGCTGAGTCAATTCCGTCACGAGCGAATCGACCTTGTTCATCACCGCCTGCATATCGCGAGATTCCTCCCCCACGGGGATTTGCCGCTCGCCCTTTTTCGTCACGGTTGCCGAGCTGGTATCCGCCGGGTTCGAGCTCACATTGGTGGGGATGTTGGTCTCAGCGTACGCTTCGTTTTCGAAGCTCCAGCTCTCGTTCTTGAACTCGTTGCGGGATTCATTCGTGGATCCCGCGTATTTGACCGGCTTCAGCTCAACGAACTTATCCCCCAGGAAACCTTCCGCGCGGATGTAAGCGCGAGTCGACGGGAGCACCTCAACCGGAGCCGTGATGCAAATCCCCAGATTGACATGCGTCTCGGTCAGGCGAATATTCTTGATATAGCCGATCTCGATCCCCATCGATTGGACGGGGGACTTCATCTTCAAGCCAGTCGCGTCTTCGATATCGATGTGCACCAACTGGCAAGGCCGCCACCAAAACGGCTTTTGATTCACCAAAACGGTGACAAGACCGATCAGGCAAAGAGCACTCAGAGTGAAAAGCCCTACTTTAATCTTAGTCGTTAAGGTCGCGTCGAGAGAATTGGCCATTCAATTAAATCCTCAGCCTGGAAAAACCAAAAGGTAGTAATGACGTTAAGACGTAATCCCCGAGCAAAATCGAAAGACAGCTGGCTACGACCGTATTGCGCGTAGCTCCGCCGACCGCTCTTGCTCCCCCATGAGCTTCGTAACCGCAGTAACAACCGATCCAAGTCAAAATCAGCCCAAAGGCGGCCCCTTTGGTGACGCAATGAATCAGATCGATGCGATCCGTCACTCTCTCATACTGATGCCAAAAAATCGTCCAATCGAGCCCCATCATCCCGCAGGAGATCGCGGCTGCCGCCAATGACCCCACCACCGCGAAACAGAAAGCCAGAAGAGGCATCATCACCAGACCCGCCAAAACACGAGGCACGACCAGGTACTCGATAGGGTCAATTCCCATGACCTCGAGGGCGTCGATTTGCTCGGAGACGCGCATACTCGCGATCTCGGCCGCCATCGCGGCTCCGGCTCGCCCGGTAACCATAATTGCGCCCATAACCGGGGCTAATTCCCGAAAAAGGGAAACCCCCACGCTACCGCCCAGGAGGGCCTCTGCATTAAAAAGATGAAACGATACGTAAAGCTGGTAGCCCAGCACGCTGCCCATGAAAATCGAAGCGACGAGGGTCACGCCGAGAGAATTGACCCCGATGAACTCGCATTGTTTTAGGAATAAGTCACGGCGGCGCCAGAACCGCCGCATCCCGACGAGCGTATCACCTACGAAAAGAGAAAAATCTCCCAACGTATTGACCAAAGAACGAATGAATTCTCCCCATTTCACGTTGAGTTCAGTTAAAACCAGGTTGAGGTTAAAAACAAGCGAGTTCGCCCCATATGAAAGCATTCTCAAAATTCCTGGTTCGCCATGCCGCTCCGATCGCTCTCGTAGGAACTCTGCTCGCCCTGGTGGGCACCTACTATTCCGCCCACCTCTACATGAACCTCCGTACCGCTTTCCAAGAGCTCCTTCCCGCCACCGCCCGCAGCGTGACGGACTTGAATCAAGTCGAGAAGCGGCTGCGATCGATCGATAACTTGGCGGTGCTGATTTTCTCCCAGCACCCCAACGAAAGCCGAAAATTCGTTCTCGATCTCGCCGCCAAACTCGAAGCCTCTCCTCCCGGGACCTTATCCAGCGTGGAATATCGGATCTCGCGGGAGCTCGAATTCTTCAAACGCCGCGAAGCTCTTTATCTCGATCTGAATGACCTGATTCGCATCAAGAACTACGTCCAGGAGCGCATTCAGTACGAAAAAGAAAGCTACAACCCGCTAAACATCTTTCAGACCACCCCGACCGAGGAGCCCCATCTCGACCTGAAAGCGCTCCGGCGGAAATACCAATCCTCGCTTTCCGCCTACGACCGCTTCCCGGAAGGTTTCTACGCGACCAGCGACGAAACCAAACGCGCGATTCTCGTCTATATGGCGGGCGAAGCCTCCAGCATCGATAAGGACAAAGCTTTAAAAGAGGTGGTCGAAAAAGCGGTTCACGAGCTCAACCCCAAATCGTACGCGCCGGATATCGAAATCAAATATACGGGCGGCGTGCAGGACACGATCGAAGAACACGACGCCCTCATCGAAGACCTTGAACTCTCGACCATCGTCGTCATGGTGATCGTCGCCTTGGCCATGATTCTGTTTTTCCGCGCAGTCCTGGCCACCTTGGCCCTCGTCGTGAGCCTCTTCATGGGTGTGCTTTGGACCTTCGGAATTTCCTATTTTGCCGTGGGCTACCTGAACGCCAATTCGGCCTTTCTGGGAAGCATCGTCATCGGCAACGGCATCAACTGCGGCATCATTTTCCTGGCCCGATACATCGAAGAGCGCCGGAAAGGACGGCACAACCTGCGCGCGATTCTCGAGACTATGCGCCATACGTCGATCTCGACCTTCACCGCGTCGCTGGCCGCTGGCCTCGCCTACGGATCGCTGATCTTGACCGACTTCCGCGGCTTTCGGCAATTCGGCATCATCGGTTTGATCGGCATGATCCTTTGCTGGATCAGCGCCTTCACGCTGCTTCCGGCTTACCTCACGCTGCTCGACCGACTGATGAGCCGCCTTGGCTGGGCCCTCATCAAAAAAGCGAAAGTTCCCGGGCAGGAAAAGCAGATTTTCGGCGGCGCCCTGGCTCACGTCATCTGGAAATTTCCGCGAGTCATCTGGGGCGCCGCCCTGATTGTCACCCTGATCTCGATCGCGACTTTCGGAAAATACAATTCCGGCATCCTGGAGACGGACCTCAAGCAGCTTCGCAATCGCCATAGCCTGGAATCGGGCTCGGCCTATCTCTCGCGCTACTTGGACCAAATTTTCCAACGCTATCTTTCGCCGATGGCGATCCTGCCCCCGACCCGCGAGGATGCGCTGAAAATCGCCGCGATCCTCAAAAAGGACAAGGAAACGCGAGGAGCCGCAAGCCACATCGCCTCCGTGCAGACGATCGACGATTTCATCCCCAGGGATCAGGCCGAGAAAATAAAGATCATTCGTGAAATCCGGGCGCTTCTTCCCCCGAAGATCCTGAACCGTCTCGATGATACGGACATGAGGCTCGCGAAGACCTTCTTCGACCCCGCCGTCGTGCAGCCGGTCGAGATGTCGAATTTGCCTCCCCTGCTTTTGGACAAGTTCATGGAAAAGGACGGGTCGATCGGAAAGCTCGTCTTGGTCGAGCCCCCCTTGGGAGGCGATCTCGACATCGGCGATAACATCGTCAACTTCGTCTCCGAACTCAGGCATGCGGCCGATTCCGTCGCGCCGGGCACCGCGGTGGCGGGCTCGCTCACCATCACCGCGGACATGGTTTCAGCCATCTCGCACGACGGCCCGAAAGCGACGCTTTTCGCGCTTCTCGCCGTCATCATGCTCGTCGTGATTTTGTTCCGCGACATGCGGGCGATTTTTCCGACCCTGCTCGCCCTCGGTCTGGGCGTGATCTGGCTCGCGGGGCTCATACTCGGATTCTGGATCAAGATCAACTTCCTGAATTTCATCGCCCTGCCCATCACCTTCGGTATCGGCGTGGACTATGGGGTCAATATTTTTCAACGCTTCCGGGAAGAAGGAAGCCGGGACATCCTGAGTGTCGTCCGACACACCAGCGGCGCCGTCGCGCTTTGCAGCTTTACGACGATCGTGGGTTATAGCTCGCTCCTGATCGCGAGCAACCGGGGCTTTGTGAGCTTCGGCCTGCTCGCCGTCGCGGGCGAGCTGACGTGCGTGACCGCGGCGATTGTCGCGCTACCGGCGTTTCTTTATTTACGAAGCAAGAAGAAGAGTTCCATGCCGGTCTCCTAAGGCCCCAATTTATGAATTTTTCTGAAACTTCCTGAAGGCGGGTTTAGAAAGGGTTTCAAAAGCGATCGGTAGGCTCCGCGAGCCCGAATGGGCGAGTGGACGATCGCGTTTTTGAAACCCATGCAGTGAAAAATTCCCTTGCTAATTTTTCCACCATCAGCTGAAATTGATGCTGGGGGTCATAATATGATTTTTACGCAGCCTTACCGGCGAGCTATCCTTTTGATACTCGGCATTTGTGCTTTGAATTCAGTTGCTTATGCAGCTGAAGTTCCTGTAACGGTCATACCTGACGAACCAAACGATTCCATCGTGGACCAAATCGAATCAAGCACTCAGCTCACCAATGCGGAAAAAGCAAAAATTCGGGATATGCTGACGCAATCCCAGGCTCACGGGGAACCTCAGCGCGCCCCCTCGGTCGTTTTAGACGATGAATCCAGTGCGGATTAGCGAGTGACCTTGTGACCGTCGACGTGCTCTTGCGCGTCGGCATGCTCTTCCATTGCGGTCGCGGCTGCAACGCGAGCGGCCTCTGCTTCGCGAAGTCGCATGGCGTGCGCAACCGTCCAAAGCCGCTCAACGGCCGAGACGTTCGCAAGCACGGCAACCAAGCAGAGGGCAATCACCATCGGATGCCCGATCGGAATAGGAAAGTCGCTGGTTGCTTCGAAAACGGGAATCGTCACTGGCGAAAGCGCCGCGCCCAGAATCAGATAAAGAGCGCGCTCTGGCCGCCTCATGCTGCCTTTTGGAGCTTCGACATGGAGTGCTTCGGCCTTCGCGGTCGAGTAGCTCACCATGAATGAACCCGCAAGCGCGAGCAGAGTCAGCACCATCAAAACCGGCACTTCGCGGTAATAAATGACGAGGCCGCCCAAAAAGAAAAATTCGGCGTAACGATCCACCGCCGCGTCGAGAACCTCACCGGCATCCGACGCCGTATGGGACATTCGTGCGACCAAACCATCCAGAGAGTCCAGAACCGCGGAAACCGTAGCGAATGCCGCGCCCGATCCGAAATGTCCGAACGCCAAGCACAAGCCTGCGACGGCACCGAAAACGAAAGAGGTCCAAGAAACCCCGTTCGCGGTAATCCGGCAATAGACCAGGAATTTACCAAGCGGCTGGAGGAACCAATAAAAGGCCTCCATCATTTCCTTGCTGAGAAGAGCACTGCCGCCCTGTTTCTCAACCCGATCAAAGCGCTCGCGCCCGCGAATCAGAGAACGGATGAAATAGGCACCGCCCATGATCACGGCTAAGCCAATGAGAACCAGCGTATAGATCCACTGCTGATTGCCCATGAAAAGATCAAAAAAGGTGCCCATTGCTTTATCCTAACACCAGCTTAACACAAAGCTGGCCGGTAGAAACCGTCTAAAACCTTAGAATCCAAAGTTTTAGAAGCTTTTATCGGCTTTCTTCTGGCTCCGTCACCCCGTAGTAAGTCAATCCGAGATGATTGATGAGCTCTTCGTTCGTGAAGAACCGCAATGTATTCTCTAACTTCAAGAGCTGTACCGAAAGGTCATGCTCGGCATGCAGGCCTTCTTTGGTGATCGGCGCCTTGAAGTAGAAAGACAGCCATTCTTGGATGCCGCGCATGTTGGCGCGCCCAGCCAAATCCATGAAAAGAGCCAGATCGAGAACGATCGGAGCCGCCAAAATCGAATCACGGCAAAGGAAGTTCACCTTGATCTGCATCGGGTAACCGAGCCAGCCGAAGATATCGATATTGTCCCAGCCTTCTTTATTATCGCCGCGTGGAGGATAGTAATTAATACGCACGACGTGGGAAATATTGCTGTAAAGATCCGGATAACGCTCAGCCGACAGGATATCGGTCAACACACCGGTCTTCGAAACTTCCTTGGATTTGAACGAGCCCGGATCATCCAGCACTTCTCCGTCGCGATTACCGAGGATGTTCGTGCTGTACCAGCCCGCGACGCCCAGCTGACGATTGCGAAGGCCAGGGGCGATCACGGTTTTCAGCAGGGTTTGGCCCGTTTTGAAATCCGAACCGCAAATCGGCGTTCCCATCTCAAGCGCGAGCTCTTGCAAGCACGGCATTTCCACGGAAATGTTCGGGGAGCCATTGGCGTACGGAACGTGCTCTTTCAAAGCTGCATACGTATAGATCTGCGAAGGAGAAATCGCGGGATCGTTATTGCGAAGGCCTTCCTCGAAAGTCTTCAAGGATGCATGAACCGCGGTCGGAGGAGTGTAAACTTCGGTCGAAGCGCACCACACCATCACGGCGCGGTCACAGCCGTTCTCCTTCATGAAGTTCCGGATATCCGCGCGAAGCTGTTCGGCGAGATCCATCTTGTTTTTGCCCTTCTTGACGTTCGGGCCGTCAATGCGCTTGACGAATTCGCGGTCAAAAACAGCGGTCATCGGCTTGATCTTCGAGAGAGGCTCCTTCAACGCCTCAACTAAATCCTTCTCGAGAACCTTAGCGTGGGTCGCGGCTTCGTAAGCGTTCTCCGGAAAAAGATCCCAGCCGCCGAAAACGAGCTGATCAAGCGACGCGAGGGGAACCAATTCGTTTACTTTCTTATAGCGGTTTTCCGTCCGCTTACCGAGGCGGACTTGGCCCATTTGAGTGTAAGAGCCGATGGGCTGAGCGAGCCCGCGCTGGACAGCGAGGCAACCTGCATAAAATGTCGTGGCCACCGCACCCATGCCTGGGGTCAGAACGGCGAGCTTGCCTTTGGCGGGCGCGATTGGAAGAGCGGTCGAAGTTTTATTCATATTCGTAGTGGAAGTCATGGCGTCTTCTATATTCCTTTTCAAAATAGAACGCAAAATATTCGAGCGAAAACTCAATAACCGGCAGGAGGTCCCTGAAGTGGCATTTCGCGACAGTTTTCGCGAGCGGAACGATAAGCCTGCATAATCAGCTCGATACACCGATAGGACTCCAGCGCCTCTTTTCCAACAAAAACCCTGTTTTGCGCGGCTTCGCGGAACTGACTGAAAAGCGAATTAAACCAGCTGACATGGCTGGCATCCATCCAATCCGAGGCAATCGAGCGCTTTTCGACTTTCCAGCGGACCGCGCCCTGGGCGACATCGGGCCCTGAAGTCCGCTCCATCACCGCAAGCTGGAGATCGTCGTCATCCACGGTGATCGCACCCTTCTCGCCTTGGACCGTATAAATGACTTTTCGAACCCCCGCCGTCCAAGTGAGGTGCGCGCTGGCCAGCCCGTTCGGAAAGGTAAGGACCGCATTGAAGTTGTCCTCGGTATCGTATTTCTCGGGCTCCAGGTTGCTCATCTTCGCCGTAACGGCCGTGGGATACGCGCCCATCCAGTCGAAAGTCAGGTAGAAAGTATGGCTGCCGTGGTCCATCGCGATGCCGCCGCCGCTGTATTGATTCATGCGGCGCCAGTTCGTATTCCACTCCGTCACGCCTTTCGCATGTGTGTTGCGATAAGTGTTCAGGGTGATCGAGCGCACTTTTCCGATCGCGCCGCTATCGATGATTTCCCGGATCGTGCGGACGACCGGCGCATGTTTGTAATTATGGCAGGGAAAAAGCGTGCGCTCGGCAGCGCGGGCGTGCTCGAGCATCGATCGGGCATCCTCGAGAGTGGTCGCGAGCGGCTTTTCGCAAAGCACGTGCAAACCCTGATCAAATGCCGCGTGCGCGATCTTGGCGTGATCGCAGGGAGGAGTGGAAATATCGATGAAGTCGAGCTTGCCTTTTTCGGCCGCGAGAAGAGTCTCATGATCCGGATAAATCCGAGCCTTCGGCAGCGCGCGCTGCGCCTCTTCGCGCCTGGCGGCGCAGATGTCTGCGATCGCGACGATTTCCACATCACCCACGGTGCGAGCCCTTTCGAGATAGGCCGGAATATGGCCTTTTCCCGAAATAAAACCGTATCCAACGACCGCCCCTCTCAATACTTTTGTATTTGGCATGAGAGCGTATTTACATCAGGACGGATCAATGTGACAGTCGCTTGTGAAAATGAATACGCTTCCCTCACCCACTCAACCAACTCGAATCGAACCTTTTAGTCCCACTGAAATTTCAATCGCATGGAATGACGGGGCTGAGTTTACGGTGCCCTACCGAGAAGTCCGCTTCTACTGCCCTTGCGCGAGCTGCGTGGACGAGCACACCGGTCAGAGGGTCATCAAAAAAGAGACAATTCCCCTGGATATTCGACCAAAAGACGTGCGGACGGTTGGCCGCTACGCGGTCCAAATCACCTGGAGCGATCGGCACGCGACCGGCATCTATCACTACGAAACCCTAAGAAAAATCTGCGAGCAGGCCGGCCGGCGCGCAGCCTAGTGTCTTACGACCCTGAAGAACCAGAGCCGCTGCTCGACGGCGTATTCTTGCGCTTGTAATCGGTGGTGTACCACCCCGACCCCTTCAGCGCGAACGAAGACGAGCTGATGAGTTTTTTCACCGGCCCATGACAAACCGGACACTCAGTCATCGGAGCGTCCGAGAATTTTTGCATGATTTCATGTACTTGGTTGCACTTTGAACACTCATATTCGTACAGAGGCATAGTGATCACTTTAATGGGCTTTCTGATCCACCTTGTCAAGGGCTAGACTCACAGCATGACTCAACTTTCGACGCCGTTTACGAAGCTCTTGGGAATTGAATATCCGATTATCGCTGGCCCGATGTTCCTGGTGAGCGACGAAAACCTGGTAACGGCCGTCAGCGAAGCGGGCGGCCTTGGGGCGATGCCCTCGTTGAACTGGCGAACCACGCAGGAATTCCAAGCCGCGGTCCGCGCGATCAAAGGAAAAACGAAAAAGCCCTTCGGCGTGAATCTCATCGTGAACCAATCCAATCTACGCCAACACCCGGACCTCGACGTCTGCGCCGAAGAAAAAGTTCCGCTCGTCATCACCTCTTTAGGCAACCCCAAAGAGGTCATCAAAAAGATGCACGCCGTCGGCTGCAAAGTCTTCTGTGACGTCACCACGCTGGATTACGCGCTTAAAGTGCAGGATCTAGGGGCCGATGGCGTGATCGCGGTTTCAGCGGGCGCCGGCGGACACGCGGGTCCGATTTCGCCCCTGGTTTTGGTGCCTTTTCTTAAAAAACACATCAAAATTCCGATCGTGCTCGCCGGGGGTGTCGCGACCGGCGAACAGATCGCCGCCGCCTTGGCGCTTGGCGCTTCGGCTGTGCAGATCGGCACTCGCTTTATCGCGAGTAAAGAAGCCAAAGTCGACGAAGCCTATAAAAAAGCCATTCTCGACGCCGACCCTGAAGACATCGTCATGACCAAAAAAATATCCGGTACTCCCGCCGCCGTCATTCGAACGCCCTACATCGACCAAGTCGGGCTCGAACTCAATCCGCTCGAGAAAGCGCTCTACAGATATCCGCAGACCAAAAAATACATGAAGATGCTTCGCTATTACATAGGCTCGAAGGCCCTCGAAAAGGCGGCCTCCGGCGTCACCTGGAAAACCGTTTGGAGCGCGGGACAAGGCGTAGGGCTCATTGAAGACATCTTGCCGGCCGGTGAAATCGTGCGGCGCCTGGTGACTGAATGCTCGGAGACGATCCAGCGGTTGAACGCCTGATCCTCGTCAACCCGAGTCGGTCGACCGAATCATACAGGCCCCGCGAACTTTGTCATTATCCTGCAAAAGCACTCCGGTGGTGACGGGCGTCGACTGAGCGCTGACCCAGGGATACATGACGGCTTCGCGATAGGAATCGTTCGAATCAAGCGCCATACAAGAAATATAAGTTGTAGTTGACGTACTGGAACTTCCGTTGCAGCTATGATCCAGGCCCAACGAATGACCGAGCTCGTGAGCGAAAATCGCACTGAGGGTTGAAGGGTCGGCAATCGCCGTATTCACGATTGTCATCTGCTCGGTCACGGCGCCGTTGCTCGAGCAGCGCATCGTGGCCCCCGGAATTTGCGCACTCAATCCGATCGCGATCCAATGCTCTTGCCTGCTTTCGCGCAAAAGCATCAGTTCGCCGGCGGCTCCGAAATTCTGGGAACAATCGTGAGGATCCAGGACACGTACCGAAGGAGAGATCTCAACTTGATTCAAAACGAATATATCGGAGCCGATCAGCGAATGACCGAACTCGTTCCAAGCTTGAACCGCCTGAAACGCGGCTTGTTTTTGATCCTCCGTGAAAGTCGAATCCAATTGCACGGAGAGCGGAAAACCGGACGTGCGGGCCATGAAACTACCGGATTGGTTTGAATTGACGTCGGGGCAATTCAGCGACGCATTCGGACCGTCACAAGCAAACAATGCAGCCAATCCCATGGGCACAACAAAAGTAAGGAGTGACTTCAAAAGCAATCGCAGCTGCATGCGACGCACCTTCTCATAGGTAACGCACGTAGTCAAACATTGGAATTCTTCATGATTAATCCACAATCTCATGCATTGACTACATGTATATTATTGAGGATCAACAAACTGAGGCGATAAGAAAAACTATGAATCTTGAAATTCAGGAGTTTTGCTCGAAGTATCAGCTATCACGGCGAGAAACCGAGATCGTCATGTGCATCACGAACAAAATCATTCATTTTAAGGACATTGCCGCGCATTTGAATGTCAGCCCCAGCACGGTCAATAACCATTTCAAAAATATCTTTAATAAAACAGGCACTAACAGCAAATCCGAGCTGCTTACGACTTTCCTGGAACATGTGTTTTTAAAGCTGCGATTGCTCCAAGTTGAGCATGCAGAATGTCGGACAAGGACATTCGTTCCCGAGAAAAAACTCATCTTTCTCACGTCCAACAGACCCTCTCACCAATAAAAAAACCACGTCTATTTCAATAGTTAGGCGCATAATTTGACACGACGCATTAACTAATGTTATATTAAATTAACAGTGGAAGTTTTTATTAATTATGGAGGATCCCAACATGCTAAAATTCTCACCCAAAGTCCTCAGCCTCTCAATGACCTACTCACTGCTCCTCATGAGCCATGAAGTGCTCGCTGACCTATGTAAACCGGGAGATCTCTTTTGCAATGCAAAGCCTGCCTCGTCAGGCCAGTCCAGCTGCCAACGGGGCAGCCCGAATCCGCCCGTAGCGCCGATCACGCCCAACCGAAGCGTTTATTGCGACCCGCTCAACAATAGCGGAGCAGCGGCAAACACGTCGTCCGCAAACGGCTTAATCGCATCGTTGTCATACATCCCTGACGGTCACGTCGGAGAGTACTACGGCGTGGAAGACTTCATTCGCAAAAGCACGCCGATCGATGCCGATCTTTATTTCAGCCAGCTCAACGTCCCCACCGAGATCTTCAGCCAGGGCTTCCGCGACGGATCCGGAAAACCGCTCAGCGACCCACACGGAAACCCGTTGATTGAATTCTTTTCACTGCAATTTCAAACCGTGATCCAGCTCTCCCCCAACGACGAGCCGGGCACGTATCAGTTCGCGGTCATTTCGGACGACGGAAGCATCATGAGATTGAAACCGAACTCTGATGATCGGCACGATGACAATGATCGCGATCATGACCGCGACCGTGACCGAGACTTCGATAGAGACCACGACCGTGACCATTTCTCTTCCGATGACGGATATGTCGAATTCATAGACAATGACGGCGATCACCCAAGCCGGATGGCCTGCGCCTCCGAAGGCATCCCATTCGACGTCACGACACGTTTGCCGATGAAACTCGACTACTTCCAAGGCCCCCGCTACAACATCGCTCTCACCTTGCTCTGGAGAAAGATCGATTCGAACAAGTGCGGCTCATTGAAAGATTCCGCTTGCGGAGCCGAAGGGAACGACACCTTCTTTAAATCAACGAATACCTCGAGCACCCCTACGAGCGTTTACGCAAGCATGTTGAAACGTGGATGGAAACCACTCGTGTCTGGAAATTTCCTGCTTCCGAGTGGCGTGGCGCCAAATCCATGCGGATCGCCATCGCCTACGCCGACTGTGACGGCGACTCCTACGCCGACTGTGACGGCGACTCCTACGCCGACTGTGACGGCGACTCCTACGCCGACTCCGACCGTGACGGCGACTCCTACGCCGACTCCGACCGTGACGGCAACTCCTACGCCGACTCCGACCGTAACGGCAACTCCTACGCCGACTCCGACCGTAACGGCAACTCCTACGCCGACTCCGACCAGCTGTACCGGACTCTTCTGTTCGTCTAACTCGTAAAAGAATCGAGGCGGGAGGGGCGGCATTCGCCGCGCCTCCTTCCTCGATCACGAGAAGGAAGGGCGAACGTCTTGACCGGACAAAATCCCAAAATGGTGCGGAAGATCCCCGAGGTTTTTGGGATCACCTGGTCTTCACTCGAGTCGTGGCCTGGGGCCGGGATTTCAACGGGCTGCCGATCGAGCGCTATTTCCGCTCGTTTTCAGACGCGCTCGCGGATGACAGGACGGCCATCTCATTCCGGCAATGAACGCAAACCTCGCGGAACGGCCATTTTTCTTTATTCAGGGAAATCTTGATCATCTGGCCGCAATTGGGGCATTTCAACTCGCAAGGCAGAATGACTCTTTCCCAGCTGTACATCCACGAAAAGACAAACGGAGCGGCGATCAAAAAACCAGGGACCAGAACGAAATGAATGAGCGGAAGGAAAACGCATACCACCGCAAGACCGATGCACAGCCCCGCGCCCTTCCAAGCACGTTTCAATCGCTCGGGCTTCGACAGAGTTTTAACCGGGACTGATCCGCTCCCGCGCTTGTCACCGGCCCCCTGGAGATCCACTGGAATCAGTTCGCTATCGGACATCCAAATTTCTCCTGTCCAGCCATTCGGCCGTTTGGCGTCACTTTAAGCCTAAAAGCCAAGCTCCCGCAAGGAGATCTCCGCGCGGGGCTCGCCGTAATCCTCACCGCACCGAGAAAGAAGCGTCGAATCGAAACTGCGTTCGAATCGTTCGATGATTTTCCCAGGTGTGAGACCCGATGAGAGCAGTTCGCTCAAGGTGACTCCGGGCGTACGCTTTTCCAAACGATGGCCGTCATTTTGAGTCACAAGCGAAGTGTAAAAAAGCGCAGGTAGCGCGACATTTTTTCCGGCCGATAGCCCATTCAGCCACGATTGAATCGCCCTTTGCGGAGCCGCCACCGAGACGAGGTCGGATGCCCGCACCAAAAGGCGGTACCCGCCGTCGTAATCATCGATTGCGCAAGCCCAAGAATAAGATGGAATGAACGGCTTGCCGTCGGCAAAGGTGCGCGCCACCAAAAAGTCGGAGACTCCGCTTTCATCGTCCATGCGGAAGCGCCACCCCGCCGAGATCCGTAAATCCGAAATGGGGGTTGCCACGCGAGGGCGGCAATGTCCGTTATAGGTGGGAGCTCGACCGTGCGGCGCCGACGCGGACTCAATCTCGGCCAGCGCCAGCTGAACTTCTTTCCGCGAGCAAAAACAGGGATAAACTTTGCCGATCGCCGCGGCTTTCGCGAAAAGACCCCAATGCCTGGAGTGAAAATCACTTTGAATGAGAATCTGATCGGGCACCAGGCTCAGAAGAGCGAGATCCCGAAGCTGCGCATCCATCGCGCCGGGAATCACTCGCGGACGGTCGATATCTTCGAAGCGCACTACCCATGGCTCGGAAAAATGGCGCGCAAAGCGCCAGGATATCCAGCCCGTGCGCAAATTCCCCAGATGGAAATTCCCGGTCGGAGACGGGGCGAAACGAACGCCTTCAAGAGAGGTCATTTCAATCGGCAAGCCTTAAGTGGGGCGTTGTCTTGGGTGACTCCGGATCGGGCTTCGCGCAAAAACGCTGAGCCTCGTCTTCCGCATAGAGGGTTTTCATAATCAACGACATCGTCGCTTCGTTTGGCCGAAGCTCTTCGAAAGCGATCTGAATCGCCTCTTCGCGGCTTGCGGCCTGGATGCGGTACTGTGTTGCGCCAGTCATGAAACGATAATATCGAAGCATGGCAGAGGTCATTGCAAAGCATGATCCATCGCATTTAATCGAACAATTCCCGGGGTCATCACCCCGGGAATCGTACAAATTTATGACAACAAAGTCACGCGCTCAACATGTGTCACGACTGACAGCGACACAGCCCGCACCGATTTAATTGGAGCTGCATTCCGCCGAGGCCGTGGCCGTGGCGGCGGCTTTCACCGGCACCGACGGCTCGGACACAAGATCATTCAAAAGACTCGTGCCATTGAACGATCCCAGCCCCGTGGCGTTATCGTAACCCGCGACGGCCGGATAATAGAGATTGGTGCTTCCATCTTTGACGTCATGGAAGTCATTCCCGTAAGATCCGCCCTGCGCCAGGGCATAGAGCATCGGGTTCAAGTACCCGACCGTCGGCAAGCCACGTGAGATTCGCTGCTCATTCACCAGCGCGGTGAAACCGGCCCAAAGAGGGGCGGCGCAACTCGTCCCGCCCCAATCCGACCAGGATCCCTGCCAATAAATCGCGTAGCCCGTGCTTTCATCCGAGTGCAACGATACGTCCGGCGTGTTTCGCATCGTCGTGGAACCGTGAGCGGCCGCGGTGATCGAAGCCTTCTGCCAGCTTGGAATAGGCCATGTCGTGCTGACCCCGCCTCCCCCGGCTCCGCTGGAAGCGCTTCCGGAATTCCACGTCGTCTCGCTTTGCCAAGCCTGCGAGCCATTTGTGCTCAGCTTCGTCCCGCCCACGGCAACGGCGTATGGCTGCGAACCCGGATCATCGATACCCAACGACGATCCGTCATCGTACGCGCCCGCATCGCCCGCGGCGGCAAAGAGCGTCTGGCCTTGCGCGGCCATTTGCATGAAGATCGTGTTTTCGCTTTGCATGAACGCGCTCGTGTTCCCGCCCTCGCTCGAACCCCAGGAAGTGCTGATCGACGTCGCGAGATTATCGTTCGCGATCCTGGCGTAAGTATCCAAAATACCCTGATCGCCGTTAGGTCCTTCATAAACGAGAATTTTAGTCGCATTCGGAGCAAGAGCCGCGATCAATTCGATATCGAGAGTGACCTCGGCCGAAGCGCCGCTGGCGGCGCCAGTCGACCCGTCCACGAACACATTTTGCAGCGGAATGTTCGGGATCCCGAACGCCTTTTCGTAAGCTTGGACATCGGATGCGTCGTAGCCGTCGAGCTCGAACACGGCCAGGGTCTGGCCGGCACCGCCGCCGCTTTGCGGAACATTGTAGGCCCCACGAAGATCGGCGGGCGCGAATCCGCCGCCGAAACCGCTGCCGGTTCCGGCATGAGCGGTCGCCGCCTTTGCGTTGCTCCGACGAACCAGATGAGGCCTGCGGACCGACAGATTCTGAAGCCCATGCACCCCTTGAATCGGAAGCCCGGGAGGAATCCGCACCTCTTGCGACGGCGCGTAGAAAGATTCTCCGCCAGCCCTTTGATAATTATGAATCTCGGTGCCGAAAGCGGCGTTAGCCACCGACGGAGCGGCCTCCGCGTGAATCAGGAACCCGCCTTCATCGACCGAGACTTTCTGAAGCCCTTGGGCCTGAAGAAAGGATTTCACCTGCTCGACCTGATCGGCGGACGGCGCATAGCGCGCCCGAAACTCCTGGGGCGTCAGATACTGCCGGTAGGTCGACGAGCCGGGCGTGTAGATGGCGCTGACGTCTTGAGCCAGCTGCGCTTCGTCCTTCGGATTGAGCGCGATCGTCAGATTCAGCGCCTTCGTGTCATCGAGTTTTCCCCGATCGGTCGCGCGCGCGACGGCGGCCGGAACATGGCTCGCCAAACGACGCTCGCAAAGCTTGGTTCCCGCGATTCCCGCGGCTCCCGCGGCGGAAGAAGAAGTCACCGCTCCCCCGCAAGATACGATTGTAAGCCCGTAAACAGACAGCAATATGAGTTTTGATTTCATGGATTGCGAATCTAGCGATGACTCGTGCGAAATGCATAATCGTATTGCACTGTTTTTGTGTAAAATTAATGAAAGCGGACGACTGAGCGGAAAAAATGCTTAAAAAAGGGCTCCTTGCGTCGCCCGCCGTCTGGCGCTATAAATAACCTCACTATGACAACGCAGTCAGTCGCCAGAGCCCGCGCGCTTCGCGGCAAGCCTCGGCTACCGGGCGACAAATCGATTTCGCACCGTTCACTCATCCTCGGCGCGCTCGCGCACGGCACTACCGAGATCATTGACGCATTGGACGCCGGCGACACGCGCTCGACCGAGCGATGCCTGCTCGCACTTGGCGTCAAAATCCGAAAATCCGGAAACAAAATCCTGGTCGAGGGGATCGGTTCCGGGCGTTTCGCCCCGCCCGCGGACATTCTGGACTGCGGGAATTCCGGAACCACGCTTCGCTTGCTGATGGGCGCGCTGGCCGGGCGCTCGGTTCATGCGAGGCTCACGGGCGATGCCTCGCTGGTCAAACGCCCCATGAGGCGCATCGCCGAGCCGCTGCGCATGATGGGAGCCGATATCGAGCTCACCCGACAGGATTTCGCCCCCATAACGATTCGACCCGCGGCCGGGAGACTCCAGGCCATTGACTATGAGCTGAAAATCGCCAGCGCCCAACTCAAAAGCGCCCTTCTTCTTGCCGCATTATCCGCGGACGGAACGACATCGCTCCGCGGAGAGATTCTGAGCCGCGACCATACGGAACGCCTGCTTCCCCACTTCGGGGTGCCGCTGCAGGTCTCGCCCACGCAAATCAGATTGCTCGGCGGACAAAAACTGGAAGCGACGCGAGTGCGCGTCCCGGGCGACCCGTCGGCGGCGGCTTTCTGGATGGCCGGGGCGTGCATGATCCCGGACGCCTTCGTTGAAATCGAAAACGTTTCGTTGAACCCGACCCGGGTCGGCTTTCTCACCGCCCTGAAGCGCATGGGCGCTATGATTTCAACCGAGCTTACCGAAGAAGCTCCGGAACCGATCGGAAAAGTAACCGTCGAAAGCGGCGAATTGCGCGGCATTCACGTCGCAAAATCGGATATCCCGGGCCTGATCGACGAGCTTCCCCTGCTCGCGGTAGTCGCGACCCAAGCCCAGGGCGTCACGCACGTGGAAGGCGCGGAAGAGCTCCGAGTCAAAGAAAGCGATCGCCTCGAGGCGATCGCGACCTGCCTGCGCGCGATGGGCGCTGAAATCGAAGTGAAAAAGGACGGCTTCCGGATTTTCGGTCCCCAAACACTCAAAGCGGCTCGCGTCGAAAGCTTCCAAGACCATCGCATCGCGATGGCCTTGAGTATCGCGGGCCTCGTGGCCGATGACAGCGAGGGACCGACGATCATCGAAAATTCGGAATGCGTCTCGATCTCTTACCCGGATTTTTACCCGACCCTGCAAACGCTCACGCAAGGCGGCAGTTCATGAAAGGCGCAATACGTGCCGCGGTCATCGGCAACCCGATCTCTCATTCGCTTTCCCCGAAAATATTTTCATTTATCGCGGATTATCTCAGTCAACCCATCCAGTATCACCCTCAAGAAGTGACATCCGAGCGGCTGCCCGACTTTCTCCGACAGCTCAAAGAGGCCCCTGAATGGATCGGGATCAACATTACGATCCCCCACAAAGAAGCGGTCCTGAGCCTTGCGGACTCCCTCGATAAAACCGTGATCGCGACCGGAGCCGCCAACGTCGTTCACGTGAGCGAGCACCTCCTGCACGCCCACAATACCGATGTCACCGGGGTGATCGAGACGCTCGAGAACGAAAACTGCGAGATCCCGGGACAGACGGCCTGGATCATCGGCGCGGGCGGCGCCGCGCGCGCGGTCGCCTTCGCGCTCGGGCAACTGAAAGCGAAACGCGTCTACCTTTCCAATTCCGGCTCGTCGGTCTCGATAGAACGGGCGCAGAAGCTCGCCAACGACTTCACGCACGCCTTTCCGGAAACCGAATGGATCGTAGACGAGGGAAAGGGCCCCCTTCGCGACAAGATCAAGCTCATCGTCCACTGCACGCCGGTCGGTATGAACCGGGCGAAGCTACGAGCCGGACAAGAGGGCTTTTTTTCGAACCTCGCCCGACTCCCCTTCGCTGACGGCGCGCTTGCTTTTGATTTAATCTATCGGCCTGAGAATACCCCGTTTCTTAAAGAAGCCCGCGCGCTCGGGCTGGGGACGGTGGGAGGCCTCGATATGCTGATCTCTCAAGCGATCGCGAGCTGGGAGATTTGGTTCGGCGCCATTCCGGAAAAGCAGCCGCTTAAGAAGGCACTGAAAGCGGAATTACGGTCCCACCTCAAACAAGTACGTCCGATCTTCCTCACCGGCTTTATGGGAAGCGGAAAATCGAAAGTGGGCCAAGCCTTGGCCCAAAAGCTCGGATGGGACTTTCTCGATACGGATCGGGAGATCGAAAAAAACGAACGCCTCAGCGTCGCGGAAATTTTCGCGCGAGATGGGGAACGCGGCTTTCGCAAATACGAGAGCCACGCGGTCTCGCAAGCGTCGCAAACCGAAAAGACGGTGATCGCCCTGGGAGGCGGAGCGCTCCTGGATTCCGATAACCTCAAGCACATTCTCGAAAGCGACGCTCTGCTGATCCACCTGGACGCGAGCCCCGAGAAATTACGCGACCGCATCCGAAATTCACCGGACCCTCGCCCTTTATTGACTGATGACCCAAGCCTGGAGCGGATGATGACCCTTCTCAGACAAAGATCTCCCGGCTATGCTCGAGCCAAGTTCCGGCTGGAGACCGATGAAATGACCCTCAACCAGATTGTCGATAAAATCTGCCACATCCTCACCGAAGGGTCTTCCCAATGATTGGGCGAAAAAGCGCGCGCGCCTCTCGGGTTCGGGTCGCGCTAGGATCACGCTCCTACGACGTTTGGATCGGCTCAGGCGCTATTCGGCGAGCTGCAAAGGGTATCCCGGGAAAGCGGGCGTTTATCATCGCCGATAAAAAACTGGTGAAAGCCCGCAAACTCCTGCGCGACCATCTCGCCGCCTCGGGCTGGGAGATCACGGAAATCCAGGTAAAAGCCGGTGAAAGCTTGAAAGATATCAGCGCGGTCTACCCTCTTTACGGCTCCCTTCTCAAGGCGGGCGCGGGGCGGGACTCGGTACTTTTCGCATTAGGAGGGGGATCGGTCGGCGATGCGGCGGGATTTGTTGCCGCGACCTATATGCGAGGCATTACGTGGGTCAGCATCCCCACCACCTTGCTCGGACAAGTGGATAGCGGAATCGGCGGAAAAACCGCCATCAATCACGCCCAAGGCAAGAACCTGATCGGAGCGTTTCACCAGCCGAGCCAAGTCATCTGCGACATCGATTTTTTAAAGACCCTATCCCCACGGGAAGTGATTTCGGGTTTGGGCGAAACCGTTAAATACGGC
The DNA here is from genome assembly GCA_031292385.1 of Oligoflexia bacterium. Classification (GTDB taxonomy): domain Bacteria; phylum Bdellovibrionota; class UBA1018; order UBA1018; family UBA1018; genus JARLHE01. Next base: position 52,438 of record JARLHE010000009.1, read on the forward strand.
CTGATTTACGACCCGACATTCTGCACGTTTCTTTCAACCCATCTTCGGAAGCTGATGGCGCTTGAGCCCGCGCCACTGGCCGCGGCGATCGCCCGGGCCGTGCGTTGGAAAGCCAAGGCGGTTTCGAAGGACGAGCTGGATCTGAAAGGCACCCGCGAGGCCCTGAACTTCGGGCATACCTTCGGGCACGCGCTTGAAGCCCTGACAGGCTATAGGGCGTTCCAGCATGGAGAGGCCGTCATCTGGGGCATGCGCTTCGCGCTCGCCCTTTCGAAAACCTGTAAAATCCTCAAAGAATCCGAACGACAGGCTCTCGATCAGCTGCTTTGCATGCTTCCGATCCCCCCGCTTCCGGACGGCCTTTCGCCCCGAGCACTATTTACGTGCATGCGGAAGGACAAGAAGGCGCGGAACGGAAAAATCCGCTTCGTCTTGCTCGAAAAACCGGGTAAGACAGTCAACACTCGCGAAATATCGGAGCAGGAGCTGGCAAGGGCGTTTCGCCGCCTTATTCAATTATGAATCTTTTGATTCTACATGGCCCGAATTTAAATCTCCTCGGTGAGCGGGAGCCCGAAATTTACGGTTCGATGACGCTCGCGGAATTGAACGCGAAGATCGGGGCATTCGCGCGCGAGCTCCGATGCAAAACCCGGATCCGGCAATCGAACTCCGAGGGCGAGCTGATCGATATCCTGCATGCGAACCGAAAGTGGGCGCAGGCCGTGGTTTTTAATCCGGGGGCTTACACGCATTATTCCTATGCGCTTCGCGACGCCGTCGGCGCCATCGCGAGCTTGGGCGTCCCCACCATTGAAGTGCACCTTTCGGATATCAAAAAGCGCGAGAAATTCCGCCGGACCTCGGTCATCGCCCCTGCGTGCCTGAAGCAGATTTCGGGCTATGGCTGGGAATCCTACACCCGCGCCATCCAGCTGCTTGCGGCAACAGGAAAAACCCATGGCCGGTAATTCCTTCGGGCAGGTTTTCAAAGTCACGACCTTCGGCGAATCCCACGGCGAGATGATCGGCGCCGTGATCGATGGCTGCCCGGCAGGCCTTGCGATCGATGCCGAATTCATTCAAAACGAGATGAATCGCCGCCGTCCCGGCCAATCCAAAATCGCGAGCGCACGCAAGGAAAAGGACGAAGTCAAAATCGCTTCCGGGGTTTTCGAAGGAAAAACCACCGGCGCGCCGATCTCGCTTTGGATCGCCAACGAGGATGCCCGCCCCGCGGATTACGCTCATCTCGAAAAAGCCTATCGCCCCTCGCATGCCGATTTCACGGTCGATCAAAAATACGGCCACCGCGACCACCGCGGCGGCGGCCGGTCCTCCGCGCGGGAAACCGCCGCGCGCGTCGCCGCCGGCGCCATCGCGAAACTGCTCATTCACCAACCCGGAATTTCCGTTCAAGCTTGGGTTTCTCAAATCGGCCCGCTCGCCCTCGACGCCCCAATCGGAAACCTGGACCTCGGTTTGATCGAACAAAACGCCGTGCGCTGCCCTGACCCGGCATTGGCCCCGGCCATGATCGCGCTGATCGAAGAAACCAAGAAAAAAGGCGATACCCTCGGGGGCGTGATTACCTGCGTGATTCGGGGCTGCCCTGTGGGCCTCGGCGAGCCGGTTTTCGATAAGCTTCATGCCGATCTCGGCAAGGCCATGCTGAGCATCAATGCGGTCAAGGGCTTCGAATACGGCTCCGGCTTCGCCGGAAGCGCGCAACTGGGCTCCGAGCAAAACGACCTCTTCGTGAAAGAGGCCGGCAAAACCCGCACGTTGACCAATCACTCGGGCGGAATTCAAGGCGGCATCAGCAACGGAATGGACATCGTGTTTTGCGTGGCTTTCAAGCCCGTGGCAACGCTGATGCGCCCGCAACCCACCATCGACCGAGAAGGGCACGCCGTGGAGCTTGCCGGCAAGGGCCGTCATGACCCCTGCGTAGTGCCTCGCGCGGTCCCCATCGTCGAAGCGATGGCGGCGCTGACGCTGGCCGATCATTGGCTCAGAAACCGGGTGAGCCGCCTATGAAGTCCCCCCATTGGTCGCCCCGAAGCTGGCGGGAAAAGCCGGCGCAACAGCTTCCGACTTATCCCGACCCGGAAAAACTCGCGGCGGTGGAACGACAGCTCTCCGCGCAACCTCCCCTGGTTGCCGCAAGCGAGACCCGTCGGCTGAAAACACGGCTCACCGAGGTCTGTCAGGGCAATGCCTTCCTGCTTCAAGGCGGCGATTGCGCCGAAAGCTTCGGTGAATCCTCGCGCGAATCCATCCGGGATAATTTTCAGATCCTGGCGGAAATGGCCAAAATCGTCAGCAAACACCGCGATCTTCCAGTCGTCCAAGTGGGGCGCGTCGCCGGCCAGTTCGCCAAGCCCCGTTCCAGCCAACTTGAAACCCGGAATGGAATGACTCTTCCCGCCTACCGGGGCGATTTGATCAATCGGTTCGAGTTCACCCGCGAGGGCCGCACGCCCGACCCCCAGCGCATGGAAACGGCCTACGCTTTTTCAGCCGCGAAACTGGAAGTGCTTCGAACTTTCAGCGACGAGTTTTACACCTCGCATGAAGCCCTACTCCTTCCCTACGAGGAAGCGCTCACCCGTCGCGAAGAGGATAACTCCTGGTACGACGGCTCGGCCCATATGCTCTGGGTGGGCGAACGCACCCGCCAATTGGACGGGGCGCACATCGAATTCGCCCGCGGCATCGAGAACCCGATCGGCCTCAAATGCGGGCCCGATCTCGCCGCCGACGAGCTGCTCCAATTGATCGAGTTCCTCAATCCCGCCAACGAACCCGGGCGCCTCACGCTGATTACCCGAATGGGCTATCAAAAAATCTCATCCAAGCTCCCGCCCTTGATCCGCGCCGTCCAAAGCGCGGGTCATCGGGTGATTTGGTGCTGCGACCCTATGCACGGCAACACGACCGTCACCGCCAACGGCTATAAAACCCGCGCCTTCGGGCACGTCCTCGAGGAAGCCAAGCGGTTTTTTGAAATCCACCACGCCGAAGGCAGCCATGGCGGCGGGCTTCATTTCGAACTCACCGGCAAGGATGTCACCGAATGCACCGGCGGCAGTCCCGAAATCCGCGAAGAGCATTTAGCCGAAGGCCTCTATGAGACGCTTTGCGACCCCCGCCTGAATGCCCGACAAGCCTTGGAACTCGCCACTCAACTACACGAGAAAATTTGACTCGGACGGCAATCCCCGCTAGAGCAAAAAGACAGGGGGAGCGAACGTCCTATGTCTTTCATCAAAATCAAGTTCAAATCAGGTCAAACTTACGTCGCCATCGCGGCGATTCTCGGTGCTTTTGCCGCTCAAGCCTTAGCGGATGACAGCAACAGCTCGCAAACCACGCCTCCTCCGGCCGCCAATGCGCAAGTCACCGGCACGACTTCGACCGCTGCTGAGCAGGAAGTGGAGAATAAGCGCATGAAGGCGCTCGAAGGCTCTAAATCTCCTTGGAGCTTTCAGGCCCAGCTTCAATATTCCGGCTCGACCATCAACCACCCTTTCGCAGAAGATTTGCCGAACACGGGAGGAAGCAGCGTTGCTCCAAAAGTGACTTTGGGCGGCACGATCGCGGGCCGTTACCGAATCGATGAAAGCACGACGGCAGGCGTAGGAACCGGGATCGTGACCTATACCCCGTTTCAAGGGCCGAAGAACACCTCCGTATACGACCCTCAAGTGGATATCGCGCATTCCTTCAAGTTCGGGAAAATTCACAACCGCGCGGATTTCCAACTCCTTGGCTACACCGACAATCAGTACGGCTCGCAGCTCGGCTATGCGACGATGATCACAGTTTCGGATGAGTCATTTTACACCTTCAAGTTCGGCTTGACCGTGGGTCTGTCTTTCGAGCTCGACTACAATATTTTCAAAGGCAAAGCGGGCTACGATCCTTCCGCGCAAACGCAATACGATCTTTTCACCGATCCGTACTTTGAGTATGCGCTTTCCGATAAGGTGAACCTTCGCTCGGTCATCGGCATCCAAGCCTTGGGCCACCAAAACGATATGCACAGCGCCTTCGCGCAATATCACCAGAAGATTTACCAGACGTTCGGCGTGGGTGTTTCGATCTTCGAAGGTTGGTTTATCTATAACTTCGTACAAATCCCGGATTACACCAACGTAGCCACCAATACGTTGACCTACGGCTTCAGTACCATCATCGATTTGTTTTAATTCCTGTCAAAAATCTCTCACCGCTCTTCCCTCTCGATGGGCGGTGAGAGATCAGCTTCAGTCCCTTGTTTTCAATGCCGTTTATTTAAAGCGACCCGCCCCAAGCCCGTGATTTCAAAGCGACCGTCAAAAATGACACATTGTGACATATTTTGAAATTCGCTATCCTGAGATTGCCTACCAAGCTCCTTTAGGAAAGCCCGAAGAGGCCCGAAGAGGAATGAAATTTGTAGCTATATATCCGGGGGATCTCGATATGAAAAACTCATCAAAGTCTCAATCTGTCATGTCATTTTTAGGCGCATTGGGCTTGGTGATTGCGGCCGGCTTGACGAGCTTCTCGGCTTTCGCGCAAGCCAAGTCGGATAGCGCATCCGGGCAGTCGATCAAGCATCCAGAAACCGAGGAAGTGAGCAAGGGAGCCGAACGCTCCACGGCGTCGGTCAACGAGTCGGAAAAACAGAAAGAAGAAGCGCACGACCCCCTTCATATCGGCAACGGGATGCAGCCCTTCTATAGCGCCCGCAACTTGAAATAAGTCGGGGCCGCCTGCCGCTCAAAAATGGATCGCCAACATCACGCTGGAGTAAGGCGTAGCGCGAAGCGCGCCGTTGGCGGTTGATGGGTCGGGCAAAAACCGGGCGGCGATCCGAGGGGTTAACCCGACGTGCTCCGATAATTTGAATTCGTACCCCACCCCGACTTCAGCCCCAAGGCCGACGTGCGTGGTGACGGTGTTGATGGAGACCTCATCGGAAACGACCTTGGTAAGGCCGGCTTTCAAATCGACGAATCCTCGATCCAGAAGGGTGGCGCGCACGACCGCGCCCATGAAATGGATCGCCCCCGTTCCTCCGTCCAGATAGCTCAGAAAGGTGTGATCGTAAAATCCGCCGAGCTTCAATCCCTTGGCGAGGTTGAAAGTGTACTCCGCGCCGATCACCGGGCTCGGGCTGCGCAACTGATTCGCCCCGGAGCCCGCTCCGAAACTGAAGCCCCCCTCCGCGGACAAATCGGCCGCGTGCGCGGCGTCGCTCAAAAAGAGATTCGAAAAAAAGCTCAAAAGCACGCTGAAGATCACGATGACCGGTAAAATTGCCATCTAAGCAGGCTAGAGGAAGCCGAAACGGCTAAGCAAGCATGCCACTCCGAGCGACAACGCGTTTTACATAACTATTACTCAAAAGGTAGGCCGTACCTTTTGGTTGAGATCCGCGTCAAATGGTAGACCGTGCCGTTTGTAAAACTCTTGGTGTGCTCCGAGGCCTGTGATAAGCACTAGGTCTGCCATTATGTCCCTATCGTCTAGAGGCCTAGGACAGCGCCTTCTCACGGCGTAAACCCGGGTTCGAATCCCGGTAGGGACGCCATTTTCATAATCAGTACCCAGAATACGATTAACTGTATTCCGGGTACCGAACAGTATACACGCCGCCACGACCCACTTTTGTCAGTAGATTTTTGAGTAACGAAGCGGCATAAAAATGAGAATACTGACATTAAAAAAACTTTTAGATTTAAATGCGATTTTTCTGGTTTTCATGATTTACGCGCCTCCGGCTAATGCTTGGGATTATGTAAATCTAGAGAATCGATGCCACGCTGAGATCGAGCAATACTGTCAAACTGAGACACAGGCCTCGGGCGATGATCGAGCGAAGAAATCTATAGTTCTTGATTGTCTCAGGAAACATACCGACGATCTTTCAAACGGTTGTAAGGTAGAACTTAAAGATGGCCCCCTGGCCGAGATGCCAAGATTATCTCCAAAGGCGGTTCCCGGTTTCGCGGCACTGGGTGGACTTGGACTCATTCCAGCTTCTGTGCCGACTGTGAATTACGGAGGTTCGTTCACGCCTCAGCAACAGTCGGGCGATGTCGTTCAAAATCATTTGACGATTCAAACTCCGATCTATCAGGACGATAAGAATTTATTTTCTTTGTCGGCGGGAGCGACGTCTCTCCATTTCGGTCAGGAACAAACGCTGGATACCTCTGGAATTCCAGTGCCGATCGATCTTTGGAAGATTGACTTCGGCGGTGGTTACTCACGTAAAATCGACGACGATAAATTGATTGGCGGTCGTCTGAGTATTGGGTCGGCAAGCGACCACCCCTTCGCGGATTTTGATGTAACAACTATTGGAGCCAGTGCTTATTATAGCTGGGCAAGCACAGAGCACAGTCGCTGGATGCTGACGATTTTATTCTCCAACAACAATCCGATCATTAACTACGTGCCAATTCCCGGCTTTATTTACATGTATGAAACGCCGACGTTTATTGGAATGTTTGGGTTTCCGTATAGCTCGATGGTTTGGAAGCCAAGCGATCCGTGGATGTATACACTTTCCATTTTTGGTCCCACGATCAATGCTGAGATCGCTTACGGCAATCCTAAAAACGCTCAAATTTATACGGGTTTCAATTGGATCCAACAATCCTATCTCCCGGAAAACAGACCCGAGACGAATGATCGCTTGTACTACGATGAAAAACATCTTCCGCTTGGAGTGAGATTTCCGGTAACCAAAGGCCTTTTTAGCGACCTTTCCGTCGGATACGCGTTTGATCGTTCCGCCTATGAAGGAGAACATTTTCTTAGCAAGAATGAGGGCAGCGCGACGTTGGCAAGTTCGTGGTACGGAGCTTGGAATCTAAGACTTGTGCTGTAAGCCCGAGCGTTGCTAAGCCGTTCTCTACCCAAAAGAAATTCCCATGATCCGCCCGATGCCAGTGGTCACGGCCATCGCGATGATGCCGCCGATGACGACTCGCAGAGCGGCACGCCCCCGGGGAGCGCCGCCGATATAGGCACCAAACGCTCCCAAAACCGCCAAACTGAGGAGCGAAAGAACGGAAATCGCTTCCAGGGCGTACTCCCGCGGCACCACGGCGAGGCCAATGACAGGAATCAAAGCGAAAACCGAAAAACTGACCGCCGAAACCCATGCCGCTTCAAAGGGATTTACCACCGGCGCTCCGTCGTTAAACCCCAACTCATCCCGAAGATGAGCCGCGAGCCGGTCACTGGCGCTTAATTCCTCCGCCACTTGCGCCGCCAAGGAAGGATTCAAACCCCGCTTGATGTAAATATTTGTGAGCTCTTTGAGCTCCGCCTTAGGCTGCGTCGCGAGTTCCATCTTCTCCTGTTCCAGGTCCGCCAAAAACGCGTCTTTCTGGCTGCTGACGGAAACGAATTCACCGACCGCCATCGACATGGCGCCGGCAACCAGGCCCGAAACGCCGCTGATCAGGACCACGCTCTTGCTCGCGTTGGATGCCGCGACGCCAAGCATCAAACTCGCGGTCGACACGATCGCGTCGTTCGACCCGAGCACCGCCGCGCGAAGCCAGCCGGTGCGTTCGCTTTTATGTCTTTCTTGATGAGGTCGGGTTCGCATCCGGGATGTCTATCAGAAAGCAACCCGCTTTCAACATCAAGAAACGGACAGAAAGGGCCGAATTATGGCGACCCCATAGAAGCGCCGTGCATAGGTCCTATCGATGGCGATGAGGACGGCGATGGCGACGCGGATGGGGATGACGAAGGCGAAGCGCTGGGCGACGGGGATGGCGACACGGACGGGGATGGGCTTGGTGACACCCCTCCAAGCGCCGCGACAATCAGATTGATATGAGATTGCAGCATGGCCAAAGTCGAGTTGATGATCGGCTGAAGGGTCGAATTTGCATTTTGAGCGGCCGCCAGCTGCAGATCCGCGAGGAACCGCCTGGCCTTGCCAAGCTCGACCTGAAGATAAGCGTTGTCATAATCCGAATTCGGCAACAGGCTCAGTTGCGAGTCGATCGCGGTTTCGAAAGTCGCCGATTGAAACTCATACAGCGGAAGATCGGCGGAGGCGGCTAAAGTCAAAAGCTGCTGTTGGTTGGATTGAAAATTCGTCGATAAGGTCTCGGAAAGCTGCTGGTTGGAAGAATTTTGCAAGCGAGTCTGCGCGAGCTGATTCTCCTGTATTTCAAGGCCATCTATATGATGGATGAGATTCGCGATGGCGACGCTGTTGAGCTGGACCACCGCAGCCGTCACGAAGGGAGCAGCGCTAACGGTCGGCCCAGGGGTCGCTGATGAGCTCGGGCTCGCACCGGGGCTCGGGCTCGAAATAGGGCCGGGAGCGGCGTAAGCGAGCGCGACCGCCGCCCCTAATCCGAACAGCACGGCGATGGATGGCAACGTGAATTTGTTATTTAGGATCATTTTTTTAGTCTCCGTCGTCCAAAGCCTCTAGCAATCGTTATGCTGGATGCCGAGCTCCGCTTAAAAAAACACGCGACTCATTGGATTTTTAGGTTAAAAGAACGGGTATGCGCCTTCTCGTCGTCGAAGACCAAAAGAAGATGGCAAGCTTCCTGAAACGCGGCCTGACCGAAGCGGGCTACGCGGTCGATTTGGCCGAAACCGGGCAAGCGGCGGAGTCCCTCGCGGACGAAAACCCATACGACCTGATCGTGCTCGATGCCATGCTTCCCGACCAAAACGGCTTCGATACGGCCAGGCATCTTCGGGTCGAAGCTTACAGCGGCCCGATTCTAATGCTCACGGCGCTTTCAGGAACCAAAGACAAAATCCACGGCCTCGACGCCGGAGCGGACGACTACCTGGTCAAGCCGTTTGATTTCGAAGAGCTCCTGGCGAGAATCCGCGCCCTGCTGCGACGGCACTCCGGAACGACCGCGGCCGGCAATTCCGTTCTGAAATTCGCCGACATTCAGATGGATCTCATCAAGCGCAAAATCCATCGGGGAAAACGCGAGCTCCTCCTGACCGCGAAAGAGTTTTCGCTTTTGGAGTATTTTCTGAGAAACCCGGGCCGTCCGGTTTCACGCACCGAAATCAGCGAGCATGTTTGGGACGCGCATTTCGACAGCGAGAGCAATGTCATCGACGTTTACATCAATCTGCTCAGAAAAAAGCTGGAAACCGGCCAGGAGAAAAAGATCCTGAAAACGGTCATCGGAATCGGATACGCTCTCACGGATGAAAATCCCGATGCCCAATGAAGGATAAGTCATGGGCAACTTCTCCTTCCTGAACAGCATACGCACCCGACTGACCGCGCTGTTTCTGCTGATCTTCGGGATGACCCTGATCTTTTTCTGCAGCGTTCTCTACTATTACTTCGTCACCACCAACCAGACCAATTTCGACCTGGCGCTTTTCAACCATGCGGTGGACATCGCGAACACCATCAATATCGATCTTTTCGGATCCGTTTCCGTCGATGCCTCGGCCATTTCCGGATCGGGAAAGGCATTCCCCTTTTCGGCCGGTTCGACGTTTTTGCAGCTCACGGATTCGGACGGGAGGATACTCGCGCGCTCCAGCAACCTCGCGAATTACGCCCTGCCGATAGATCCGCAGGACTGGAAACAGCTCTTCTCCGCCCGCGGCCCCGCCTGGATCGCGCGCGATATCCAAGTCGGCAAGCAGCCGGTCACCTATCGCATGCTTTCGTACCGAAGCTGGGGCATCATGAGATCGGAATACGTTCTTCAGATCGCCGTGCCCACTACCCTTCTGGAGAAGAATCGCCTGGGCCTTCTGACGTTTTTCGGGATCGGAATCCCGCTCACGCTTCTAGTCGCCTCCTTGGGCGGGCTTTTCCTCTCCGGTCGCGCGTTGAGCCCCGTAGCCTTGATCATCGAGAAAATCAGGCGGATCGAGGCCAGCAATTTGACGGAGCGGCTGCCGCTCCCGGCGACACACGATGAAATCCAGAGCCTGTCCACGGCATTTAACGAATTGCTGGAGCGGCTTCAACGTTCGTTCGAAAGCCAGGATCGCTTCATCGCCGACGCCTCGCACGAGCTCAAAACACCGCTTGCGATTTTGCGGGGCGAGCTCGATCTGCTCAAAGGACGGACTCCCGACGCTGGCGAGCTGCAAGCCTTTTATCAGAACTCCTCGCATGAGCTCGATTATCTGGGCCGGATTCTCGAAAACCTCCTGACGCTCGCGCGGATCGACGCGGGTGCGGCTTCCTTGGTGATGAAACCCGTACGGCTGGACGAGCTTTTGATCGAGCTTGCCGCCAGGGAAAAACGGCTGAGCTTGAACCTTTTCGGCGAGAATTTCGAAACCCAAGGGGACTCGGATTTATTGCGGAGTCTCTTCAAGAACCTGATCGATAACGCGATTAAATTCTCCCCCGCCGGATCGAAAATCGATATCAGCCTGACCGAGCTTCCCGGCACGATCCGCGCGCAGATCACGAACGCCGGAGAGAGGATCCCCCCTCAGCTGATTCCCCATATTTTTGAGCGTTTTTACCGTGTTCCCCGTACCAGCAACGCCGACAAACCCGGAGCCGGCCTGGGGCTTGCGATCGTGAAAAAGATCGCGGACGCCCATCATGCCGAAATCTCAGTCACTTCGAGTGAGAGCGGCGTCACCCAGTTCCGGCTCGAGATTAAAAAAGTTTAATCCCGTTTTAACGTCGTTTTCATCCCCGTCTTGTATCTTCGTTTGAAGAGAAAGGGGGACAAACGAAATGAAACCTATCAGATTGAACAATTTCGCTTATGGGTTAGCCGTGCTGACCGCATGTGTCGTTGCATCCACCAATCCGATTGCCCGCGCCGAATCCGCGAAGGCACCGGATCCTTCCTTAAATGTCTTCGTCGATCTGGTGAGGTCAGTCGTTCCTTCCGTGGCCAATATCTCCGCGGTCACGAGCATTAAACGCACGGCGTACTCGCCGGAGATGGAAGATCTTTTCAAGCGGTTCTTCGGCGGGAATCTGGGTGACGAACCTCGGGTCTATCCGCCGGCGCCGCAGGCCAAACAAACGGCCCTCGGAACCGGGTTCGTCATCGACTCCTCGGGCATCATCCTCACCAATAACCATGTGGTCGACGGAGCCAACGATATACAACTTCAGTTCGCCGAAGCAGGCGAACTGACTCCCGGAAAAGTCGTCGGGCGCGATCGCGAGCTGGATGTTGCCCTGATTCGCGTAAACACAAAACAGAAACTGAAGGCCCTCTCATTAGGCGACAGCGATGCGCTCGAGGTCGGCGAGTATGTGATGGCGGTGGGCAATCCATACGGACAAGGGCATTCAGTTTCACATGGAATCGTTTCGGCCAAGGGTCGGATCGCTCCCGGCCTGCCGATCGCCAATTATCTGCAGATCGACGCGCCGATCAATCCGGGAAACTCAGGCGGCCCGCTTTTGAATCTCAAGGGCGAAGTTGTCGGCATCAATAACGCGATCGATCCCAGGGCCCAGGGCATCGGGTTCGCCATCCCCATCAATTTCGTGAAAAAGGTCCTGCCGAGCCTTGAAACCGGGAAGCTGATACAGCGCGGGTTTATCGGCGCGGGCGTCAGCCAGACGAACCAGGAAATCTGCGAAAAGATCGGCGCTCCTTCGGGCCTATCCGCGCCGTTCGTAACACAAGTGAGCCCGGGAAGCCCGGCCGAGCGCGCGGGACTCCAGCCCTATGACGCCATTCTTTCGTTCAACTCGAAGCCGGTCCATAACGGCTCAGAGCTTGTGCAGGCCGTCACTCAAATCGATGTGGGGGCCAACGTTCCCATGGAGGTCCTGAGAAACGGCCAAAAGAAGGTCCTGCACGTCACCGTGAGAGCGCGCCCCACCCGGGAGATCGCTGAAAATGATTCGAAGGACTCCGAATCGAAAGGAGCAGCCCGCAAGAAAAAGCTCCGTTTTATTCGGTCGTCGTCCTCGACCTGAAAGACGCCTGATAGCGGGGCCCGTGTCCTGGCATCGATATTGCTGCCGAGCTCCTTATGCGGAAGTTCGACGCCCTCTTTTTCGACTGGGACGGAACCGCGGTCGAGGACCGCCATGCGCCGGCCCATGACCTGGTCGGCGCTCTTCAACCGCTTCTCAGCACGGGCCCCCTCGCGGCGATCATCACGGGAACGAATATTCACAATATACTCAACCAAGAGATCTCGACGCTTTCGACTCAGGCGAAGCACTCGCTTTATATCTGCACGAACCGCGGCTCCGAGGTTTACGGATTCAACGACGACGGGGACTCCGAGCTCATCTATCGGCGCAAAGCCACCCCGGAGGAAGACCAGGCTCTGACTCAAGCCATCGAGCGTCTGCGTGATTATGCCGGCCAGCGCGGGCTCGAAACCGTGATCACCTATGACCGGCTGAATCGGAGAAAACTCGATCTGATTCCCCTTCCCGAATGGGCTGACCCGAAAAAGGCCCAATTCGCCGAACTTTTCAAGACTGTTCAAGCGCGACTTCACGCGGCGGGAATCAAAGGTTTTAAGGAACTGCTCGACGAGGCTCGCAAGATCTCAAGGGAAGCCGGACTAAACGACGCGCGAATCACCTCCGACCTGAAACATATCGAGATCGGCCTGACCGATAAATCGGATTCGATCCGATGGCTCTTCGAAAACGTCGTCAAACCAAAGCAAATCCCGGCGCAAAACATCGCCATTATGGGCGACGAAATGGGGAATGTCGGGGACGTTCAGGGAAGCGATGCCTTCATGCGCATCCCGGACCTTGAGCATGCGACCTACCTATCGGTCGGCGTCGAGCCCGAAGGCGCCCCCCCGTGGGTCAACCACATCGGCGGAGGTCCGGCGAACTTCCTGCAATTCCTGAAAGATCAGCTGCACGCCTGGGAAAGCGCGCCGGACCCGACCTGGATTCTCGAACAAGAAGGATTCGACCCCTCGCAAGAACGCTTGATGGAAAGCCTGTTCGCCATCGGCAACGGGTACCTCGGAATCCGCGGCTCCAGCGATTTTCCGATTCCCACCTCACAGTCCGACCTATTCATCGCGGGCATTTACGATCGAAAGATTCCGGGAACGCCTTACTCCGAAATAAAATTTCTGTCCGAGCCGAAAGACGCGATTGACGACGCGGAACTTGTCCCCTTTCCTTCTCCGTTCCGGCTGAAACTGATCATCGACGAAAATCCGCTCGCCGCCTGGGGCCCGGAGATGATCCATCATGTGCGAACTCTCGACCTCAGGCAGGCCGTATACTCACAGAATTACCGCGTGGCGACTCCCGAAGGAAAAACCCTCCAAATCTCTTCCAAAAGATGCGCCTCCATAAGCGATCCGCACTTGCTTCAGCACGAAATGGAAATCCAATCGGAAACATTCACCGGAGCGGTTGCGGGCGGTTTATCGATGAATCTGGACGACTTCCGGCTCAACTACCCGCACCTGGCGGTTCTCAAAACCGGATCGCCCCACTGGACGTCGCCGGTCCGTCTCTTTGAGACGCTGGGCTCAAAAATGAAATGCTGTATCGCCACCCGGGTTTCGGTCGACGGCCAGGAGCTGGACCTCAAGGTTTCTATCGATGGACGGGAGATGTCCGCGAATGAGTTTACCTGTAACCTGAGCCCGGGGCAAACCATCCGAATCCGCCACTTCTTCAGCATCTTCACCGATCGGGACTTGCCGTCGGACTCGCCCTTGTCGTTATGCGATACGACCCTCAAACATCTGAACGCGCTTCAATGGGTCGAGTTTGAGCCAAAGTTCGGCAATCATATCGAACGCTGGCAAGCTTTCTGGAAGCGCGCCGACCTGAAACTTCCCGGACGGCCCGAGCTTCAGCAGGCGCAGCGGTTCAACCTCTATCACCTTCGCATCGCGGCCGACCACGACCCCAAGATCTCGATCGGCGGCAGAGCTCTCACCGGCCGCGCCTACGAAGGGCATATTTTCTGGGACACCGAGATTTTCATGCTTCCGTTTTTCATTTACACCGAACCGGATATCGCGCGCTCCCTGCTCATGTATCGCTACTTCACGCTGAACGGGGCCAGAAATCGCGCCAAGCAGTTGGGCCTCGAAGGCGCCTGTTACGCCTGGGAATCGACAGTCAGCGGGAATGACGTCACTCCCCGCAGCATCACGATCCAAGGCACGGGCAGGTCCGTTCCTATCCTGACCGGGCAAGAGGAGCTTCACGTCACCGCCGACGTCGCCTACGCGGTCTGGCTTTATTGGGACGCGACTCTCGACGCCGATTTCTTAGCCAACTACGGCGCAGAAATCCTGATCGAGACGGCCCGTTTTTGGAGCGGCCGGGTCGTCCAAGCGGAGGGCCAGTTTCATATCCGCGGCGTGATCGGCCCCGACGAATACCACATCGGCGTCAACAACAACGCCTACACCAACTGGATGGCTCGATTTAACTTGAAGAAGGCGCTTTGGGTTCTGAGCTGGCTCAAGTCGACCGATGAAGAGCGACATCAGGCGCTGCTCGCGAAGCTGAATTTTCATGAAAAAGAAATCACCCGGTGGCAGACTTTGGTGAACCAGATCGTCTTCCCGAACTACAACCGCGACAACGTGATCGAACAGTTCGAGGGATTCTTCAACCTCAGGGACGTCCCTCTCTCGAAAGAAGAACGGATGAAAGCCCCGATCAGCCGTCTTTTTGACTGGGAGGAAATCAACCGCCTGAAGATCGTCAAACAGGCCGACGTACTCATGATCCCATTCTTGTTCCCGAACGCCTTTTCAAAGGAGCAGCTCGCCGCCAACTATCAGTACTATGAGCCGATCACCGATCACGGTAGCAGTCTTTCGCTCGGCATCTACGCGGCGATCGCCGCGAGAATCGGCCTGCCGGTGCAAGCCCGCGGCGCGTGGGAGGAGTGCCTCAACTTCGACCTGCAAAACACCATGAAAAACACCCCTCTCGGAATTCACGAGGCCTGCATCGGAGGGACTTGGCAAGCCTTCGTGTTCCATCTGCTCGGCATCCAATTCACCGACCAAGGCCCCGTGCTCGGCGCGAATGCGCTGGAGAATCTCCCCCCTGGCTGCACCGAAACGAGCCTCAACCTGGTTTACCGCGGAAAAATCTACCCCATACGCCTCAAGTCCCGCAGAAAGGTCGCTGCATGAAGCCCCGTTTGAAAATTCTGGCGTTGATCTTCCCGAACTCGCAAATGGCCACGCAGGCCAGGGTCCTCCGCCAATCGCTCGGCATCGCCCAGTGGCTGGACGGCGAACTTCATCTCATGGTCCCCGGGTTCGACCTCGAATGGGTCGGAAACGCCTTGGACAAGGCCGCCGCCGAAAAAAGCCTGAAAGTGCCGGTGGAACTTCATTCGGTCAAAGACGACTATTTAATCGAATCCATCGACGCGATTCAGGAGGTACACGCGGACCTGCTTACTTTCGAGTACTCTTACGCCGCCACGGAGGAAATGAGTCCCGCGATGGACAAGCTCAAGCTTTCGGTTTTAGAGCTCAGCTCGATTCCGGTTCTCCTTCAGCCCAGCCACCCGTCCGCGCAAATCTCCGCGATGAACTCCTTCATCGTCCCGGTCAGCGGCGAGCGCCCCAAACAAGATGCGCTGAAGCTCGCCCTTCATCTGGCGACGATCACGGATCGCAACGTGAAAATCGTCCATGTCGAAGCCCAGAATTCCGCGGCGACGCGACAGAGCTCCCCGCTTACTTGCGTGGCGGACCAAGCCTATCACGAGTACTCGCATCTTCTCGACCAGGTCGTATCGGAGGCCTGCCCGATGTCGAGCATCACGGAACGCCAGCGCGTCACCGAGGTCCTTCATCTTTCGGGAAACGCGCCGGAGCAAATCAGCCGGCTCATGGAGCATGACCCGAAAAACATTCTGGTCCTGCAATGGAAAGGAATCATCCCTCATCGTCGGGTGGAGATGATCAAGACCCTGCTCCGATCCGACAGCCACTTTCCGATCCTGATCGTCAAGGTCCAACCGGCTGCTCAATCGCGACTGAATACGGGAAAGTTCTTCACCAAAAAGGCGGGCTGACCTTCCGCGACCAGGGCTCAAACCCGTCTGTTTAATTGGTCGATCAAATGCAAAATGATCGGCACGGCTTCGTCGTTGACCCCGAAATCCGCTTGGAGTTCCCAAATCAAGCGCGCGCGGGCGATGTCTTCCTCATCGAGCACCTGATGCTCGGGATCGACCGGCACGATCCAGCTAAAGGAAATAAACCGAACGATAACTTCCGGAGCGATCCCGCATTGCTTCGCGGCCTCTTTGAGCGGATGCCTCATTTTCATGACTCAGCCCTCGGATTATATGAATACTTCTCACCCCAGCCACGGATGACTTCCTGAAGCTCGGGATTCACTTTTTTAGGCAGGACGACTTTCAAGACGACGAGCTGATCTCCCCGCTCTTTCCCATGAGCCACGCCCTTCCCTCGAATCCGCAGCCGGCTCCCGGTACTGACCCCGGCCGGAACTTTAAGCATGACCGAAGCATCGATCGTCGGCACCTGAATCTCGGCCCCGAGGATGCCTTCGATAAAACTAATGGGGACCTCAACCTCGATGTCGTTTCCAACCCGCTTGAAGCCCGCCAGGGGTCGTACGGTCACCTCAACGTATGCATCCCCCGGAGGCGCGCTTCCAACGCCCGGGCCTCCTTGATGGCGAAACCGCAGCTTCGCGCCGGTTTCGATCCCGGCGGGGATTTTCACTTGAAGCTTTTTGCCATGAGGAAGGGTGATTTCACGTTCAGCGCCCAGCACCGAATCCTTGAAGTCGACTTCCATTTGGTAAAGATGATCCTCGCCCTGTTGCTCCGCGGGCCGGCCTCCATGCATCCCCCGAAAGAGATTTTCAAAAACATCCTCGGCGCCTTCTTCGCCTCCGAACGAATAAGTATAGCGCCCGCCCTCTCGCTGAGTGTCGTAAAAAGAAGGTCCGCGCTGCCCCCGCGACGCGCGCTGTTGCTGATATTCGGCTTCTTCCGCCTCGCCCCGGTCGTATTTCGCCCGTGCTTCGGACGTGCCGACCAGCTCGTAGGCCTGGGCCACTTCCTTGAATTTGGCCTCAAGGTTTTTATTCCCGGGATTGAGATCGGGATGATATTTCTTCGCCAGCGAACGATAAGCGTTTTTAATTTCATCCTGCGTGGCGGCCTTTGAAACTCCTAAAACCTGATACGGGTTCATGAAAAGAACTTAAACCGTTTTAGCCAGTTTTTCACCGCTTATCTGGAACGCTCCTTGCGATCCTCCTTCAACCCGTGCTTGTACGAATTCTAGGCATCGCCCTCAGTCTCATCCTGCTCAATACGCTGCTCAGTACGGGCTGCGGATCGTCAACAAACAATAATCCCGCGCTTGCCCCTGCCGCACCCGGTTATCCGATCAATTCAATCGAAGTATCCGGCCAGGACACCTTTGCGGACGGCTCCCCTATCGCATCAAAGACGATCCAGTATCAGATCATTCTGGACGGCGCGAACATGTTTCAAGCCGGAATCGACGGCTGCCTTCCCACTCCCGCGCATGTGGCGGGGACGGTGATCGAAAATGCAACGTCGGATTTGCAAGGTCAATACTCCCTCGCGGTCCCGATCACCTCGCTCAAAGCGGCGGTCGTCAAACAATGCTGGATCCTGCAACTTCACTCGAGTCAAGTCGAAGGAGTCACGCTGCGCGCATCGATTCTAGCCGATGATACGACCTGCCCGGGTTATTGCTCGGCGCAAGGCGATCCGAGCGAGACCTGCGTCGATGACTGTGAAACCGGAAATCGCACGATCATCGCCTCGCAATCACTGAGCGGAGACGCGCTGAATGCCCTGATTGCCCAAGCGCCCAACGGATACATCGCTTGGACGCAGGCTCTCGTCTTTTCCGGGCTCGGCCCGGTGCTAACGCCCGGAGGCGGCCCGGACCTCCAGGTCGATGGCTCGGCGGCGCAAGCGTCGGCACACGTCGACCAGGAATCCTTCGATGCGAGCTCCTGCGAAGTGGCCGAACAATGCGTGCGCGCTCCGGGACTCAGAACCGTGCTGCGTTTCGACGGCACGATCGAAAATCTCGGCGCCGCCGATCTGGTGGTCGGCAATTCCGCGAACAGCCCTCTTTTCACCGCGAGCAGCTGCCATAACGTGAAGCTGCTCAAAAACATCATGCTTTACGAGCTCGTCGATCCCGACACGGGCACCACGATCCAGGTCGGCAATCAGGATGTGATCGGCCGGAAACAGGGCTTCTGCATGATGGATATCACTCAGATCAACGCCACCGCTCCTCAGGGGCAGTACGACTGCGACAATCAAGGAATCACCCAAGGCTGGGCGGATGTGTACGATGCCGCGCTTGAATGCCAGTTTTTGGATGTCACGGGAGTTCCCGCCGGCAACTACCTCCTTCGGCTGACCGTCAATCCGGACCAGCTCTTCACGGAGATCGATTACAGCAACAACACGGTGAGCGTGCCGGTCACCATTCCATCGATTGGGAGCAATCCATGAAAATCCAACACGCGACCCTGGTCGCGAACATCTATTTCCTGCCCTTGGCGCTCTTAGGGCTCGCCGCAATCCCCGCGTGCAGCGGAGACAACAGCGGCTCCATCCGGGCGAGAACCCCGATTTCGGCGAATGGCGGCCCCGCTTCATGCGAGCTCGTCAATTCAGGACCATTCGGACCCGCCGGAACCACCGCGCTTCACACGCAAGCGGTCGTCACCGGCCTCGTGACCCCGTGGGAGGTATCGATTCTTCCCGGCGGAAGCGACTGGCTTGTCACGGAAAGGCCCGGACGCCTGCGACTGATCCGACAGGGCTCGCTCGCGCCGACGCCGGTCCTGACCGTTTCGACAGTCCAAAGCGGCGAAGGTGGGCTTCTTGGAATGGCGCTCGACCCGCAATTCGCGTCCAACTCCAAACTCTATGTTTATTACACAGCACCAGTAAATGACAGCTACGTGAACCGCGTCCAACAATACACGCTATCGGCCGATCACACGACCGCCACTGCGGGCCCGGTCATCCTCGACAACATCACTTGGAACACGGTACATGACGGCGGCCGAATCAAATTCGGCCCGGACGGAATGCTTTATGTCAGCACCGGCGAAGGCAACGACCCGACCTTGCCGGCAAACCCCAACAGCCTGAACGGAAAAATTTTGAGAATCGCATCCGACGGTTCGATACCTGCGGACAACCCCCAGCCCGGCAATCCTTGGTTTATCAAAGGGCTGAGAAACGCCGAGGCGTTTGACTGGCTGGACGCGAAAACCCTCATCATCGCGGATAACGGCCCGACCGGCGAATACAACGGCGAATACGGCGGCGACAAAGTATTGGTCGCGCAAAAAGGACAGGATATGGGCTGGCCGACGATCTGGCACTGCGAAACCCAGGCCGGGCTCGTCGCGCCTATCTTAACCTGGGTCGACGCGCTCCCCCCAGGCGGAGCGCTGGTTTATACCGGAACCTCCATTCCCGACTGGCAAGGCAACCTCCTCATCGCCTCAACGGGTGCCGAGCAGCTGCACCGTGTGGTATTAACGGGACCGACGGAAACTCCATCGGTACAAGCCCATGAAGTTTACCTTCAAGGCGAAACCGCGCCCGGCCTCGGACGCCTGAGAGCGGTCTTTCAAGATCAACAAGGGAACCTTTACGTCACGACTTCGAACTGCGACTCGCGCGGCAGCTGTCCGCCCGCCCAGGACGGAATTTACCGGATCTTGCCCGGAAGTTGACTAACGCGCCGCCCACTCCGTCAAATCAATGCCTTAAGTTTACCTCAAAGGGCAATATCATCAGAAATAATTAACTCCAGGCTCAACTGCGCTCGCTGACCAACCGAAATAGGAAGTGAGGCGGATTATACGTGAGCCAGAACGTTCTCTTTGTACAAACAAAGATCCAGCCCCCCTGCTTTAAGGGCGTCAAACAGGCGCTTTCGCAGTCCAAGGGGCTGGAAATGATGGAAGCCGCGAACTACGCCGAAGCCCTCACGGTGCTTCAGTCCGGTTGGGGCGGCCTCATCATGATCACCACTGCCGAAAAGGACGACCTGCTACCAGCGGTCAATTTCCTGGCCGCGCAATTCAAGGCGATCAAAAAACTGAAAACCGTCCGGGTGATCGTCTTCAACCAGCTTCCAGGAAATAAAGTACAGACCGTTTTCACGAACTTGGGCGCATCGGAAATTCTCGAATTCAAGGTCAGCGGCAAAGCCGTGCTGCACAAGATGCAGCGGCATCTCAAACTGCTCGCCGTTTCGAACGATGACAAGGACGACGACGAGGACGAGAGCGGCTCCGGCGAAGCAACCGCTTCAGAACCTCAATACTCGGCCCAGCTGGTGGCCGCGCTCACCCATCCCGCCGATTGCTGGCTGACGGAGCCGAAACCCAACGCCAAGAGAGTCATGGCGCGATGGAATATCGAGCTCACCGGTCCCGGTCCCTCAGCCGGTCAATGGGTTCAAGCGGGCAACAAGTCCTATGAGTGGAAGCCCAACGCCCCCCAGGGAGCGTTCGCATTCGCGACCGGGCGCTGGATTTTCACCGGGCGAATCGTGCAATACTTCCCGCGGAATCGCCGCTGGCGCTTCACCGGCGACCGGATTTCGCTGAGCTTCTTCGAGGAAGGCAAAGCCGTCGCCCACCGGTTTTTCACCGAAAGCGACGGCTCCATCAAAATCGCCGAAAACTCGCAAGCGGCCAAAGACCGACTGCCGCTCATCGAGGCCAGCCTGGATGAAGACGGCACCATTTCCGATCGCATCGGCAAGAAAACCAGGGCGGACGGGACCGAAGACGCCGACTCGGGCGAGGAAGGCGATCTCTCCGTGCATCACCTCGACGGCGACTCCACGGAAGCGCGGGAAAAGAAACTGAAACGGCTCAGCAACGAACCGGAAGCCGAAGAGGACAAGGACTTCCGCTACCGCGAAGCCCTTCGGGAATCGGGCGATCTCGTCACGAACTCCGCGGACGGCCCCGAGCCCGAATGGAGAGATCACAATCCCGCCAGCGTCGACATCTACAACGAAGAGCGCGGCATTGTCCCGAAGGACGAGGAATTCGGCACTTTCGACAAGGCATTTCTGCCCGCCCGACTCAACACCACGATCAACGAATTGCCGGCTGAAATCCTGAAAAGCTCGGAACGCGTCCTCACCGTCAGCCTGAAAAAAACGGACCTGAAAGTGGGAGCGGAAGTCTCGCTCGACGTCGTGACGGAGAACCTGCCCCCGGACGGGAAGTTCAACGGTCGCTGCAAGATCATCAATATCGCCGAGAACTCCACCCCCGGCTCGATGCAAATCGAGATCGAAATGAACGAGACCTCTTTGAAGTCCTGGGAGCTGATCCAAAACACGATCGACTCGCGGCAGATGAATATCCTGAGATTTTTTAAAATGGCGAAAGGCGCCTGACATCATGACCAACATCGAGGCAGCCATCAGCGAGTCGACTGAAAAGGACCTGGCAAGCGAATATCTCGGCGCGAGCGCCATCCTGATCGTGGATTCGAATTCAAGCTCCCGGGTCAGCCTGATGAACACGCTGATCCAGCTCGGCGCGAAACGGCATCAGATGTTTCCCGTCGGGACGATGGAAGAGGCGCACGCGGAGATCAAACGAACCAAGCCGAAGGCGATTTTCTGCGACTTCATGATCGGAAAGGAAAGCGGCCTCGATCTCATTCAAGAATATAGGCAGGAATATAGGCAAGCGCAGCCGCAAGGCTCCGCTCCCGCCGCCGATGATCGCATTTTCGTCCTCGTGACCAGCAACGGTTCGCAGTCGGCCGTGGCGCGCGCCGCGGAAGAGGATGTCGACACCTTCATCATCAAGCCCTACACGCTGAACACGTTTCGGAAGTCGCTCAATGACGCGATCAAAGCCAAACTTGAACCGAGCGAATACATGGTCAGGATCCAGAAAGGCAAAGAAGACCTCGCCGCCGGGTCCATAGACCAGGCGCTCGAGAAATTCGCCGAAGCCAAGAAACTCGACTCCAAGCCATCCCTCGCCTGCTTCTACCTGGGGCAATCGGAAGCCATCAAAGCGATGCTCGACGACGCGAGAGAAGACTACCGGGAAGGCCTCAGCCACAACAAAATCCACTACAAATGCCTGGTGGGCCTGTTCGAAATCTTCATCAAACAAAACAAACACGAAGAAGCCTATTCGGTAATCAAGCGCCTGGCCCAGTATTTCCCGGCGAACCCGAAACGGCTGGCCACCGTCCTGCGACTTGCGATCGTCACGAACAACTACGACGACATCGAAGGCTACTACCGAATTTTCACCCAGCTCGACCAGCGCACGGACGAGCTCATCCGGTATATCTGCTCCGCCCTCGCGGTCACAGGAAAATACTATCTCAGCACCGGGGTCCGCAGCCGCGCCATCGAGCTATTCGATAAAGTCGCGGTGAGCTGCGCCGGCCGCATCCAGTTCATGCGCTACGCGGTCGAGACCATGGTGCAATATGAATGCGGAAAGGAAGCCTCCGGCTTTTTGAAGAAGTTTCCTCCGGAAACCCGAGGCAAACCGGATTATCTGATCGCCGAGCTCCTCGTCGACGGATTGACCAAACCCTCGGGAGTCGTGATCCAGAAGGCTCGCGACCTCATCAAGAACGGGATCGAGCAGCCCGTGATTTATCGAACCCTCATCCGGCATTCCGCCATGAGCGGTTTGATCGACTCGGCCGAAAACCTGGCCCAAGCTGCCATCAAAAAATGGCCGGCTCATGCAAACGATTTCGCTCTGCCCTAATTCTCCTTTTAGGAAGATTCGGCGCTCTTCACTTTGACGACGGCATCGGCGATATTTCCGATATAGCCGTTGATCTGACGTAAATGAGCGAGCAAATCCAAATGCACGCTGGAAGTCTCGATGGACTCGCGCGTTCCCTGACTGAGGCGGGCGATGTGCTTTTCTTTCAGCTGATTTTCAATCGAGATCAAAGTCGTGCGATGGCGGATCACCTTACGGGCAATCTCCTCGTCCTGCGTCGCATAGGCGATCAAGGCCAGGTCGAAATTCTCGCAAACCTTGCCGTGAAAATCCCGGATCTCCTCCCACCCCTGCTGGCTGAACGTGATGCTGTGCTTGACCATCGTTCGCGCGAGCGCCAGGATGTTGTGATTCACCAGATCCCCGATGTTCTCCACGTCATTTGAGAGGCTGATCAGCTCCATTTGCTTTTCCGCCTGGTCGCGGGTCAGGATTTCCTGAGTCAGCTTGGCCAGATAAAACCGGATTTCACGATTCAGGATATCGACCTTGTCGTCGCGTTCCTCGATATCGGCGACCATGTCCAGATCGACCTTGCCCATCACCTTGACCGAATCCCGGAGAATCTCGTTCACCAGGTCCGCCATGCGCAAGAACTCGCGCTGAGCGTTTCCGAACGCCAGTACCGGCGTCTCCAATGAACGGGCATCGAGATACTTGGGGCCGAATTTCTCCGCTTGCCCTTTCGGCGTGTAATGAGACGAGATCAGCCGACTTGAAAGCCCGACGAGCGGCAAGCTGACCAACGAATTCAAGAGATTGAAAAGCGTATGGGCATTGGCGATCTCGCGCCACGGGATCGGCTCAATACGGATGACGAACGACTCGAACTCCCGCAAAAAGGGAAAAATCAGGAGGACTCCCATCACCTTGAACAGCATATGGGCCACGGCGACGCGCCTTCCCTCGGTTGACGCCTTCATGGTCATGAAAATCGGATTGATCGTCGTCCCGATATTGGCACCGAGAACCATCGGCATCGCGGATTCGAGCGAAAGGCTTCCCGCCGACGCGAGCGCGATCATGAACCCGATCGTGGGCGCGGAGCCCTGGAAAAATATCGTAGCCGCGCCCGCGGCCACCATCCCCGCGAGCGGCCGCATGCTGAAATAGTCCAGGATGCTGCGAAAGACCTCGGACGACTTGAGCGGGACCGTCGCGTCTTCGGCGAGCTTCATCCCCAAAAACAAAAGACCGAAGCCCATGATGATCTGGCCGATATACTGGTTACGCTTGCGCTTTGACATCGCACGCACCACGAACCCCAGGGAAACGACGGTGAGCGCGTAGGCCGACAAGTGAAAGCTGATCAGCTGCACGGTGACGGTGGTGCCGATGTCCGCACCCAGCAGAACCGCGGTGGCTTGATTCAGCGACATCAGGGCGCTTGACGCGAAACCCACGACCATGACGGTCGTCGCGGTCGAGGATTGAAGGATCATCGTCACCACGACCCCGGTGAATAGCGCTATGACGCGATTCTTCGACAAAGCGAATATCAGCGAACGAAGACGTTCACCGGCCACGACTTGGAGGCCTTCGCGGGTCAAGCCGATACCGTGAAGAAAGATTGCCAACCCACCCACGAGGGTGGTGATTTCAAAAAAACCCATATCCGTTCTATGAAGGTAGACTAATTTTAGATTCTTGTTAAATTTTTATCATGCCTACACCGTCCTCGATTTCAAAAGAAGCCTTGAACCAGATTTTTCTCACCGCCCGGACTCATAACGGCTGGCTCGACAAACCGGTCGCGACGGATACCCTGAAACAGATTTACGACCTGTTGAAATGGGGGCCCACCAGCGCCAACAGCAGCCCTCTTCGGATCGTATTCGTTACCGGTGCCGCGAAAAGAAGGCTGCTTCCGGCCATGGCCCCCGGGAACGCCGAAAAAACCCAGGCCGCTCCGGTCACGGCGATTCTTGGCCAGGACATGAAATTTTATGACAAGCTACCGCAGCTCTTCCCGCACACCGATGCGCGCTCCTGGTTCGCGGGAAACCAACCCCTCATTGACGCCACGGCATTTCGAAACAGCAGCCTTCAAGGCGCCTATTTCATCATTGCAGCGCGCGCTCTCGGATTGGATGTCGGCCCGATGTCGGGCTTTGATCCGGCCAAGGTCGATGCCGAGTTTTTCGCGGGGACGTCCTATAAAACCAACTTCATCTGCAACTTGGGATACGGCGACCCATCGAAGCTCTACCCTCGCTCTCCGAGACTGGGCTTCGACGAGGCCTGCCAGATCCTCGATTAGTTGGTGTAATTGGTCGAGGTATAGCCGCTCGTCCAGACCTGATTGAAGACCAGGCCGAGCTGACTGACGGTGGTCTGGTCGGAGAAGATCAAACCGACGTTTCGGCAGCCCGTAAAGTAGCTTCCGCTCCAATTTTCGGTGCCAACCCAGCCCTGGTCGCCGTCGACGATCATATATTTGCTATGAATCAACCGGGAGAATGGAATCACCCCGCCCGACCACTGCGGGATCGTGACGACGCGCACTTCGACATTCGAAAGACGAGCAAGCCCTGCCAAGTCCTTCCCGCCGCTCTTCACCGAAGCATGGTCCACCATGAGCTGCACATGGACACCGCGAGCGGCCGCCGCGCGAAGCGCGTCATCCAAAGCCGTCCAATGCTGTGAGCTCTTATAAACTTCCGTCGAGTACTGGTACATTTGGACCTGGATCGAGCTCTGAGCAGACGCGATCAGATTCAAGAGCGCAGGCAAGGTGTTCGGAACGCCGCCAGGAACATCGTTCGTCGGCGAGGCGTAAAGCGTGAAGCCCGGAAGGTCGGATTCAAAATCGAAAAGACGCGCGAACCCGTCCGTCATTTTGCTCATGACCGCATTCACCGAGCTCGAGGACGGGGATCCGATCGCGACCCCATTGCCCCAATCCAGATTGAAAACCGACTCAAGCTCGTTGCTGATCGCGGGATCCGTGAAGTGCAAGCCGGTTTCATGAATATGAGTCAGGGCTAACCAATCGAAATTGGCGCTGCCCAAGAAGGTCTGATTGCCGTCGACGACAAAGTACTTCGAATGCTGAACCCCGTCGCTCGCCGAGAAATCGATAGTTTTAACCTGGATGTTGGGCACCTGGGCGAGAGCGTTGGGCTCATCGGGATAGGTCTTGTAGAATTGCGAATCGACGATGAGGCGGATCTGCACTCCCCGTCCCGCCGCTGCCGTGAGGGCGTTCAAAACGGGCTCCAGCGCTTCTCCCGCCTTGGAGTAAACATAGAACTCTTCGAGATCGATCGAGGTCTGGGCCGAGTTGATCATCTCCAGCCAAACTTCCTGGGTCGTGCGGATGCTCGGAACGAGGAGATTCGTTTCGATCGGAACGCTTTGCACGACTTCGACCGGAAGCGCTGCCTGAGCGCCTGCTCCAACGACCATCGCGGCAACCGCGCCTAATAACCCCAAAGAAGCCACACGATTCGTCATGAGATCCCCTTTCGCTCAGCGCCGGTGGGTATACTCGAATCGGGCCAACAAAGCACGTCAAAATGGATGATTATCGAATCTTAACAAAGAGAGATCGGTCCGCCCGAATCACCGGCAATGTGACCCCTTTCGGCCCCCTCTTTCCAACCGAGATGATCATTGGAATCAAGGCATCCGAGGGAATATCCAAAAGTCTTCGAACCCGGACCGAATCGAACCCCTCCATGGGGCAGGTATCGTAACCATAGGCGCGGATGGCGAGCATGAAGTTCTCACAGGCCAAAGCGGTCGATTTCGTGGCCCAAACCTCCATATCGTGGCGGCTCACGGGCTCTCGCGGGGTCGGCTTGCTCAAACCCGTCCAAAAAAAGAGGATTCGCTTCAAGAGGCCCCTCAGTCCGAAAGGCCCTTGCGCGTACATCAGCGGAACCAGTTTACGGTAGTACTCGAAAGCGGCCCGAGGAATACGCACCCCTGCCTTTTCGTGCTTTTCGAGCTGATTGAGAACATCGACTCGGGCTCGCTCCCAGGTAGCGGTCCTAGCCAGGCAGACGATGAACTCAGAGGCGGTAGCCGCCGCGGCTTGGGATAAGCAGGCTTTAACCAGCTCGACCTTGAGCTCGGGAGTTTTCACCCAATGAAATTCCCAAGGTTGAAGATTCGAGGAGTTAGGAGCGCTTAAAGCCATATCCAAGCTCTTCTCGATGACCGACTCGGGCACCGGGCTGCCATCAAAGATCCGAACACTTCGCCGGCTGGTTACAATCTGCTCAAAAATGGCCGCTGCATTCTCTGGAAGGGTATCTGATTGCTCCATAAAGGTCTTCTTACCAAATTTTTTTGCTGCGCGGGCGTTTCATTGAATTCTTTGCTTGAATTCGCTCCATCTTACATGTAACTCCGTCACTCCAATCATCACTTGGCTCTATGCGTCCCCATCGTCTAGAGGCCTAGGACACCGCCCTTTCACGGTGGTAACCGGGGTTCGAATCCCCGTGGGGACGCCATTAAAACTAAAAAGCCCTCCGGCCCTCTAGCCGGAGGGCTTTTTAGTTTTAACCGTCCTCACTTGGGTTCGAACTCGGAAGTGAGGGCGTGTTTACACGCCCGGCCGGGGTTTGACGACCGGTTCCGCGAAGCGGAACAATAAAAAGAGGAGGCCAGGAAGGCCGACTTCATTAGGGAGCTACTTTTTTCAGGACTGAAAAAAGTGAATCCCCGTGGCGCGGACGTTGCGTAGGGACCACGAAAAGAGCTAACAATTTAACCATGGGGCAAGCTACCACAGATCAATCTCAGCTCGCCGCAGACGCCGAGAAACTCCTCGAGTCCGCGATCGCCTCCAATCTCGAGATGACGCCCGAAGAGCGTATCGAAGCTCACGAGAACGCCCGCCAGCTCATGGTGGATTTGCAAGAAGCAGGAGGAGCGCTGCGTGCAGCAGAGTCTCAAAGCTCTACTTGAGCGTCTTCTGGCTCATGAGATTGATTTTGTTCTCATCGGCGGATTCGCTGCTGCCGTTCATGGTTCCACGTTAGTCACGCAAGACATCGATATCTGCACGGCCATCACTGAGGACGGAGTTGCAAAGCTACGGAATGCGCTGAAAGATCTTCACCCCTGGCATCGCATGAATCCAACGGCGAAGCTTTCCTTCATTGAGCATCCGGCCGATATTCGCGGCATTAACAATATCTACCTCAAAACAGATTTTGGTGTGCTCGATATCCTGTCTCAGGTTTCGCCCGCGGGCGACTTTGCGGCAATCAAGAGCCGGTCCATCGAGATCCCTCTTTACGGTCATCGGTGTCGAGTGATCTCGATTGAGGATTTGATTCGGGTAAAAGAAGCGATGAATCGCCCCAAGGACCAACTGGCGGTTCAGGAGCTGAAGCTGATTCAGCAGCGGACAAAGGTTTGAACTCGGCCCGCGCTTTGGCGAGGCCCTGCTCAACCAATATCTCCGCGATCAGATCGAGTAGGTCATACGGTTGCTGATGCGAAGGCCAAAGTGATAGAAAGCACTTGCCGGAATCAATTCCTGAATTCCTGAATGACCCGCATTTGGAATGCTTTATTTTTTGTGACGTTGAAACCACGACCATTCGCCGTGTCGGGATTTCATGCGGTCGATGCCCCACCCAGAAGTATGGCCTTCTTTGTCTGCGAATAATCCCGAGATGCAAACAATCTTTTCGTGAGCCACGACTTTGAGCAAGCTTTTTTGGTTGCTTGGCAATCGGCCATGCCGAAATTCCGTCGGGCTTGATATTCGTGGGTTTCTCCCTTTTTATGGTTAAGATCAATTCACCAGGCTCGCGGAAATCGTCGCTCGGCTCTGGCCCTCGGGCTTCGCACATGAGCTTCACGTCCTGCGTAGAAAGGCATTGCCAGTACGGCATGCACCCGTTTTCATGAGCTAAGTCTTTGATTTCCGTGCAATCAGCCTCATCTTCGTCGAGATCCTGATTCGTGACGATCCCATAATCGTCGGTCAGGAGCCCTGGACGATGGAGCTCCGAGAATGAAAGAGAGGGAATAAATAAAAATAGAAAAGCGGTCAGTAAGGATTTCATTTGCTTGCCTTGATTTGTGCGAATCTTTTTTCAAAAGTCTTCATCTCATCATTCGTCATCGCCACGCCTTTGTATGCGGCAACTGCCTCTATCCATGAAATGGGGCGCTTGAGCTCGCCCTCCTTGAGTTTCTTTTTGTGGAAAAGCCAGCGGATTCCTCCGCAGATGTTTACAAACTGATCCCCTAGTGTGTTCCTTATAGGAGTAGCTCCTAGCCACTTGGCTTAAGAATTGGACTGTTGGCGGCCCTATGAAACGCCAATGCCCAGATTCTGAGTGTTCATCCAAAAACAGTGATCCGAAAAAGAGATCCTTCGTCCGAAAAGGGCGCTATTTCCGTCGCTCCGACGGTCAGTGGATCCCGCGCTATCGATGCCGCCACTGTCATCGCATGTTCTCGTCAGCAACCCTTCTTCCGAACTTCCGTCAAAAAAAACGCCAGCTCAATCATCGGCTCGATCTCCTCTTCTGTTCCGGTGTTTCTCAAAGACGAGCAGCGATTATTTTAGGGATCAACCGCAAAACGGCCGTTCGAAAGTATCGATTTCTCGCCAAAGAGGCGCGCTTGGAGCAAAGCGCGTGGCTTGAGACTTTATCGAGCAGGCCCATTTCGAAAGTTCAGTTTGATGATCTTGAAACGAGCGAGCATACGAAGTGTAAGCCTTTAAGTGTTGCGCTGGCGGTTGAGCCGAAATCCAGGAAAATCCTTGGTTTTCAAGTATCCCAGATGCCTGCCAAGGGGCATCTCGCAGAGATTGCCCGCCGAAAGTACGGCCATCGGCCCGATCAGAGGGGAGA
>JARLHE010000010.1 GCA_031292385.1 Oligoflexia bacterium
AACATGCGATGACAGTGGCGGCATTGATAGCGCGGGATCCACTGACCGTCGGAGCGACGGAAATAGCGCCCTTTTCGGACGAAGGATCTCTTTTTCGGATCACTGTTTTTGGAAGAGCACTCAGAATCTGGGCATTGGCGTCTCATAGGGTCGCCAACTGTCCAATTCTTAAGCCAAGTGGCTAGGAGCTACTCCTATAAGGAACACACTAGGGGATCAGTTTGTAAGAGGCTCTCGCGCACACAAGACAGGAGTATTTTAATCTCGGGCTTGGCGACGATCGCGCGTACGGGCGGCGAAAAATGTGGAACCAGGGATTCCGGCGACGAACCCGTATAAAAAATCAGTGGGGTATCGATTTTCGCTGTCCGCAACGCCCATAGCAGATCCAAACCGGTACCCTCGGGCATGGCGTAATCGGAGATCACAATATCGAATGGCTCGTTTTGGGCGAGTTGAAACGCTTCGTTTCCACCGGCCGCGCAAACCACCTCGCATTCAAACTTTTGCCGAAGGACCGAGCCAAGAAGAACTCGAAGCATCAGCTCATCTTCGACGACCAAGATTTTTCGCACCCAGCCCCCCCCGCTGACCAAGGAATACACAATTTTCACATTTGTTTCCATAAATTTCATTTTTTTGCTATTTTTTTCAAATTATTGCTTATCATTTCCATTTTATTCATTTACGAAGACAAGGGGGCACTTAAGAGGTTTGCTTTAGACACTAACTACTGATAACTTCGCGAATTTTTAAAAATGGAGACCTTACGCATGAGGCAGCCCAGACCCGAAGCAACTAAAGAATCAACTAACAAAACACGCGAAGCACTGGCAGGCACCCCATTCACATCCGGGGAAGAACTAAAAAAGGCCCGGTCCGAAATTCTCGAAGAAACATGGCGCGAGCTTGAAAAAGCCCGCGCAAAAAGACAGCTCCTCCAAAAAGAAGAATATAAATTCTACATTGAAACCTTCCAAAAGGGACTGCAGTGCAGATACGACGGAAACATGGATAATCTCGCGCGAGTCTTTCTTGGGCCCAGCGGTATTCAAATCACCATAAATGAAGAAATGAAAAGCACCGAAAACGCCGAAAACCTGCTCGGCGTGCTGATTAAAGCCATGAGCGAAGCATTCATGGCGAACTATCTCAAGGCCGTGGGTGTGATCCCGACCCGAAACGACGAGGAACAAGAGAGGCCCAGGCCTCGAGGTCAATCCAAGAAGTAAGCTACCACTAACAAGAGATTCCACCCGTTAGAAGTACCAACCCGTCGAAAGCAGGATCCGGGCGTGGTTATCTTGTACCAACGCATAAAGCTCCCCGCGCAACTCCAGGCTCCAACGCGCGGAAAGCGCGTAGCTGGCCTGCGCTGTCGTCGCGGACCAATTTTGGCGCGGCATCAGAGAGGATTCGAAGTACTTGAAATACTCGAAGCTCAGCGCGGCCTTCGCGCGCCCGCCGAAATCCCACTGAGTCCCCAGCTCGCCGGACGGGCCAAAGCGAAAAAACGGGACGAACGAACTGCTCGCCTCGAGCTGACCGTGCGCCAGGGCGTACACGGTCGCGACCTTCGGCCATGGCGAGACCGTGATGCCCAAACCGCCTCTGACCCGCCCGGCAACGCAGGAAGGACAGCCCACATCCTCCGGATGGTAAAACCCCGCGCCGAGATCCCAGGATAGCCCATGTTTTAGCCCGCTCCAGGGCGCAAGGTTAATCACCTCGGCGAGAGTCAGCTTTTGCAGGCGCAAAGTGTCCGGAGAATGAAAGCGGTATTGAAGCAGCACGTCTCCAATCACAAGACGCGAATGCGGCAGATACCCGGGATCGGCATCGATATAATCATGAAACGCCGGACGAAAGCCCAGCTCCGCAAGACCGCTTCCGGTCTCGGCGCCCCCGCCGACCGTCAGCTTCGAACTCAGGTGACCGGACTCGGGCGGTCTTGAGGCCGCGCCATCCTCTTTCTCGATCTGCTCCGCGGCGGCTTGCTCGGTCAGCACCGGACCGGAGGATCCCGCTCTCGCGCGAAGCAGCTCGAGATCGACCTGATGATCGAAATCGAGGATCGTATGGGAGCCGTTCATGGCCTCATACTTTTGCCAATCGAGAAGAGCGTCGAGAGTTTGCGTCGACGGATGCCCGTCGATTTTTCCACGATGGCCTCTCAACCGGTAAAAATCGCTTCTCTCCTCCGGACTCGTTCGCGCGAGCCGCGCCTCCAGGATTTTGAGCAGCGCCGGGCGGAAAGCGCGTTTCCTGATCGCACCCGGAATTTTATCGAGCACCCGGATCGTGTCGATCGGGATCGTCGCTACGGTAAAATTCTCGCGCAGATGCCAGTCGGGATTCGCCACCTCCAGCAAGGACATCAAATGGTACGAGCAATTGCGATTGAAGAAGTAATAATTAAAATAGGTCGTGCCCATTTCCCAGGCATGATTCAGCATCCGGTCGATCTGCTCCGGGCCCAGGTTAAGCTCGTACTCCCAGAGATCTCGGCTCTCGATGTCGTTGTAAGCGTTGATTTTGAGATAATACGGATGCAGCGAAAAAACCCCGGGATAGTTTCCGATCAAGCCGTTCAGGACATAGCCCATACCGCCGTCCGAGCCGGTAAAAGCCTCGAAGCTGATCGCGCGATCGAGCTGCGGATTTTTCGCCATCCCGACCGATGGCGCCGCGTCGATTCTCATGAAAGTATGGCCGAACATCGATGAAGGACTTCCGAAGTAAGGCGCGGCATAGACCAAAACGACCGCGCGCGCGTGAAAGCGCGCCTTCCATTCATCGAAATCGGGGCACGACTGAACGGGGATATCCAGCTTGAGCTGCTCACGCAGAAAACGAAAGCGCTCCGGAAACGCGCACTGGGGAAATTCGGAGTGAGTCTGGACCTGGATTTTCTTATCGGAACGAAATGCCTCAAGGGTCGCTAATAGCTCGGCATAAGAATCAGCCCGTCCCTTCGGGCTGAAAAAGAAGCCGGCCCCGTCCGCTTCGCTTTCTTCGGAGCCCCAGCGCCCTTTGCGGTAATGCAAAAGCAATTTCCAATAACGGGATTCGGCTATCGCGTGCAACCGGGCGGAATCGACTTCGGAGCCCGAGGCGGAAACGGATGAAGCGAAAGCGCAAAATAAAAAAAAGGGCCATATCAGCGACATGGCCCTTCTGCAAAATCGGATCACCGTCTTAGATCGCGCGGGCGCAGCCAAGATCCAACGCTTGTTCCTTGGCCATTTGGGCGCGAATGGAAAGAATCATCTGCACGGGCGTGACGTCGTCCTGAGCATAAATCTCATTGTAATGCGTACGAGTCATTTGTCCGAATTGCGCCAAGCTCGCATCGCCGCAGCCCATGAGCTGACCGAAAGCCATCAGGCTTTCGCCCTCGCCACGAGCCATGTCGACGCGCAGATTCTGATAGTTCGCTTCGGCGTACTTTTCGGCTTCGATATCGTTCTTGGCCAGCGTGGACGCGCTGCAGTTGGAGGTACCGGACGTAATCCCGAACAGATTGGAGAAAAACGATTCATTGGTGGTCAATGCGAGGGTTTGGGAGATCTTGGCGTTTTTATCGATGATCATGCTGCCCAGTCCGCAGCCCGCATCACCGACGGCCCAAGCCGCGTTTGAAATCCCCGCTACGGCGATCAGGCTTGTCGATACCGCCAGAATCCACCGTTTGGCATTTTGAATCATTTGGTTTCTTTCCACGATGCTCTCCCTTTTGCGTAAATTTTTTTGAAATCAAAAAAGATATCAAAAATTATTCATGGGTCGGCCGCCAGAAGCAAATCTTTTGTGATTTTTATTGGGGGTCGAGAGGTGAGCCCGGATTATGCAAACCAAGCTTGGCATGATATCCCGTAAAGCCCCCAATCGAACCTTCCGGGCCCTCCAGTTCGCTTTCGGCACGAGTTTGATCATGGCGGGCCTGGACAAGTATTTCCATGTCTTGACGGACTGGGATCAATACCTCTGCCCGATCGCGGTTCGAGCCTTGGGAAACCATCTCCACCTATTCATGAGCGCCGTAGGCATCGGAGAAATCTGCCTAGGCATCGGATTGACGTTTAAACCCAGGGCTTTCAATTATCTGACGAGCGCCTGGCTTTTTCTCATCATCGTCAACCTGCTCCTGAGCGAATCTTTCTTCGACATCGCCTTACAGGATTTCGTGCTCGCCCTCACGAGCGCCGCCCTAGGCCCGTTGAGCCAGGCACTTTCGAAAACGCGGCCCCTTCCGGCCGTCGGAATTCACGCGCAGCCGTCTATACGCTCGAGACGCTTTTTAAAATCCTCGTAATCGCCGCTGATCTCGTCGAAGATCGATGGAAGCCGCAAAAGCCTTTGAAGCGACGCGGGCACGTCAACTGCGTGACCGACCAGGGGCTCGACGATGGTTTCGAACTTGGCCGGATGCGCGGTCGATACGACGACGAACCCCGACGAGCCACTCGCGTCGGGCCGCCGGAGTCGATGTTCAAACACCTCAACCGCGGTCGCCGTATGGGGGCACCAGATTTCGCCGTATTTTTTCTCCCCTTCGGCAATGACGGCCCGAATCCGCTCGTCGCTCACGGATTCCGAGAAAACCTCGCCGCGGAGATTAAAGCCATGGGACCCAAGATGAAACGCGCGCTCCATATTGCTCGCATTACCCACGTCCATCGCGTTTGCGAGAGTCGCAACCGAGGGCGCCGGCTTCCATACGCCGGTCTGAAAATAATCAGGGATCACCCGATTGGCGTTCGTGGCCATGCCGATTTTTCCGATAGGAAAGCCCATCATTTTAGCCCAAATGGCGGCGACCGCGTTGCCGGCATTGCCGGTAGGGATAATGAACGAAGCGGATGAGCCGTGCTTCTTCAAATACCAGACGCTCGCGAAAGCATAATAGGTCAACTGCGGCAGCAGCCGGCCGATATTGATGCTGTTGGCCGAGCTGAGCGCCAGCTCTTTTCGAAGCTCGGGATCGGAAAGAGCCGATTTCACCAAGCGCTGGCAACTATCGAAATCCCCGTTCACGGCGAAAGCGCGGATATTGTCGCCCCAGCACGTGAGCTGCTTGCGCTGCCTTTCGGAAACGCCATTTTTCGGAAACACAATAACAACCTCGAACCCCGCCCGCTTGTGAAACGCGGAGGCCACCGCGCCTCCGGTATCACCCGAGGTCGCGACCAGGATGGTCTGCTTTTCTTTTTGTGAGAAACTTAGGCATTCGGCGAGAAATCTCGCGCCGAAATCCTTGAAAGCCGCCGTCGGCCCATGGAAAAGCTCGAGCACGGAAACCGATTCGGAAACATCTTTGAGAACCAAAGGAAACGAGAACGCCTTTTCGCAAATCTCATCGAGACGATCCGACAACGGGTCGCCTTCAAAAAAGGGCGCTAATATCTGAGCGGCGAACCGAGGCAAACCGCCAGTATGATCGACGTCCTCGGGACGAACCTTTGGAAATCTCTCCGGAACGTAAAGGCCTCCATCGGGGGCAAGGCCGGCTTTCATCGCCTGAGAAACGGAAACGGCCGGAGAAGCCCCTCGCGTGCTGATGAACTTCATGATTCGCTCCTCACGCGGGCTCCCGGCGAAGAAAGCGGCGTCACCCAAGCATGAGCCGAGATATTCCGGCGCCGGAAAATTTCGATGAGCCGCCGGCTGATATTTTCAGCGAGCTCTTTTCCCGGCACCCAGGCGAAAACCGATGGCCCCGATCCTGAAATCGAAAAGCCGAGCGCGCCGAGCTTCAGCGCTTCCGCCTTGAGCTCCGAAAAACCGGGAATCAACTGAGCGCGCTGCGGCTCGATCACGACATCTTTCATCGAGGCGCGGATCAGCTCCAAATCGCTTTTAAAACAACCGGCTAAAAATCCGCCAAGCCAAGACGATTGCTCCACCCATTGCGAGAGCGGGACCTCTTTTTTCAAAATCCCCCGAGCCTGGCGCGTTTCGATCTCAAGATCCGGATGGACCAGCAGGGCAAAAACGTCTCGAGGCGTCGGAATCGAAACCATTGCCATAGAGGGTAAAATCAAAGTCAGGCCGCCTTTCAAGCATGGACCGACATTATCGCCGTGGATCGCCCCACTCGCCGCCTTTTCTCCTTGCAACGCATATTCAAGAAGCTTCGCCTCCAAGAGAGGCTTCCGACGGAAGGGGGGATCCAAACGCGTCAAAAGCGCGCCCGCCGCGACCACCGCGCCGACCGCCGATGCGGCCGAGCCGCCCATGCCCGAGCCCATTGCGATTCCCTTCTTGATCCGGATCGAAAATCCGTGAGGCAAGCCCAAATCGTCGATCATCGCGTGAAGCGCGACGGCGGCGGTGTTCTTCGATGACTGCTTGGGAAGATCGGTCACCACGCCGCTGATCTCGATGACCTCGACCTTGCCCGGAGTTTCAAGCACCGAAACGGTGACCTCATCGCCTACCCCATCCACCGAGAATCCCAGGATATCGAAACCGACCGCGACGTTCGCAACGGTCGCGGGAGCGAAAGCGGTCACGGAACCGGCGGTTTTGAATAATTCCCTGTTCACGTCCGCGACCCGACGTATGCGGCGAGTCTCAGTAAATCGCCAAAAACTCCCCCGGCCGTGACTTCGGGCCCCGCGCCCGGGCCCTGAATGATCAAAGGTTGCTCATGATAGCGGCGGGTCGTGAAAGCGAAAATATTGTCCGTACCGCTGAGACTGGCGAACGGATGCGCCTTGGAATAGCGCTTCAGCTTCACGGAAGCTTTGCCTTGGGGACTCACGCTGCCCACATAGCGCAAAACCTCGTTCGCCTCTTGCGCTTCCCGATGAAGGCGGGCCATCTCGGCATCGAACGAGGCCAGGCCGTCCAAAAACTCATCAGCGTTGGCACTTTTTCGCAACGGCACGGGCACCAGGTTCTCGACTTCGATATCACGCATTTCCAGGCTCATGCCGATCTCTCGACCGAGGATGATGAGCTTGCGGGCCACGTCCGAGCCCGAAAGATCGTCGCGCGGGTCGGGCTCGGTGTAGCCCAGTTTTTTCGCGTCGCGCACGATCGAGGAGAACGGAAGCTCTCCGTTGAACTGATTGAACAAGTACGAGAGCGTGCCCGAAAGAACGCCCTCGATCTGATGGATCTCATCTCCCGTTTGAATCAGATCACGGATCGTCGTGATGATCGGCAGGCCCGCGCCCACGGTGGCCTCGTAAAGGTAGTGGCTGCCCATTTCCCGAGTGAGCCCGCGGAGCTCTTGGTAGGTCTTCAGGGGACCCGAGTTGGCTTTTTTATTCGGTGTGATGACGTGAATACCCCTCTTCAGCCATGCAGCGTAATGGGTTGCCGGCACTTCGCTCGCCGTGCAATCGATGATCACCGAATGAGGAACGTGCTCGGCTTGGATATGATCGGCGAATTGGACGAGATCGAGCGGCTTATCCGATTGTTTCAGCTTCGAAAACAAAAGCCGCTCGCCCAAAATCATCCGGCTCGAATTGCCGATAGCGCGCACGCGAAGATCGATCTTGAATTCGTTCTTGAGCCTATCGGCTTGCTGCTCGAGCTGGTCCATGAGCGCGGACCCGATCAGGCCCGGCCCCAGAATGCCGATCGAGAGCGTCTGCGCCGAGAGATAAAAGCCCGCATGGGCCGCACGCAGCGCGCGGGTCGCTTGCGTTTGATCGACCACGACCGAGATATTGCGCTCGGACGATCCCTGCGCGATCGCCAGAATATTGACGCCGGCCTTGCCCAATGCCCGGAAAAATTTAGCGGCGACCCCCGGCGACCTCACCATATTATCGCCCACGGCGGCAAGAATACTGACACCAGTCAAACACTCCACCGACTGGATCAGGCCCTGCTGCAGCTCGGATAAGAAAGCCTTTTCGACCGTCTTCTTGGCTGCTGCCCCCTGACCTTCCGGAACGGCGAAACAGATCGAGTGTTCCGAGCTCGCTTGGGAAATCATGATCACCGAAACGCCGACTTCCCGAAGCGCGCCGAACAGGCGGTTAGCGACGCCGGGCACGCCGATCATGCCTGTGCCTTCCAAGTTGAGGAGCGCGACCCGATCAACGGTGGTGAAGCCTTTGACCGGAAGCTCCGCGGAATTCGAACTGACGCCTTTCAAGGAATCTGCGCGATGAATCTTGGTGCCGGCAAAAGTCGGATTGAATGTGTTACGAATCCAGATCGGGATTCCTTTCATCAAGGCCGGAGCCATCGTATGGGGATGAATGACCTTGGCTCCGAAGTACGCCAGTTCCATGGCCTCTTGATAGGACATTTCATTCAGGACCACGGCCTCGGGCACCCGGCGCGGATCGGCGCTCAAAACGCCGTCCACGTCGGTCCAAATCGTGATGCACGAGGCGTCCAAAAGCGCACCGAAAATGGAAGCCGAAAAATCGCTGCCGTTTCGCTTAAGCGTCGTCGGTATCCCATCCGGTGTCGATGCGATGTAACCCGTGATCACGATATTCCGCTCCGCCACCCGCTCCAGCCAAGCGTCGAGCTTCTTCCGCGAAAGCTCCCAATCGATCACCGGCCCCGTCTCGCCATGAGTAACAACCAAGACCAGGCGCGCGTCGAGCCACTGGGCGGCGACTCCCCGCTTGTTCATGCAGGCGTTGAGGATCTGGGCCGACCAAAGCTCGCCGTGCCCGGCGATCATCTCCAAAGTGGCCTCCGAGCAGCTCCTGCTCAGCGAAATCGCGCGAAGCAGATCGCGAATCACGAGCGTGTCGTCCTCGATCGACTTGAAGAGAGTCGCGCGCAGCGCGGGATTTGCCGTGCCCAGGATCTCGTCGAGGGTCGCGAAATGCTTCTTTTTCAGCGCTTCGAGTTTATCGAGATAAGTTTGGTCCTGCTTTTTCGCGAGCTCGGTGAGCTCGATCAAGGCGTCCGTCACGCCGGACATCGCCGACACGACGGTCGCGCGCCTGGAAGAGGAATCTTGCTGAACGATCTTGACGACCGTCTCGTAGCGCTCACTGCTTGCGACGCTGCTACCGCCAAATTTATGAACTACCCAGGGTTCCAACGATTGATTTTCCATAGAGTGCCGCTCAGTGATTTTACTGAAATTTTAACTAAAACCCGAAGGATGAACAAGCGCCGAGACATGTACTCCCGAAAGCGCGAATCCATTGACGCCCAGCCGACACGTCTTCGGGCCATGCCGATACGAATTCCGCATCGTGAGTGGATGTCCGAATGCCGATTCGTTATGATTCTATTCATCTATGTTACTCCTCAAAGCGCTGCGTAACCGCCCCATCGCCCTTCTTTGGAGCGGACAAGCGCTTTCGGCCATCGGCGACGAGATCTATCGCGTTGCGCTGATCTGGTTCGCCGTCACTTTGATCGGCGCCGATACCGGCTATCTCGCGGCCGGACAATGCGCGTCGCTTCTCGCCTTGGGCCTGATCGGAGGCAAATGGGCCGATCACTGGAACCACCGGAAAACGATGATCTACGTGGACGCCCTGCGAGGTTTGATCGTGCTGCTGCCGGTCGTACTGCTTCCGTTCCTATCGCATCCGCTTCCGCTGCTCTGGTTTGTCGCGCTCACGCTTTCCGGTCTCAGCGCGTTTTTCGACCCCGCGCTCCAAGCCACCCTGCCCTCGTTTTCCCAGGACATCGAAACGCTCCAGGCCGCGACCGGACTCATGGGCACCACCCTGCGCCTCGCGCGCGTGATCGGTCCGGCCATTATCGGCATCCTGAGCCCGTTTGTCTCGATGATTCATTTTTTCACGATTGACGCTTTCAGCTTTTTTACCTCCGCCGCCTCGATTGCCTCGCTCAATCGCGTTTCCCAAATTAGACACGTCCGGCAAAAAGCCACGCCCAAACCTGAGCGGCAATCCTTTCGCGAGGCCATCGTCTCGGGTTTCCGCGTCGCACAGGCCTCACCCGGCATGATGTTCGTCCTGCTCACGAAGGGAATCCTGGGCGGATCATGGATGCTCGCTTTTAATTTAGGGCTCGCGCTTCTGGCTCATAAAATCGCGCCAAAAGATCCCCGCGTCTTCGGCCTCATCATCGCCTTCTACGGCATCGGAAACGTCGTGTCCGCGTTGATTCTCGGCAACCAGCGGAGGCACCGCCCGGCATTGATCCTGTTCGCCGGCTATGTTTGGATGGGTATCGGCTTCATCCTCATGGCGCTATCGCCCTCCTTGCTGCTGATCCTGCTGTCGAGCGCGCTCGCGGCGATCGGAGGCCCCTTGAACGACTTGCCCTTTTTCGATCTGGTTCAAGCCCGATTCCAGATCGCCGACATACCGAAAATCTTTCGGCTCCGCATGGTTCTTGAAACCGGCGCGACGTTGGTTTGCATGCTCGCTTCGCCGATGTTATTTCGGGTGCTTAACGTGGAAACCGTCATTGTTCTCTGCGGCTTGAGCATGACGGTCGCAGGGCTGCTCGGCCTGGCGCTTTGCCCGCTGAGCCGCGAAACTCTCGGGTTAGCCGCGGATTCTCTCGGAGGTTCGTCATGAAAGGCGTGTTTTTTCAAAAGCCACTCGAGCTTCAGCTCCTCGTCGAGGGCGAAAGCTGGAGACAAGGTGACGCCGTCAGCGGCGCGCTGGTAGCCAAAAACCTCGGCGCCGCGCCTGCCTCGTTGAACGACGTCGGCGTCGAGCTCGCGCTCGGCAAGATCAAAGAGGTCAGAAAAAAATCGGCGGGCGCCTTCGAGCCGATCGCGAGCGCTCGTTTCGCGCCCGGCACGGTCGTTCAGCCCGGAAAAGAAGAGCGCCTTTCATGGAAATTCGAAACCGACCGGAACTGCGCGATCACGGACACCGCCGCGAGCCCGTTCCTCGTCTACGGACATGGCCCGCTGGAGCAGCAAGGGCAGCTCCAGCTCCGCGTCAACCCCACGCAGGTCATCGAAGACGTGCTCGGTATTTTCGAGGTCGCTTTTCGCTTTGTCCGCAAGAGCGCCAAATCGAGCAAAGGATGGATCGAGATCAAGCTCGCCCCGCCGGACTCCAAAGCCTTCGCGATGCTCGAGCAGCTGAACGCGTTTTTCCGATTCGAAAGCGACACCCTCCACGCCCGCTATGTATTCAATCTTAAGAAGCTGGAGGCGACCGCGACCGCGGGCTCCGGCATCGACGTCAAAAAACTCAAGCAAGAGCGCGCGTTCGAGTACCCTGTCCACCACTACCGGATTCCGAGCGGGCGCTTTGATCACGAGCGGATGGAAGCGTCAATCCGGGAGCTCCTCGCTCCCTTCGAATCAAAACTGCTTTAACCGGATCAGATCCAGAGCCTCAGCATGACGAGAAAATCGGATTGAACGGCGAGAACGTCATTTCCGCCGATTCCCGGCGCGCCGGCGAACGCCTTCTCAAACCTCGCATCTAAGATCAGGTTGCTGTTCAGGAAGGATTCAAAACCGAAGCCGTGCCGCCAGTATGCGTCGCCGGTATTCGAAGCATCGAGCGCCAGGTAGTCCATTTTGTAGATCAGATTCCAGAACTGGCTCAACTCGTACCGCAGCCAGACGTATTGCCCGAGCGACGTGGAAGACGAAAGAGAATTGAGATACGCGCCTTGGGAGGCGGGCACAAAAAATGACCCAAGCCCCGGATTGATCCCCCCGCCGTTGACGGCGGGGCTATCCCAGTTCTTGGCGCCCACGAATTCATAAAACACCGACCCTTTGAGGGATCCGTGGCTGATTCCGTCCAATGATAACCCGGCGTAGAAAGCGCCCGCATAGGGCGTCGGATTGAAAGAGTATCGCTCGTACTCGCCGCTGAGTCCCAAAAGAACCGGAAGATGAGCGGGATTCCATCTGAAATTGACCACGCCCGCAAGCGACCAATCTTGGGCGGTGAAATTTCCGCCGGTATTCAGATTGTTCACGACCGCGAGGTCATAGTGCCAATCATGGGAAAAGTTTCCGGACAGGTCGGCGCCCACGTCGTAGTCATTGAGCCGCGAATCGGTCTGAATCTGGGCATAGGTGCGGTGCTCGTCGGTTAAAAGGCCGAAAGGAACGTAAAAGCGCCCCAGCAAGACATAAGTCGCATCGGCTTCGTGATCCGACGGCATTTGAAACCGAACATAGGCCTCGCGCACCTGGCTTCCGCTCAGGGTCGCGTCGTTATAGGTTAAAACCGCGCGCATCTCTTGCCCGCGCTCTCCTTGTATAATCGGAACATCGCCCGTAATCGCCGCCTCCATGAGCGACGCGCCGCTGGCCCCCGTCGTCGGAGCGGTTGGGATATAATCGATGAAGCGCACGTCGCCATAGTAAAGGTCCGAATACA
Organism: Oligoflexia bacterium; assembly: GCA_031292385.1. Lineage (GTDB taxonomy): Bacteria > Bdellovibrionota > UBA1018 > UBA1018 > UBA1018 > JARLHE01. The sequence goes on from JARLHE010000010.1 coordinate 12,276, forward strand.
TCGAAATTTTGCTCGGAGCATGACCGTGTGCCCCGTACGCCTTTCCCATCAGGTTTCTGGGGCCTCCGCCCCAAGGCGTGACGTGACATGCGGTGCAATTAAGCTTCGTTTTCAATGCGTACTCGGGACGGGCCATGGCCGGCGCGCCCCAGAGCAGCGAAGCGATCGCTCCCGCCAGGGACCTGATCACAAACCGTCTCAAACGACCTGCTCGAACGGTGTCAATCATGCGAGCGCACCTCAGCCGTAACCACCGTCAGCGCGCCTGACATGCTCGCCTGGCCATGAATTCTGCAGTAATAAGGAATATTGCCCGGAGTAGTGAGCGGTGGCGAGGTCACGCTCTTTCCCGGCCCGATCACGCCTGTGTCGAAGTTTCCACCGTTAGCCGTGGCCGTGTGTGACATCGCATCGCCATTGACCCAGGTGACCGTCGATCCCGCCACGATCTCCAAAGGGTTTGCGCCATAGGCTGCCGCACCTCGACCTGCGGCGCCGGGTGGAATCGTGATGGTGTAATTGCGCGCGACCGCCGAGGGAGAGCTCCCCTGCGTGAGAACAGGACTGTGACTGCCACCGCAGCCCTCCACTCCGAAGCCGAAAACAAATAACAAAGTCCAAAACAGCGGCCGGCTATTGATCACGGTCGCACGCTTGCACATTTTGTTCCGATTTCGCCGAGCAAGCAAAACCCGTGGTACGTCGCTGGCAGGCGATGCAGGCAAACCCCTGTACAACAAGGAGCATTTTCGAATGACACGTTACTTCATCAGATCCCCATGGATTGCAGTCGTCGCGCTCGCGCTCGCGCCCGCGGCAAGTTTCGGCGACTCTGTCACTCTCGGACAAACTACGAACGGTACGACGCTCCAGGGAGCCGCGACACCTGCCGCAAGCCCAAGTCCGAGCGTAAGCCCGTCGATCTCGCCAACGAGCATTACTATTCAAACAACAACTGGCTCCTCAGGCGCGACCTACCTGGTGGATCAAACCGGAAAGAGCCTCTATGTATTCGCCGCCGATTCGGCCAATACGACCACGTGCACGGGCTCGTGCGCCGTGGTTTGGCCGCCGTTGCTGATCGCATCCGGAGGCACTCCCACCGCCGCCACTTCCAGTAGCGTGCAGCAAAGCCTCTTGGGAACGCTCATTCGCCCGGATGGCACCACTCAGGTGACGTACAATAGCTTGCCGCTTTACAACTACACCGGCGATACCGCGGCCGGTCAGACCAATGGCGAAGCGCTCACAAGCTTCGGCGCGATCTGGTACCTCATCCAACCCGACGGAACTCAGCTCACGACACTCACGAGCGCGTCTCCCTCTCCAAGTCCTTCGGCCTCCGGTTCGGCGACTACGGGCTCAGGCACCACAACCACCTCGGGAGGAACCACGCTCCCATACTGATCTCGATCCTCAGATCGTCTGTAAACGAGCTCACGCCGGATCAGTTGTCCGGCGTGAGTTCTCGTTTTATAATGCTACAAATTGAAAAAGGGGCCCCCATGGATTGCTGCACGGATAAGACAAAGACTGCCCTGAAACCGGCGGTTGACCCGGTTTGCGGAATGACCGTCGACCCGAGCGACTCCGAGAGCCTGGAGTATCAAGGAAAGACTTATTACTTCTGCTGTGATCATTGCCGGCTCGCATTTCGGGAAAATCCGAAAACCCCTCGCCCCGGCCCGGATCAGCGCGCCTACACCTGCCCCATGCACCCCGAGGTCCGGCAGATCGGATCTGGCAGTTGCCCGCTTTGCGGCATGGCTTTGGAGCCGATCGAATTCGCCGCGGAAGAAGAGGAATCGCCCGAGCTTCTCGACATGACCCGCCGATTCAAGGTCGGCCTGGCGCTCTCCCTTCCGCTTTTGGTTCTTTCCATGTCCGGCTACTCCTACCATTGGCTTCAACTGGTTCTTGCTAGCCCGGTTGTCCTTTGGTCAGGTTATCCGCTATTCGAGCGGGGGTGGGCCTCCATTCGAAACCGCAGCCTCAATATGTTCACGCTCATCGCCTTGGGCGCGGCGGTGGCCTATCTCTTCAGTCTCTTCGCGACCCTGCTTCCCGCTGCTTTGCCGCAGCCCGTGGACGTCTATTTCGAAGCGTCCGCGGTGATCGTGACGCTCGTGCTGCTCGGACAGATCCTAGAGCTTCGCGCACGAGGCCAAACCAGCGCCGCGATCCGATCGCTTCTGAAACTCGCGCCGAAAACCGCCCGAAAAATTTTTCCGGACGGCCACGAGGAAGACGTCGCGATCGAATCGATCGCGGTGGGAGACCGCCTCCGAGTCAGGCCAGGAGAGAAAATCCCGGTCGATGGCGTGATTTCATCCGGGTCGAGCTCACTTGACGAGTCTATGATCACCGGCGAATCCATTCCCGTCGAAAAGACCGCGCGCGATCCGGTCACCGGCGGCACGATCAACGGAAACGGCGGCTTCGAAATGCTTGCCACGCGTGTCGGCTCGGAGACCCTCCTCGCTCAGATCGTAAAAATGGTCAGCGAAGCGCAAAGAAGCCGCGCGCCGATCCAGAGACTGGCGGACACGGTCTCCTCTTATTTCGTTCCCACCGTGGTTTTTGCCTCAATCGTGACTTTCGTCGCTTGGGCATTGCTAGGCCCCGAACCACGCTTCACCTACGCGCTCGTCAACGCCATTGCCGTGCTGATCATCGCGTGCCCCTGCGCCCTGGGCCTTGCAACGCCGATGTCCATCATGGTCGGCACCGGCAAAGGAGCCCAGCAGGGTGTTCTCGTGCGAAACGCGGAAGCTTTGGAAAGTCTCGAAAAGGTGAATACACTGGTTTTGGATAAGACCGGCACATTGACCGAAGGCAAGCCCAAGCTCATGACCGTCAAGGCGCTCGCCGGCTTCACCGAGCAAGACGTGCTCGGAATCGCCGCGGCGCTCGAAAAAGGAAGCGAGCACCCGCTTGCCGCCGCAATTCTCAAAGGCGCGGAAGAGAGAAAAATCAAAACACCGCCCCGGCTCGAGAACTTCCGCGCGATCACGGGACAAGGAATCGAAGCCCGAGTCGACGGCAAGGCGGCGCTTCTGGGCAACCTGGAGCTGCTCAAACAAGCCGAAATCCAAACCGATGAGCTTGAACGACTAGCCCCCGGACTATTCGAAGAAGGACAAACGGTCGTCTTTCTTGCCGTCGATGGCAAGCCCGCCGGGATCATCGGAGCCGCCGACCCGGTGAAAGAAACCACTCCCGAAGCCTTGCGAATGCTGGCGGAGGAGGGAATTTCCGTCGTGATGCTGACCGGCGATCACCTCAAAACCGCCCAAGCGGTCGCCAAAAAGCTCGGCATCAGGGAAATCCGTGCACAGGTCCTTCCTGATCAAAAGGGAGCCTTGATCAAAGAGCTTCAGAAGCAGGGACGATTCGTCGCGATGGCCGGAGACGGCGTGAACGACGCGCCGGCGCTGGCGCAAGCGCAGGTCGGAATCGCCATGGGTTCAGGAACGGATGTCGCGATCCAGAGCGCCGGCATCACACTGGTGAAAGGAGATCTGAGGGGGATCGTCCGAGCTCGCCGCCTGAGCCAAGCCACCATGAAAAACATCCGGCAGAACCTGTTTTTCGCGCTCATTTACAATTTCTTGGGAGTGCCGATCGCGGCAGGCGTACTCTACCCGAGGTTTGGGCTTCTGTTGAATCCCATGATCGCGAGCGCCGCGATGAGCCTGAGCTCCGTTTCCGTCATCAGCAACGCCCTGCGCTTGCGGAAAACGAAACTATGATAAGAGTCCTGTCGCGCTGCCTTCGATCTAAATGCCCAGTCTGCGGGCAGGGCAGACTCTTTGCGAGCCCCGCGGACATCCGAAACTTCTCCGAGATTTTTCTTCCGCTGAAAAAATGCAGTGCTTGCGGCTTTCGATTCAGCCGTCAACCCGGGTACTACTTCGGGGCCGTCACCCCGATTCTCCCCATCTTGGCGTTGATGACGGGCACGATTTTCGCGGGCGTCAGTTACTTCGGGCTGCATCAAGAGCTCGATGCCGTGATCATGTCTGGCGCAACCGGCGTCATCCTCGGATTCATTTTGCTCTTTCGCACCGCGATCGCGATCTATATCGCGCTCGATCATGCGGTCGACCCGCCCGAAAGCGCCCATCCCTGAGGCTGACGGGCCTCATACTCGAGAACCGCGTCCGATAGCGCGCAAATCACCTCGCGAGCAAGCACGCAACGCTTGCCGAATTTTTCTCCGGCCAACTCCCCCGCCCGTCCATGCAGATAAACCGCCAGGCACGCGGCTTCGAAGCGATCCATTTTTTGAGCCAGTAACGCGCCAATCATTCCGGTTAAAACATCACCCGTTCCGGCTTTGGCGAGGCTGCTGTCTCCCGTGTGATTGACGTAGGTGCGGGCGCCGTCGGTAATCACCGTCCTATAGCCCTTAAGCACCACCACTTGCCCCAACGCCTGGGCGAGCTCCGTCGCGATTTGAAGCCTCCCTCCATCATCTCCGGGAACGCGCGCCTTTCCGATGAATCGGATCAGTCGCGACATCTCACCCGGATGAGGGGTCAGCACCGCCTTTCCTTTGAAACGAACAGGCCAGCTCTTAAGCCGCGAAATCAGGTTCAAGGCGTCGGCATCGACAACCATGGCCTTATCCAAGGCGATGACTTGCAGAACCCGCTTGCGCGCCGCACGCGATTGACCCAAGCCCGGCCCCATGACGATCGCTTGAGCTTTCTCGCTCGCCTCGGCAAGTCGCTTCGCCGATGAATCAGTCAGAGCCAGCCCGATCAATTCAGGCGTAATCGAGAGCGCGGCCGAAAGAATCGACCTTGGAACCGCGATTTGAACCAAGCCCGCTCCCATCCGTAAAGCGGAAGTGCCGGCCATGACCGGAGCGCCGATCATTTCTTCGCTTCCGGCCAAAGCCAGAACCCGACCGAATGTGCCCTTATGGCTGTCGCGAGGACGTGGCGGAAGATCGGGCAATTGCGCGACATCCATAGTTACGCCGTCGACACCAAGGGCACGGCAAGATCCCGGGCCGGAGCGGTGAAAAACTCCCTCACCTCGTCACGAATGGCCCAAGTGTCGGCGTAACCGAGATCCAGAAGCTGGCGGGTGTAGGTCCGATCAAACGCGAGGTAGCTCATCAGATCCAAGCCCTGGTTATGAGACGCTCCAATCCCGCGCATCAAATGCCGAAAGATCCAAGGAAAACTCTTCATTTGCCGCGAAGCCAAAATGCCCAGATCCTCCGACGGCCGGAGGGCGAGAACCGGGATGCTTCGAAGCTTTTGCGGATGCCTGCGGATTGCCTCCTCGGAAAGAAGCGAGAGCGTCTGATTGATCCTCTCCATTCTCTCCAGATCCGCGTCCAAGGAATCCAAAAATACGGAATTCAAAATCACGCCCGCGATATCGGCGAGCGTGATGAATTTCATTTTCAGCTTTCGATTCATCTCAAGTACCGTCTGCTCCGGCCGAAAGTACCGGACCCCGACCGCGATCACTCGTTCCGCGCCCAGGTGAATCGCCGGACTGAGGGGCGTACCCAAGCGCATGCAACCGTCGCCGTAGAACGTGTCTTCAAGCGGAACCGGCTCGAAAAACACCGGAATCGAAGCCGAAGCCAGAATATGCGAAAGCCTGAGCTCCGTGCGCAGGCCGATGCGGCTCGTTCGCTGCCAGGGTTCGATCTCAGGGACCCCGTCATAGAAAGTCACCGTCGAACCGGTTCGGTAATTCGTCGCGCTCACCGCCACGCCCCGCAGACGGCCAATGCGGATCTCCTCCTTCAAGTTGGCGAAATCGATTTTATCCGAGAGAAATCGGCGCAGCGGAGCCGCATCCAGAAGATAGGTCACCCGGCTCGAACCGAGAAGCCCTCCGATACTGAGATCCCGCCACCACTGCGCCCCTTGGCGCACGAAGGAAAACGTATCGGTGCGAAAAATATCTTCGAGCCGCAGCTCGCTCCAGATATCCCAAAGTATCTGGGTCGCCTCGGCGAAATTATGCCCGCGCGATGCCAGAAATGCCCCGTTGATCGCGCCCGCGGATGAGCCCGTGATGACTTGAAACGGATTCGGCTCGTCCTTCCCGAGAATATCCGAAATCGCGCGCACCGCGCCCGCTTGGTAAGCGGCTCGAGCTCCGCCGCCGGTCATGACCAGGCCTATCTTTTGCGAAATCATAGGTCGCTTATCGAACGCCGGCATAGCCGCCCAAAAGACCGTTCTTCGAGAGGACGACCTGCCAAAGCTGATTTTTCCGCGCGCGAAACGAGCCCGCGCAACTCAACAGGTAATAAGTCCACTTTCGGTAAAACGCCTGATCGTACCGAGTCGATAACTCCTGCCAGTTTCGCTTGAAGTTCGCCTGCCACGCCAACAAAGTCCGGTCATAATCCACTCCGAAGCTGTGCCAATCCTCCATCACGAAAAGCCCTTCGATCGCTCGCCCGATCTGCGTAATCGACGGGATCATCGAATTCGGAAAGATGTGTTTCTCGATCCAAGGATCGCTCGTGAACTCCGACTTATTCCCTCCGATCGTGTGAAGGAGAAAAAGCCCGTCGTGTTTCAACCTCTCGGAGGCCACTTCAAAGTAAGTCCGGTAATTCCGCTCCCCCACGTGCTCGAACATTCCGAGCGAGACGATGCGATCGAATTTTCCGAAAAGCTCGCGATAATCCTGCACGAGGATCCGGATATCCAGGCCCTGACACGACTCCTTCGCCAGACGCGCTTGCTCGTTCGAAACCGTGATGCCCGTTCCGATCGCCCCGTATCGCTCCGCCGCGTATTTGAGAAAGCTTCCCCAGCCACAGCCGATATCGAGAACCCGCATTCCGGGCTCGAGAGAAAGCTTTCGGCAAACAAGATCGAGTTTCGCTTCCTGTGCCTCGTCCAAGGTCTCGGCGTCTTTCCAATAAGCGCAGGTATAGACCATCCGGCGATCCAGCATCGCGCGGTAAAGATCGTTACCGAGATCATAATGAGCCTGCCCGACCTCGAACGCCTTTCTGTAGCTTTGCAAATTCACCAACCGGGCTCTGAAGTTTTGGAGAACATACGCCCAAGGATTCACCGACTCGTCGAGCCGCGCCCGCAAAACGAGATAGAAGAACTGGCTGAGATCCTCGCACTCCCATGCCCCCTCGACATACGACTCGCCCAAAGCGAGCGATCCGCCGGCGAGAACCCGCTCGTAAAAGCTTTTATCCAATACCCGGATATCGCAGGGTCGGTACCCATTGATCCTGACGCCCGCGCACTCCAGAAGCGACGAAACGAATTCCTCCGCGCTCTGGAACGAAGTACTTGAACGAAGAGAAAATCCCACGAGGCCCTCCCGCCGAAAATTCGCCCGTTCAATATTTCGAATTTAATACGGAGGTCAAGGCGCACCAGGACAGCCTGGCGTTCCGGCTTGGCGCGTTCAGACTACTTCAGCGCAAAAGCCCCATCGCGCGAAGCAAGCGCGCCGTTTTTCCTTCCTGCACCTCGCAAAGGACCACTCCCGCTTGCTGGAGCGCCCGCGTCACGTCCGAGTAAACCGCGGCATCTTGCGCTTTGGAGACCACCACTTCGAGCTCCATCAGATGCAACGAATCGGCATCGACAGTATCGAAGGTCGCGTCTTGATCGGCGATGGTGATATCCCATTTCGGATTCGGATAGGGGCCGAACGCGACCAAACTATCCCAATTCACGGAATGATATTGGTTGATGAGGCTCATCTCATCTGATGACCAGGGCGAATCGCCGTCTGAAACTTCGTCGGTCTCCTCGCAATCATAAGTTTCACTCGCAGCTGTCGCTCGCGGGCACATCAGCCGGAACTTGAGGAAAACGGACTTTCACCACGGACTCGGTTTTGTCATTCTTCACTTTGGTCCGAAAGGATAGACCCGTCTGCGTGTAGATCGGAGGGTTCGAGTCGTAATAGGTGATCTCGACTTTTTTGCTGAGCTCGGTGTCCGCCGCGCCGAGCTTCTCGAGCACGACTGATGGGGACGTATCACAAATCGACCACTGCAAATTGATCTGCTCGTCGGCGACAGAAAGGACTGGGAAAAGCGAGATGACGAGAAGAAGCGGCAAAGTTCTCATGGCGGCTTATTATCTCTTTGCTTGAAAAAAATTGAACAGGATTTGGTTAGAAGGTAAGAAATGAGAATGCCTACTCAGACAGACTTAAATCAGGTTGCCGCGGATAGCGCGGATAAATTGAAAGCTCATTTAAAAAACGCCGACTGGGTGGGTTTGCGTGAAGTACGCGAAACCACGACCATTCGCCAGGTTCGCGACGGAAAGCCGCAAGCCAATGACGCCTCGACTACGCACGGAGTCATGATCGAGGTCTTGGCGCAAGGCCAATTCGGCTATGCCGCCACCGGCAAAATGGATCCTGAAAGCCTCCAACAAGCCGCGGAACTCGCTCATCAGCAAGCGCTGCATGCGGCAACGCGCTCGGTTTTTCGATTTACGGAAGAACAACGCCCGCCGGTTCGCGCCCAGTTCGCCAGCCCGCGCCTCAAGCCACTGGGCTCGCTCGGCGCCGGAGAGATTAATCAAATTCTGGTCGAGATCAGCGAAAAGCTGAAGATTTCCTCAGAAATCATTCGCACCGAGGCCGTAGCGCGCCTGGTCGAAACGCAGATGCGGTTTGTGAGCAGCAACGGCTCGGATGCGAGCCAGGATTTTTCGCTGATCACCACCGATTTTCAAGCCACGGCGAAAAGCGGAAACGTCATTCAAAGACGAACCGATGGCGGATTGCTCGCGCGCTCCCATCAGGGCGGCTGGGAGCATTTCATGACCCCGGATCTCTGGGATCGCGTAAGGCGCGTCGCGGAACAAGCCATTGAACTCGCGCATTCCGAGGAATGCCCGACCCTGACCGGTTCCTTGATCCTCAAGCCCGATCAGATGATGCTCCAAATTCACGAAAGCATCGGGCATCCGCTCGAGCTCGACCGCATATTAGGCGACGAGCGCAACTACGCCGGCTGGTCGTTCGTCAAGCCCTCCGATTTCGGAACGCTTCAATACGGCTCGAAGCTCATGAACGTGACGTTCGATCCCACCCTTTCGAACGAGTTCGCAAGCTACGCGTTCGATGACGCGGGCTTCGCGGCGAAACGCGAGTTTTTAATTCAAAACGGCGTTTTGATCCGCGGCTTGGGCGGTCTCGAAAGCCAGGTGCGCTCCGGCCTCCCGGGAGTCGCCAACGCCCGCGCGTCGTCGTGGAACCGGGCACCGATCGATCGCATGGCGAACCTGAATTTGGAGCCGGGAACCTCTTCCTTGGAAGACATGGTTTCTTCCGTCGAGCGAGGCGTGATCATGGAGTCGAACAAATCCTGGTCGATCGATGATTTCAGGAACAAGTTCCAGTTCGGCTGCGAGTACGCCCGCCTGATCGAAAACGGAAAGATCACGCGCACCGTTCGCAACCCCAACTATCGCGGCGTGACCGTGCCGTTTTGGCGAAGCCTGAAAATGGTCGGCTCGCCCGAAACGGCCGGTATTTTCGGCACGCCCTTCTGCGGCAAAGGCGAGCCGAACCAGATTATCCGGGTCGGCCATGCGTCCCCAACCTGCCTCTTCGAGAACGTCGAGATTTTTGGAGGTGCCTCATGATGAATCGCCAGGGTTTTGAAAGCCTCGTCGATAGAATTTTCGCGAGCCGCAAAAGCGGCGAGCATTTTTTCGTCAACCTGATCGACGAAGACACCCAGTTCATTCGCATCAACGGCGCGAAAGTTCGCCAGATCGGATCGGTCGCGAGCGGATCGCTCGAAATCGCCCTCGTGCTTGAAACGCCCGCCGGACTGAAACGCGCGACCCGCGCTTGCACGGTCACGGGCTTAAGCTGGCAGGATTGGAACGAAGTCGAGGCGATGCTCAAGCATCTGCGCGCCGAAACTCCGGAGCTTCCCGTCGATCCTTACGCCGAGCTGCCGCAAAACCATGGCTCCAGCGAGCCGGGCGATTTGGGCACCCGCGGGGAGTTGCTGACCCGCGATCAGGCGCTCGATTCCATTTTGGGAGAAGCGGTCCAAGGCCTCGACTTGGCCGGCATCTACGCGTCGGGCCCGATGACGCGAGCCATGGCCAATACGGCCGGGCAAAGACTTTGGTTTTCGACCGAGACCTTCAGCCTGGATTATTCGGTCTATACGCCCAATCAACGCGCCCTGAAGGGAACCTTTGCCGGAAAAAGTTGGAATCTGTCCCTTTTTCAAAAGGAAATGGAAAGCGTGCGGAAGCGGCTCCCGATTCTTGAAAAGCCCGCGAAGAAAGTGGCGCGCGGAAACCATCGCACCTATCTCGCGCCCGCGGCGCTCCACGATTTCGTGGCGATGCTGTCCTGGGGCTGCATTGGAGAGGCGGCCATCCAACAAGGAGATAGCTCGCTCCGAAAAGTGAGGGCGGGCGATAAGAGCTTTTCGCCCTTATTCAATCTAAGCGAGGATTTCAGTGGCGGCGAAGTGCCACGGTTCAATGCCCTCGGAGAAATCGCGCCGGAGAAATTGCCGCTCGTCCGCGGCGGCAAGCTCGAAAATACGCTTGTGAGCGCCCGTACCGCGAAAGAATACGGCGTGAGCTCGAATGGCGCCGCCGCAAGCGAAGGAATGCGCGCGATTTCGGTCGCGGCCGGAACACTGGCCGAAGATCAGATTCTCTCCGCGCTCGGAACCGGTCTCTATCTCTCCAATCTTCATTATCTGAATTGGAGCGATCAGGTCGGCGGCCGCATCACGGGAATGACCCGCTACGCCTGCTTTTGGGTTGAAAACGGGGAGATTATCGCGCCGATCGAAAACATGCGCTGGGATGACAGCATCTTCACCGTGCTGGGTACGCAGCTCGAAGCCCTCACTCGAGATCGAGCTTACCTGCCGGAAGTCGGCACTTACGAGCGTCGAGAGCTCGGCGGAAGCTGGATGCCGGGCGCGCTCCTCAAGCAGATGGATTTTACCCTGTGATTTCAAGTCTCCGATTCGTCCGGAATGCGGGTGAAGGCGATCCGAAGCGGGGCAAGATCTTCAGCGTCTTGCGTCGCGCCGAGATGCAGTATATTTTTGCCGAATTTTTCGTTCACCCGATCTATCGTCCGCGTCAGCTCTTCGCGCTTCAGATCGTCGAAAAGCGTCGGGACATGGCGAGTATCGGCGACCAGATTCGATAAACTGACGCCGACGGCGTAGATTTGCCCTTGTGGAAGGCCCTTCCAAAGCTCGCTCAGGGCATTCTGCAAAAAGATCGTATCTTGAGTTTCCTTGAAGCCGGTGCCGGCCTTCCAAGCCTCCTGCCCTCTGAAACGCACGAAAATATTCATTCGTTGGGCCCAAAACTCTTCCTTGCGAAGGCGCAGCGCCGTTTTCGAGACCAGTTTTTTCAAGACCACGAGAGCGCCCGCGGGAGTGCGAAACTCAGGTGGCAGAACATGCGAATGACCGATACTCTTCTGCTCGACGACCTTTTCGGGCAGCTCCTCGCCCCGTAGCAGATGCCACATCTCGTCGCCGGTCACGCTTTCCCAGGCCCGATGCAAATCGGCGGCGGAAAGCGAGCATAGCTTTTCGACCGTATAAATATTCTTATGATGAAGCTTCGCCTCGGTCCGCTGCCCGATCCCGGGAAAATCCCGAAGCTGCAACCCATAGAGCGCCTGAGGCAGATCTTCCTGGCGCAGGACCGTGAAGCCATCCGGCTTTTGCATATCGGCGGCAACCTTGGCGAGATATCGATTGGGAGCGATACCGATGGAGCACTTCAGGGAAGATCCCGCCTTTTGCCTGAGCGTCTCTTTAATCTTTTTAACCAAGGCCTGAGCCACCGGCAGCTGCCGCTGCGACCCTGTCAAACGGCAGGCCATCTCGTCGATCGAGCAGACTGCATGGACCGGGAGGCACGACTCGACGGCCTCGACGATTTGATTATGGTAGCGGATATAATTAGCATGATCCCCTTCGACGAAAATCATCCGGGGACAAAGCCTTTTGGCCTCGCTCACCAAGGTGCCCGTTTTGACCCCGAATGCCTTCCCTTCGTAACTGACGGCAATGCAACAGGTCGTGTCCGCCAGGAGCGGAACGACCGCCACGGGCTTGCCCCGGAGGGAGGGATTCATCTCCTGCTCGACCGAGGCGAAAAAGGAATTCATGTCCAGATACAGCCAACGCACGAAGCAATCTTAACACAATCTTGGTCTTGACGGGCCGCTTCAAATAAATTACCAATTGGTAATGCTGTATTCCCAATTAATGGCCGTACTCGAATCGACCCGGCTTTCGCCCGAGCAGTTGGCCCCGCGCCTGGGGGTCGCCAGCATGACCATCCGGCGCTGGCAAAAGGAGCCGGGCAACAAAAAAGTTCCGAGCGCCTACCAGCGCACCGTGATCGAAGGCCTCTACCAGCTCGTGATCGAGGGGAGGTTGAGCTCGAACTCGGAAGCCGTTCAGGCTCTTCTGAAGCAGGCCCCGTCCCTTTCGTTCAAGGCCATCATCAAGGACCTGGGCGTCGATACCGATATCCTGAACCCGAAAGCGCAAGGAAGCCATCAGGACAAGATGATGGTTGTCCTCTCCCAGATCGGAGTGAATGAGAAGCATAGGAGCGAAGTCGATCAGAGCGCCAAGAAGCTTTCCGGCTTCAAAAAGCTCGGATCCGAGTGGCGCCAGCGAATCTCGACCCTGACGACGGTGATCCGCTCCAGGAAATTGACCGCTCTCGATAAGTGGGTCGCCTACGGCGCGCTCTTCTACCTGATTACGCCCTTTGACCTGATCCCCGACCATATCCCGGTGATCGGCCTTTTGGATGATTTCGGAATCCTGGGCTTCGCCGTGACCTATTATCTGCGGAGATACCCCGAGCTTTTCCCTAAACTGAGCGGAGGCGAAAGAGCATGAAAAGACCTTTCGTTCACCTGAGCCTCATCCCCGGCTTCGCGGTCGCGAGCGCCCTCGCTACGCCGCTCTGCTTCGCGGACGCTCTGACGCTCCAAAACGCGATCGAGATCGCGCAGTCGAAAAGCCCCGATATTCGCCAGCTCCAGGAGCAATATGACTCATCGGCCGCGAAAAAGCGCCTTGCCCTGGCCCCGAGCGAGCCCACGCTTTTAATCAGCGATAACGACCTCACCCAGCAATTCCACCTCGGCACCGCCGCGACCAACGTCTTTCAGCTCACGCAGCCCGTCGGCTTTCCGGGACGAGCGGTCCTCACCCACGCCCAGCTCAGCGACCAATCGGACGCTGCCTCTTATCAGCTCCGCGCGATGAAGCTCCAGGTCGCGGCCAATGTAAAAGCGGCTTACTACGCTTTGCAGCTGGCGCAAAAGAACATCCAGCTCAATGCCGACACGAAGCTCGCTTACGAGCGCATCTTGGAAATCGCGAAGCGAAAGTACGAAACCGGCACGACCGCCCAGGTCGATTACCTGAACGCGCAGGTGGCCCTGCTTTCGAATCAAAATGATTTGGCCGATCTGCAAACCGCCGAGCGCACGGCCCGCGCGCAACTCAACGTCTATTTGAAAAACGCGGTGGACGCCCCGATCGAAGTCGAGCCCATCAAGATGGCCTATAAACCCAAAATCGACATCGAGGACGCCGTCGCCCGGATGCTTGGCGGCCGCAACGAAATCAAAGCGGCCCAATCACAGGAAAAGGCCATGAACAGGGCCTATGATCTGGCCTGGATGTCGATTTTACCGGATTTTCAATTCATTTTCGGAGTCAATTTCTACCGGCAGGCGTCCGCTTCCCCTTATAGCGGCGACTTCGTCGATTATAATACGACCAATTACGGCAGCTGGCCCAGTCATACTTATTCGGTCGGCGTGCAGCTCACGATTCCCCTGTGGTTTATGTTCAACGAGCGGGAAGTCATCGTCGGCGCGGCGCACGACCGGGGCGCGGCCGAGGCGAATCTCGATATCGTGCTCAATCAATCGAAAGTCGCGCTCGAAAACGCGGTCGACACGATTCATTCGACCGGGGAGAAGATCGAGAATTTCGAAAAACATATTTTGCCCTTATCCGAGCAATCGCTGAAGCTCGCGATGGTTGATTACGGATCGGGTAAAATCAATTTCCAAACCTTGGCGGATACGGCGACGGCCCGGCGCCAGGCAAGACAAAGCTACGCGGCGGCGGTCGTGACCTATCTGACCAATTACGCCACGTACGGGCAACTGATCGGCGAGGACTTGTAAGAGGATCCGCAATATGAAAGCACTCATCTTTTTGAAACGCACAAGCACCCTGCTCGCCTCCTTGAGCCTCATCGCGCTCTCTTCCTGCGGATGGTTTACGAACGCGGACACGCACGGTCCGGTCGAGAAACTGAACCCCACCACGCTTCGCGTGTACAAGGACGCGCTCGATAATCTGAAGCTCACTCAAGCGCATGTCGGCCCCTTTCCCGAACTTTTGAGCTTGATGGGAAAAATCAGCCTGACCGAGGACCGCACGACGATCATCCCCTCGCGGGTTGCCGGGCGCATCGAATCCATTTTCTTCGCCTCCGGCGAATCCGTAAGCCAAGGACAAGTGCTTGCGACTCTTTTCAGTCCTGATTTCGTGGCCGCCAAGGAAGAGTACCTCCAATCCCTCAAGCAAGCGCGGATCGGCAACACCTCGGGCGCCGACCCTTCCGATTTCGCCAACCTTGCCCAAATGGCGAGAAAAAAGCTCGAGACCATGGGGCTTTCCACCGCAGATATCGATGCCTTGAAAGACTCCCCCACCGCGGATCCCAATAAGTCGCTCATGTTGATACGCGCCCCACGCAGCGGCGTCTTGATCCAGAAAAGCGCGGTGCTCGGCAATCTGGTGAATGTCGGCGACACTCTTTTCATGATCGGCGATTTGAGCAAGGTCTGGTTCTCGGGCGATATCTATCCCGAAGATCTGCCCAAAGTCCGAAAAAACCAGGACGTCTTCATCAACGCAGTGGGCGTCGACAAGCCGCTTTACGGCAAAGTTTCATTCATCAGCCCGCTGGTCGATCCCAATACCCGAAGCATCAAGATCCGCGCCATGATGGATAACCCGAAAAACGCGCTCAAAGCCGACGAATACGTGCAGGGTAACGTAATTTTGAGCCAAAAAGACGCGCTCACGGTTCCGACCCAATCGATTGTTCGCACGCCGGAGGGGACGGTCGTCTTCAAGCGAATCACTCCTCCTTCGGTCGAAAAAACGATCGCGAGCCTGGACTTCCAGAAGATTCCGGTGACTACGGGAACCGAGCAGCAAGGCATGACCGCCGTCACGCAAGGGCTTCAGAACGGGGATGTAATCGTCTCTGATGGAGCCTGGCTTTTGGACGCGGCCCTGAACTCAGCGGAAGGAAAGTAAAATGATCCACGCGATTGTTTCCTTCGCGCTGCGCAAGCGCGTGCTCATCCTAATTCTGGCGGCCGTCCTAGCCTTCGCCGGGATCATCTCGTTCAAGAATCTGCCGATCGAAGCCTATCCGGATATCGCCGACACCTGGGTGCAGGTCATTACCCAATGGCCAGGGCACGCCGCCGAGGAAGTCGAAACGCAGATCACGGTGCCGCTTGAGATCGCCTTCAACGGAATTCCCCACCATACCGCGCTCCGTTCGGTTTCATTGCCCGAGCTCTCCGTCATCACGATGATTTTCGACGATAAAACCGACGCGTTCACGGCGCGCCTGTACGCGCTCGAGAAAATTCCGCAGGCAACCCTGCCGACCGGCATTCAGCCGACTTTGGGACCGATGTCGAGCCCGGTGGGCCAGGTCATGTTTTACTTCCTGGACTCGAAAGACCGCACGCCGATGGAGCTGAAGGAAATCGAGGACTGGGAGCTTGAAAAGCGACTGAAAGAAGTGCCCGGCGTGGCCGACGTCTCCAGCTTCGGCGGCACCGTGAAGCAGTTTCAAGTGCTGCTCAACCCCTCGGCGCTCGCCAATTACGGCCTCGGAGCACCAACGGTCGTGCAAGCGCTCTCGTCGAATAACCAGAACTCAGGCGGCGGCTTCTTGGTCAGCGGAAGCCAAGCCTATAATGTTCGCGGGCTGGGCAATGTCACGCACGTGGCCGATCTGGACAACGTGGTCGTCACGGAGAAGTCAGGCACCCCCGTGCGCGTGAAAAACCTCGCCCAGGTCAAGATTGGCCCCCAGGTTCGCCTCGGCAATATTTCGATGTCCGAGCATCTTCCGGATGGCTCGATCGATAACCGGGATGACATCGTCGAGGGAATCGTCGTGTCCAGGACCGGTGAGTCGGACGAATCCGTACTGGATGGGATCCACGCCAAAATCAAGGAGCTCAACGGCAGGTATCTCCCGAAGGACATCAAAATCCGCCCCTTTCTCGACCGCTCGGATCTGATCCACTACACCACGCACACCGTGGAAGAGAACATGTTCACGGGCATGTTTCTCGTTTTCCTTGTCCTGATTTTCTTCCTGGGCAATCTGCGCAGCGCGCTCATCGTCGCGGTCACCATCCCGCTTTCGCTTCTTTTCGCGTCGATTCTTCTCGATATCCGGAAGATCCCCGCCAATCTCCTTTCCCTGGGCGCGCTCGACTTCGGCATGGTCGTCGACGGCGCCGTCGTCATGGTCGAGAACATCTTTCGGCACAAGGAGGAGCGCAAAGCCCGCGGCCTGAGCGAGAGCGAGGACCTCATCCATCTGATCGCCGCCGCCTCGCGCGAAGTCGAGCGCCCAATCGTTTATGCGATCGCGATCATCATTTTGGCCTATCTGCCGATTTTCACGTTGCAACGCATCGAAGGAAAACTCTTCAGCCCCATGGCCTGGACCGTTGCCTTCGCGCTTTTGGGCTCTTTGATTTTAGTGCTCACCGTGATCCCGGTTCTCTGCTCTTATTTTCTCCAAGGCGATCTCAAGGAGTGGCGTAATCCGTTCATGGAAAAACTGCGCGACCTCTACCGGATCGCGCTCGACTGGAGCCTGTCGCGCCGGAAACTCGTCGTCGGCGTCGCGCTCGCCTCCTTCGCTTTGACGCTTTATCTCGCCTTCGGCGGCCCGATCGGCTCCGAATTTTTGCCCCACCTGGATGAGGGTGCCCTTTGGGTGCGAGGGACGCTCCCCTCCAGCACCTCCTACGACGGCGCCAACCAGGTCGTCAAAAAGGCGCGCGAGGTTTTCATGCAGTTTCCGGAAGTGCCGATCACCGTCTGCCAGCTCGGACGGCCGGATGACGGAACGGATGCGACCGGTTTTTTCAACACCGAATGCTTTGTCGACCTGAAGGCGCGAAGTCAATGGCGTCGCGAGTATCGCACGAAAGAGAAGCTGATCGCGGCGATGAACACCGAGCTCGTGAAAATCCCGGGAGTGATCTGGAATTTCTCACAACCCATCTCGGATAACGTCGAAGAGATGATGTCGGGCGTGAAGGGCGCCATGGTCGTCAAGCTTTACGGCGAAGACCTGAAAACCCTGAAACAGAAGGCGGAGCAGATCAAGGAAACGATCGGCGGAGTGCGCGGCGTCGAGGATCTCGGCGTATTCGAGGAGCTGGGACAGCCCAACATCAACGTGAGCGCCGACCGCGACAAGATCTCCCGCTACGGCTTGAACGTCTCGGACGTGCAAAGCGCGATCACCATCGCCGTGGGCGGGCAGGTCGCCTCGCAAGTCATCGACGGAGAGAAGCGTTTCGACATCATGGTGCGCTATCAGCCGCAGTACCGTGACACGGTGGAGAAGCTGAAAAAAATCGCCGTCGTGACCCCGGACGGCTTCCGCATCCCGCTCGAAGAGCTCACCACCACCACGATCGATGACGGCGCCTCCATGATTTACCGGGAGGGCAATCAGCGCTTCATCGCCGTGAAATTCAGCGTTCGCGACCGCGACCTGGGCGGCACGATCGAGGAAGCCCAGGCCACGGTGAAGAGAAAAGTCCTGCTCCCCGAAGGCTACCATCTCGATTGGACCGGCGAGTTCGAGAGCGAGCGGCGCGCGGAAGCGAGACTCGCGGTCGTCGTGCCGCTCACGGTGATCGCGATTTTCTTTCTGCTCTATTTCGTCTTCGATTCCATGAAATGGGCAATGATCATCATGGTGAACGTCGCGCTCGCCCGCATCGGGGGCGTCATGGCGCTTTTCCTCACGGGCACGAATTTCAGCGTATCGTCGGGGATAGGGTTTCTCGCCGTCTTCGGCGTTTCCATTCAGACCGGCGTGCTCTTGGTGTCTTACATCAACCAGATGCGCGCAAGCGGGATGTCGATCCGAGAGGCGGTGGTCGAAGGCTCGATCCTGCGCTTAAGACCGATCATGATGACGGCGCTCGTGGCGACTTTCGGGCTGATCCCCGCCGCGATGTCGCACGCCATCGGATCTGACTCGCAGCGCCCGATGGCCATCGTCATCGTGGGCGGCCTCGTAGCGGACCTCGTCATGGCGTTTTTTCTTCTACCGACGCTTTATCTTTGGTTCGCGAAGCCCGGCGATCTGTCACGCTGAATCGTCAATTCTTTCGAGAATCGACGCATTCGCCTTGGCCCGCCGATCGCGGATGCTGTATTTGGCCTTGAGCACGAGCACCAAAACGCTGAGCGTCAGCGTCAGTCCATTGGTAATAATGATCGGCCAGGCGTTCAATAACACGCCGTACATCAGCCAAAAAAACACGCCGCAGGAAAAAATCACGAACATCAGGCCCGACACGTCACGGGCGGACCGGGTTCTCCAGATCCTCAAGACCTGCGGAACAAAGGAAATCGTGGTCAATAAACCCGCAAGCAATCCTATCGCGCTGACAAAGTGACTTGGTTGAACCATTCTTCAACGAATCCTAACCTAAGGGGCTTGTCTTTTTCGAGCCCCTAGGAGAGAAAATCTTTCGGGGGAAGATCATGGCTTGGAAATTATCGTTAAATCGTGTGTCAATTGCTCTCATCGTCAGCGCTTTTGCCGGGATCTGCGCGAGTGGCCCCGCCTGGGCCACTCCGGCGCAAGTTCTCATTATCCGGCATGGCGAAAAGCCCGACTCCGGATCGGGGCTCTCAGATCTCGGTCAAGAGCGCGCGCAAGCGCTCGTATCTTACTTCGAAAACGACACGCAAGTGACGCGCTTTGGAACTCCCGCGGCGATTTACGCCATGGCACCGACCAACGGGGACACGGCCGGGCTTCGCCCGGTGCTGACGGTGACCCCGCTCGCCCAAGCCCTGGGACTTTCGATTCTCGATTCATACGCGCAGAAAGACGTTCAGCCGCTGGCGCAGGATATTCTCTCAAAGCCCGAATATGATGGCAAAATGGTCCTGATCTGCTGGGAACATCACATGATTCCCGCGATTGCCGCCGCACTCGGCGTACAGCCTCAGCCCGATGCATGGGGCAAGGATGTCTACGATCAGGTTTGGGAAATCGATTTCACGAACGGCCAGGTTTCGAATTTTCAGCAATATCAAGAAGCGCTGAATCTATCCCGAAACTGATTCGAGCATTTTCCGAAGATCCGCGTAGGAGCCTCTCCATGCCGGCGCATGGCCGGATGATTGCCGGATCTGCATGATCTTTTTGTACGGCCCTACGATGAAAACACGGATCCCCACGCGGCTCGCGGGCAAGTCCATCTTGACTTTATCCCCGATCAGCATGCATTCCTCGGGCTTCAGATTTTCCTGCTCCAAAATCTCCCGGAAATATTCCGGCGAAGGCTTGTAAGCGTGCATCTTTCGGACGTGCGTGATTTCGCGGAAAATCGCCGGGTCGATCCCCGCCCAACGAATCCGCAGCTCGACGATCTCCGGCGGCCAAATCGGATTGGTCGCCAAAGTGAGCGGATATTTTTTCGCAGCCCACTCCAAAAAATCCCTGGCCCCCTCGATCGGGTAAAAATGGCGCTCCAGGGTCGGAAAAATCGCGGAGACGCCCTCCCGCAAAATCCTTCCACCCTCCTCGATCGATAAATTCATCCTCCGCGAAAAAGCCTCGACGATTCTTCGATCATTGGTTCGATCTCTTGATGTTTTCCTGAGCTCGCCGGCGATGGCCAGCAAAGCGCGCGCTGACTTCCGGAAGCCACCGTAAATCCGGAGAGAGCTGAGGGTCTGACTAAGAAAATCGTAGGAGAGCGCAAGGTTACGGTTTCCGAGCAGTGTTCCATCCAGATCCACCAGCAAATGCCGAACCGGAGCGGTCGTGGGCTCACTCACCATGGGGCTAAATTCTCACGGAATGCGACGCCTTGAAAGTTCTTTATGAAGATGCGACGCTCGCCTCGTGCACCCGTTTTTGACGCCCTACCAGCGAGCTCAGTTCAATTCGACTTGGACCGCCGATTACATGCTGCGCGCACCCGAGAAGCCGGCTCAGTTAGTGATCCTGCTGCATGGCTACCTGCTGCGCGGCGAATGGATGTACCGCAAGCTGGAAAGGGCCATTCCCGATAACGCGGTTATACTCTCCCCTTCGGGCCCCTTTCCGCTGATTCGCCGCAAACCGGGTGAAGGCCCCTCCGATTCACTCGCAATCGGCTATACTTGGTATTTCTACGACAAGAATGTGGACGAGTATTTGATCGATATGCGGGTCGGCACCGACTTCGTGGTCAATCTCGTGCGCCACCTGAAGCTCGATACGCTCCCAACCACGCTGATCGGCTTTTCCCAAGGCGGCTTTTTAGCCCCTTCGATCGCCAGCCAGCTCAAATCTTGCCGGCGAGTCGTCGGAATCGCGTGCGAGTTCCTGCCCGACGAGATGGAGTTTCCGGTTCATTACCGAATGGATCAAATTCATGGAGAGAGCGACGATGTTGTCCTACTCGCCGACGCGAAAAAATCGCACGACCGACTTCGAGCAAAGGGCGTGGCCGGAGAGTTCACGGTTATCCCGGGCCTGGGACATAAGATCGAGGATCAGGTCCGGGCGAAAATCCGCGATATCCTATTGTCCTGAGTCAAAGCGCTTTAAAAGGGCGGACGAAGCCAACGCCAAAATCGGAAGCACCCCTAGCCCGCAAAGGGCCAGCATCGTCTGGAAAGTCATGACATCATCCAACGAATGAATTCGGGCGATCGCCGTCCCCGCATTGACCAGCGCCCAAACGGCCGGAAGAATACCAATCGCGGTCGCCCATGCAAAATCCCGCAATTTCATATGGGTCAACGCAACCCCGAAATTCAGCAAGAAATGGGGCAAAAACGGAATAAACCGCAGGGAAAGCAGATAAAGCCCCCCGTGACGCTCGAACCCTTCCCGCGCCTGCTGGGCTTTGTCGCCCAGCCTTTCTTCCACCCAATTCCGCAAGAAATACCGACCCGCCATGAAAGCGGTCACCGATCCAATCACACTGCTGATCCAGACAACCAAAAAGGCGGGCCAAAAACCCAATACCGCCCCGGCGGCGATATCGACAACGCCGGCTCCCGGAACCGCGAGCGTGAGCAGCACGACTTCGAGCGCACCGCAGATGAGCGGAGCGAGCACAGGATGAACATGATAAAACCCGCGCACCTCTTCAAGGTGATCCTTTACAACGGAAAGCAACGACCCAAAATGGCCGAGATGCCAAAGATGGATCAGTAAAGGTCCGGCAGCCAACGCGATGAGAACGAGGCCGCCCCTTTTGACGTTGCGTCGATTCAGTACGCGTTTAGGGCGGATCAGACTCCCTGCCTCAAACGCTCGATTCGCTCTTCAAGCGGCGGATGCGTCGAAAAGAGCGCGAACACGCCCCGTGGCCTGGAAGAAATCTTGAGCGCCGCGACGGCCGGCTGAATATTCGTGTCCACGCCCTCGAAAGTTCTGCGCAGAGTTTCAAGAGCAAGAATCATATTCTCACGTCCCGCAAGTCTTGCGCCGCCAGCGTCCGCCCGGTACTCGCGGTAACGGGAAAACCAGGCCACCAACATGGAGCCGATGATCATGAAGACGATTTCGAGCACGAACTGAACGATATAAAACAGCCCATAAGACATGCCCTCGCTCGAGCGCCGGTCATCCCGGTCGCCGCGCATCGCGTTCGCGACCGCGAAAGCGACCACCCGCGAGAGGAACATGACAAAGGCGTTTACGACGCCTTGAATCAGCGTCATCGTCACCATATCGCCGTTGGCGATATGGGAAATCTCATGCCCCAGAACGCCCTCGAGCGCCTCCGGGCTCATCCGCTCCAAAATGCCGCTCGACACCGCGACCAGCGAGCGTGATTTGGTGGGCCCGGTGGCAAAAGCGTTCACTTCGGGCGAATCGTAAATTCCGACTTCCGGCATCGCGGAAAGGCCGGCGCCACGCGCCAAGTTGTGAACCATCTGGAGAAGCTGCTGAAGGTCAGGGTCGCGCGTATTGGGGTCGATCACTCGAACCCCCATCATCCACTTGGCCATGACGCGGGAAAGCGCGAGCGAGATCAACGCGCCCCCCATACCCCAGATCAGACAGAAGGCCATGAGGGAATTGTAATCGATGCCGCGCGCGCTGAGATACGGCCGTACGCCCAGTAAATTGAGCACCAGCGACAGCGTGATCACGACGATGAAGTTCAGGGCGAGAAACAGAAAGATTCTTTTAAAGAATGCCATGTGCCTAAGTATGGTGACCCCGGACCAATCGTCAAGGATCCCTTACACTTTGTCGCCGATCACCTGTCTCAACGGGCGGTTAGCTCCGAAAAAGATCAGCCCCGCGGAAATGGCGAGGACCGTCATCAGGCCGAAAAACGCGTCTTTTGAAATGACGTTATAAAATCCGCCCAAAACCCCCGACAGATAGTTGCCAAAAAAGCTCGAGAGAAACCACATCCCCATGAGCATCGAAACCATGCGCACCGGAGCAAGCTTAGTGACCAGCGATAAGCCCACGGGCGACAGATAGAGCTCTCCCATGGTCAAAACGAGCGCCGTACCGATCAGCCAGAGCGCGCTTCCCTTGTCCGTTGGACCGACCACGCGCGCGGCGCAGATCATGATCACGAATGCCGCACCTAAGAGGATGCAGCCAACGCCCATTTTGGTGACGGTCGATGGCTCCCGCTTACGGTCGCTTTGCCAATTCCAGAGGCGGGTCAGCATCGGAGCGAAGATCATGATGAAAAGCGGATTAAAAAGCTGGAACCAAGTCGATGGGATCGTCCAACCGAGGTACGTCCAAATCGTTCGCTCCTCGGCCCAAAGCTGCATGGTGTTTCCTTGCTGCTCGTAGACGGCCCAAAACACGATATTGACGATGCAAAGAAAAACCAGAGCGGCGATGCTCTTCCACTCTTGCGCGCTGAGCTTCGTGGAGCCGCCTTCCGCATGAGCGATCCCGGCCTCGTGCTCGGTCTGCTCGTCCGAAGGCAGCGTATGCCGCCCGAAGTGATAAATCATCAATCCCAAAAGCATGCCCACGCCGGCCGCGCCGAACCCCCAGTGCCAGCCCACTTTTTGTCCCAGCGTTCCGCAAACCAGCGGAGAAAACATCGCGCCTAAATTAATGCCCATGTAGAAGATGGTAAAAGCGCCATCGCGACGATGATCTCCCTTCGGATAAAGGCCGCCCACCTGGGTCGAGATATTGGGCTTAAAGCAGCCATTGCCCAGAATCAGGAAAAGCAGCGCCGGAAAAAACAGGCTCTCAACGGCCATGAGAAAATGACCGATCGCCATCAGGATGCCGCCGATGTAAACGGACTTCCGCTGGCCGAAAACCCGATCCGCGAGAATTCCGCCCATGAAGGGCGTCAAGTAAACGAGCGCCGTGTAGAGCCCGTAAATCTGCGAGGACATGGCCTGGATGCTGAGCTCGGAATGAGTGCCCAAAAGGCCCGCGACTCCCTGGACGAATGCCTTGATCCCGCCGTAACCCACGACCGGATCCCCTTTTTCGGCCTTGAGCAGCAGGTGCTGAGTCATGTAAAGGACGAGCAGCGCCCGCATCCCGTAATAGGAAAAGCGCTCCCACATTTCGGTAAAAAACAAAACGTACAAGCCCTTGGGATGACCGAAAATTTCGCCTTGTCTCATTTTATTTCCCCCGCGTTCAATCACTGGTAGCATGAACAAAATGAGCATCCTACAAATATTGATTCTTGCCGTGGTTCAGGGTTTAGCCGAAATGCTGCCGGTTTCGAGCTCCGCCCATGTGATTGTCGCCCAAAAACTCATGGGACTCGATCCGAGCGCCCCTGAGATGACCTTCCTGCTCGTGATGCTTCACACGGGTACGATGTTCGCGGCGCTTCTCTACTTCGGGAGGCGCTGGCTTCAGCGGCTCTCATCCGCCTTCTTGAAAACCATCGCGCTCGCCACCGTTTGCACCGGAATTTTAGGCTTTGGCCTGAAGATCGGGATCGAAAAAACCGTCCGCACCGGCGAAGTCGAAAGCCTTTTCAATAACCTTCCGCTCATCGGCACCGCGCTTTTGACGGCGGGACTTCTGATCATTTATTCCGGACGGAAAAAGACGCCCCTCGGAGCCATCGGCCAAGGAGCCATCAGCAATCGGCAATCGATTTGGATTGGAATCTCGCAGGGCCTTTGCCTTCCGTTTCGAGGCCTCTCCCGATCCGGTACGACCATTTCAATGGGGTTACTCACCGGCGTCACCCGTGAGCTCTCCGAAGAATTCAGCTTCGCCTTGGCCGTGGTCCTTACCCCGCCCGTCGTCCTCATGGAGCTCAAGCGCCTGCTGAAAACCCTTCATCAGGCGGCGCCGGGAGGACCGAGCCTTCACCTCACGCAAGCCCTCGCCCCCGGTTTGATCGGAATGGCGTTCAGCTTTTGCGCGGCTCTCATCGCCCTGCGATTTCTCTCCAGGGTCCTTGAACGCGGCAAATGGGAGTACTTCGGGTATTACTGCTTGGCTTTCTCGGCCGTCGTCTTCGGGATCGGCTTTTACTCGTAAGCCCTGTAGGGTTTTTGTCCGACAAACGTGAGCATGAACTGAGGTCATCTCAACCTAGCCCATCCCGAACGCAATCCCCGGCGCCGGGGATATTTACTCGAAGCACGAACCCGACACGCCTGCGAGGGACATACTCAGCTCCAGCTGCCGAATGTCAGGTTCAATCCCGACACGAGCAGGAACGAGACGATCCGTCCGCGCACGGATGTCGGACCGAAACCCGACACCCCGAGCGAGCGGCTTAGCGCATGGCAATCAATGGAGCGATGAGCAACGACACGACGCTCATCACCTTGATCAGAATCGCGATACCAGGGCCCGAAGTATCCTTGAACGGGTCTCCCACCATATCGCCGATCACGGCGGCTTTGTGCGTATCCGAGCCCTTTAAGAAGCCAGGGCCCAGATTGCCCTTTTCGATGTACTTTTTCGCGTTATCCCACGCTCCGCCGGCATTCGCCATAAAGAGAGCCATGGTCGCACCGACGGCCAAGGCGCCCGCAAGCATACCGGCCAACGCGCCTGCCCCGAGCAAGAAACCCACGATCGGAGGAGCCGCAACCGCGATCACGCCCGGAAGGACCATCTCATAAAGAGCCGCCTTGGTAGCGATATCGACGATTTTCTTCGGCTCCGGCTCGGCCTTCAAGTCGATCAGGCCTGGGATTTCGCGAAACTGCCTGCTGATTTCGTTCACGATCGCACCGGCCGCCCGTCCGACCGCGAGCATCGTCGCGGCACCGACCATAAACGGCAAGGTCGCGCCAATCAGCAAGCCGATCAAGATATGCGCGTCCGTCAAGACGAGTTGCAGCTCGCCCGCTCCGAGCATCTGGCGGGTGTGATTGATTTCCGAGTTATACGCCGAGAAAAGCGCGATCACGGTCAAGGTCGCCGAACCGATCGCGAACCCCTTGCCGATGGCGGCCGTGGTATTACCGACCGAGTCGAGTTCATCGGTGATGGCGCGAACCTCTTTGCCCAGACCCGACATTTCGGAAATGCCGCCGGCATTATCCGAAACCGGGCCGTAAGCATCAACCGTCATCACGACCGCCGTACCGGCGAGCATTCCCACCGCGGCGAGCGCAATGCCGTAAAGACCCAAAACCGCATTCGAGATGTAGGCGGAAATCACGACCACCAAGATGGGGATCGCGACCGATTCCATGCCGATCGCCAAACCGCGGATCAAAGTCGTGCCCGCGCCGGTCTTTGAGCTTTCGGCGATCTTCGCGATCGGGCTAGCCGAGGTGTAATAATCGGTCACAAGGCCGATCAAAGCGCCGCCCACCGCACCGACCGCCAGAGCGATCGTCACATTTTGAGTGACCCCGAGCATGGGCATCAAAACCGCCGAAACCGCGACCATGAAAATGGGAGGGAAAATCAGACCGCTGCGCAACACGATCGCCGGATTCATGTTCTTCAGCATGCGCATCAGCAAAATCGTGACAATGCTCACGCCCATGCCGATCGCCGTCAGCAGAAGCGGGAGAAAAACACCCATCGCGCGGGAATCGCCGCCGGCAACCAAAAGGTTCGGCATCGAGGTGGCCGAGCCGGTCAAAGCGATCGCCATCGCGGCCACAACCGCGGCAACCATCGATTCGTAGATGTCGGCACCCATGCCGGCCACGTCTCCCACATTGTCACCGACGTTGTCGGCGATAACGCCCGGATTACGCGGGTCATCTTCCGGAATATTTTCAATCACCTTACCGGCGATGTCCGAGCCGACGTCCGCGGCCTTGGTATAGATGCCTCCGCCCACGCGGGCAAACAAAGCGATCGAGCTTGCGCCCGCCGCGAACGCGTGAGTAATGGTGCCGAACGCCTCGGTTCCGTGAAACAGGACATAAATCACGCCCATTCCGACGAGTCCCAAACCCGCCACGGCAAAACCCATCACGGCTCCGCCATCGAGCGCGACCAGAAGCGCCTTGGACTTCACACCGCTGATTGCCGCCTGAGTGGTACGGACGTTCGCGTAAGTCGCTGCCTTCATTCCGAAGAAGCCGGCAAGCAAGCTCAGGAAGGCGCCGAAAACGAATGCCAAAGCCGCTTCCTTTGAAAGCGCGTAAGCCAAAATCGCGAAGACGCCCACGCAATAGACGGCCAGCACTTTGTATTCGCGGAAAAGAAACGCCATCGCGCCTTCACGAATGTACTGGGCGATCCGATTCATGGTCGCGTTGCCGTCCGGCAACATCTTCACGCGAACATAGAAATAAAGAGCGAAAAGCAATCCAATAACCCCAAAAATAATCGGGGAATACATAATAACGTCGGACGACATCAGCAACGGGCCTCCTGGTGTTAAGGTACCCGACAGTAATCATTACTTTTGCGTGCTGTAAAGACGTTTATCCCGATTCCTCGGGCGATCAGAGACCCAGACCGATAAAGAAATTCGGTCCCGCGAGGTCCTGCCAGACATTATAGTCGTGGAAAGGACCCCCGAAGACCGGCTCGGCGCCCGGATCATACGGATTGGTATTCGCGTTGAAATCGGAAACCCGGTCCCAGGGGCGGACTAGCACCCGGATTCGGGCGATCGTATCGGCCGCCTGGTCGGTGCAAGCGATTTCATAATAAGGGCTGGCTGGACTTAAATCAGGGGCCGGATCGGCCACCGGATAATTTGCATCGGCTGTAGGCGGAAACGCCTGCTGGCTGTCGCCGAAAGTCATCGGATTGAAATAATTGGCGACATAGAGGTTGCTTTGGTACTCGCGCTCGAGCGGTGAATAAATCGATACCTCCTGATTCACGCCGGCATCATAAGTACGATAAATTTTTCCCATGGGAGCGCCCGAGCCGCCGCGCCCGAAAAGATCCGGGCCTGGCCCCGAGATGCAATTGTTCTGGTTACCCGTAAAATCATAAACAGAAGAGGTCGTACTCGTCGGAGAGATTGTCGTGATCGTCGCCGTGCCCGTGCAGCAGTTCGGCCCACGAACCGGGGTATAGTCGTACTGACAATAGGGCACCCCCGCACATCCTCCGCTGACGAACGATCCTCCGGCAACCGATAAGCAATTACCCGACCCATCGACATGAACGGTAATCGCCTGACTTTGAACCGTCCCCGGGTCGTATTGATAGAAGCTGTAAAGCCGGACCACGGTATAAGGACACATTCCGGCGGGCGAGTTGAAATTGAGATTCAGAGAATTCGCGTAAAGATCTTCTTCGGCGACATCGAGAATGCAATAGAGATTGGCGGAAGCCGCCGCCGTCCCCGGCTGAACCACGCAAGGCGAATTGAGCGAGCTCTGCTCATGAAAAAAAGACTGAATCGGAGTCGTCCCACCCATCAGGGTAAAAGAGGGAGTAACCGTGAAGCCGATGGAGGAATTCCCGGTTGTCGAAGAGGTCGATCCACCCGGCGCCGGAGAGCTCGTAGGTGTGCTTGTAGGGCTACTCGAAGGAGTGCTTACGACGGTCGTCGAGCCCAGAGACGAGCTTGACATGTTGGAAGCGCCCGTATTTTGCTGGCAGGCCGATAGTACGCAGCAAGTCGCCCAAACCCCGGAGACGGTAATAGCGGCGAAAATCTCGCGATATTTGTGCTGAGCCATGCGGGTTCGAGTTCCTTCCCCGGTATGATCGGAATAAAGATTCTCTTTCTTTACAGACATCGCTCGATTTAATTTTGACGCATTTTGGCGGCCATTACGAGATGTGTCATGACAACAAAGCCGCGTCCAATCCGACACATCCCCGCGCACTGAAATTGATTTGGGGCCACGCTTGGAGTAGTCTCCGCTTCAGGAGCAAACTCGATGGCCACCCAAAAAAATCTCAATAGCTTTCAAACCGCGTCCACGCTCAGCGTCGGCGGAAAAAATTATCGGTATCACTCGCTGAAAAATTTCGCGAAGGCGCATGGCAAAGACATCACTCGCCTGCCCTTCTCGCTTCGCATCCTGCTTGAAAACCTGCTTCGGCACGAAGACGGAATCGCGGTCAAAAAGAAAGACATCGAAGCGCTTGCCAATTGGCAGTCCAAATCGGCGTCCGAAGCCGAAATTCAATTCATGCCCGCGCGCGTGCTTCTTCAGGACTTCACGGGCGTGCCCGCGGTTGCCGATCTCGCGGCGATGCGAGGAGCGATCAAGAAACTCGGCGGTAATCCCGATCTGATCAACCCGCTTCAACCCGCCGACCTCGTCATCGATCACTCGGTGCAAGTCGATCATAGCGGCACCACCGCTTCTTTCCGTGAAAACAGCGAAATCGAGTTCGAACGCAATCGCGAACGCTACGAGTTCCTGAAATGGGGCCAAAAAGCTTTCAAAAATTTCCGTGTGGTGCCGCCTGAAACCGGCATCTGCCACCAGGTGAACCTCGAGTACCTCGCGCACGTCGCCATGACCCGCGATGAAGCTTCGGAAACCTGGGTATTTCCCGATACGCTCGTCGGCACCGACTCGCACACGACCATGATCAATGGCCTAGGCGTCTTGGGTTGGGGCGTGGGCGGCATCGAAGCCGAAGCCGCGCTCCTGGGCCAACCCTGCACCATGCTGATTCCGCCGGTGGTGGGATTCAAGCTTACCGGCAGGCTCCCGGCCGGAACCACTGCCACAGACCTCGTGCTCACCGTCACCCAGATGCTGCGCAAAAAAGGCGTTGTCGGCAAGTTCGTCGAATTCCACGGTCCGGGCCTGGCTTCGCTTTCGCTCGCCGATCGGGCGACGATCGCCAATATGGCGCCGGAGTACGGCGCGACCTGCGGCATTTTCCCGGTCGATGAAGTCACCACTCAATATCTCAAGCTCACCGGGCGCGATTCGCTCGTCCCGCTGGTCGAGAGCTACTATAAGGAGCAAGGCCTCTGGTATACGCCTTCGGCGCCTGAATCCGATTACTCGGACACCCTGGAGCTCGACCTCGGCAAGGTCGAGCCGTCGCTTGCCGGCCCCTCGCGCCCACAAGACCGCGTCGCGCTCAAGGACGTGAGCCAGTCTTTCCGCAAAACGCTCATCGCCCTTTTGCAGCCCAAGCTCAGCGACACCGAAAAAGCAGCCGCCGAGACCTGGCTCCAGGAAAGCGCGAAACCGCATGCGATCGCGCCGGAATTCGCCGATGTCCATCAATCGCACCCGAAGTACGGCGCCCTCGATGCCGCATCTCCCGTGCAACAGCCGGATGGCGAACGCTACCACCTCCGTCATGGATCGGTAGTGATTGCCGCCATCACAAGCTGCACCAACACGTCCAATCCTTCGGTTTTGATCTCGGCCGGACTGCTCGCGAAAAAGGCCACCGAACGCGGCCTTTTCGTGAAGCCTTGGGTGAAGACCAGCCTTGCGCCCGGATCGAAGGTCGTGACCGATTACCTCTCGGAATCGGGCCTCATGCCTTATTTGCAGGCGCAACGCTTTCATGTGGTCGGTTATGGCTGCACGACCTGTATCGGCAATAGCGGGCCCCTGTCGGAGCAAGTCACCGAAGCGGTGGTTGACCAGGATTTGGCGGTCGCCGCCGTCCTCTCGGGAAATCGTAACTTCGAAGGGCGCATCAGCCCGCACGTGCGCGCGAACTACCTGGCCTCGCCTCCGTTGGTCGTCGCTTATGCCCTCGCCGGTAACGTGAACATGAACCTGACAAGCGATCCTCTCGGGTACGATCCGAACGGCAAGGCCGTCTACCTGAAGGATATCTGGCCGACCCAGGAAGAAGTAGCCGCCTACGTCGACAAATTCGTCACGAACTCGCAGTTCAAAAAGAGCTACGCCGACGTTTTCGCCGGCGGTGAAAACTGGAAGAACATCCAAGTTCCGACGGGCGATCTCTATAAGTGGGAGAAAAACTCCACCTACATTAAGGAGCCTCCGTTTTTCGAAAACATGCAAGCCCAACCGGCGCCGGTTGCTGACGTCAAAAAAGCGCGCGTTCTGGCGCTTTTGGGCGATTCGGTCACGACGGACCATATTTCGCCCGCGGGTTCGATCGGCAAGTCTTCGCCTGCCGGCCAATACCTGCTCGCGCAAGGCGTGAAGCATGAAGACTTCAACTCCTACGGCTCGCGCCGCGGTAATCATGAAGTCATGGCTCGCGGCACTTTCGCCAACATTCGCCTGAAGAACTTCCTGGTTCCCGGCGTCGAAGGCGGCGTGACCAAGTACCTGCCGGATGGAAAGCAGATGTCGATCTACGACGCGGCAATGCAATACCAATCCGAAGGCACCCCATTGATCGTGATCGCCGGCAAGGAATACGGCACCGGCTCATCGCGTGACTGGGCGGCCAAGGGACCGAAGCTCCAAGGCGTGCGCGCCGTGATCGCCGAGAGCTTCGAGCGCATTCACCGCTCCAACCTCGTCGGCATGGGCATTCTGCCGCTGCAATTCCAAGCGGGCGAAAACCCGAAAGCACTGGGCCTCACCGGGCACGAAACCTTCGACATCGAAGGCCTTGGAAGCTTGACTCCGGGACAAAAAGTCACGGTCAAGACGAAAGCCACCGATGGGACGGAGAAAACCTTCACGGCACTCTGTCGCATCGACACGCCGAACGAAGTCGAGTACTTCCGAAACGGCGGGATCTTGACTTACGTTCTCAGACAAGCCATTCGCTAAGCGGCAAGCGCATACACAACTCGGGGGCAGCATTCATGGAACGCTTTGAAAAATTGGAATTGATCCAAAGATCTTTGGGCATTCGTCATAAGCTCAAAGTCCACGAAAGCATGAAGGCCCCCGAGACGCATGACGAGCTTGCGATCATGCTGCTGGCGAAATGGGAGCTTGAAGACGAGCTCCGGGCGATCGAGGAGGTCCTGACCCAATCGCGCCTGGAAAACGTCGTCCTGAAACGCAAACAAGTCGAAAAAGACTATAGCGTCGGCTCAGGCGCCGCCAAAGAACGCGCGGCGAAGGCAAAAGCCAAGAAATAACCTACAAGCGTCTTCGAACTCAGGCGTGATGTTTAACACCCTGAGATATGCCGAATGGGAACCATGTTCGCCGCCACCATCGCGATCATGACCGCGATCCAAAAATTCGTATGATTCGTCAACCCCGACGCCGGGGTTTTTCCTGAGCCCGGCCTTTTTCAGCCCTACGCAGCCCCGGCACGACACCCTCTTCGAGCGCACAGGCAATCAAATCGTTTTTCACTTTGGGCTTAGGCACCGGATGTTCAAACCAGAAGCGCACGTCGAGATCGAGTCCAACGCCGTGCATGTAATTATAAAGCGCTTTACGAAGGCCCACTCCCAGAAGCTCGTGATCGCAAGGGGTCGGATCTTCGAACGCCAGATCGTTCCGGGCGAAACTCACCTCTTCGGCAGGCAAAAGCTTGATTCCGAATTTTTCCGGATTTTTGCCGATCGGGCTATGCGCGGTCACCGAAAAACGATGCCAATACGCCGATTGAATGCAACCCGCCTCAAAAAGCTGGCGCACCCGCTCGAGCGCGTCGATCGTTTCGGACTCGGTCTGGCTCGGAAATCCATACATCAGATACGCATGGACCATGACTCCCGCTTCGGTGAAAGCGCGGGTCACGCGCGCCACCTGCTCGACAGTCACGCCTTTGTTCATGAGCTGCAAGAGACGATCGGACGCGACTTCAAGCCCGCCGCTCACGGCAACACAACCTGAGCGCGCCAAAAGTCGGGTGAGCTCGGGCGTAAAAGTCTTCTCGAAACGAATATTGCCCCACCAGCTAATGACGACTCCCCGCTCGATCAATCTTTCGGCCAGAGCCTTCAGCACCGCCGGCGGAGCCGCCTCGTCGACGAAATGGAAACCGCTCTGGCCGGTCTCGCTCTGAATCGCCACGATGCGATCCACCAAAAGATCGGCCGAAGCGGCGTCATAACGCCCGATATAATCGAGTGTAACGTCGCAGAAATTACACTTTTTCCAGTAACAGCCGTGCGCGAGCGTAAGCTTGTTCCAGCGTCCGTCCGACCAGATCCGATGCATCGGATTCAACATCTCGAAAATCGAAAGGTAACGATCGAGCGGCAACCCATCGTAAACCGGCGTGCCGGTCGCGCGATGAGGAATATCGTGAAGCTTGGGCGACGAAATCAAGCGCACTTGGCCGTCGCGCAAAACAAAAGTCCGCAAAAGCTCATCCGTCGCGGCGCCGCCGGTCTTCTCGGCCCGGATCGCGTCGAGAATCGCCAAAAGCGGCCGTTCCCCGTCATCGAGCGTGATGTAATCGAAGTACGCGAAAACCCGCTTCTCCTTGAGTTCGCGAAGCTCGGTATTGACGTAGCCTCCGCCCAAAATCAACCGAGTGTCAGGCGAAACGCGTTTCACGACGCCCGCGATGCGAAACGCGCCGTAAACATTCCCGGGAAAAGGCGCCGTAATGCCGACCACGTCGGGCTGGTGCCGCTCGATCAAATCACGGGTGATTTCATCAAGCATCTCATCGACCACGGTCGACTTCGCCGCTAAAGCATCCGCCAAGGGATCGAAAGTCGGCGCGCTTGCCGCGAGTTTTTCGGCATAACGCGAAAGCTCGAAGCGCGGATCGATTCCCTCGCGGATCATATCCGCGAGATCGTCAATCATGAGGCTAGCCAGGTATTTCGCCCCATCTTGAATGCCGAGGGCACCGAACGCCCAGGCCATCGGGTCGCCGCCTTGCGCATCGGCATGGTCACCGCTCAAAGCGGCAAAGCGCTTTCCCTCGGGCAAAAAATCACGCCCCACGATGCGAAGAGCAAGGCTTGGATCTTTGCCCTGAAGGAAGCGGATGGCTGCATCAATGGTATTTTTGTAGTGCTCGGAAAAATGCAAAAAATGCGCAACGGCCTTAGGAGGCTTGCCTTTGCGTCCGCGCAACTCACGCTCGATGCGCTCCAAACCCGAGCGCGAAAAAAGCTTGAGCACCAGCTCAATAGCCGGATCTGCCTGGACCGCGTCGATTTGCTGCTGGCGCAAAAAGCCGGTCAAATACGCCGTCGCAGGATAGGGCGTATTGAGCTGAGTCATCGGTGCGGTGAGAAGCAAAATCCGTGTCATTCAGGCTCGAGGTCATATCAAATCCGACTTTTTTGGTCAACAGCAAGCTTAGAATTATAAACCAATGTTATAATTGACTATTTTCTTACGTAAGAGGCCCACTTTGGCGCCCAAAAATGCCCCCTCTACCCGGAGAGCGAGCCCCTCTAAGGAAGAGCTTGAGGACCCCTCGTGATCGCAGCCCTTTTCTCGCGCCAGCGGAGCGCTTCGAAACAGACCGGCACGGGCACGATCAGAATTCGCGGTGCTCAAAATCCGCAGCGACGTCTGCGCTTCCGCGAACGGCAATCAAAGCACCGGCCGTTTTCTTCGAAACCTTCTCCGCAAAACACAGCGCGACGGAAGACTGACAAATTTCGAATACACCCATAAAAATGGCCCGTTTTTTAGAGAAATCGGTTGCAGCACGGAAAAAAGGCCTCTAAAACCTTAGAGAGGAGATCTAACTTTATGGCAAAAAAGAAAACGAAATATTCTTTCATCAACGAAGTCTACGAAGGCGTCTTGAAATCCGCTGAAGTCACCCGCAAAGGCGAAATTCGCATCAAGCGCGCTGAGCTGAAGACCGTGATCGAAAACGCTTTCGTGAACGGCGCGAAAGCGGCTGCTGGCGGCGAACGCGTCCGCTTCCCTGTTATTGGCGCTCTCGTCCGCAAGGAAGTGAAAGCACGCAAGTCCGGCAAAGGCACGAATCCTTTCACCGGCGAGCCAATGGAAATCAAAGCCCGTCCGGCCACCAAGAAGCCACGCTGGTCTTTCCCTCGCTCTTTGAAAGACACTTTCGCTAACAAGCGCAACTGGTAATTCCGGTTTCGATTTGTATTCGCCGACCACGCCGTGGCCCACCGTTTTCCGCGAGTGCCCGGCGTGGTTTTTTAGTTTTTAACCACCGCTTTTTTCGGAGGCATAAATGCAGCTCGTTACGTTCATCCCTTCCCGCTCCAGTCTCGCCCGTCCCGGCGTTCGCGTCGGCGCATCGACCGCCTTGGGCGGAAAAATCATCGACGTTCCGGCGGCCTTGGAATGGGCCGGATCGAGCGCAAAGGCCCCCGACATGCTCTCGCTCATCGAGCACTGGGATGAGCTCAAGCCCCATCTCGAAAATGCGAGCAGCGCGTTCCGGGAAGGGAAACTTCCCATCGCCTGCGTTTGCCCGGAGCCCGCGGCAACGATTCTCGCTCCGCTTCCGAAGCCCGTTTCCGCGCGAGACGGCTATGCGTTCCGGCAACACGTCGAATCCGCCCGCCGAGGCCGCGGGCTGCCGATGATTCCTGAGTTCGATAATTTTCCGGTCTTTTATTTCACCAACCACCTGGCGATCACCGGCCCAGGCGAAGTCACGGTTCAAAAGCTCGCGCGCGAGCGGCTCGACTTCGAACTCGAAGTGGCGATCGTGATCGGAAAAACCGGCCGCAATATTTCGGCCTCCCGCGCCGACGAACATATTTTCGGTTACTGCATCATGAACGATTGGTCCGCGCGCGCCCTTCAGACTGAGGAGATGAAGCTCAACCTCGGCCCCGCCAAGGGCAAGGACTTCGCAACCTCCATCGGCCCGGTTCTGGTGACTCGTGACGAGCTCGCTCCTCGCGCCGTCCCGGGGGCCCACGGCGAGCGCCATGACCTCAGGATGAAAGCGTTGGTGAACGGCAAGCAAGTCTCGGATGGAAACTTAAAGGACATGAACTGGACGTTTGCCCAGATCATCGAGCGCGCAAGCTATGGAGTCACGCTCTATCCGGGCGAGCTCATCGGCTCGGGCACCGTCGGCACGGGCTGCTTCATGGAACTGAACGGCTCGAAGATCACCGACAATCAGTGGCTGAAGCCCGGCGACAAAGTGGTCCTCGAAGTCGAAGGATTGGGACGGCTTGAAAACACGATTGCCGCCGCACCGGGTGATCTTTAATCATGCGTTACCGGCTCTATCACTACTGGCGGTCATCGGCGAGCTGGCGGGCGCGGTGGGCGCTCGCGCTCAAAGAGATCGAGGTTGAATATGTCGCGGTCGACCTGCTGAGTGATGACGCCGAATCGCCGGAGCATCGACATCGCAATCCTTTGGGGTTCGTGCCGGTCCTCGAGCTGCTGGAGCAGCCGGAAGACTCGCCCTATCGTTATCTGACGGAATCAACCGCGCTCCTGGAATGGATGGAAGAAACCCGCCCCTTCCCCTCTCTTTTGCCCAGCGATCCGCTCGAGCGCGCGCGTATCCGCGCGCTCTGTCAGATCGTGAACGCCTCGCTGCAACCGCTGCAAAACCCGCCAGTCACCGCGAGACACTCGAGCGATCCGGAAGAAGCCAAGAAATGGGTCCAGTACTGGAATCAGCAGCACCTCAAGGCCTTCGAGGAGCTCGCGCGCCCCACCGCCGGCAAGTTCTGCTTCGGCGATGAGATCACGATGGCGGATCTTTTTCTGATTCCGCAATGCTATTCCGCGCGCCGCTTCGGCGTGCCGCTGGACCAGGACTTCCCGATGCTGGCGCGCATTTACGATGAAGCGATGAAAACCCCGGAGTGCCAGCGCACTTCGCCGGACGCGTTGAAGCCTTCCGTTTAAATCGAAGAGAGACTCAGAACTTCGGCCGCGCTCCAGCTTCGGATTCCCTCGATTTTCTGGTCGATCAGGCTGATCAAGCAAGGCTCAAATTCGGTGAAACGCTTGTGGAATTCGCGCAATCCGCGCAACTCCGCCGGCGAAGTCTCGCCGGATTTGACTTCGATCGCGAGCTTCTCGCCACTAGGGCCGAGGACGACCAGATCGACTTCGAGCTGGCGATCATTCCAATAATAAGTCTCCCAGCCTGCTTCCAGGAGCCTCGCGGCGACGGCGTTCTTGAAATAGCGTCCGAAGCGTTCCGCGCCAAGCGGCGCGCCGACAGGGCGCTCGAGCGCGCGCAAAAGCCCGTTGTCATGTATGACGAGCTTGGGAGAGCTTTTCCGGGTGCGAATCGCCGCGGGGCTGAATTTCTGAATGCCGCTCACGAGAAAGCCCTGGCTCAGTAAATGGAGATAGTGCTGGAGCGTGGCAATCGCGCCCCGATCCTGAAGCTGCCCTTGAAGCTTGTGCAAAGAAACGACCTGCGCCGGGTTCGCGGCCGCGACGCTGAAAAGCTGGCGAAGAAGCGCGGGCTGCTGAACGGGATGAAGTTGCAAGATGTCGCGGCCGAGCACGGGCTCGATGATCGAATCGCGGATATAGGCCCCCCAGCGCGTCGGATCCTGGAGGAGATCCATCGACCCGGGATAGCAGCCGAATTCAATGAATCGACGAAGGTCGAAATGGAAGAGCGTCGCCGCCTCGGAGAAATTCCAATGATCGGCACGGATCAGCTCGTAACGACCGGCAAGCGACTCGCGCAGGTTTTTTTCGATCGCGAGCGCCGCCGATCCCGATAGGATCACTTTGAGGCGCGGGGTTTTCCCCGACTTCGCCTCGTCCCAGCGTTTTTTGATGACCTCCGACCAGCCTTGGATTTTCTGGATCTCATCGATCGCCAGGATCTTGTCTCCTGATTCGAGAGCACGATCCCACCAGAGATTGATCTCGATGGCCTCGAGAGGAAAAGGGGCGTCGGCTGTTTCGTAAACACCGCGCCCCTCTAGCGCTTGCTGAATGGCCGTCGACTTCCCGACCTGCCGAGGCCCGATCACGACCTGAATTTTCTCGGATCCGTTTTGCAAACGCGCTTGGATCCTGGATTTTAGCTTCCTAGAATACCCCATACTTTCATATAATTACACCGATTATTACAATTTGTCAAATGAACTTTACAAATTGTAAAGCAAAGCTAGATCCCTAAATTAAAAAGCATAGCCGAAAGTAGCGCCTACCCACGGCTTCACGTTCCCGCCGATCATCGCATAACCGGTCACGCGAAACAAAAAGCCCGTATCCGTACGCTCTTCCCAGCCCGCGCCGGCGCTGCCGACGATCTGGCCGGTGGGAAATTTCATGCTCCCCAATGCGGTTTGGTGATTGGTCGCGGTTGAATTATTCGCCACGACCGACGCGCCCGCCGTCACGAACGGCGTCCCGTGTTCGCGCATGAAGTAATAGCCGACGTAGACGGGAATCAAAACGGCGGTCGAATTCGCGTCCGAACCATCAAGATTATCGATCCCGACCGTGCCGATCCCGATGCCCGCGAAAACATCCTCGGTCATCGCCCGATCGTACTGCACGGTATAAAGAAAGCCCCTTCCGAGCACTTCGACGCTCAGGGCATTGGGATTGAGCGAACGCGCCTCATCCGCGCGCGCCGGGCTGCCTTGCATTGAAATCAGAAAAGAAGCCGCGACCAGCGCAAAACTACACGACCGTATGAATCGATTTAC
The DNA here is from genome assembly GCA_031292385.1 of Oligoflexia bacterium. GTDB lineage: Bacteria > Bdellovibrionota > UBA1018 > UBA1018 > UBA1018 > JARLHE01. The sequence continues at coordinate 50,457 of JARLHE010000010.1, forward strand.
CGACAGTATCATGTACACTCCCTAGGGGCTCAAGGCTTGGAACGTTCCAGCCTGTTTTGGCCTCCCAGAGAATTTTATAAACGACTCCGTTGGGAATCAGCACCCTTTTTTGAGGCTCCGCGTCCGATTGAGGAATAATATTCTGCATCACGCGCCGAATCACTCCGCCATGACACGCAACCCCGAAACGAAGATAAGAAGTCGTGGCGATGAATTTTTCGAGGGAAGCGAAAACGCGCTCGATCACCTCCGCCCCGGTTTCTCCTCCCGGATACCTCACATCCGCGTCGGAGACCGCGACGGACTTCCAACGCTCCAGAACCTCGGCCCCATGAACGCGCTTGATCTCTTCAACCGTCAAACCTTGAGCGCCTCCCAGATGGGCCTCCCTGAGGCCGACATCCGTGAAAACGGGAATCCGCGTTCGCCGCGCCACGATCTCCGCCGTTTCGCGAGCGCGCGATAGATCGCTCGAAAGTATGGCTTCAAGCCCGTGCGGGCTCAGTTTTTCCGCCAATGCTTCGGCCTGCGCTCGGCCATGATCGTTCAAGGGAATGTCGACATGGCCTTGGAACCGGCCTTCCCGGTTCCAATCCGTTTCTCCGTGGCGAAAGATAAAAATTTCTCGTGATGGGTGGGGCATTATGGACTCGTGGGACTCGGCACGACTTGGCAGCCCAGGGCCGCCGGGTTTTTCTCGCAAGCCTCAAGCGTCTGGATCGTGCGAAGCATTCCCTGCCCCACTTCCTTCGCCCAAGCCTTTTCGGGCACGCCCACGTCGTCATTCTGCTCGGCCAGAATCGGCGCCGGAAGACCCACGCTCTCGAGCGTATAATCCATCAGAAAGCGGCTGGTGCGACCGTTTCCTTTTTCGAAAGGATGAACCGCCACGAACCAGCGCTGCGCGCGCGCGGCCGCCAAAATCGGATCGCCATCGGGATGATCGGTGCTCCAAGAGGCGGTCATCTGATCGAGCTGCTCCGTGTTTCTTTGCAGCTGCACCGAAACCTCCGCGGTCGGAGGATAAACCACGTAGCCGCACTGCCGCGCGACCCCGTTCTGATCCGTAAAGGCCTGGGTCGGATCCGCAAGCCGCGGAATCGCGGCGACGTCAATTCGAGCGCCGCTGGCCTTCCGCTTTTCCGAAGCGCTCCACTGATCGAAGCACTGGGTCGGGACCCAGCTCACGAGGGGCTGGCCGTATTGGAAAATCCGCGGGTATTCCATATGCGTGATCTGCTGAATCTGACTATAAGGCAGGGAGCTCGCGCGCGTGACGGCGAACCCGTCCATTGAAAGCGGAGAAGACCAAGTCCGAAAATCCCCGGCTCGCGGCAGATTATTCATGTCTTTCACGTGCACCGCGCGGATCCAATCCGTGTCGATCGGCGCGACATGGCCGCTCTTGGCGTTCAGCGCGGCTTGGGCGTCAACGCCCGCGCGCGCTGAATCCCAAGAATTCCAAGTCTGCGGCGCGGGATCGTAAACTTGCTGGGGGTCGCTTTTCCCCTGATTCAGATAAGCCTGCCAATCCGGTGTATCGACAAAGCGAGGCGCCACGACATTGGCGATCCGGGTCCCATCGATACCCTTCTTCTGAAGCGCGGCGAGGGCCGCGTGGTAACGCGTATAGGTCTCGCATAAACCGCTCAACTCGGCTGGAAGAAAATCGCTTTTGAGTTTGCGCAGCTCCTGGGGGCACCTTAAGCGATCCGCCGCCGACATCGCATCGTGGGCGAGTCCAAGATTCACGACCTGGCCCGAATCCGATGGCGCGCATGACAGACCTTCGCCTTGCGCGTATGCCGCCGCGGGCACCGCGCAGCAGGCACTGATGCAAGCTATAGCAATCCGATTCAAAGTCCGCATTTTCCCTCTCACTTTACAGCTATTGCCCCAGGTTTTCGCAACCTAAAAGGTGCGCGGCCTTGTATTCGTTCACCTCCGCCTCGGAGGCGTAATCAACATCCGGGAAAACCCTCAAAATATGATCCAGATGAAAGAGCTCGTTCAAGATCCGCTGCTCCTTCAAACCATCCGCATCCGGCCGCACGCTCGCGCCGAATTGGGAAATGGCCGACTTGGGAATATGATCCGGCCGAATGATAATGAGAGCAAACGAGTCGCGAAGCGCAGACGACTTCGTGCCGGCGCAACCTTTCAGCTCATCGAGCGGATAGCCATACTGAATCGCATCCACTCCCAGGGCCTTCGCCATCCGGGCGCCAATGGCCCGGCAATTTGGAAGCTCACCGGGCTCTTGCATCCAGAAAAGACCTTTGAGCCTTTGAGCGCTGCAGCCATTGGCCTCAAGATAAGCCTCCCATCTGGCGGGTTCCGGGAATTCCTCCTGAAGGATGGAAAGCATTTTGAACCCTGCGGGGATCTCAACCCGGTCCAACAAGAAATCGCTCCCCTTGCCCGCGTAATCGCGCGTTCGCTCGGGATCGATCGCCGCGTAAAAGCCCAGCATGAAGGCTTGATTCACGGGAGGGTTTTGAAGGTATTCCTGGCTCCAAAGCTTGAGATCTTGGCGTACGGCCGGGTTGTTCAGATCGATTGCCGGAAGCCGGAACGCGCCCGCCGTCGCGTAATGGTAGGTATAAAAAGCGCGAGTCGTCGTGACGACATTCGATGACTCAAGCTGAGCCACCAGATCATGAAACTCATCGGCGCGCGCGCCGACGGGAAGCGAGATCGCCACTAAAAGCGTCAGCAAGAAAAAGGATTTCATAGTTCCTCGCTTTTCTGGGCGATCCGCTCCAAGCTCGAGCCGAGCCGGGTCACGTCGGCGAACTGGTCGTTGAGCGAGCCGGGACCACGGCATTGCGTTTCCGTCTGAACGCTGGCTTGCTTAGCCACAAGACCGCCGCAGCCCAAAAGATGCTGGGCCTTATAAGCATTGGCTTCGGCATCGGAAGCCACCCCGACGCCGGGAAAAAGAAGAGGAGGGCCCGAGAAAAACCCTGAACTCGCTGGAATCCCATCTACGCCGCTAGCGCCGTCTTGACGAAAGATGCGATTCAAAATTCTTTGCTCTTCCCGCCCAGAGCGATCATCCCGGCGAGTGGAGGCGAAATGCTCGACGTTAGCGGCGGGAATATGATCCGGGCGGATAATGATCACGGCGGCTGGCGGTTGCGAACATCCGACCAAAGATTCGGATGAAAAATTGTACATAACCGCATCGATTCCCAGGTCCTTCAATATTCGGGTCGCCATCGCCCGGCATCGCGGCGAGCTCTCGACCCAAAAAACCCCATTCAAGGGGAAAGGCGGTAGCTGAACGCCGCACTGATTTCTTCCCAGATAATCCGAAACGTTCTGAGGCAACCCGGTCGGCGCCGAAATATCGAGAATTTTCAAACCCTGCGGAAGCTCGACCCGATCCAGAAGAAAATCTTTCCCGGTGCCCGTATAACCGCGCGACGCCTCGGGATTCAAAGCCGCATAGAACCCCGGCATATTCGTGACCTGCGATGGGCCTGGAGCTGGATCCAAGTATTGATCACCCAGGAGTTTCAAATCATTTTGCACGCCCGGGTCCTTCAGGTCGACAGCCTTGCCGCCGAAAGTCGAGCCTCCCGCATAATGGTAGACATAGTACGGCTTCGCGACGACCGAAACCATCCCTGAGTTTTTAATCCAATTCAGGGTATCTTGATACTCATCCGCGCGCGCGGATCGATCGAAACCCACCGCAAGAGACGCGATGAAAGCGGCGCTTGTCCAGGCCAGAGTTTTTCCCACGAAATTTCTCATGATGGCGTCTATTGAGCAAACAGCGCGCCATCGCTATTCTTCGTGATTTCAAGCCGAGTCCCGAGGGACACGCTCATCCGCCGCGAATCGCGTGTCGAAAATTTAAACAGGGATACGAAGGGCGAATACTAGAGACTGTAACTCACGCCCAAGCTGACAACCGTCTGCGTATAGCTGTAGACATCCGATTCGGTCGAGTTGTCCTTCGTGTAAGAGATGTTCCCGAGAATCGAAAAATGCGGATTCATGACGTGATAGCCGACGATATGCGCGACAAGGATGCTGTCACGGCGCCCGACCGAGCTCTGGGGATAGTTGGACTCCAGGAAATCCAAGCCGGGAGTCAGGAAATCGCGCGCGGTGATCTTCATCGCGTCGGCGATCCCCACGCCGTAAGTATGAGCCTTGAAATCGGTACTGGACGTGCTGTCGTTCTCGAACTCGACGAAGGCGGAGGGATTGAAATAATCATTCAACAGATCCGCCTTGGCGCTGAAGCGCGTGAAGACGTTCACACCGCTCAGCTCCGGCTGGGTATAATAAGTTTGCGGCCTGACATACAGATCGAGCTCGGTTTGAACCTGAGGCACTATCTGATAGCGAAAATAAGGCCCGATTTCGCCACCCAGCAGATATTTCGAATACTGATAGCTTGACGAGCTCGGGTCGGCGGAATTCGTCGGATTGTCTTGAAACATGAAATTGCCGTCCACCTTGAACCCGGCCTGGGTCTTGGCCAGCGGCTGGTAATTAAAATAAAAAGACGCCGTATTGGTCACGAACTGATAATTCTTGGTGCCCGAATTCGTATCCATGTTCAGCGAGAAATGATAACTGCCGACGAACTGAAAATCGCTCAACGGAGCGGTCATGTAACCCACGCCGCCAGAAACATTCAGAACGCCCGTGGCCTGATTCGAGACGCTTTGCGAGCTTGAAGTCAGCGAGGTCGGCACCTGGGAGATATTTGAATTATATTGACCCAAGAAAGCCGCGTTCGCGAAGATCTGCGACTGCGTAAAGGGCGCGAGCACATCCGTCACGGAGGAAGCGATTTGCTTCGTCGTATCGGTCTGAGGAAGCTCCTTCGCCAGCTTTTGGGCAGCGGTGAGGTCTTGCACGGCAACCAGCGGAGTGCTGGCGCGGACTTCGATCAGCCCCAGATAATACAAGGACAAGAGCTTGAGTTCGCCGTTGTCTTTTGCCGCGACTTTCCGGAAATAATATTCGGCGTAATAGTCATTGGTCCGGCCGAAGGCGATCATCCCCAGAAAAAACCGGCAAACGGTTGAATTGAATCCCGCCTTCAGGGCGCGCTCGAAATGAGCTTGAGCGTCCGCCTCTTTTTTCTGGCGATAGTAAATCATGCCCAGTTCGTAGTGATAAGGCGCCTGTTTTTCAGGAGGGCGGATCGTTAAAAGCTTTTCGTAAGCTTGGGCGGCCTCGGCGTCGCTGCCTTTCCCTCTCAAGATCAAAGCCCGCAATTCGAGAGCTTCCGCATAGTCTGGCGAAGTCGCCAAAAGTCCGTCCAGGATCTTCACCGCCTGATCGATCTGCTGGCGGTGAAAAGCGATCAACGCCTCCGAATACAAAGCCTCCGCCATCAGACCAGGATGAGATTCCTCCGCATAAGCCTGAGCTGTCACAACGCCTGGCGTCACACTTGAGAGCACCAAAAGCCCAATAAAAGCGGCGCTCACTTTCGTTATACGAGTGTCTCGCATGACACAGATTGTAGAGCCCGTCCGGCGCACTTACCATAGAAATTATGAATTCGCGGAACGTAGAGAAGTTGAATCCGATCACTGCCCTTTTGGCTTCATTGGCCATCGCGCCCCTTCATGTCGCCTACTGCGACACGACCGACGCCAACCCGTCCGCAAACGCGGCCGGAGACGTCGTATCGCTCGATGGAACCGCCTTTGCCCGCTCGGACGCCAAGGGCGAAAAGGACGCGACGACGCGCAATCTGAAGCCGGGTGATTCGATTTATCCGCAGGATGTCGTGAATACCGGGAGCAACGGTCACATTAAAATCCTGATGAGGGACAAGAGCATCGTTGACCTCGGCCCTTCTTCTCTCTTCAAAGTCGATCATTTCGACAACAAAAGCGGCGGCACGGACCGCGAAGTGGAAGTCAGCTTGCCTTACGGCACCATGCGGGCCGCGATCGCGCAAAAATTGACCGGCAAGGGAAAATTCAAAGTCCGGACCCCCTCCGCCACCATGGGAGTGCGAGGCACCGAGTTCATCGTGAAAGCGGAAATCACCAACATGGAACAGCTGGGGAAAATGATTAACCATCCGGGCGAGGTGCCGCCGGGTGCGATCGGGAGAAATCCGGCAAGCGATAGCGGCACGACCTCCGTGACCGTTTTGCAGGGACAAGTCGATATGTCGCATCATGACTTCGATGCGAGTGCCGTTGCAGGCCGCACCCCAAGCGCCGCCGGCGGCTCACCGAGCCCAGGGGTGATTTCCCTCACCGCGGGAACTCAACTTTCATCGAACCAGGCATCGGGCATCGCGGAAAACAAACCGGTCCAGGTCGATTCGCAGCAAATCTCGACTTTGACGTCCACGGCAAAAATGACGGACACGACCTTCCAGAAAGCGGTTACGGTCGAGCCGAGCGCCGGCTCCGGCGGCCAAAACGGCGCCAATACCGCCAATGGCGCGCCATCCGCCCTTCCCGCGCCGCTTGCGCAGGCCATCTCGATTGCCGCGGCCAGCACCCCTCCTCCCCCGGTCATGACCGCGACCGGTCTTGGAGTTCCGGGCTCGTTTTCCAATATTCAGGCGTTTATCACTCCGTCGGTCAATACCCGGCCCATCACGCATAACGTAAATATCGTGATCGTCAGCGGACAATAAATACGTTACGATATTCCTGAGAAACGGGAATATCTGAACGTCAATGACAACCTTCCAAGCGATCGTCTACGCCATTATCCGCGGTTTCACGCAGTTTTTGCCCCTGAGCTGGGATGGGCACCGAATTCTTGTCCCTTGGCTCATTCATTGGACAGAGCCGAGCGGCGTATTTCTCGGGGCCCTCGCCCTGGGCACTTTTCTCGCCGCGTTTCTCTACATCTGGAATGACTGGGCGAGCCTGATCAGCTCGTTCCTGCAAATCATCCTTTTGCGTCGCAAACCGATGACCCTGGACGAGCGGATGCCGTTTTTCATTCTCATCGCGGTTTTGCCGATGCTTCTGACCGGGTCACGACTCGCCGACCAGATCCATATTTTCTCCGATTCGCCGGTACTAATCGCGGTGTTCATGGGCGCTTTCATCATTCCGCTTTGGCTGACGGATTCAATGTGCCGGAAAAACAAAAGCGTTTTCGACTGGAACTGGCTGGATGCCTTGCTCGTGGGCATCGCATTGCTTTTGGTTCCGATCATTCCTGGAATCGGCGCCATGGGAGCGATCTGGGCCACCGCTTCGTTTCGAAATTATACCAGGGAAGCCACGACGAAATTCGCCCTCTATCTCATGAGCCCGATCTTGCTCACGCAAGCCGTTCAGGAACTTCATGAGCTCGACTTCCACTCTTCCAGCCCGGCTTCCGACCTCAGCTGGCTCTCGCTCGGAGTCGCCTTGGTCGTCAGTTTTCTAGCCGGGATTCTCACGATCAACGCCCTGATGAACCACGTGCGCAAAAAAGGCGTGGGGCAATACATCGCATATCGCCTGGTGTTCGCTTTGGGAACGGTTGCGGTCTACTGGTACCGTGCCCGCTCCCTGTAAACTATTAGACTTTCGCGGCGGCGTCTGCTTGCGCCTGAATGTAGTCGACCATTTCCTTTAATTCTTTGCCGACTTTGAAGAAAGGCACCCGCTTCGGGGGAACTTGGACAACCTGACCGGTCTTCGGGTTACGCCCTTGGTAACTGCCGTAGCTGCGATTGACAAACGAGCCGAAGCCGCGAATCTCAATGCGATCATCTTTTTTCAGCGCTTCCGACATCATGTCGAAAACCATGTTCACAACCAATTCAGCTTGTTTATGCTGAAGATTGGCTTTTTCGGCGATCACGTTGATTAAATCGGCTTTAGTCATATGCAAAAGCTTAAGGCAAGTAGCGGCATTTGCAAGACTATTTTTTCTGACGACACGGCTTGACTTCAGTTTAAGTCAGATTTAGACCAAAGTCTCTTCTTGAGATTCCGCCTGAAAATTGAACCTGAAACGGTAAGCAAAGGAGCCTCTAATTCATGAATAAAACGCAGCTGGTCGATGTCATCGCCAAAAACACGCAACTCACCAAAACGAGCGTGGAGGAAGTCTTGAATAACGTGATCGAAGCGATCAAGAAGAGCGTCAAGAAAGGCGACGATGTGACTTTGGTCGGTTTTGGCACCTTCACCAAGTCCAAGCGCAGGGCTCGCGCAGGCCGGAATCCCCAGACTGGTAACGAAATCAAAATTCCGGCGATGACAGTTCCGCGTTTCCGCGCCGGCAAGGAATTCAAAGACTCCCTGCGCTAATGACCCTTACCAAGCGCTTTGGGGCGATCAGCAGCGCATTCGTTCTCATTCTGCTGATCGCATCGGTCTATGCCCCCTTCATGGGAAGTCGACTGCTGCGGATGGCGGGCGATGAGAAGGTCTATATCTCCCAGGCGCTTGAAATGGCTCGTCACGGAAACTGGTTTATCCAGACGCTCCAGGACCAGCCAGACTACTATAAGGGCCCCTTTCATTACATCGCCCTCCGGATCGGCTTCATGCTCTTTGGACGCACCCCCTGGGCCGTCCTGTACATGAACCTGTTTCTGCTGATGGCGGGAGCCCTTGCGCTTGCGTCAATCGTTCGACGACGCTTTTCCGAGTGGTCTGGCGGTGGATTTTGGGTTGGAGCGGCATTCGCCTTCGGTGCCGGAATTTACGCTCATACCTGGGCCAGCCAGATGGAGGTCGAGACAGCGGCTCTCTTTGCGATCGGCCTCTGGTTACTCGACGGCGTTCGAGCGGGCGAACCGGGGTGGCTGTTCTGGATTACGGCGGGCTTGATCGGCTGGACCAAATCCCCGCTTCATAGCGCCTTACTCGGCTGCAGCGCCGTGCTTTTCTGGACGCTCACCGGAGAGATTTGGGGGCGACTGAAAAATCCGAAAGCCTGGCTCGCGGTTCTTCTCGGAGTGGCGGTCTGTACCGGCGGTTATGCGCCTGCCTATTTGCTCGATCGAGCCAATTTTTGGCACGCGTACGTCGAGCGGGAGCTTTTCAGCAAGGGAGATACTGGCCAGCACTGGAGCGTGAGCATCGTCTCGACGTTCGGTTTTTATCTTTTCCCGTGGATGCTGATGGCCTTCGTTTCCTATCTGCATTTCATTTTTTGGCTGCCGAAGCTTCTCACTTTCTCTTCGACCCGAAGATTGGTTTTGCTGGGTATCGCGGGCTTCGTACCGAGCGTGATTTTCTTTATTTGGCACCCTTATCATTTCGAAAATTACAACCTACCCGTGATCTCGGCGGTCTGGCTTGTGATTGGCGCGACCTGGGGAAGCATCGCCGCCACCAGAAATCGGCCCTCGCGAAGCGCCGCTTTCTGGCAACTCCTCTACTCCTTGGCATTCGCGCTCACCGCGATCGCGATCCTGCTGATTCCAATCGCCCTGACCGTGCTCGACATTCACTTTTCACCCATGCCTGAATGGTGGCCCGCCTGGCTTTTGCCGCTAGTTTGGCTGGGATGCCTAGTCACGGCTTTGGGGTTCTTTTACTTTGGGGTTCACATGCGCGGCCGGCGCCCCGAATGGTTGGCGATTTCCTCGGCCGGCGTCCTCTGGGCCTTGACCGCGTTTTTCGCGGTGCTCGGCGAGCGAGAAACGCTCGACCTCAGACGCTATCTTGCTGAGCGCGCAAGCCGCAACCAGCCGACCACCCTGGGGTACTATAATCTCAACCGCAACATCTGGAGCGAGTGGGGCTACCTCAATTTCTGGGTGAACCATGAAGTCCATGGCCTGCACACGCCCGAGGCATTGAGGGCGGCGGTTCTGCAAGGCGAGACCATCCTGGTGACCTCGAAAGAAGATAGCGTTACGGATTTCAAAAATTTCATGACCAAGGAATTTCCGGGCCGCCCACTTCACTACATCCCCTGGAAGCGCTGGCGGACCCAAGGCAGATCCCCAAGCGGCGAACCCCTGTGGCGCGCGGCTTGGAATCAGCGCGACCTTTCCCTGCTCGAGACGGACTACTTCATTGTTGAGACTCGATAAGCTGGGCCTTGGCCTCTTCGGCCTGCTGGCCCTCGCCGCAAGCCGCTTGATCTGTTTAAGCCAAGCCCCGGGCTTCCACTATGACGAAGCCTGGGCCGCGAACTTCGCTCACCGGATCGCGACCGAGCCCGGATTTTGGCCGCTGGCCGCGCAAAGCCCCTATACGTCGGCCTCGGGGCATTACATCGCCGCTGCTTTTTTCAGGATCTTCGGAACGAATCTCTTTGTTTATCGATCCAGCGGTATCGCGCTGATGGTGGCAGGGGCGTTTCTTCTCATGCGTGCCTTGCGCGGCTTCGGGGAAGCGCGCGCGGCCCTGATTCTGCCCTGGCTTCTCGCCTTTTCGGTCACGCTTGCGATAAACGAGCGATTTGTCATCGATCTCACCTCGTTTCACGCCTTCTGCTTGGGGCTTTTCGCGTTCGGAATCAGTCTTTTCTATCGCCGCATACCCGCCTGGGGCGCGCTCTGGACGACGCTCGCCGTGCTTTTTGGCGTGACCTCCCATGTTCTCTTCATCGGCGTGGCGCTCGCGGCGCTCGGGGCGATCCTCCTGAATCGACGCGGCAACGGCATGAGCCGAGTCGATTCGCTCACGATCGGCTTATGCGGACTGGGATGTCTCGCGTTCTTTGTCCGGATTTTTTTGAACATTCCCGAAAAAGACAAGGCTCTTTCCCTGATCAGCGTCACGATTTCCGCGCTGGCGCTCGCCCTGCTGCCGCCACTAAGAAAACGCTTTACGCACGAAAAATTCCAACGCGGCTTGCGCTACGTCATTAACGCCCTCGCCTTGCCCGGTTGCGCGCTGTTGATTTTCTTTTGGGAAGGAAGCTGGGCCCTGCTTTTTTTCACCGGAACGATCGCCTACCCGGCTTTGATCGGACTGAACTTGATCGCGCCCCTGCTCTGCCTCGTTTCTTACCGCGCGATCGATCGCCGCGCCTTGCCCCCCGGCTTCTTCGATTTCTGGGCACTCACGATCTTGATCACTTCCGCGCTGGCCGTGAAACCCACGCCCCGGTATTTTGAGATACCGCTCGTTTTAGGTGCCGTGTTTTTTTCCATGGTGCTCGCCCGTCTTCCGAAAAAAATCGGCGCCGGCATCACGCTTCTATGGATCGCGGCCTCGACCCTGGTCTTCAGCATCAATTACCTGCGCCCACAGATCGAAGACTCCGCACCGAAAAACCTGAGCTATCATTTCTTGTTCTTCCGCGACGGCACTGGCGATACGCTCAACAAACAGCGATTGGTGCAACAATTGAGCAAGGAGGGTTACGGGCCTCAGCAGGTGATTACGCACGACTCGCGACTGTCGGAAGAGCTTCGGTTCCTGGCGATCGGGGATTGGCCCGTCGCCCGAGCCAACGGCCGGACCGAAACTATCACAAACTGGCCCCCTAGAGTGCGCTTGACGAGGTGAGAACCTGGTTGTGGTAACGAACATAGATTGAGAGATGGTCGATGAGCCCCTCTCTCGTTTTCGTCGTGCACCAAGTCCTTCGAAATAGCCGGTTCAGGTTCGCTCTCAGCATCGCGCAGGTGTGATTGAGCGAAAACATGGGGTCGAATCCGCCCCTTTTCAGCTCACCTTGTCCCGTGACGCAGCCTCTCCGTCCTTTCTTAGGGTTATGCCGGGCATTTGGATGATGGCGATTGAGATAGCGTGGGTAGTGAGGGTTTTCGTCTGAAGTCCACTCCGCATCGGGCGCAA
>JARLHE010000011.1 GCA_031292385.1 Oligoflexia bacterium
AGAGCCAATCTTAACCGGTTATTTAGAAGAACCTGGTGCACGACGAAAACGAGAGAGGGGCTCATCGACCATCTCTCAATCTATGTTCGCTACCACAACCAGGTTCTCACCTCGTCATGCGCACTCTAGGGGGCCAGTTTATTTGCGTTTTCGCCCCTCCGTGGGTTAAATAGCCGGGTGATTGAGCTTTTAAAAGCCTACCGTCGTTACGATCCCGCCGCGCGAAGCCTCGCCGAGGTCTTTTTTCTGTACCCAGGCTTCAAGGCCGTGATTTGCCACCGGCTGTCCCATTTTTTCTGGACCCGCGGTTTCAAATTCATCGGGCGCGCGATTTCCGAATTCGCGCGCTTTCTCACCGGCATTGAAATCCATCCCGGCGCGACGATCGGGAAGATCCTGATCGTCGACCACGGAATGGGCACCGTCATCGGCGAAACCGCGGTGGTTGGGGAAGGCGTCATACTTTATCAGGGCGTGACCTTGGGAGGGACGTCCCTTCAAGTCGGCAAGCGCCATCCGACGATTGGCGATCGGGTTGTGATCGGGGCGGGGGCAAAAGTTTTAGGAAATATCCTGATCGGAGAGGATACTCGCATTGGCGCCAATTCAGTGGTCGTCACCGCGGTGCCGCCGAAGTCCACGGTTGTGGGCATTCCGGGAAAAGTGATTTCCGGCGGGGTGACTCCAGGACTTGAGCTCGACCACGATTCCATTACCCGCACGTGACGGCTGGAGCCGGACGCTATGCTCGATGATTTTAAAAAGCTGATGGCGGCCCGATTTTTCTTCACCTTCGGGGTGCAGATGCAGGCGGTCATCGTCGGCTGGCAGGTTTACGAGCTGACTCATGATCCGTTGGCTCTCGGTTTGGTGGGGCTGGCGGAAGCCGTTCCGGCCTTGGGCCTCGCTCTTTTCGCCGGCTACGTCGTCGATCGAAGCCGTCCTTTGACCGTCTATCAGCGGGTGCTTTTGGGAAGCTTGGTATCGGCGCTGGTACTTCTGGTTTCGCAACTCATGTCCGCGCGTATCCAGCTCGCGGGTCAGGTTTTCGCGCTCTATTTGGCTTCCGTCATTACCGGAGCCGCCCGCGGGTTTTCCCAACCGGCGATTTACGCCACCGTTCCGCGCATCGTCCCGCGCGAAAAGCTTCCGCAAGCATCGGCTTGGATGGCGGTCGTGCTGCAAGTCGCGCGGGTGGCGGGACCGGCGCTCGGCGGGCTTGTATTCGGCTATTTCGGGATGACGGTTTGCGTGAGCGTCGTTTGTGTTTTTCTGCTGATGGCCTCACTGAGCATTTTTTTCATCAAGGCCGCGCCGTCCGCGCCGGCGCAGCCGCCGGTGCGGTTACCGGTTTTGCAAGAGCTCATGTCGGGTGTTTCGTTCGTGTTCGGTCATCCGATCCTACTGCCTGCGCTTTCCCTCGATATGATTTCAGTGCTCTTTGGCGGGGTGACGGCGATGTTGCCGATCTATGCGCGCGAGATCCTGATGATCGGCCCGCGAGGCCTGGGCATTCTTCGCGCGGCGCCCGCGGTCGGGGCGGCGCTTTGCAGCTATACGCTGACGACGCGTTTAAATTTTCGCCGTTGTGCCGGGCGTTGGCTTTTCACCGCCGTTTCGGGGTTCGGCGCCTGTATTTTGGTTTTCGCCATCAGCCGCAGTTTCTGGCTTTCGCTTCTGGCGCTTGGCCTGAGCGGCGCTTTCGACAGCGTCAGCATGATTATTCGCTCCACCGCCGTGCAGGCGGTATCGCCGGATGCCATGCGCGGGCGGATTTCAGCGGTGAACTCGATTTTCATCGGCTCATCCAACGAGCTCGGGGAATTTGAATCCGGCGTGGCCGCTAAAATTCTCGGGACCGTGCCGTCCGTGATTTTCGGCGGCGTGATGTGCCTGCTGACGGTCCTGGGCGCGTCGCTCCTGGCGCCCGCTCTTCGAAAGATGGATCTCGACCAACTTTAGTCGCCCGTTCAAATAATTCGGTGTTGGGGGCTTCGCCCGCCGCATGGATGCGACAAGAGGGCGAAAGACATGAAGTCTGCGCCCGAAACCATTTTCTTGGATGGGCTCCTAGTTCGGGCCTACGACGCAGCCGCTGACGGTCGAGTCGTTGCCGCCCTTGCTGCCATCGGCGTTCACGTAGTTTTCGGTGATGTCGCCTTCGCCGCTGTTCAGGTCGAGCACGAGGTGAAAGCCTCCGCCACTGGCCTGATTGCCGACTTGGAAATTCAAGTCGAGTTGGCCGGGCTGCGTGGCCGTGTTTTTGATCGCGACACCGTTGAGGATGTAGGTGCCGTTGCCTTTGTTGATCACGCGAACGGTGTAGGTGCCGTTGTCAGACAGAGCCTGGCAATCGACTTCGTGCGCCGTCAGCAGCGGGGAGTCCGCGGCGAATGCCTTTGGGGCGGTTATCGATAGAAGGAACATTCCGGTGATCGAGATAAACGTTTTCATGGAGGCGACTTATAGCATTTCAGTTTGGAAATGCCACAGGTTCCGTGGAGGACGCGTGGATTGGTGAGCCCGCGCAAGCGCCGCGATTTCCCTTAGAGCTTTCGCGATCTTTGCCCTGCGTGTCGCCGGGCCGGTTTTGGCGCGGAGCGCTTGCGCGCTTTAGCGAAAACGCCGATGGCGCCCGAATTCACGGTCTTCTTCGGTGGCGCGAGCGGTCGGCGCGAGGTTTCCGTCGACTGAAAGTCTCCAGTCGAAAACGAAACACGTCCCATCGAAGTGCGCGGTGCCGTTTTCCTCAAAGTAGCGAAGAATGCCGCCGTCCAGTTGATAGACGTCTTTCACTCCCAATTTCATGAGAAGGGCCGAGGCCTTTTCGCAACGGATCCCGCCCGTGCAAAAGGTCACGACCGGGCGATCCTTCAGCTTGTCCAGATTCTCGGCGGCCTTTTGGGCGAACTGCCGCGAGGAATCCAGCTTGAATTCCTCGGCGCCGTGAAAGGTTCCGACTTCGATCTCGTAACTGTTTCGGGTGTCGAGCAGGATCATTGGCTTCTTCTGGTCCAGCCAAAGCTTCAGCTCGGCGGGCGAAATGCGCTGGGCGGTCTGCTCGTCGGGGCGCAGCTCGGTGTCCCCGACCGAGATGATTTCCTTTTTGATCTTCACGAGCATCCGCTCGAAGGCATGAACAGGGACGTTGCCTTCCTTGAATAAATGATTGTCCACTCCCAGGGTTTCCTGGATGTAGGATTTGAATTGGTCAATCGCCTGCCGAGTGCCGGATACCATGGCATTGACGCCTTCGGAGGCGAGCAGAATCGTGCCCTTCAACCCCAGCTCCTGACAAACGGCTTTTAGGTTCGCGCGGTGCTTGGCGAGGGCGGTTTCGTCCCCCATGCGAAAAAAGCGGTAAAAGCTCAGATGGATCAGCTCTGAATTCATGTTACGAGGCTTAGCATGAATGAGCTGATTTTGCATTCCTATCGCCGATGTCCGTTTGCCATCCGGGTAAGAACAGTTCTTGAGGAAAAAGGATTGAAATATTCAGTGATTGAAGAGGATTTGGCGAATCCCTCGAGCGAGCTGCTTCGTTTGCATCCGGAAGGGAAGGTGCCGCTTCTGCTTCATCACGGTCACCCGATTTTCGAGTCGTCGGTCATCACCGAGTACCTCGATGAGGCGTTTCCGGAAGTATCGCTGATGCCGCGTGCCCCCTTGGAGCGCGCCGAGGTTCGGTTGTGGACCTTTTGGTGCAACGAGCTTTTCAAGCCTGACTTGGATGCCTACAAGTACGAATGGCCTGGTTTATCGGCCGATGAGCGGCAAGCGCTTTTGGCCCGCTTAAAGGCTAGCCTCGAGAAATTGGATTCCGCCTTGGACAAAGCCGCGTTTTTGATGGGCCCGCAAATCACCCTGGCCGATATTCATGTTTTCCCATTTTACCGGCAGCTTCAAAAGGCACGCCCTGAATTTCACGAACAGTTCAAGACCCGTCATGTGGATGCTTGGCTCGGGCGCATCACTTCGCGCCCGAGCTTTGAGCGGGTCATGAAAAAACCGGGTTAATAGCGATAGGTGTTCGGCTTGTACGGTCCTTCGATAGGGACGTGAATGTACTTCGCCTGATCTTCGCGCAAAATGGTCAGCTCGGCATTCAGTTTTTTCAACTGAAGGCGCGCGACCTTTTCGTCCAGATGCTTCGGCAGGGTGTACACGCCCAGCGGATACTTATCCGTGTGGGAGAACAACTCAATCTGCGCGATGGTCTGGTTGGCGAACGACGAGGACATGACGTAGCTCGGATGACCCGTGCCGCATCCCAGGTTCACGAGACGTCCCTTGGCCAGCAAGATGATGCGTTTTCCGTCCGGGAAAATGATGTGATCCACCTGCGGCTTGATCTCTTCCCACTTGTACTTCTCGAGGGAGGCGACATCGATTTCGTTGTCGAAATGGCCGATGTTGCAGACGATCGCCTGGTTTTTCATCTTCTTCATATGATCGTGGGTGATCACGTGGAAGTTGCCGGTCGTGGTGACGAAGATATCCGCTTTGTCGGCGGCGTAATCCATCGTGACCACGCGATAGCCTTCCATCGCGGCTTGCAGCGCGCAGATCGGATCGATTTCAGTGATCCAAACTTGAGCCGAGAGGGCCCGCAAAGCCTGCGCCGAGCCCTTGCCGACGTCTCCGTAGCCGCAAACGACCGCGACCTTTCCGGCGACCATCACGTCGGTCGCGCGTTTGATGCCGTCGACGAGCGACTCGCGGCAGCCGTAGAGATTGTCGAATTTCGATTTCGTCACCGAATCGTTGACGTTGATCGCGGGGAATTTGAGCTCGCCGCGGGCATGCATCTGGATCAGGCGATGCACGCCGGTCGTGGTCTCTTCGGTCACGCCTTTGATTTGGGAGAGGCGCTTGGAGTACCAAGTAGGATGGACTTTCAGTTTTTCTTTGATCGCCGCGTAAAGAACGGTCTCTTCTTCCGAGGTCGGCTTGGCGAGGACGGAGAGTTCTTTCTCAGCGCGGGCGCCCAGATGCAGCAAAAGGGTCGCGTCGCCGCCGTCATCGAGAATCATGTTGGAGAAGCCGCCGTCCGGCCATTCGAAAATACGGTGAGTGTAATCCCAGTATTCGGCAAGGGTCTCGCCTTTGACGGCGAAAACGGGCACGCCAACAGCCGCGATCGCGGCGGCGGCGTGGTCTTGGGTCGAAAAGATGTTGCAGGAAGCCCAGCGCACTTCCGCGCCGAGATCCTTCAGGGTTTCGATCAAAACCGCGGTTTGGATCGTCATGTGAAGCGAGCCGGTGATGCGGGCGCCTTTGAGCGGTTTTTTGGCCGCGAACTCTTCGCGGATCGCCATCAGTCCCGGCATTTCGGTTTCGGCGATTTTGATTTCCTTGCGGCCCCAATCGGCCAGCTTAATGTCTGCAATGACGTAGTCGTGCTGGTTTCCCATGAGTTAATTCCTTATTCGGTCATGTTTAGGGGAGCGCCGTTGGGGTGAGTGGAATCCAAGCCTAGGGCATCGATCCGTTCTTACGGTCAGGCCTTGCAGCGCTCCTTGGATTCGGTCCCGATTATAGCCGGAAATCGGGTCCCGTGGTAGTGGATATTCGGGATGGATATCGAGCTCGGCTATTTTTTATCTTATTTGGAAGACGAATTCAGGGACTTTTCCGACGTACGGGTCCGTGTTTCCCCGAAAACCGGGACTCGCCGCAGCCCGGATCTTGTCCAGGATTATGATCCCGAGACCCAGCGGCTTCACACGCAGCGTGGAGTTTACGTGAGTACGCGGCGCAGGGAGTATTATTTCCCGTTGGAATGGTGGACGGGGCGCCAACGCGATAAAATTCACCAGCAGATCGAGGAAATTCGGTCAGATTGAACCTAGGCGGAGCCTAAATCGACCGCGCCGTCCTGTGATTTGTACACCACGGCCAAGAGCTGCTCGCCCAAGTTGGAGCAAAGCACGTCGAATGCCCGCCGCCGGGCGCCCCCTATGGTGGAGCCGCGATGCTTGGAATTGATGGCGGAGCTCTTGATGAAATAATTGTAGCCCACGATGCTTCCCCGGGAGTCCAGGACGGTGATCCCGTCCATGAAAGTCATTCGCCGAATCAGCTGATTCAGCGCGAACAACTGCTGAAAAGCGTCGTTGCTTTCGTTTTTCGAGAATTCCTCGATTGCACGAGTGATTTGGACCCTTGGGGTCAGCAAGATCCCGTCGTCGAGAATCGCCGGAATGCCGTGCTTTTGATTGATCACGGCGACGAGGGTGCCATGATTGGCATGCAGCATTTCTATGCCGACGCGGTAGTAAAAGGCCTGTAACCGGGATTGGACTTCAAGCGGGGCGTCGCGGGTGACGATCTGGGTGAACTTGCGGATGACCTCGATCGGGTTCGAGGTTCCCTCCTGGCTTCCGGTGATGTCCACATACTGAAATTGTCCGAAGCCGCCGCGCACTTCCACGAAGTTCCCGCCGAGCCGCGAAAGCCCGATGATCCTGAGCGCTGGGTCCCTGACCTGCCTGAGGCGCTCGAACGGCGTCGGATTGAGAGGGGATTGATCCGCCCGGAAGATGCCGTAGGTCAGGGCTTTTCTTTTCAGGGCGACGAAAATCGCCCACTCCCGCCATTCCGCCAGAGGGGCGCATTGCTTAATCGCGCGGCGAATGGTTTCCAGCGACTGATCGCCCGATCCGATGACGATGGGATCGAGTCCTTTGGTCACGTTGAAGAGCTCGTCGAGATCTTCGGTGATGAACACCGGAGGAAAAAGATGGGTTCCTTCCTCTTGGTAGCTCGACAGGATGATGATGAATTCGGCTAGCAGGTCAGCGGCGAGCTCGGACTGCTTGAATTCGGAAACGAAGTCCGAGATTTTCGATTGTAGGTATCCGCGAAAAGATAGGACGCTTTCGCCTGCTTCGAGCTTGTCCATATTAAAAACCTAGCATTTTATGCGGCGAATCGCGATCAAGAGTTAGCGGATCGGCCAAGAATGTCTGGTCGCCCGGTTTCTGACGGTTGCGGCGCGGCGCGCGCCGAGAATGCGGATTGCAGAGAGGCAGCCTCAATATGGCCAAGGACACAAGTTTGCTTCAGCTCCAGCCGGATGATCATAGGATTGGGCGCGCGAAGAACAGCGTGGTCTTGATCGAGTACGCGGATTTCGAATGCCCCTTTTGCGGGGCGGCGACTGAAATTCTAAGCGGTCTTCGGAAGGATTTCGGTAATCTCCTTTGTTTTGTGTTTCGTCATTTTCCGCTCGCCGAATTGCATGAACACGCTTTGTTGTCGGCGCGGGCTTCCGAGGCCGCGAGCCGGCAGGGCAAGTTCTGGACGATGCACGACGCTCTTTTTGACGCTCAGGATGATCTAAGTCGGGAAAGAATTGTCGATCTGGCGGGCGAAATCGGTCTCGATCTTTCGCGCTTTGAGGCCGATCTCGAAAGTGACGTGATTCTCTTGCGCGTGCAACGCGATATCTTGAGCGGGACGGAGCTCGGAGTGGATGGGACCCCGACTCTGTTTATTGACGGCGAGCTCTATCGGGGCTCCCTGAATCCGGAATACCTGTCGGATGCGATTGAAGCGGCCATGAAGAAACGCCAAAAAGCGGCATAAGCCGGTAGTTAGCCCCGGTAGTTAGCCAACGTGTCTCCGAGGACGTATTGTAAAATGATTTAGTGCGTCATATTATTAAGGTGACCGAACGGGGATTGGGTGTGGGGGGATTTATGGATCTACGCAAGGTCTTGCGCGCGGGTTTTTACGTTACCATTGTCAGTCTGATCAGCGCTTGTGAACAGAACTATGGAGTCGATCTCTCCGGGGCGGCGTCCGGTTCGGCCAATGCTCAAGGAGCGGCTCAGTCGAGTTCACTGCAGGACTCACCTTTCGCTTTCCCGTCCAGCTCGCCGTTGATTTCACCATTCAGTTCTTCTTCGGGGTCGACGGGCGGGACCGTTGATCCGCTTCCATCGCCGAATCCGAGCTTATTGCCGGTGCCGAACGGAAACAACGATGGCGTTGGCGCGGCCTTGGGGCAGGGAGGCGTCGGAAACGTCATTGTCTACGGCGACGAGTGGGTCGCGCGGCTCGGAGACGACAGCGGAAATTCGTCATGGACAACCTCCATGCAGGCCAATGTCACGAATTTCTGGAATGACAGCCTGGAGTACTTGACGGTCAACCGCCCTCAGAAACGGGTTCTATTCGCGAGATTTAATAATGCGGGCACCGCCTGGGACGTGGTTCCCATCAGCCAGTGGTATACTTATTTGCCGAAACTTCAATCCGGTTATCTTTTTCACGATTACAACCCGAGCTCGGACGGTACTTTGAGCGCGAGCTTCTTGAGTAACTACGATGCGCTCGTCTTCGTCTCCTATGATCCGTTGCTCACGACAGACCTGCTCACTCAGTACGTGCAGTCGGGCGGAAGCATCATGGCCATGACCATCGGCTTCGGAATCCCCGGACCGAATAATAGCGCCGCGAACTACGAGTGCTTGAATATGAACGATATTTTGGCGAATTTTCCGTACAAATATGACTGCGGGAACCCAAACAGCAACTTGTTGGCGACGGGAATGCTCGCCAACGTCAATACGGCCGCCTTGCCGTTCAATAACGGCTACGCGGTGATCCCGCAATCGCAGGCGGAAACGCCGTATTGAAGCGAGCCTGGGGCATGGGCATTGCAATCTCCAGCCGGTCGTAGTTGCAACCCGCTGGAGATTCTTATGTCCATTCGCTCCACGTTCAAGCCGGTCTTCGGTTTGGCGATCCTAGTGAGCCCCGTTATGCTCTTTGTCGCGGCGGGGCTCTCGGCGCACGAAACCAGCTATATGCCGGTGGACATCAAGGAAGATTTCAATACAACGCTCTCCCGGCTCAAGTCGGAGAAGCCAAAGGTCATGGCAAAGCAAGAGGCCCTTCTCAAAGAGCGGTATGACCTGTCGGATCGCCCCGCCAATGGGATCACGATGTCCCGCGGAAAAGCTGTTCAAGAAGGGGTGCGAGTCAAGTTGTCGAAGGGCATTACTTGGGAGCAACTCTCTGAAATGACGCCGGACGGGATTCGCTCCAAAGCCTTATGGCCGAAAGGCTTCCTTCCCCTTCCTCATCCCAAGCAGAGCGAGGGCGGGATGGTGTTTCCCGAGTTTCACATCAAGGAAATCCAGAAACAAGAAGGACGCGATCTGACGCGATTTGATATCGATTATGATTTACCCGATCATATGCTCCCGGAATCCCCGGCTCCCATCTATCTGACGACGCGACCTGACTTGGGGGATGTCTCCAAGGGCAAGATAGTCACGATCGAGAACTATTACGAGCTTTTCAATGGCATATTGAATCCCAAACAGCTTGAAGGATTGCGGCTTTTGCTTACGCCCTTTCCGCAGCAGCAGTTCAACCAGACGGAGGACCGTCGCACGCTGAAGCCCAGTCGGGGCGTGACTTGCTTTGAATGCCACGAGAACGGCCACACGAACGGGGCCACTCATCTCGTCGGAGACATTCGACCCCAGGAGTTCCGTCATCGGATCGGGACGCCCAGTTTGCGCGGGGTGAATATTCAACGGCTCTTTGGATCGCAGCGGGCGCTCAAGACAGTTGAGGATTTTACTGAGTTCGAGCAGCGCGGAGCGTATTTCGACGGCGATCCGGTGATTGCGACCAAAAAGGGAGTGAACATCCTCGAACGCGGCAGCCAAGTTCATTTCATGGCGGAGTTCCAGGAGCTTCTTGATTTTCCGCCCGCGCCCAAGCTCGACGTTTTTGGAACGCTTGATCCCGCGAAGGCGACGCCGGCGGAACTTCGTGGGCAGGCGATATTCAATGGAAAAGGAAAGTGCGTATCATGCCATGCCCCTCCGTACTATACCGACAATCTGATGCATAACCTGCACACGGAAAGGTTCTTCAAGCCGCAAATGGTCAACGGAATGATGGCGGCTCAGGACGGGCCGATCAAGACTTTTCCCTTGCGCGGGATCAAGGACTCTCCGCCTTACCTGCACGACGATCGTCTGATGACGCTTGAGGATACCGTCGAGTTCTTCAATCTCGTATTGGAGACCAAGCTCAGCTCCCAGGAAAAAGAAGACTTGGTTTCATTCATGCGGACGCTTTGATTCAGTACCGGTTTGACGGTGTTTTTGTAAATATGTCAGCGTATTGCGATGCGTTCCTCGTAATCTCGTGCTAATAATTCGTACGAGGATATATGAACGCTTTAGGCAAGACTAAAGAAGCTTTCCATATCATCTTATTCTTTTCGCTCGCGCTCCTGGGTGCGACCTCTTGTGATTTCGCGTCGCAAAGCGACTTCCGGTCGGCGACGTCGCCGGCCGCGACCCAGCCGCCAACGCCCCAGGCTGTTTATCCTCCGCAAGTCGCCAACCCGACCCCGTCGCTATCCGTCGAGTTGCCTCGTCCAAGCTCGGCCGAGAATATGGTAGTTTGCCCAAACTTCAACACGCTTCCCGGAATCGATACGTCCGGCCACCAGCCCAATATCCAGTGGTCGAGCGTTCAAAAAGCGGGTCAGGTCTATGGCTATGTCAAAGCCACCGAGGGTTTGACCTTCGCAAACACGGCTTTTTTAAACGACTGGTCCATTATCAGGACCGTGGGAATGGCTCGGGGCGCCTACCACTATTTTCACGCAAGCGACGATCCCGTCGATCAGGCCAATTTTTTTCTGAGCGCGATCGGCTCGATGGTCGATGACGATCTCCCCCCGGCATTGGATTGGGAAGTCGACGACAACGCTGGCATGCAAGCC
This sequence comes from Oligoflexia bacterium, assembly GCA_031292385.1. GTDB lineage: Bacteria > Bdellovibrionota > UBA1018 > UBA1018 > UBA1018 > JARLHE01. The sequence continues at coordinate 10,763 of JARLHE010000011.1, forward strand.
AACATTCAGGGCGCGCTCATTTGGTTGGACACCATTGAAAGGGCAACGGGAAAGACTCCTCTCATTTACACGACAGCCCGTTTCTTCAATAAACTCGGAAACCCGATCGAATTCGCGCGCTATCCGCTCTGGATCGCGGAAACCGAAGTCATTTGCCCGAAAATTCCGCCGCCTTGGAGGAATTATGCTATTTGGCAGTGGTCCATGCGCCACGTCAGCGGAGTTAAGACTGTCGTCGATCTGGATCTTTTCAACGGGTCCAACGACCAGCTGGACCGGTTTACGCATAACGGAACTTTGAGCCGGTAATGGCGTGGGCCGGAGCAAATTGGCCCGCCGTTTGTAGAGGAATTCCCTTTCATGAGCCGCCGAAGAAGGATTACTCGCTATCAGGAAACGACGATCGTCATCGGTGATTGCCGAAGTCTGGTTCCGATCGATGCGGGACCGATTAAGCGGGCTGAGCAGAAGAAGTGCAAGGATGTGATCCACCACATGGATCTGGCCAGGGAGAGGCTCAGGCGCTTCAATGAGGAGAGCCAGCCTGCCTTTCAGCAGTGGATGCATTCGACGTTTGGCAATGAGATCACCGAGCTTCGTGAGCTTGCTCAAAAACTTCACGACCTAAAGCGACTGATCTCCGAGATCGAGGACTATCGGTTTTCCACTGGGTGCAGTTACCACAAGGCTTATCAATCCATGATGGATCGAAAAAACCGTCCCGTAGCTGACGCTCCAGACGGCGAGAGGGGTGAAGAGCCGTTTGATGAAAATCGGCGTGATCATGATACTGATTTCGAAGAGGCGCTCCGAGCTGACTTTGAGTCGATCGTTGGTCCGCGCCATCGGTGGAAAGGCTCTAAGAGTGAATACGACGCCATGTTTGAGGAGTTTAAAGAGTCGTTCTCTGAGGAAGACTTTGAGCATAACGACGAGGGTGTCAGAGACGGGGCCGAGCGCGGCAAGGCGGAGCGGGAATTCCATCAGACATTCGGTGATTTTGACTACCGCGATCGCCGGTCCGAACAGGAGTCGGCGCAGCTCGATTCCAGACTCAAGGTTCTATACCGGACCTTGGCGCGTAGGCTGCACCCTGACGTCAATTTGGAGATTGACCAGAAGCACAAGGATCTCTGGTATCAGGTACAGGCCGCTTACGAGGCGAAGGATATTGAGCGGCTTGAAGCCCTGTCGGCAATGAGCGAAATCTACGACGGCAATGCCCAATCCGTCGAGAGCGTCTGGTCGCTCATGAGCCTTTACGAGGAACTTCGCTCGGGATTGCGGCACCTGCAAAGGCAGATCAATCGTTGCAGCCAGGACCTTGCCTGGGGTTTCGAGAAGGCGCGGACGAATCCCAAGAAGCTCGGCCGCTTTCGCGACAAGATGGCCGCCGAGCTCAAGGCCGAGCGATCCGAACTTGAAGATTGCATTGAATATGGCGAGCGCCAGGTTGAGAACTGGAAGAACCCGCCTCCGCCAAGGAAGCCCAGGTCGAAATCAAAAAGGAAAAACACCGCCGCGCCAGAACCGACAAAAGAGCAAAAGCGTCGATACTGGACCAAGGCCGAAATGGACGCCTTCACGGGTTTTGGCGAAAGCGGGCGTTGATTCAGCAGCGTGGTTTAGGAAAAATGGTTGGAGTGATAGGGATTGAACCTACGACCCTCCCCGTGTGAAGGGGATGCTCTCCCACTGAGCTACACTCCAACATTATCGCGGTCGATGATAGAAACCGCAAATTAGACGGAAGAGGCTTCAAAATCAATCAAATATTGGCTTCGACGAAGTGCGCGATCTGGCCGGGGTTGAGTTTGGGATTGGCAATTCCCGTAGGTTTCACGATGTTAAGAGGCACCCATACATAATCCGGGTGTGAATTCACCAGGGGCAGGTCCCAGTTTTGCCAGCTTCCGCCGACGGCGACGGTCCCGCTATGGGTCAAAATAATATTTCCGGATGAGATCAATGTACCCGAGGTGTCAAATACCGCAGGACTGTCGAGCCAGATTTCTCCGTGCAAAGTACGGTGTCCGTAGGAGGCTCCGTCATCGAAATTGAAGGGCTCGGTGATGTGATCGGGCTCGACCTCGTCACTTGCCCACCAGACCGTCATGGTCACGGCGACCCGGTAGACGTTCGGCGCAGAGGGGGCCGGCTCGGAAGCGTCGGAGGGGCTGACCGGGTCGATCATGTAGCCGGCGAGCGGTTGGTTCCAGACTTGATCCCCGGTGTAGCGATCGATGATGATCGGCAAGCCGCGCGGCATGAGATTGGTGAGGAGTATCAAAAACTGGTCGGGATAGACATCCATGAACGCCGGGCTTGAGGTGTCGTTCGGGTCCGTGACGCGATTTCCGAAGAAATCCGCATTCACTTCCATGCTGATTTCCGAGAGAAGGGCTTTTTGGTCGCCGATGCCGAAGGTGACCCCGTTGCGGACGATTTCTTTTTGCGGCTCCGGAAAGAGGACTGATGCCGCTGACCATCCGTTGCAATGTCCCCACCACGGAAGGATGCTTGAACCCAGTCCGCTTCCGTGATTCGCCATTTCCCAATCAACCGCGCCGCGGCGGCCGGTCGCTGATTCGTAAAGGTTCAGGGCCTCGGTGGTGCCGTCTTCGCCGAAAGGCCACCAAAATCCGGCCCAGGGCATTTTTTTTGCCTGCGCTTGCGAGGCGATCGAGATGAGCTTCGCGAAATTGTTTTCCCCTTGAAGGACCGCGTTGGGGGTTTGGTCGCTGGGCGAGTCGAAGGTTGTCGATGAGCCGCAGGAAGTCGCAAGGCCGGCAAAACCGCAGAGGAAAAGAGACGATGCGAAAGAGGCGAGTCTTACATGGCGCATGCCGGATGCGAGAAGTAGCAAAGCACATGCCCGGAAGAGGTGATCTTCCGGGCATGCGGTTGTGGCTGATCGTGATAAGACTTAAGTCTTACTGGAGCTTGAGTACCGTGTGTTTGCGCCCCAGCGACTCAAGGCGAGTATAAAGTTCGAATTCTTGATAAGTCGAAGCTTTATGGAGTTGCAGACGGACCGAGCTCGGTGCGGCAGCGGTGCTCGTGGCATTTCGCGCCTGCACGGCATTGGCTTGAACCGCGTTGCCGCTCGCGCCTGAACTGAAGACCGCGGACGCGTCAACCAGGAGCGCGATACCGGTCTGGTCGGATTGGGAGCCAGCGAAAATACCGACGTATGCATTCACGCTTCCGAAATTGACTGCGTCGAAGATATCGAGACCCGGTACGTACTGGCCGACACTGTTCAGGGCTTTAAACGGAAAGGCCACGCCGATCACGGCCTTGCCGCTGCTGAAATCGACATAAACTTTCCCGTTCGTATTCCCGATGGGAAGCGCGATCAGGGAAGAAAGGCCGCTGAGGGGGATTGGGGTGCCATTGGGCAAGTCGGTGCCTTCCAAATTAGGAAGTTTCGCGACCGCCGTTAGGTCGACTGACAGCGAAAGCTGGCCGCCGTTTTGGCAGATCCCTGATCCGGTGCACAGGGTTTCGGTCAGGGAGATTTGGCCATACTCGATGCTTGGGTTCTGGGGATCTACGATCGGAACCTGAAGGCCGGCGAGAATGAAGCTATTGGTATTCAGATTCGCGGTGAGAGAGGCCCAGATATCTCCGTTTTGGACGGAGGATGAAACTTTTACTCCGCTGACCATATTGCCAACCGAGCTACTGGAGGAGCCGCAACCGGTTTCCAGGGCGACCGCCGTTAGGGCGGCCAGGCTTAAGAGAGCTTTATTTCCAATAAAAGATTTGAGCATCGTACTCCTCCAATGTTTAGTTAAGTTAACAATCTTAAATTAACTATACGATTGGAGGAGCGCTGCGTCAATCTAAATAATGCGCCGCATTATATTACGGAAAGAATTGAGTTTTATATGGTTCTGGCGCGCGAGTGAGAGGCCCCCTTGGTTTTGGTCGCCGGGGCAATTCGCGAGATGCTCCGTTTTACGTTACCGCCCACCGCGGAGGCACGCTTTGCAATCGAACGGAGCTTTCTCTTCGCTTGAGCCATGGTGGCGCTGACTTTGCGGGGAGTACTCCGAGTTCGAGTCGTGCTCGTGAGCGAGGGAGAAGTTCTTGATCGAGTGGTGGTGCGAGCGGACCGCACCGGCTGCTTGAGTTTGGACCTGGATATCGATTTTCTAACCGTAGACTTTGCCATTTGTAAATCCTCCTGAACACCGCTCTGAGCAACCCTCGTACCAAACAGCTTCCCTAAGCTATTCGATTTCACGAATTAATGCCCAATTCATCCGATTAAAACGCAACGACATCTTGCGGATTGCTATAAAAATGAGAGAAATGGATAGCGTGAAAAAGATTCTAATCATTGAAGACGATGAAGCCTTTGCCGGGGCCCTGGCAAAGATACTCTCGACCCAGTATCTGCCATCGCATGCGCAGTCCGGGATGGAAGGAATCAAGCTTGCCTTGAATGACAAGCCCGATCTGATCCTCATCGATATCAATATGCCCGAGATGAATGGCTTCTCGGTTTGCGAAGAGCTGCGCGGAAAGCCCGCCACTCGCGACATCCCGATCATCATTCTCACGGGCGAAGCGGAGCCGCTTAGCCGAGTCAAAGGTTTGGACGCGGGGGCGGACGACTATGTTTCCAAACCCTTTCATGCACAGGAGCTTTTGGCTCGCATTCGGGCCCGGCTCCGCCGGCGCGCCTTGGAGCGGAAGGAGAACGCCGAGTACAAGATCGGCAATCTACGATACGATCCGAAATCCTCGCAGGTCTTGGTGAACGATGAGGTCGTTCCTTTAACGCAGGTCGAACTTCAGGTCTTGAAATACTTTTTCGACTATCCGAACGAGCTCATCAGCCGCGAGCGGCTTTTGGGCGATCTCTGGCCTGCTTCGGTGGTGACCCATCGGACCGTCGATACGCATGTCGCGCATCTGCGTAAAAAATTGAAAGACAGCACTTTGAAGCTCAAAACCGTCTTCAGGGGCGGCTATATTCTGGAAATCTAGCTCGTGCTTTCACCGGGAATGCGGATCATCGACATTTCTCCGACTCTCTCTTCGCGGCTTGCGGTTTTTCCCGGCGATCAGCCATTCGAGCGCAAGGTCGCCCTTGATTTCGCGAAGGGCCACAATCTGGCGCTCTCAAGCATCAGAACTTCCGTGCATGCCGGCGCGCATACGGATGCTCCTAATCACTACCATCCGGATGGCCACCCGATCGAAAAGAGGGACTTGGGCCGCTATCTCGGCCCCTGTCAGGTGATTTCGGTGGTGATCGAGCCTGGCGCCCGAATTTTGCCGGCTCATTTGAACCAGCGTGAGATCTCGGCCGAGCGCGTGCTCTTTAAGACGGGCTCCTTTCCCGATCCGGAGCGATGGAAGGCGGATTTCAATTCGCTTTCGCCCGAGCTCGTCGATTTTCTAGCCGATCGCGGCGTCGTTTTGGTTGGGATTGACACCCCGTCGGTGGATCCGGCCGAAAGCAAGGCGCTTGAAACCCATAACCGGATTTATCAACGCGACTTGGCGATTCTCGAAGGGATTGTGCTGGATGTGGTTCAGGACGGCATCTACGAATTGATCGCGTTGCCGTTGAAAATCGAAGGGGGAGACGCGTCCCCCGTGCGCGCCGTTCTTTTGGAAAGGGAATTGAAATGAGCGTTGGTCGCTATCAACAGGGTGAGGCATTTGCTCGGACCATGGACGACGCGGACCCTCTGGCGCGTTTCCGCGGCGAGTTTCTCTTTCCGAAAGACGTGATTTATCTGTGCGGAAACTCGCTGGGGCTTCAGCCTCGCAAGGTCGGCCAGTATATCGCCGAGGAGCTCGAAGATTGGCGGAATTTCGCCGTCGAAGGCCATGTCAAAGCGCGCCATCCCTGGACGCCTTACCATGAGAACCTGACCCCCTCGACCGCGCGTCTGGTGGGAGCGCTTCCGCACGAAGTCGTGACCATGAATTCACTGACGGTCAATTTGCACCTTCTGATGGTTTCGTTCTACCGCCCCACTCGCGAGCGTTACCGGATTTTGATCGAAGCCGGGGCGTTTCCCACCGATCAGTACGCGGTGACTTCCCAGGCCCGTTTTCACGGAAACCTCCAGGGCTTCAACGCGGATGACGCGATCCTGGAGCTGAAGCCGCGCGAAGGGGAGGACACGCTGAGGGCGGAGGATATTCTGTCCACGATCGAGCGCGAGGGAAAAAGCATCGCGCTGATTTTGCTCGGCAACGTGAATTATCTGACCGGCCAGGCCTTCGACATGAAGGCGATTACGGAGGCCGGTCATCGCCAGGGCTGCGTGGTGGGCTTTGATCTGGCTCATGGAGCCGGAAATCTGGAGCTGGCGCTTCATGATCTCGGCGCCGATTTCGCGGCTTGGTGCAATTACAAATACATCAATGCGGGACCAGGTGCGATCGCGAGCTGTTTTGTTCACGAGCGTCACGTTCGCGATCAGAATCTTCCCAAATTCACCGGTTGGTGGGGCCATAACAAGGCCACGCGTTTTAAGATGGGCCCGGTATTCGAGGCGATTCCAACTGCGGAGAGTTGGCAGCTGAGCAATCCGCCGATTTTCCAGCTCGCCGCGCTCCGGGCGTCGATGGAGCTTTTTGATGCGGCGGGCATGTCCGCGCTACGCAAAAAGAGCGTTCTGCTCACGGGCTATCTGGAGTTTCTCCTGTCGCAAGGACCAAGTCATGATTTCACGATCATTACGCCCAAAGATCCGTCCGAGCGCGGCTGCCATCTCTCCATCAAGGTGAACGCCGACGGAAAGGCGCTGCTAGTGAAGCTTCGCGAAGCGGGAGTGGTGGGGGATTTCCGCGAACCGAACATCATCCGGATCACGCCGGCGCCGCTTTACAATTCATTTACGGATGTATTCCGTTTCGCACAGATCTTTACGAATCTCTTCCGGCCGGTAGATTCTCGCCTCTAGAAAATCGCTCGTTCTCGGCGAGGCTTTGCCATCCCATGCGCAAAGGCTGAGCGCGACGCGCAAGATTTTATGCCGTGAGCGAAGACTGGTGCAGTTGGAATCCAAGTGCTCGCGCCAGGATGGATTTTCCGCGATCAAGCGCTCCAGATCCTCGGCCGGCAGATCCCCGCCCACTTTTCCCCAATTCTTGACGGCGCAGGAGCGCGCAAGCGCGGCGCGCTCTCTCAGGGATTCGAGGATTTTTTTAACTTCCTTGGGATCATTGCCGGGCGCGGGCGGCATTTCGGCGTTCACGATCGCGCAAAGATCAAGTCGGTCGAGAAGCGGCCCGGACAGGCGGTTCCAGTAACGCTGACGCTCGATAAATCCACAATGACAAACCGGAACGGCAAGCGCTCGCTGCGAATGGGCGGAGCGGGTGCCCAGGCCGACCGGCCAGCCCCCACAGGGACAGAGATTTCCGTTGGCGGCCAGGACAAAACGCGCGGGAAGTTCCAGCGACCCTCCGGCCCGGGTGATCGTCACTCGATGATGTTCGAGGGGCTCGCGAAGCGACTCTCTCGAGTCCCTCGGCCATTCGGGAAGCTCATCCGCGATCAAAACGCCGCCGTGCGCGAGCGAAAATTCACCGGGCCGAATCGATGAGGCCGTCGTGCCGCCGAGCAGCGCCGCCGGTCGACACTGGGCGCCCACCCGTCGGTTTTCGGTCAGCCTGCAAGAGCCTGAAAGTTCAGCAATCAGCTGTTTTTGAACGAGGAGCTCGGGCGTCGGGATCGGTTGAAGCGCTAGGAGCCATTCGAGCGCATGGGATTTTCCGGCTCCGCGCGGCCCTAAAAGAAACAAATGATGGCGTCCCGATGCCGCGATCGAGACCAGGCGTTCGAGTTGCGGAGCAAGGCGCAGTTCTGGCAAAGTCTCCGGCTTCGACCGGTGAGCATATGGAAAATCCGGCCTTTGAATCGAGTGGGTTTTACGAGGCTTCAGCTGTCCGGTTTTCAGGTAGTGCCAGGCCTCACTCAAGGTATCGACACCGATCAGAAGAGGTGGAGCCGATGAGAAATGGCCCGTTTGTTTCAGCATGTCCACCGAAGCGCGAGCGGCTTCTTCCTCTTCCGCGGCCAGGACCAGCGCTTGGGCTCCGGCTTCCCAGGCCGCCCAAATTCCGCGCATCAGCTTGCCGGCGGGTTTGACCTGGCCATCCAATCCGAGTTCTCCCCACGCGACGATTTCTCGAAAATTGGGCGACGGCCCCAGATCCGACAGAAGCACGGCGAGCGCCATCGCGAGATCGATCCCGGTCCCGCGCTTTCGCACGCTGGCCGGGGAGAGGTTGATGACGACCCTTCGGCGGGGGAATTCGAAGTCCGAGGCCTCGATCGCGGCGCGAATCCGTTCGCGCGCTTCCGCGACTTCCGGGCCGGCTAGGCCGATCAGGTGAAAGCTCGGGATGGAGCGAGACGAAGCGATTTCGATTCGTTGAAGGATCGGATGGGGTTCGCTGACGAGGGGGGCGGAAATCTGCATGGCGCGGATACGATGCACGAACTCGGCCCGTAGTCGTGATATGGCTGCCGCTGATGTCGCGGTAATCGGATCCCGCGTCCGATTTTAGGATCTAATCGAGCAGTCCCCGGGCATTCAGAAGCGCCAGCGCCGAGTCATTCGCGTAAACGCTCGGGATGAAATTGATGAAACCCGAAAGATGCTTCATGAGCGTGTTGTCGCGCTCGACGAGCAGGGACGGTTTTCCCGATTTCGAGATCACCTTGATCGGGTCGCGTTCGCGATAGAGATTATCCCCTGATCGCTTTTTGATGACGCCCGCGAGCCCCCGGGTGAAAACAACGTCTTTTTCCGGCAAATCGACCAGGAGCCATTCCTTGCCGGTTCCGTATCTTTTCAAGACGTGCTCGAATTCCTCGACCTTGTCCCTGATCTGCGCCACCAGGCGGGTTTTCTCTCGATCATCGCCGTCGCTTTTCAGGATGCGGTGCTCAAAGAGCGGGTGATGGACGGTCTTCGGCGCCTTGCGGAAGAGCAGCATTTCCGTCAATTCGGCCGTGCGCGGGTCTTTCAGCAGTTTTTTGATCCGCAGTTCCTGGCAGCGGTTCATGAAGTAGATGTCGTTGAAGAAAAAGAAGCGCTCGTCGCGCTCTTTGACCATGCCGAGAATGTCCTGGAACTGATAAATGAGGTTCTGCTCGAGAAAGGCTTCGGCAAGATAGGTGGCCATGATGTCGAATTTGGCCGAGCCCTGGTTTTTAATGACCTGCGAGTACCAGCTGAAGCGCGCGATCAGGAAGTCCTCGACCGCGTGGAGCGCGTTCTCGCGGACACCGAAGGCAAGCTGATTATTGCCGGCGTCGTAAGTTTGCAAATTGGCGAGGATGTATTCGCGGTCGAACTGGCCGTACTTCATGCCCGTATAGTGGGCATCGCGTAGTAGATAATCCATGCGATCGGCATCGAGATCCGAGTGCATGAGCTGGTTGGCGATCAGATGCGGCGAGTCGCCTTTGATGATCTTGGAGATCATTTGGACATCAAAGCCGTAGTGCTCGAGGATTTGGGTCAGACCGCCGTCGTAATTGGTGTTCTTGATGATGTAGGAGCCCAGATGCTCGTGGGAATTGGGCAGGTCTTTGCCTTTGATGCGTTTTGTCGCGCGCGAGTCGTTGCCGTGGCGGATGTAGGCGTTATCGATGGCATGGCTGAACGGAAAGGTTCCGATATCGTGCAGGAGCGCGGCGATTCGCAGGCTTTTATGGAGCATGGCCGCGGGGCTCTTCGAGCGCGGATCGAAAAGCTCGCTGTCCGGAACCGCGAGGCCCAACGCGCGGACCATTTGATCCATCGAATGCATGACGCCGATGACATGAGCGAAGCGGTTGTGCTCGGCCCCTGGGAAAATGTAATTGGCGAAACCCAGCTGTTTCACCCAGCGCAGACGCTGGAAAAACGGCGAATTGATGATTTTTTCTTCCCAGTCCGTGATGGGGATAAACCCATACAGAACGTCGTAGATGACGTGGGTGTTTCGCAGCTGTTTGCGATTCTTGGTTGGATTCGCCATCAGGCTAGCCGCGCTTTACGGCGCTCGGCACATCGTTGAGGGTTTGGAAAAGCGCGAGAATTTCGTCCTGGCTCATGACCTTGGAGTCCCGATCGCCGTATTTGCGCAGCGCGAATTGCCCGGCTTCCTGCTCGCGGTCGCCCGCGACCAGCGAGAACGGGATTTTGGCGAGCTGCGCTTCGCGGGTTTTCAGCCCCATCGATTCGTTGCGATCATCGATTTCGATCCGCATGCCGAGGCCCTTCAGTTTTTTCATGAACTCTCGGCAATAGTCGTTATGCGAATCCTTGATCGGTACGATTCGGGCCTGCACCGGCGCGAGCCAGAACGGGAAGGCTCCGGCTACGTGCTCGATCAGAATGCCCATGAAGCGCTCGATCGAGCCCAAAACCGCGCGATGAACCATCACGGGACGCTTGGCCGTGTTGTCGGTGTCGACGTAACTCAGGTCGAAGCGCTCGGGCAGATTGAAGTCCAGCTGGACCGTGCCACATTGGTGATATCGTTTCAGCGCGTCCCGGATTTGGAAATCGATTTTCGGGCCGTAGAAAGCGCCATCGCCCGGGTTGATCTGATACGGGCGTCCCAGTCCGTCGAGAACTTGTCGGAGGCTGCTTTCGGCCTTGTCCCAAAGCTCATCCGAGCCGACGCGCTTTTCCGGACGCGTGGACAAAAAGATCTGAACGTCCGAGAACTCGAAGAGCTCGTAGGTTTTCAAAATCATCGTGATGACTCTTTTGATTTCCGTTCCGATCTGATCCGGCGTGCAGAACACGTGCGCGTCGTCCTGACAGAAGGTGCGCACGCGGGTCAGGCCGGCCGTCACCCCCGAACGCTCGTAACGGTGCAAGCGGCCGAAGTCGGCCAAGCGCAGCGGCAGATCGCGGTAGGAGCGCTTTTGCGAGGCGTAGACAAAAGTCGAAGCCGGGCAGTTCATGGGCTTGACCGCGTATTCGCGCTCGTCCACTTCCGTAAAATACATGTTCTCTTTGTAGTTGTCGTAGTGGCCGCTCTTTTTCCAGAGCGCCACGTCCAGAATTTGCGGGGTGATGATTTCGTCGTATTCGAACGGCCCGTAAAGATCGCGGACGTAGCTGAGCAAGCGGTTGTAAATGACAGCGCCTTTGGGATGGAAAAACGGACTGGCCGGCGCTTCCGGATGGAAGCTGAACAGATCGAGCTCCTTGCCCAGTTTTCTGTGGTCGCGCTTTTTCGCTTCTTCCAAAAGGTGCAGATACTCGTCGAGCTCGGCCTGGCTTAAAAAAGCCGTTCCGTAAATTCGCTGCAGCTGCGGGTTCTTTTCGCTTCCGCGCCAGTAGGCGCCCGCGATCGAGAGCAGCTTGAACGCCGGGATATCGCCGGCCTTCTTGACGTGAGGCCCGCGGCAAAGATCGACGAAGCTCGCTTCTTTATAGGTGCTGACCGACGTGGCGTGCATCTTGTCGCGGAGCGTTTCGATGATTTCGACTTTAAAGGGCTGATTAAGCTGCTTGAACATCGCGATCGCTTCCGGAATCGGGTGTTCTTCGCGAATGAACTCTTGATTGTATTTGATGATCCCTCTCATCTCCTTTTCGATCTTGGGGAGATGCTCGGGCGTGAGTTTCACGTCCAGATCGACGTCGTAATAGAAGCCGTTTTCGATGGTCGGTCCGATTCCGAATTTAGCCTGGGGCCAAAGCCGCTGAATCGCATGTGCCATGATGTGGGCGCACGAGTGTCGAACGGTATCGACGGCGGAATGAATTTCGGGTTCGGCAAGGTCGTCTGGAAGCGCTGGGTTTTGGGCCATTTGGACACCACGCTAACATGAGAGTTCTTTTGGTTCAAATTTGAACCCATCGGTTCGGAACTGGCCCGGTTTGAGTCTTATTTCCAGTCCCCAGGTCCGAAATCACGGGCAATTTCTTTGGCCCGCCGCTTGCCAATGCGGCTGCGCAATAGGGAGAAAAATATGAGGCACAACTGGATTTTGATTGTTTTGATGCTCGGCGTGGGAGCGCTTGCGAGCTGTAGCAAGCTTCACCTCGGCAATGGGCAAAATAGCCAAAACAGCCCGGCGGCGGGCGCGTCAGCGGGGCAGGTTACAAGTTCTTTCGTGAGGCTTGTTTCCGGGGATGGCTCTATCCAAAACGTACCGGCCTTGGATTCCGTTGAGCTGCCAGCGCCGATTCAGCTGACGGACCTGTCTCAGGGCGGAAGGCCGCTTTATCTCGTCTGGCCCGCGGTCTATTCCGGGCTCAGCATCGAGCAGGTGGATTTCAATTTTCAGAGAACAGGGGCGGATGGGCGGGTCGTCGACTTGTCGGGTCAGATCCGGGTGATCCGCGATTTCGCAACGTCTCGATGGTATGTTCCGCTCTCCGAAGCTTTTGCCGGGCAGGAAACGGAGCTGAGTCCAGCGGATCAGCAGGTTTTAAGCTTGGATTTCCGGCTTTCCGATCAAAGCCATGTTTCATTGCAGACTACATTTTCGCTTCAGGGTTGGCCCCCCGACCAGGTGATGACCCGTGATTGGCTGGCGTCCACCGGTTCGGAGGCTCCCGCGGACGCGTATGCTGATCTGGCGGCGGGAAAATACGCTTATGAAACGACCGAATTCGCGAATCCGACCCCGCGCCCGCTCCTGGTCTGGATCAGAGTCCGCTCATTCGGTTTGTCGGAGCAGACGATTGTCGGTCACGAAAGATTCTCGCTCGATCCAAACACGATGCAGCCGAATGATGCCGGCATCGATCCTCTCTCATGGCCGGATCGCGCCCTCGCTTTCGCAGGGATTCAAAGTGGCGAGGAGTGGACGCCCGCTGCGCTGAATCAGTGGGTATCGTTTCCTCTCCCGCCTTTGGGACATATCCAATTAAACTGGGTTGCGGGCTTCCCGAGCGGCGAAGTGGCTTGCCGGCTTCCGGTTCCCGACACGGTAACGGTGCTCGGATGCACGCTCATTCATGTTTTGATGATGTCACCTACGGGGGCGCCGACTTGTATCCCAATGCCGCCGGGTCCCAATAACCTGGACACTCTTCCGCCCATCCAGGTCAGCGCTCAATCCCATTGGTCTATCGCCGGCGTGCAATTCACCGGGAGCGTGGCACGGGATATCTGGATCACGGAAGCCGAAGAAACCGCCGAGGGATCTTCTCTTCCGCTCGGTCATCTCGTGCATGTTGATGGAATCGCGGCCGTGCCGACGGGGCATCGGTTGGGCTTCGTTCCGGAAGGATCGGTGTCGCCCGTGCCGGCAGCGCCGGCTCCATGCCAGTGAGGTTATTCTTGGCGTAATCAGGGAGTTATGAGAAAGGGGGCCTCATGGAAAGTTTCTCGCTTCGCGAAGCAACGATTGATGATGTGCCGGCGATGGTTGCGATCGAGAACCAGGTCCATGTGGCCCCTTGGACCGAAGAAAATTTCCGATCGGAATTGGCGAAGCCTTACAGCAAGACTTATGTTTTGACCGATGACGAAACCGATACCGTGATCGCGGCTTACATCGTCTTTTGGCATATGTATGAGGAGTGCCAGATCCTGAATTTGGCGGTCGCGCTGCCTTATCGGAGCCGGGGGTATGCGCAGCTTCTGGTCCGAAAAACGATCGATTTCGCCTTGAAGTCGGGTGCCAAGCGCCTCTTGCTCGACGTTCGAAAAGGAAATATCGCCGCAGTCCAGCTCTATCAGAAGCTGCATTTCACCACTCAGCATTTAAGAAAAGCCTTTTATTCCAATGGGGAAGACGCTTATGCGATGGTCTTGCCGATTGACCAAGAAGAGGCGGAATGGCGGGAATTTTAGGCCCGCTCGCTTGAGTCACTTACGGCTTTACAGCGGGGGTCCCGCCCGGTAAGGTCCGCCCCGCGTGATTTACCGAGTATTAAAGTTTTTAAATCAGGTATTGGCGCTTGCGTTGTTGTCGTTGATAGCGTTTTGGAGTCCGAATGCCTCCATCCGAAAGCTTGAGGCGTCGGATAATTTGAGCTCCGCGCCGGCGTCGAACGCGATGACCGTCGAGCGGCTTTCGGGAATCCTTGCTGATCGGATGGAAGGGCTTTCTGCCGGTCGGATTCGCAGCCTGGCCGCGCATATTCTGGATGTTTGTCATCAATATGAATTTGATGCCGCGTTTGTGCTATCCATGATTCAAGCCGAGAGCGGTTTTCGCCCTCAAGTGGTTTCGGTCGCGGGCGCGGTGGGGTTGATGCAGGTGATGCCTGCGACGGCCCGGATTTCTCGGAAGAAATTGCTCGACCCCTTTGAAAATGTGAGCGTGGGAGTGGCGTATCTTTCGTATTTGCGGACCTACTTACGGGGCCGATACCAGGAATTGAATCCGTATTATCTGGTTGCGGCTTATAATCTGGGCCCGGCCAAATTGGATTCCCTTCTCGCGAAGAAATCGTTCAGGCCGCTCAAGACGCGTGCTTACTTCGAAACGATCGCTCGCGGTGTTTTTGAGTTTCGGTCCCAAGAGTTATCAAAGAGTTAATTATGTTTGAATTACGAGTGAAAGTTGATTTTCCCGCCGCCCATCATCTTGAGGGATACCCAGGGGATTGCGCTCGCCCGCACGGACATAACTGGGTGCTGGAAGTCTTTGCCCGATCCAAGAAGCTGGATTCCATCGGAATGGCGATGGATTTTCGCACTCTGAAGCAGGCTGCGAAGGAGCTCGTGGCCCCTTGGGACCACCAGGATCTGAATCTCTTGCCTGATTTTCGGGAGATCAATCCGTCGGCGGAGGCGATCGCGAAGCTGGCTTTCGATCGCTTGGCCAAAATCGTCGATGGCGCCGATACTTGGATCGATCGGGTCACGATTTGGGAGAACGAACGCTGCTCGGCCACTTACCTGGGCGCCAAGAGTTCGTTGAATTCATGAGCAGATCGGTGATCCTCCTTTCCGGGGGATTGGACTCGGCCGCGAATCTGGCGATTTGCGCCGTTCAAGACGAGCCTGTTTTATGCCTGACCGCCGATTACGGCCAACGGGCGGCCGCGCGCGAGATCGAAGCGGCCCGGGAGCTTTCTCGCTACTACGGGGTAGAGCATCGCGTTTTGCGGATCGAATGGCTCGGGCAGCTTGGCGGAAGCTCGTTGACCGATGTGAGCCGTGAGATGCCCGCACCGCAAAGCGGCACTTTGGATGATTTAAAAAGCTCGCTCGAGACGGCGAAAGCGGTTTGGGTTCCCAATCGAAACGGCGTGCTCATCAACGCCGCCGCCGCCTTCGCGGAGAGCCTGGGCTGCGCTCAGGTGGTTGTCGGTTTCAATCGCGAGGAAGCGGCCACGTTTCCCGATAATTCGGCCGATTTCACGGCCCGCGCGACGCGCGCGCTGGAATTATCGACCGCCAATCATGTCCGGGTGGCCTGTTACACATTGATGCAGGATAAGCGCGAGATGGTGGCGACGCTCTCGAAGCTGGAGAAGCCGTTTCCCTTTGATATGACTTGGAGCTGCTATGAGGGAGGCTTGGAGAGATGCGGGGTTTGCGAATCTTGCCAGCGGTTCGCGCGCGCGATGGGTCAAACGGTGAAAAGGTCATGTTAACCACATTGTTTTCAGAGACGGAGCGCACCTATACGGGTTCTGAGCTTCGGCCGCATTTTTTGCTGACGGAGCTGAACCTGAAGGGGAGTGGGATCGGCGCTTTTCAGGGGCCTTGCCGGGTGGAGACAGCAAAGCTGGTGGATTGGGAAGATCGCTTAGCCAATGATCATATTGCGGCGCATTCCATGATTCATTTCATCGGCGAGTTTTTTGGGACGAGTTTGCGTGAAGGCGTGCTCATTCAACGGCTTTTTATGTCGGTTGCTTTTGAGTCGCTTTTAACTCGCGTGCAGGCCCAGGGCTGGCAGATCCGGCGCTCCGGCGATGACCTTTATTTGAAAAAGAGCGGGAGCGAGGCCGAGCGAAAGCTTTCGGTTTCGATCGTGACTGCGTCGCCGGTTTCGCAGCTTTTACACGTCGGCATTAATATTGACCCTTCCGGGGCGACCGTGCCGGCCATCGGCCTGGCCGAGCTCCAGGTGGATCCGCAGGCTTGGGCCAAAGAGGTTCTTTCTCGTTTCGCGGAGGAATGGGAAGGCATGGAGTGGGCTTGCGTCAAGGTCCGTCCCGTGGTCTAGTCCTCATTCATGCCAACCGAGATCATTCAATCGCAAGTTCCTGAATATATTCGCAAGCTCGTCCCTTACTCGCCCGGTAAGCCGATCGAGGAAACCCAGCGCGAATTCAAGCTCAAGCGCGTGATCAAGCTCGCTTCGAATGAAAATCCGTTGGGCCCAAGTCCCAAGGCGATCGCCGCGATCACGCGCTCGATCAAGGAAACGTATCGCTATCCGGACGCGAGCGGTTACTGGCTGAAGAAGGCGCTCGCGACCCATCTCGACGTCGAAGCTCGCTCGCTGGTTTTAGGGAACGGCTCGGATGAGGTTGGCGACCTCTTGGTGCGCGCTTACTGCGTGCTCGGCGATTTCATCGTCACCTCGCAGGCGGCTTTTAGCGCTTATCGGATCCGCGCGCAGGTTCAGGGCGTGAAGACGCTCGAATCCCCGCTCACTTCCGATCTTCGCTTCGATCTCGACGCGATGCTGAAGCTCGTGCGCGAGAACGAGCGCGTGCGGATGGTTTTCATCCCGAATCCCAACAATCCGACCGGCACCTACGTCACCGAGAAAGAGCTCGGACGCTTTTTGGAGAGTTTATCGAAGATTCGGGGCGGCGCCGTGCTTGCGGTTTTGGATTACGCTTATTGGGAGTACGTCAGCGCTTCCGATCTGCCGGATCCGCTTCCGTTTTTCCGTAAGTATCCGAATGTCGTGATCATGCGCACTTTCTCGAAGGTGTATGGGTTGGCAGGCCTCCGGGTGGGATACGGCATCGCGACTCCCGAATTGGTGGGAAATCTCGACAAAATCCGCACGCCTTTCAATATGAACATTCCGGCGCTCGTGGGCGCGGTGGCCGCGCTTTCCGATCGCGCTTTCGTGAAAAAGTCCGTCGCTTCCAATCGCCGGGGCATGAAGTTTTGGGAGGAGTCGCTCGAGGCGATGGATGTGCCCTATTGGCCGAGCCAGGGAAATTTTCTGCTGATCGACGCGAAACGGGGCTTTGGAAAGCCCGGGAGCGCGGTTTATCAGGCGTGTCTCGAACGCGGGGTGATTTTCCGTCCGGTCGATGCCTACGGCTTAGGGCATGCTCTGCGGATCAGCGTGGGAACCGATCAGGAAAATCGCGAGGCCGTCCGGGTATTGCGCGATCTTTTCGTTAAATCTATTGAGGGGCGATGAGCTTTAAGATGGAAGCGAAACAAGGGCCGGTTGTTGCGATTGACGGACCCGCGGGGACCGGTAAAAGTTCAGCGACGCGCCGGTTGGCGGAGCTTTTGGGTTTTATTCATGTCGATACCGGCGCGCTCTACCGCAGTATCGCTTTCCTTTCGATCGAACGTTTTCGCAAAGAATCGGGCGTGGGTCCGGAGAGCGAGCTGGACTTCTCCGCGATCGAAGCCAATGCCAAGGAAATCGCCGGTACGACGCAGCTGGAATTCAAGAGAATGCCTCGGAAGAACCCGTCGAATCGTCTTTTTGCCAACGGCCGCGACGTCACCGAGTTCATTCGCACTCCGGAAGTGAGCATGGCTTCATCGCGGGTCTCGTCCATCCCCGAGGTGCGAGCCGCGCTTCTCGGGTTGCAGAGAAGGCTGGGTTGCGTCGGAAAGTCGATTCTGGAAGGACGCGATATCGGAACGGTGGTTTTCCCGGATGCCGACGTGAAGTTCTTTTTGACCGCCGATGTGGACGAGCGGGCCAAGCGCCGCTTGGCCGAGCTTGAGGCGTCGGGCGCGGATGCGCCTTCTTTCGAGGAATTGAAAAAGCAGATCGTCGAGCGCGACCGGGGCGATACGACCCGCCAGGTTGCCCCTTTGAAGCGGGCCGAAGACGCGATAGACTTGGATACCAGCCGCATGACCCTCGATGAGGTAGTCGCTAAAATGGAAGAAATCGTCCGCCAAAAACTGCAAATGAAATCGATCGAGAAACCCGGCCGGTAACTGTGTCGAAAGCGGGAACTGAATTCACACGCGAGCAGAAATCACCGGACGCGAGCGATCCGCTCCGGATCCTGGTGGTTCGCGCCGATCGAATGGGCGATGTGATCCTCTCCACGCCGGTTTTCGAGGTCATCAAGCGGCATTATCCCAAGTGTCATCTGGCGGTGATGGTTCGCGAGATGGTGGCGCCATTGATCCGCGGCCTGCCGGCGGTTGACGAAGTGATCGTTTATGATCCGGATCGCCTTCATTCCGGGATCCGGGGAATTTGGCGTTTGATCCGCGAGCTGCGCTCGAGGCAATTCAAGGTCGCCATCATTCTTCAAAGCCAGTGGCGCATCGGGCTCGCGGCTTTCTTGGCCAGGATCCGTTTCAGGGTCGGCCCGCTCGGCAAGCTTCATTCTTATTTTTTCTATAATCGCGGGGTAAGACAGCGCCGGTCCCAGGTGGAGATGCACGAAGCCGACTACAATCTCCAGCTTTTGCGGAAGCTTGGGATACGCGTCGGCACCCGAAAAGTCCCGGTCCGGGTGAACTGCTCGCCGCAGAGCGTAGAAGAGGCGCGGGCTTGGCTGCTGAGCCAGGGTTGGAAGCCCGGAAAGCCCTTGGTGGTGGTGCATCCCGGGATGGCCGGGTCGGCTTTGAATTGGCCCGAGGCGAATTACATCGAACTGATTCGAGCCCTTCATCGGACGGATCACCAGGTATTGGTGAGCGGCGGCGCCGCCGAGACTTCGCTTCTTTCCCGGATCCGGGAAACTCTCGGCAAGGCGCTGGCCGAGAAGACGATTTTTTACAACGGCACTGTCAACAGCGTCGAGTTCCTGGCCGGGATCTATTCGCATGCGAATCTGGTCGTGGCGCCCAGTACCGGCACTTTGCATTTGGCGGTGGCGCTCGGGAAGCCGGTGCTGACGTTTTATCCCCCGGTGCGCGTGCAGAGCGTGATCCGCTGGGGGCCTTATTGCGTGGACGAAGACCAGGCAAGTATTCTGGTGCCGGATGTTTATTGCGGGCAGGATTTTAAGTGTATCGGCAATCTCTGCAATTATTTCCCCTGCATGAGGAGTTTGACCGTCAATCAGGCGATTGAGCAGGTCAAACGCCAGCTCGATAGCCAAATGCAGCCTAAACTGGGTGACTGAGATGAAGAAGAAAAACAAAGCGAAGGGATTTTCATTCCGGGAAATCCGTCCCGTTGAGTGGGAGCGCGGTCGGCTGCGGGATATTTTGCGCAGAAAAATGCGCATGCGTCGCGTTCTGGTCGTGGGCGACGTGGGAGTGGACCGTTACACCATCGGCTCGGTCGAGAGGATTTCGCCGGAGGCGCCGGTTCCGATCGTATTGGTGGAAGAAGAGCAGTTGAAACTGGGCTTGGCCGCGAACGTCGCCGATAACGTCCAGGCTTTGGGGGGCGTGCCGCTGCTGCTGGGAGTGGTGGGGGATGACCGCATCGTTCATGACTTCAAAAAGCTGCTGCGCGCGACCCGGATCTCGGCTCAGCATCTGGTGACCGACGGCAAGCGCCGAACGGTTCTGAAGGAGCGGATCGTCAGCGATCGCCAGCAGCTTTTGCGCGTGGATTACGAGACGATCGGCCCGCTCTCGTCCCATACCGAAAGCCAGGTCTTGAAGACCTTCAAGAATTTGCTGAAGGATTGCGACGTCGTTGTGATCGAAGATTACCATAAGGGCTTGCTCAGCTTGGATCTCGCAGCGAGCTTGATCAGCGCCGCCCGCAAGGCCGGCAAGTGCGTCGCGATCGATCCGAACGCGAAAACGCCGCTGGCTTGGTACGAGGGGGCGACGCTGCTGACTCCCAATACCCGCGAGGCGGAAAGCCTTTCGGGAATCAAGATCCGCGATGAGAATACGCTCGCCGAGGCGGGTTTCTTTATTCTCGACGAAACCTCGGCGGAACACGTGGTCATCACCCGCGGCAAGGAGGGCATGGCCCTTTTTTCAGCCGGAAGCCGCACGATCGAGCTCATCCCGACTTATGCCCGCGAAGTTTACGATGTGTCGGGCGCTGGCGACACCGTCATTTCGGTGCTTGCGCTTGCGCTTTCGGGGGGAGCGAATATCAGCGAAGCCGCGATCATCGGCAATCTCGCCGCCGGCGTCGAGGTGGGCAAGCGTGGGACCGCGACCGTTACTCCGGACGAAGTGGAAATGGCGCTCGATTTTTTCGCGGGTGCTCGGGCCTTTTGAGCCTCTAAGGCGCTTGTCCCGCGAAGCTCGCGTAGATATCGATGAATTGGTTGTGGGAGTCGGTCACGTAAATGACTCCCATGGCGTCGAGGGCAATGCCCGCTGCTTGCCCGGCTACTCCGTTGTTGGTGACCGGCCACTCGGTCAAGAATGCCCCCGTTTGGGCACTGAAGACCGCGACTGATCCGCCGCTGTTATTGTTCGCGACATAAACGGCTTCGTTCGCGGGGCCAACGGCGATTCCCATCGGCGCGACAAGCAGGCCTCCACCGGAGGTCGTTTGGAAAGTCGCGAGCTGAGTGAGAGTCGGAGTTCCCGACAAGGACATCGAGAAAGAAGTAATGCTCGTGCCGCTCAGTACGTACAGATCTTGAGTCGCCGCGTGCACCGCGATCGAAGTGCAGGGGGTCGCGCAGGTGGTGATGGCGCTCGATGGCACCGGGACCGTATACGCTCTGACGGGCGTGCCCGTAGAAGTCGTGATGACGTTGAGAAAATAGTAGCCGCTCGTCGAGGTGAGCGCGTAAATGTTTCCGGCAAGGTCGCTTGTCAGCGCGATCTGAGTCTGAACATTGGTGTAGGTGTTGGTATAGCCCGTAAATGGATTGAATATCGTCGAGCCGCTGCCCGGTGCGAAATATTCAACATAGTTGGGCGAATAGGTTCGCCCATCCGCGATATAGATCTGACTGGTGGTCGGATTGAGGCCCATGCCCACGATCGGCGACGGGCTCGGCGACGGGATGCTCGAAGGCAGCGCGCCGAAGGTCGCGCCGCTCACGGACTGCACGGAGCCGCTGTATCCATTGATGATGTTAGTTGCGGAATTAAAGGCAAAGAGTTTGATCTGGCCGCTTAGGTTGGAAACCGCGATGGGTTCAGGCAGCGGACTCGGGGCGACGCTTGGGCTCGGGCTGGGATTCGTGTTGGGCGTGCCGTTGGCTAAAGAGTAAAGCAAGGTTCCGCCGGGGATTGCGGACGATCCGCCAAGGCTATTGCAGTTGTGGAAGAGATAGCTCGGCGAGCTCGGGTTGTAGCTGGTCGTGAGCGTGACCGTGCTGTCGGCGAAAACATCGGTCGTGGTCGAAGCGAGAAGGATCGGCTCGCTGATATTCGCGAATCGCGTTGCCGCCGGCTGAGCAAGGAGAGTTTGGATATCGGGGCAACCCACGGTGCTGATGACCCCGAAGACTTCAATGGTTCGGGCGCTTCCCGTCGGGACCGTGACTGAAATCGTTCCGTTCGCGCCCGCCGCCGGCACAAAGCCGGCAAGGATGGAGGGCGTATTGGCCGGGTCGGAACAACTAAACATGCCGTTATAAGAAATATCGGGTGCCGAGACATTGACCCCGTAACAAGTGAAGCCGGAAAGACTGGAGGGAGCATCGGTCGAGCTCGGGATCGGCGTCGGAGATGCCGAAGTGGTTTGTGCGCGCACCTGTGACCGTTCTTGCGCTCCCGAGGAGGGGAGCGTGATCTGCAGGGTGCTCGTACCAGGCGTGCTCATTGAGCAAGCGCTGGTGATCCAGCACAAAAATGAAATCGCCATCAATTCACGAGAGCGTTGAACGTACCACATGCATAATCGATTATGATTGACTTTGGGCTCGCGCGAAATGTGTGATTTTTGACACATGCTCAGAAGAGCTTTGCCTCGTGATACGGCGCTCTAGAAGGAGATTTAATTGTGTTACAGCCCATAAAGGCAGGCGAATGTGTATTTTTTGACCCAGGCGGAATTATCCAATGAGTCATGAAAATAAAAAGTATGGAATAAAAAGCAACCAAGAAGGGCGACGGCCAGCGAGGTCAGGCCTCGCCGGCATTGCCAGAGTCTCAAGGTTGAAATCAGATCGAAGTGAGCCAGTTTTTGCCGTATTCGGGCAGTTCGCCACGAACCATGGCCTGGTAGTCGCGCTGGAGCATCGAGGCGATCGGGCCCGGTTTTCCGGCATTCGCGCCATTGCCGATGGTGCGCCCGTCGATTTCGCGGACGGGCGTGATTTCCGCGGCCGTTCCGCTCAAGAAGACTTCGTCCGCGCACCAGAGCTCGTCGCGGGTGAAGCGGGTTTCTTTGAGCGGGATTTTCTTGTTTTCGAAGTAACGGATGATCGTGTCGCGAGTGATGCCGTTCAAGATCGAGGTGAGAGGGGTTGTCTTCACGATGCCGTTTTTCACCATGAACAGATTCTCGCCCGAGCCTTCGGTGAGGAATCCTTCGGTGTCGAGCAGCAAGGCTTCGTCATAGCCCGCACCGAGCGCTTCGCGCTTGGCAAGCACGCCGGTCACGTATTGGCCGGTGATCTTGCCTTTGGTCATGGAGGAATTGACGTGCGGTCGGATGAAGCTCGAGACCTTCAGGCGCGCGCCGTTCGAGGCGCCCAGGTAGCTGCCCCATTCCCAGCAGAGGATGGCGACGTCGATTGGCGGGTTAGCGCCCGGGTTGACCCCCAGCGGACCGTCGGCGGTGTAAATGATCGGGCGGATGTAGCATTCTTCGAAGTGATTGGCCCGGCAGGCTTCAAGCGCGGCCTGGACGAGCTGCTCACTGCTGTAGGGCAATTTCAAATCCAGGATCTTGGCGCTTTCAACGAGGCGGTCCATATGTTCCACCAAGCGGAAAACGGCGCCTCCGCCGTTTTTCTGCTTATAGGCGCGGATGCCTTCGAATGCGCCGACGCCGTAATGCAGTCCGTGAGTGAACAAACTGATACGGGCTTCTGACTCCGGAAGGATCTTGCCGTTGAACCAAACTTTTTCGCCGCGACGGCTGGTTGGATGTGCCACAGGTGCGTTTGCCATAAATACCTCAGTTTAATTTATTAGGACTTACCGCTTTCCGGCACTGGAGGCAAGTTCCCCATCATATGAACCGGAGTTAGTCGCCTCGATGCCATTAATTTAATGATTTCGGAGGCGGTTTCTTCCAAAGCTTTGCCGGTGACGTTAAACACCGGCCATTTGCGGTTGCTTCGGAAAAGCTCGTTTGCGTATTCGATTTCTTGATTCACTTTATCGGGATCGGCGTATTCGCCGCCGCGGTCATGTCCCAGCCGCTCCAGGCGGTTGCGACGAATGACGGCCAGATCCTCGGGGTCGATGGTCAGGGCGATGACGCGCCGCTGCTCCACCTCGAAGACCTCTTTGGGAACCCCGAAGCCCTGAATGAGCGGAATATTCGCCACTTTCCAGCCCTGATGCGAAAGATACATCGAGAGCGGCGTTTTGGAGGTCCGAGAGATTCCCAGGATGACGATATCGGCTTTGTTCAAGCCCGTGAGGTCTCGGCCGTCGTCGTGTTGGATGGTGTATTCCATCGCTTCGATTCTTTTGAAATACTCTTCGTTTACGTCGTGAAGCAGGCCGGCGATCGATTTCGGCTCGTAGCCGAAGTGGCCGGCAAGCCCCATCAAAAGCGGTCCCAGCAAGTCCACGCAGGGAATATCTTTTTCGCGCGCCTTATTTAATAAAAATGCCCGAAGCTGCGGCGAGACGATCGTGTAGATGACGAGATCGCGCTTGTTACCGGCGTCATCGCAAATGGCCTCGATTTGGGCTTCGTTCCGAACGTTCTTATAGCGGGTGAAATGAACGTTCCGGCCGCTGAACTGCACCATCGCGGCCTTGGTCATTTGAGCGGCAGTCTCTCCGGTTCCGTCCGAGACGATGATAATCCGATGCTCCGAGTTCACGCCCGCGTCTTTAGAGGACTTTGCCGATAGGCCGGCGGCTGAAGCTTTTTTAGATGGAATCAAAACCATAGGCACGAGAGTGTTGCATGATTTATTTCATCCGTAAACAGCCTGCCAGGCTTGAAGGAGCGAGTCGCGGTCGCGATCGAGCTCAAACCAGATTGCATTTTTTGCCTGGCCTCGGAACCAGGTCCGTTGCTTTTTTACAAGCTGCCGGGTCGCGAGCGCGATTTCGTCCACCAGTCCGTCCGTGCCGGCGCGCATATGCCGGCCGGCCGGGGCGCGGCCTTCGAGAAACGCCACGGTCTCGCGATAGCCGACGGCTTCCAAAGGGCGGGCGCCGGGAAAACGCGAAAGCAGCGCGCGTGTTTCCTCAATAAGGCCTGTTTGAACCATGATGCGGGCGCGAGCGTCGATCCGGGCAAAAAGCTCTGGGTTGGGGCGGTCCATGATCCAAAGGGCGAAGCGCGGGTCAGCGCTTTTCGCCTTGATTGCTTGCGCGGCTTCGAGCTCGGAAGGGGTCTTGCCGCTCATCCGAATCAATTCAACCGCCCGGACCAGCCGATAGTGGTCGTTGATGCCGATTCGCAAGGCCGAGGCAGGGTCGCGCTTTTCGAGCTCCTGAAAGAGTTCCGCGCAGGTGAGTTCATTGAGCGCTTTCCGGAGTTCCGGATCGCTTTCCGGCGCCTCCCATAGCCCGTAGAGCAACGCCTTCAGGTAAAACCCCGTGCCGCCCACGATGAGGGCGCGTTTTCCTCTCCGGGTGATATCGGCAATGGCCGCCTCGGCCTCTCGCTTGAAGTCGCCGGCGGTGAAGGCCTCGTTCGGATCGCGAATGTCGATCAGCTGGTGCGGGATTTGGGTTTGCTCGGCGCGCGAGGGCTTCGCGGTTCCGATATCCATATGGCGGTACACGAGCAGGCTATCGGCATTGACGATCTCGATGCCCTGCTTCCCGATCAGCTCCAGCGCGAGCGAGGTTTTACCGCTCGCCGTCGGGCCGGTCAGAACCGCGATCGATGGGGCTACACTTTTCTCTGAAACCATTCCTCGACCCGGCTTTTGGGGATTCGCACCACGGTAGGCCGGCCATGCGGGCAATTCCAAGGATGTTCGCATCGAAAAAGCTGTTCGACGATTTCCAAGGCTTCCAGGGTCTCCAAGCGATCGCCGGCGCGAACGGCGGAGTGGCAGGCCTCGCTCGCGAGCTTTTCGAAAAGCTTTTCATCGACCAGGAGCTTTCTCCAGTCCGGACTCGGCTCGTCCACTTCGATCGCGATGAGCCGATCGATGAGATTTTTGAGGCGTATCCGCAGTTCCGCCGACCCCCATTCGGCCGGGATGGTTCTAAAAAGCAGCGTATCCTCGCCGAAGATTTCGGTTTCAAACCCCAAGGCGGCTAAAAATTCGAGTCGAGGCTCAAGCGTTGCCCGGTCTTCGGCCAGAAATCGGATCGCTTCCGGAATTAACAGCGCCTGAGAGGATCCGGCGGAGCCGCTGGCCCCCCGCGCGGCGTTGAGAGCGCGGTGTCTCAGGAGCTCGTAACGAATCCGCTCATGGGCGGCATGCTGATCGATCAAGGCCAGTTCCTCGCCGAGATCGTACATAAGGTAAGTGTTGAAAAACGCGCCCACATAGCGGTCCCGGGTGAGGCCGTGCGTGTCGGCGTAGTCGAGGGTTTGCTCGGCCTGTTGCGTCTGTAGCGCCGATTGCGCGGCCCAGCTTGGCGTGAGCTGCAAAGGGGCCTGTGCGGACGGAGCGAAAAACGAATCGCGCGCCTGCCATCCCGTATATCCTGAGCTTGAACCCGCGGCGGGTTGCCAGGGAGTCGGGCTTTCGTGCTTCTCGGATCCCGGAACAAAGCCCGGAGCGCCGTTGTTGCGAATCATTTCCGAGAGCAGGCTTTCGACCGCATGAAAGACCTGGCGGCTATTGAGAAAGCGGACTTCCGTTTTCGTGGGATGCACGTTGACATCGATTTCGGCGGTCGGAACGTCGATATAAACCGCGACCGAGGGAAATTGGCCTGGCAAAAGGGCTTGTTTAAAAGATGTGAGAATCGCCTGTTGGAGCATGCGGTCGCGGATCGCCCGGCCGTTGACGACTTGAACTAGGCGTTTGGTCGAATGCGAGCTCATGCCTTGGAGCCAGTGCGCGCGTATTTTTATGCCGTTCTTGGGCTCTTTGGTGATTGACGTCACCATCGGATAATCGCCCGACGCATCCGACAAAATGGTGCGTACGCGAGCCGATTCTTCTTGAGGGCGGAGGGTCAGGATGGCGCGGCCGTCGCTGATCAGTCGAAAACCGGTTTCGGGGCGCGCCAGCGCCAAGCGTTCGATCCACTCGCGAATCTGGGCCACTTCGGCGCTTTGCGCTTTCAGAAATTTAAGGCGTGCCGGAACCTGCGCGAAAAGGCCGCGCGCTTGCACGCGGGTGCCGTGAGGGGAGCCCAGGAAATGTCCGAAAGTGATCGAGCGCGCGGCCGGCTCGGCGATCATGGAGCGAATGGAGAGTGCGGCCGCGCTCTCCTCGTTTTTGGCGCGGGAGAGGAGTTCTACGTCCGCGACCGCCCCGATCGACGGGAGCGCTTCTCCGCGAAAACCCAAAGTGACGATGCGTTCGAGATCGTCCAGGGAGCTTAATTTGCTCGTCGCATGCCGGCGAATGCAGATGACAAGATCTTCGGGGGCGATGCCATGCCCATTATCGGTGATTTCAATGAGGGATTTTCCGCCATCTTCGAGATTGACCGAAATCTCGGTCGCGCCCGCATCGATCGAGTTTTCAATCAGCTCTTTGACAACGCTGGCTGGGCGTTCGATGACTTCGCCGGCGGCGATACGCTCTGCGACTTGTGGGGGTAAGACTTGGACTTTTGCGCTCATATGAGTGGGTTTCGACTCAATCACGCGGGGAGCGTAAAAGCAAACCATGGAAAAAGCCGATCATTTTTGTCGACAGACAAGATTCGCGTCTCGTCGTTCGGCAGGCGCTAGCGCGACTCACGGCAGTTTTCAACCCGCAAGCCGCAGCCCTGCTTTCGCGAAGTGCCGGTAGTTCAAGTCGATCGCGATCAGGGCGACTTGGTGATCGATGCAGTTCTGGGCGATGAGACAGTCCATCGAACGTGCTTTGAGGCCTTTTTTCAGAAGCGTGCGGCGCAGGTCGCCGGCGCGCTCCCAGAAGCCGGGTAGGATGTCGAGCTTCGGAAGCTCGGTGATCAATATCTTTGCCTCTTGGGTGAGGCCGGGGCCGCTCAAGATCTCGAAAAAAACAGGCGTGGGCATGACGAGAGTCCCGTCGCCCAGGGAGCCCTCGAGGATCAGGGCCTGTCTGCTTTCAACTCCTTTTGAATAATCGATCCATGCGCTCGTGTCGGCGGCGATCACTTACGCTTCCCGGTCTTCGCGGGCTTCGTTCAGGTCGATTTTCAGATCGAACTTCCCTTTAAGCTTCAGGAGCCGCTGATACGTGTTTTTTGCCGCGACCAGCTCAAGCCCCTTGCGGAGAGTAGGCGTGATTCCTTCGCCGCTCGCGTCGAGCGCGCGCTCCAGCAGGTCTTTGGGCAGCATGACGGTGATTTTTTTCTCAGCGCTCATACGGTATCTATACCAGCATTGATGCCGTATTGTCAAGTTGGCTACGCGCCCGCGACTTCAACGCGGTTTCGTCCGGCGTCTTTGGCGATATAGAGGGCTTTATCAGCGGCTTTGAGCAAGGTCTGGGCGGAGGTGACGCCGGCATGCATTTCGGCCACGCCCAGGCTGGTCGTGATCGGCAGGCGCTTGCCTTCGTAGATGAAGGCATGGGCTTCGATCGCCGCGCGGATCCGTTCGGCAAGCTCAGCGGCCGCTTTCGCCCCCGTCGCGGAAAGCAGGACCACGAATTCCTCGCCGCCGTAGCGGGCGAAAACGTCTTTCGGGCGCAAATGGCTGGAGCGGATCAAGGCGGTGAATTCTTTCAGGACGAAATCGCCCGCGTCGTGCCCGTAAGTGTCGTTGACCTTTTTGAAGTGATCGAGATCGAAAAACAGGATTGAGAAATCGTTATGGAGCGCCTTGGCGCGCTTGAACTCGGCCTCGAGCGCTTCGATTAAATAGCCTTTATTGTAAATGCGTGTCAGGGAATCGGTGTGCGCGGCCGAGCCCAGGTTCCCGTAAAAGAGGATCTCCAGCTCGCCGGCGGGAAGATATTTGAAGATGGAGTTGCCCATCTTGATCATATCTTCTTTTTCGAGCGGGCGGGTCGAGCCGGGTTCGAGCCGGACATCGTTGATGAACGTTCCGTTCGAGGATCCCAGGTCGGTCAAAGTGACCTTGCCCCCGATTTCCGCGATTTTGCCGTGTTTTCGAGAGATGCTTTGATCCGAAACGACGATGTCGGCGGCTTGATCGCGGCCGATGATCATCTCGGGCTGGGTCAGAAAAAAGCGATGCCCCTGCGGTTGTCCTCGAATGATGATCAAGCAGGCCGCCTGCTCTTTGGCGCGAGCGAGTTCCTTTTTGAGGGTCTCTTGGTCGCCCGAAATGACGGCGGTCTTGTCGGAATCATCCACGTTTGGCGCGTTTGGCGCGTCGGACGAGTCCTGCGAGTTTGGGGGCGGCGGGGGGCAGACCATGAATCAAAGATTACGGGGGTCTATGAGACCCGTCAAGGTCGCTTCCGATATCTTCACGATTTTATTCGGTTTCCGTGCTTTGGTGGCGGCGCAGGCGATTGACCGGCGAGTTCTCGTCTTCTTCTTCGCTTTCCGGCGCCAGCGTTGCGGCACTCAGTGATTTGCGGATATAAACCTTGCCCTCTTCGACGCCGGGTTGGTCGTATGGGTTGACCCCCATCAAGGTTCCGGTCACCGAGGTGAGCACGCAGAACGTGAAATAGAGGGCACCCATGTTTCGGGCGTCCAGACGATCGAGCTTGATGGAAAAATTGGGGCGGCGTTGGCGGGTGAGAACCAAAGACGTGGCTTCGTATTCATACCGCATCAAATCGTAAAGGGTACGTCCCTCCAGGATTTTAAAGGCAGGCAGGTTGATCGGTGAGTTCGGGATGCGAACCGGATCATCTGCTTGATCCACGGTGATAAAAGCGGTCACTTTGTCGTCCGGACCGTCCCGCAGGAGTTGCAGGATGCTGTGTTGGTCGGTCGGGCCCACGGCAGCAAGCGGAGTATACCCTTTACCGTCTTTGCCCAGGCTCTCTCCCCAGAGCTGCACGAACCAGAGCCCGAATGAGCGGAGCCGGGTGGAGTAGGGCATGCAGACATGGACGGGGCGCCGTGCCCCGTGGCGGATCAGCTCATGAGCAAGAATGAAAATGGGATTCTTTTCGAGGGAACCCTTTTCGATGTGATCGCGAATCTGTTTCGCGCCTTGGAGAAAGTCCGTCACGGATAAGCCGCCGAGCGCGGCCGCGAAGAGTCCGACCGGTGAAAAGACGCTGAAGCGCCCGCCAATGGAGGGTGCGATGGGCAGACTCATGAGCTCGCGTTGCTTGGCGAAGGCGCGTAAATCGCCCTTCTCGGGATCGGTGATCGCCACGAGGTGCGTTTTAAGTCTTGCTTCCCCGAGCCAATCCATTGCCAGAAGCAGCTGCGACAGGGTTTCAAAGGTCGTTCCTGATTTCGTGACCGCGCAGACCAAGGTGCTGCTCGGCTGAAGCTCGGACAGGGTGGACTTCCACTCCAGCGGGTCCGGGCTTTCGCAAATGTGAAAACGAATGTCGTTGGCGCGTTTTTCGGGAAGGGCGTTGAGAAGGCTCAGGGGCCCGAGCGAGCTTCCGCCGATGCCCAGGAAAAGGCAGTCGGTGAATTGACCGGTCTTCAGGATTTTGGTGGCGAGCTCCTGGCATTCTTGCGCGGCCGAAATCCGCGGGTCGATCGGCGAATCGTAAAAACCGACCTCGCCGCTGGCGAAGCGTTGTTTCAGGGCGCTCCAAGCCGTATTTAACGCATGCGCGTCCACATGGCCGTTGCCGCCGCTGGGCATGCGGATGTTTGAATCTCCGGCGGGAACCGAGGAAAAATTGGTCCAGTCGATCGTGATCGGCGCCGAGCCGAGGCGGGAAGCGGTGACGCTCATGAGTGGGTTGCTCCGTTTGATTTTTTAGCGATAGCTCTGCCGATAATCATTCTTTGGATCTGATTCGTGCCTTCCACGATTTGCAAAACCTTTGCCTCGCGCATGAAGCGTTCGGTCGGAAAATCCTGCGTGTATCCCGAACCGCCGAGAACCTGTACGGCATCCGTCGTGATTTTCATGGCTGCGTCGGTCGCGAAAAGCTTGGCCATGGCGGCTTCGGTGGAAAAAAGTTTTCCGTTGTCTTTCAGCCAGGCGGCGCGCTGAACGAGGAGTCGGGCGGACTCGAGCTGAGTGGCCATATCCGCCAACATGAAGGATACGCCTTGGAATTCCGCGATGCGCTTTCCGAATTGCTCACGGATACCGGCATGACATGCGGCAATATCCAATGCGGAGCGCGAAATGCCCAGGGCGCTGGCAGCGATGGTGATGCGTCCGCTGTCCAAGGCGGTCATGGCGATTTTGAAGCCATCGCCTTCCTTGCCGATGAGATTGTCGGCGGGAACACGGCATTCATTGAATAATATCTCCATCGTGTGCGAGATGGCGCAGCCCATCTTTTTTTCGCGTTTGCCCGTGGAGAACCCCTTCATTCCTTTCTCAATGATAAAGGCCGAAACTCCCGAAGGCCCGGAACCGGAGTCGCCGGTGCGAGCCATCACGATGAGCGTTTCGGCTGAATCGGCCTGCGTAATCCACATTTTCGTGCCGTTCAGGACATAGGAATCGCCCTCGCGACGCGCGCTTGTGCGGAGCGAGCCGGCATCGGAGCCCGAAGAGGGCTCGGAAAGGGCGAAGGCGCCGATCGCATGTCCGCTCGCCAGTTTGGGGATGTATTTTCTCTTCTGAGCTTCAGTTCCGAACAGATTCAAAATGACTTGAGGAAGCCCGGTTACGGCCACGCTGATCGCGTAAGAAAGGCTTACGGCGGCGATTTCCTCGATCGCGGCCGCGTATTCCTGGTAGCCAAGCCCCGCGCCGCCGTATTCTTCGGGAACAGGGATGCCACAGAGGCCCAAATCCCCCAGCTTCGCGATCATTTCAGGCCGGAACTTCTCGTCGCGCTCATCCGCTTCGATGAGCGGAGCCAATTCTTTTTCGGCAAAACGGCGTGCCAGAGCGCGAAGTTCGGTTTCAATCGGGGATTCCTGAAAGTCCATCCCTTATGGCTACTACAGAACCCATAATTGGCAAGACTGTTTGTCTCTTTTGTGTTTCGGGCGCGACGATGACAAGTGGAATGAGCGGGTGGCTTGCGTGAGCCCGGGCGCCACGCGGGCGGGCGGCGCGGAGTTCATGGCGAATCGAGCTCCCCTGTGTCCCGCGAGCCACACTTTTTCGGATCGCCAGAGGTGTTACATTAAGAAGATATAATGAGACACAGCAAAAAGAAAAATTTGGTTGGGGTTGTTCATCTTTCATTGGGGCTTTTGGTTCTCTCCGCTTGCAACTCGGGTTCGGGCTCGGATGCGGGCGTGAATTCGGCATCCGCCGATATGACCGGCAAGGCGGCGTCGATTCTTCCTGAAGGCAGCACGGCTCATGCCGAGGCGGCGAGCGCGCAGCCGGCCTCTCTGCCGTGGGGCGGGCCGCTCAGTTTTGGCGGCGTTTGCCCGAGCGGATCGATTTGTTCGTATTCCGCTACCGGCGTCGACTCTCAAACTTACGCGATGAGCTGCGCCGGCAGCAGCTTGATGACCGTTCAGACCGCGACTTATGGCGTTTGGGGCGCGAGCGAGTCCTGCTTGAGTTACGTGCAATCCGCCTGCAATGGGCAGAGCTCCTGCAAAATTACCTTTGATCAGGCGAATTGCGGGGCCGACTCCGGCCTCGGTACCGCCAATAACGGCGTCGTGGCGATTTCCTGTTCGCCTCCGCCGCCCGTGCCGCTGAGTTTCGGCACTGTCTGCGCGAATGGCGAAGTCTGCTCATACTCTGCCAATCAGGTTGATTTCAAAACCTATGGGATGAGCTGTAGCGCGGGCAATGTCCTGAGCATTCAGAGCGCGACCTACGGAGTGACCGGCAAGAGTGAATCCTGTTACCGCTACGTACAGACGCAATGTAATGGGCAGGGTTCGTGTCAAATCACCTTTAACCCCACTAACTGCGGCGGCGACCCGGCTTCCGGCGTGCGCAAAAACGGCGGAGTCATCGCTTCTTGCGCCCCCGCGCCGGTGGTGCCCGGGCCTCAACCCTCGCCGGTGTCGATCTCCTTCGGCAGCTCTTGCCCGAAAGGCGATCTTTGTACCTATTCCGCCACGCAGGTCGATTTCGGAACCTTCGGGATGAGCTGCAATTCGGGCTCCGTGCTGAACATTCAGAGTTCGACTTACGGCGTGACCGGCGCGAGCGAGTCTTGTTCGAGTTACGTTCAAAGCACTTGTAACGGCCAGAACTCTTGCAAAATCACGTTTGAGCCTTCCACCTGTGGCGGCGACCCGGATTATGGCGTTCGCAAAAACGGAAGCGTGGTCGCGAGCTGCCTGGTGCCGAATTCGACTCCGGTGACGGTCATGCCTTTGGGCGATTCGAATACTTGGGGGCTTTCCGCCGAGGGCTATCGCGAGACGCTGGATCAGATTTTACAAAAACAAAGCGTCACGATTAAGTACGTAGGTGATCAGGTCGACACTCGCGACGCGACTTACGCGAATAATCACCATGAAGGGCTGGCTGGCTGGGCGACCGATATGCTGCTCGCGGGTTATAATGGAATCTATCCGCTGCAAACCATCCAAAGCTTGCAGCCGCAGGTCGTTCTCCTGATGTCCGGGACGAATGACTTTTTCGTCGAGCATCTGACGGTTGCCCAAGCCGAGCAGAATATGACGAACCTTCTGAACGATATCCGCCGCATATCGCCCAACAGCGTGATCGTCGTGGGTACGATTTTTCCGCAGCTCGGTACGCCTCAGGCGGGCGTGCCGCCGGTTCCGCTCGGGGTGACTTCCGCGTACGACTTCTCCGCGAACGTGACCCAGTATAACGGCTGGTTGATCAGTACCGTCAGGGCGCGGGTCGCCCAAGGCGATCCGATTCATGTCGTGGATCAATATTCAAATTATGATCCGACGCAGACCGTGGACGGGATTCATGCGACCCCACAAGGGTATATCAACGTGGCTCATGTTTGGGCTCCCGAGGTGGCGAATGCCGTTCATCAGATCACCGGGCAAATGCCCGCGTCCTGCGCGAGCGTGCTATCCGGAGCCGGTCTCGATTACGAGAACGATAGCCTCTATTTCTTGTATTACATGAACTGGAATTTTTATTACTTCAACGGAAGCGCGTACCAGCCGATCTATAGCAGCCCGGTTGTGCAGACCGCGCAGGCTAACTTCCCGATGATATTGTCAGCGGTGACTCAAGCCACGGAGCTCGCGGAGCAAGGCTCTTGCGTGCCGGCGCAAAACGTCATCAACCAATACAGCAGTGAGGTGCAAAACACCGTTGCCGCGATCGTTACCGGTAAATGAAGGACAGCGCCTATGCGTCGGCCGCCTCGCCGAGCATCTGGCGGGCGATGATCACGCGCTGGATTTCGTTCGTACCCGCGCCGATTTCCATGAGCTTGGCGTCGCGCATATAGCGTTCAACGGGGAATTCACGGGTGTAGCCGTAACCCCCCAAGATCTGAATCGCGTCGAGCGCCACTTTCGTGGCCATTTGCGCGCTTTGCAGTTTGGCTTTTGCGGCCATCATCGAGGCTTCTTTGCCGACCATCATGCCCATATCCCACATTTTTGCGGCATCATAGGTGAGGCAGCGGCAGGCCTCATACCAGGCCGACGCTTCGGCCAGGCGCTCTTGAATCTGTTGGAACGCGCCGATCGGCTTTCCGAACTGGCTTCGCTCCTTCGCGTAGCGAGTGGCGACTTCGATCGATGCGCGCGCGATGCCGAGGGAGATGCCTGAAATCGTGATGCGTTCGATATCGAGATTGCGCATCATCATCTTGATGCTCGATCCTTCTTCGCCGACGCGTTGGGCGGCGGAAATCCGGCAATCGGCGAACACGAGCTCACCGGTAGGGGAGGCGCGCATGCCCATTTTTGAAAATTTCTTTCCCGTTGAAAATCCCGGCATTCCGCGCTCAATCAAAAAAGTCGAGACGTCGCGCTTGCCTTCGCCGGTTTTCGCGTAGACGTAAAAGACGTCGCCGTTGGGGCCGTTGGTGATCCAGGTTTTCGAGCCGTTAATCACATATTGATCGCCCGAGCGCTGGGCTTTGGTCTTCATGCCGAGCGCATCCGAGCCGGCGCCGGGCTCGGACATTCCCATGCCGCCCAGATGTTCTCCGCTGATTAATTTCGGGAGGTATTTTTTCTTTTGCTCGGGGGTCCCGTTCTTGGCGATTTGATTCACGCACAAAATCGTATGAGCCAGGTAGGAGAGGGTCGTCGAGGCGTCGACGGCGCCCATTTCTTCCATGGTGATGGTCGCGGCAACCGCATCCATCCCCGTGCCCCCGTCTTCTTCGGGGACGATGATCCCTAAAAGACCCAGTTCCCCCATTTTGTAAAAAGATTCCCGGTTGAAGCCTTCCTCATGGTCGAGCGTTTCGATCTTGGGCGCCAGGGAGCTTTGAGCGAATTGACGTACCGTGTCTTGGAGCATTTTGTGCTCATCAGTAAAAAACCACATAAGAATAAGGTGACCTCTTTGATCAGGGGTGCTTGAAGTAACTGAATAACGTGTCATACTCCATAACATGGGTGGGGGCGAATTCAACACAACGACCAACGAGATCATCGAATCAACTAGGACCTCCGCTGAGTTTCCGGTGCAGATCCTTGTGAATTATTGGGAAATGCAGGTTCCTCTTATCGGGAATCGGCTTGACGAGCTGCTTCTTAGTGGCGTGCGTCATGTGACCAGTTTCCTTCCTTGGCAAGCGTTGGAGTCAGATATTTCTCATACGCTGGTCCGTTTTCTTCAGGGCATCAGCGAAAGAAATATGACGGTTTCGTTGATTGTTTCGCCCGAAGTCGGAATCCACTATCCGAATTCCGGGTTGCCGAAGGACATCCTCGGCAAGACCGAGGCAGCGGCCCAGAGCATCGAAAGAGGGCCGATCGTAATCGGGTTGCCCCCGAACCAGTTCGCGATTCCGTCGCTTTTGTCGTCGGATTTCACGAAACGCTATTACAGTTTCATCGCCAGGGTCGACAGCTTGCTCGCCGATTTTGAAAAAACCCAGGGGCGTCCCTTGAATTTCATCACGCTTGTCCTGACCGGCAGCCTGTGGAAATACTATCGCCCCAGCACCCGCTCTTCGAGCTCTCCTTATTTTGGGGCTTGTGGCGATTATTCGGCCAATGCCGCAGTGAGCTTCCGCCAACGGCTGGATGATTTTTACTCTCACGCCGAATTCACGGAATCATCGCCATCCGCGGCCAACCGCTGGAAAACCCACGAAATGGAGCGCATCAACCGCGCCTGGTTTTATCAGCAATGCGAGGCGATCTTCCGCAACCGGACTTTGCACTTCGCCCGTCGAAGAGCGAAGTCGGTGAATATCCGCGAAATCGAGCTTTTTACGCCCGAAGCCGATCCATCGCTGACTTACAGCTATTTTCTCCAGTCCCTCTCGTCGAGTCGGCGCGGAGCCGATTTCGAGCGTCTTTCGGGCCTTGTTGATGAAGCCGCTTCCGTGGGCTCGATGGGCAGCCAATCCGCGGCGGTGCCGTTCGTTCATTGGAGCACGCTCGGCGGATTCCGGGCGCTGTCCGATTCCGAGCGCCAATTTTTGGTGCTGAAGTCCTTGCTTCTCGCCGGCGGCTGCGGTGGCGGAGTTTTGATCGACGAGGACGAGTGGCTTTCTTTTTCGCGCGGATTCCGCAATCGCGTGGAGAAGTTCGCTCGCGCCGTCGATCGGGGGGATTTGCGTCTTCGAAACGAAGTCCTGTATCTTTGCCCGCATCTTTGGAGCGGCCCGGGGCTTTGGTCGAGCGTTTTCCGAAAAGCCGGGCTTTCGGCCCGCAAGATTTCATCTCTCGATTGGGTCGAACAAGGCGCCAATCAAGAGGCCCTGGTTTTGATCGTGGATCCATCGCTCGTCTTGACGCGCGAGACGGTGCAGCGCCTTTTGCGCTGGCAGTCGCAAGCCGCGGACCGCGTATTGGTGCTTCCGCGAAGCGCCCTTTATTCGGACGGGGCGCGGGCTTTGCTTGATTCGGTCGGAACCAGCCGGAAAATCGAGATCAGTCTGGGGGTTTCCTACCGGCTCCAGCCACTGGGGACGGGGAAACTGGTCGTTTACGATCCGACTGAGCTGGATCCCACCCGCGATCTGTCCGGGCCGGAATGGGATAAGTTTTTCGGAGCGGTCACCGCTCTTGCCGAGGTCGAAGACCCCATCCGCGCGAGCGATGCGCGCTTGAGCTTGATTCCTTTGGCGCGGAGAGATCAAAGCGTCGGTTTGTTTATTTTGAACGGAACCCGAGGCAGCGTTTCCGGCGACATCCTTTTTCCGACGAGCGTGTCGATCTCGGATCTGATGAACGAGCTTTCGTCGAACGCCGCGTCTCGCGACGTGAAAGCTGGTGCGGGTGCGCCGGCCGCGAGAAGGTTCGCGCTCGACGTGCCGGCTTGCGGAGTGTTGCCGCTTTCGGTGGATCGAGTGGGCTTAGGCACTCGTTCCGATAACCGGGCCGCCGATCAGCTCGGAGCTTTAGGCAAGGCCAATTCGCTCGCGGCCGCCGCCGCGGAGTTGCCGGGTTTGGGCACGACTGGCGAAGGCGGGGAGGCGTCGATATGGAGCTAAATCACGATTGGCGCGGGTTCAGCGCGATTTTCAATCCGCGCCGCCGGTCGAGTGCGAAGCTGCTGGCCGGCGAAACGACGGTTGCCCCGAGCAGCACGGTTCATATCATCGCGGACGGATCGATCATCCTTGCCGCGCAGAGCGCGGATGGCGAGGATTTCTCGCGCTGGCACGGGAAATCCGTGGAAGCTTTTTTCGACGCGTACTCGGGTCGCGAGCTCGCGATCATCGATCGCAAGCAGGCGGATCAGAAACTCACCGAGGCTCTCGCGCTTTCCCATATTCACGAGCAGGCCGCGTTTTTCCGCGACGAGAGCACGGTGCGCGTGATTTCCCGCGGCAAGAGCAAAATCCAGACGGGGGTTGACGCGTCAGCGGCCTCCCATCATTTTTTGATCGGCGCGCTTCAGGGCTGGTGGGCCAAAATCCTTCCGTCATCTTACGGTTTTTTCATTCGACTCGAGGAAGCCGCGACCGCGGCTTCGAACAACCCTATGGCTCGCGTTTCCTATCGGGAGATTTTTGTTTTGATCCGGCGCGGGCGTCTGGTGCTTTTTCATACGCCGGATCTGACTTCGCTGGGGCAGGATCGTTCGCGCGCGCCGGCGGCGGTCGTGAAGTATCTGTCGGAAAAGCATGCCGTGCCCGTTCAAGGCCTGGTCGCGTCGGCCGATGATTGGGCTGAATGGTCGGAGCTAGGGAGCGATTCTTTGCACGCCCGCGCGGCTTGGAAAAAGCTCGCGGTCGCTATTCAATCGAACGAAGCCCAGCTCGTGCCTTTTCGCTGGCAAGCCATGACATTGATCGCGACGCGCGGTTTCTTCGGGTTTTAAAGAGCGCAGATAAAAGTCGAGGGATGATCGCCGGGGATCATGGCGAATCCGCCGACTGCGCCCGTGCTTAACCGGTAGCCGCCTTGGATCAGCGGTTTTTCGATCCAAAGAGTGATCGGTCCGTCGGGCAGCATCTCCGATTTTTCGGGGTTTTGTAGGTATTGAAGGAAGTTCGTATCGCGCTTCGGAGCGTATTTGGCATCCAGCAGGAAGCTGAGCGTGACATCCGAGTAGCGAAGCACTTGGGCCGTTACTTCCGGGCCGGAAACCTTGATTTTGATGATTTCGGTATCGTAACGGCATCCGCCGGTGGAGATGCATCGGCAGCTATAATCATAGTCGGCTCGAGCGGTGGTTGCGGCAAAGAACAAGGTAAGACTCAAAAGAACGCCTGGGTACTGCATAGGATGGCCGGTGGTATAGAGAAACCGAGTGATTTCGTCAATGTGATTCCGGGCATTTTCGGATGTTTTCCACAATTCAGATTGAAAAAAATGCCGCGAACCGCTAATTAGCAGACCGAAATGATCTATTTCCAATCGCTCACTCTGGAAGAACTAGCTGCTCATTTGCTGCCTTTAAGTCGCGATGATCGTCAGGCCCGAT
Organism: Oligoflexia bacterium; assembly: GCA_031292385.1. Lineage (GTDB taxonomy): Bacteria > Bdellovibrionota > UBA1018 > UBA1018 > UBA1018 > JARLHE01. The sequence goes on from JARLHE010000011.1 coordinate 49,017, forward strand.
ATCGCGCAAAGATGCTATATCATTGGGTTTATCAGCGTTTTGTCGACGATTGGGACCTGATGAGTGACCTCTCCAAGCCCGTCCGCGCATGGCTCAAGGAGAACGTCGAAATCCATCGTCTCCAGGAGCACTATTCAAAGCAGGCGGTGGACGGAACCCATAAGTTCTTGTGGTATCTCCAGGACGGGAAAACGATTGAAAGCGTGATCATTCCCGCCGCGCTTTCGGAAAAGGGCGAAGAGGCGTTTTTCGCGGGCCGTCCGAGCCAAGAGGCTCTCGATTCCGATCATTGGAAGCGCCTGACGGCCTGCATTTCAAGCCAGGTGGGCTGCGCCATGTCTTGTAAGTTCTGCCTGACCGGCGTGCAGGGGCTTGATCGTCATCTTCAGACCCACGAGATCGTGACTCAGATCCACGAGCTTCGGCGCCGCGCCCCGATTACCAATATCGTGTTCATGGGCATGGGGGAGCCGCTTCATAATTTCGAAAACGTTTCGAAAGCCTGCAAGATCCTGCTCGATACCGATGGCTTCAATTTTTCGAAGCGCAAGGTCACCGTTTCGACCTCGGGCCTGGTTCCGGCGATCGAAGAGCTCGGCAAAACCGTCGACGTCTCGCTTGCGATTTCGTTGAACGCCACGACCGATGAGCAGCGCTCGGAAATCATGCCGGTGAACAAGAAGTGGAACATCGAGCAATTGCTCGATGCTTGCCGTAATTACCCGCTCGGGCCCCATCGCCGCATCACGTTCGAATACGTCATGCTCAAGGATTTCAACGACAGCCTGGCCGATGCCGCGCGTCTAGTGAAGCTGACGGCGAAGATCCCTTCGAAGATCAACCTGATCCCGTTCAATGAGCATTCCGGCTCGATCTATAAACGGCCTTCGGATGAAACCGTGAAGGCGTTCCAGAAATACTTGCTTGATCGTAACCTCACCGCGACCGTGCGCATCTCGCGCGGACGCGATATTCTGGCGGCTTGCGGGCAGTTGCGGAGTATTTTCGGGACCGCGCGCGGCACTGAGCGGCATAAAGACTATCAAGACACCAACCGGCAATCAGTCGTCTGAGCCGTTTGCGCTTCGGATCTCAACGATTTTTCTGCACGGAAGGCAGCGCGTACGGCCGGCCCACGCGCGGCGAGGCGGTTTTCTGTTTGGGGGCCTGCGCACGCGCCGGGTCCGGGGCGGACGATTTTTTCACCTCCGCCAACCGCGCTTGGCTCTGTTTCAGCATTTCGGTGATTTGCTCGCGTTGTTTCTGCGCGCGGTCCAGGCTGGTGACCGCCGCGACCGGAGCGGGCGTCTGGGCGGCGATCGGAAAATTGAGAACGGGTTGGGGCGCGGGCGGGCGAGCGACCTTGCGCGCTTCGATCTCGCGCATGATCTCGATGTGGCGGGCCTTCTCCATCGCGAGCTCTTGCGAGAGCTTGAAGCGGTCGTTTTCCGCTTTTTGCCAGTATTCTTCGATCTTTTCGTTTTGAGCTTTCACCTTCGCGACCAGCTCGTTCCATTTGAGGGATCCGGCCTTGAGCTGCTGCGTGAGCTGATTGTTTTTCGAGCTCGCGGCCGCGAGTTTTTGTTCGAGCGCGTGGTTTTTTTCGATCGCGGCCTTCTCGCGGGCCAGCTGCTGGGTATTCGCGGCCTTGAGCGCCGCGATTTGTTTCTCGAGCTCGCGGATACGCTCCAGGTTCGCGGTGTTCTCCGGGGTCGGCATGGACCGAAGCCTCAGCTCGAGCTCGACTTGGCCGCGCAGGAGCGCGTCTTGGGTGGCTTTGAGCGCTTCCTCGAGGGATTTCGCGCGGGCGATCGCGCTTTCCATTTCGCGGAAGATGAGAGTGGTCATATTTCCGAATTCTGCGGTTTTTGTACTCATTCTGTTTATATTCTCTTGAATCAGAATGAGTCTGTCAAACGCGTCGGGTTATTGACGCGCGCCTTGGCGGCAGCCGCGGGTCTGGAGGAAATCGCGAATATGATTGTGCGGAGTCCAGCGCTCCCGGCTCCATTCCGGCGCCAGGCATTCTTCCTTGTGGGTGGCGTTGGCGAAGAGCCGTTCCAGGTAGATCGAAGGCGAAAGGTTTTCGATAAAGTCCGCGACGACTTGCGCGTATTGATCGAGCGAGAGAGTCGGGAAAGGCTGCTCTTTCCAGCGGCGCGCCAGGATGGTGTGCTCGAGGATCATCAATTGATGGAGCTTCGCGCCCCGAACGCCGAATCGGTTGAGGATCCGTGCGGCATCGCGCGCGGCGGCCGGCGAATCCATCGGGGAGCCGAACATGAGGTGGACGCAGGTATGGACGTGCGGGGCGCGCTCGGCCAGCCTCTGAAGCGCGTCGATCGAGCATTGGGCGCTGTGGCCGCGCGCAAGCCACTCGAGCGTGGGGTCCTCGAAGGATTGAACCCCGAGCTCGAGCGAGACGTAGGTTTTTTGAGCCAGCTCCTCGAGCAGGTCGATGACAGGGTCCGGGATGCAGTCCGGACGGGTGCCGATGCAAAGCCCTTGAATTTCCGGGTGCGACGCCGCCTCTTCATAGATCGAGCGGAGGTAATCGATGTCGGAATACGTGTTCGTGTAGCTTTGAAAATAGGCGAGAAACCGGGTGGCTCGGAAGCGCTCCCGAATCTCCGGCAAGCGCGCGTCGATCTGGGCGGTTATGGCAAGTCCGCGGCCCTTCTTGCCGAAAAAGGAACTGGAGCCGCGCAGGTCGCAAAAGGCGCAGCCTTCTTTGGCGAGAGTCCCGTCGCGAGTCGGACAGGTGAGCCCGCTCGCGACGACGACTTTATAGGTTTTGCCGCCGAAAGTTTCCTCTAAATAACGGCTATAGGGATAATGCGTTTCGGCCAGTTCGTACTGCATGGGTTACTGCTTTAGGTTACTGCTTTTCTCGATTTAGCGGCGGCGAGCCGGCTTGCTGCTGTATTTGCCAGTGCTCTTGGCGGGCTTGGCGGCCGCCAGCCGGGTTTCAATGCTCTGAACGGCGGTTTTCAGCTGATCGATCTCGGCCTTAAGTTGTCCGGCGGAGGCCCCGACGCCCTGAGACTCGGTTTTCAGCTGATTGATCGCATCGACGATTTGCTTCAACTCCGTTTCGTGCGCTTGGGTTCTTTTCATGATTTCGGCTTGCGAGGCTTTCATCGCGTCGATTTGGTCTTGCATCGCCTGCTGACCGGGGCATGAGGGCATCGTAACCCCCATCAAGGCGACCGTACCGGTCAGGGCGATCGCGCGAATCGGCCAACGTAAACTTTTAGAATTGAAGAAATTTTCCATAGTAACCCCTTGTTTAACAATAAGGCTAACATGGACTGCCGCTCGCTAGAACATGAATTTTTTATTGGCGATATTGGTAAGAATCGCGACCGATATCACGGAAGTCATGAGAGCCGAGCCCCCGTAACTCATGAAAGGAAGCGGCACCCCGACGATCGGCAGAAGCCCCATCACCATCCCCATGTTAATGAAGATGTGCCAGAAGAAAATCGTCACGATTCCTAGGGCCAGAAGCACCCCGAACTTGTCATGGGATTGATAGGCGACGGAGAGCCCGTTCAGGAGAAAGGCGAAATAAAGCGCGGCGAGAATCATGCATCCGACAAAGCCGTGCTCTTCGCTGAAAACGGAGAAAATAAAGTCCGTATGGTGTTCGGGAAGGAAGTTGAGCTGACTTTGAGTTCCTTTTTTATAGCCTTTGCCGAGAATTTCGCCGCTGCCCACCGCGATCATGGATTGAATGGAGTTGTAGCCCGAACCTTTGGGGTCTGACATGGGGTCAAGAAAGGTGACCAAGCGCTGACGTTGATAGGGCTTCAAGCCAAAGGTGTAGACGGTCGGCAGCGCCAACGCCATGCAAGTTCCTATGATCAGGAGCGTTTTCGTCTTAATCTTCATGAAAAGCATCATCGTTCCGAAGGTCGCAAGGACGATGAGCGCGGTGCCCAGGTCGGGCTGAAGCATGATGAGTCCGCAGGGAATCAGGACCAGCAAAGCGGGCAGGAATAGGTCCTTGAACCCGTATCCGCCGACGGTTCGGTCGCTTTCGAAGTACTTGGCCAGACAGATCACGACCGAGAGCTTCATGAATTCCGAGGGCTGCACGCGGAAGGAGCCGAAACCGATCCAGCGCTTGGCTCCGAGCGAGCTTTTGCCCGCCACCAGGACCGCTACCAGCAAGAGCAGATTCAGGAAATAGATGACGTAAGCCATTCGCGAAAACAGCGAATAGTGAAAGAGCAGGATAATGGCCGTAGCCACCATCCCGATCCCGAACCAAAGAAGCTGGTTTTTGTAGAGTCCCAGTGCCTTGTCTTCCACCGCGGTCGCGCTGATCAGGTTGAAAATACCGATTCCGAAAAGAATGAATTCGAGGATGAGTAAGGTCCAGTTAAAGCGTTTCAGCTCGTCCTCGTACATCCCCGTGTTCATGTGGTCGCCGGAGTATGCTTCCCAGCCGAAGGGGGTTTCAGGTGTTTCGGTCGAGGTATGAGTCATAATCAGTCTCCGTTGCCGACTCCGGCGCCCGCTCCGGGGCTCGCGTTATCTTCGTTTTCAATTCCGGGCGGAAGGGCAGGGATCGGAGGAGCCGCGTTACGCGCCGGTAATTGGTCGTTGTTGTCTTCCTGGACGTCTTCCTGCTCGGTTGCGTTGTTCACCGGCTCCGGCGCAGGGGCCTTCTTCACAGGCGCGCTCTTTTCCGCGGCCAGCCGCGCGGCAATGGCTTTCGGGCCGTAGATGTCCGGAAAGTACTTCTCGAGATAAGTTTTGATCACCGCGCGCGCCACTGGAGCCATCGCTCCCCCGTGACAGACGTGCTCGCCGATGACGGCGACCGCGATGACGGGATCCTTCAAGGGCGCGAAGCCGACGAAAAACCCGTTATGCCGATCCTCGAATTTCATGTTTTCGCATTTCTGGTAAATCTTGTCGGCCGCGATTCTGAAATTTTGGACGGTACCGGTCTTTCCCGCGAAGTCGACTCCGGGAATGCGGCTTGAATACGCCGTTCCGTGAGGAGTGTTCACCACGCCCCATAGCCCTTCTTTGACGAGCTCGACCGTTTTGGGGTGGAGATGGGTTTGGCCCATCTCCTCGGATTTGAACTCTTTCAATGTCTTGCCTTCGAAGGATTCGACGGACTTCACCAGGTAGGGCTTCCAGAGCGCGCCCCCGTTGCCGATCGACGCGTAGGCGTTGGCCATCTGAATGGCGGTGGTTAAGACATAGCTCTGTCCGATGGCGACGCTCAGGGTTTCGCCCGCGAGCCAAGGCTGCTTGAAGCGTTGTTCTTTCCATTCCTCGGTCGGGATGAGGCCAGGGACCTCGCCTTTGAGGTCGATTCCCGTTTTTTTGCCCAGGCCCAGCCGGGTGGCCCATTTCGAGAGTTGGTCCACGCTGTTCATCTTCATGGCGACCCGGTAGAAAAAGACGTCGCACGATTGCGTGATTGCCCGGACGACATCGATGTTGCCGTGCCCGTGTTTGTTCCAGCAGTGGTAAACGCGGTTGCCGACGCGCAGGCTGCCCGAGCAGTTGAAGGTGGTTTTTTCGTCGATCACGCCTTCCTCAAGGCCCGCGATCGCGGTGATGGGCTTGAACGTCGAGCCGGGCGAGTAGTGGTCCTGGATGGTCTTGTCACGCAACGGACGATTCGGATTGTTCAGAAGCCGGTTCCAAAGCTGGCTGGAGATGCCGCGCGAAAATTCCGTCGGATCGAAGGATGGGCGCGACATCATCGCGAGGATCTCGCCCGAGCGCGGGTCGATGGCGACAAGGGCGCCGTTTTTATCGCCAAAGGCCTGTGCCGCCGCCAGCTGCAGGTCCTGATCGATCGTGAGGACGAGGTTCCGCCCCGGGATGGCCATCTTGTCCGGGGTCGCGTTGCCGAGCACGCGGTCTTTGCCCTTTTCGAGCTTGATACGGCCCAGGGCGTCGACTTCCTTTAATTCCTCGCCGTCCACGCCGCGGAGCGTGTTTTCCATGCGCTGTTCAAGGCCGAATTTCCCGACGTTGTCGCCTTGCCGGTATTTGACCGATTCTTTGTTGAGGATCGGGAGCTCACTCGAGTTGACCTCGCCGACATAGCCGAGCAGATGGGAGGCGATATCGCCGTAGATATTCGTGCGCTTGATTTCCTGGCGAACTTCGACGCCGGGCATTTCGATCTTCCAGCTCTCGACGCCGGCGACTTCATCGCGGGTCAGGTCGGTCTTGATCTTGACCGGCATGAAAGAGGGTTGGCCGCGCGATTTTTCAAGCGCTTCGTAGATGTCCTTTTCCGGCATCCGGACGAGCTTCGTCAGAAGCTGGACCACTTCTTTCTGTTGCTTGTACTCTTTGAAATACTGAGGCGTGATCTCCAGGTCGAAGGCCGGGCGATTGTCGATTAGGAGCTTGCGGTTCCGGTCAAAAATCATTCCGCGCGGAGCATCGACCTTCACGCGCTTGATCCGGTTTTCTTCCGAGTACTGGCGCATTTTGTCGCCCGAGAGGATTTGCAGGTAAACCAAGCGGGCGACGAGCAGGCCCAAGCCGATGAGTACGGCCGCGTAAAGATACTTGAAGCGATCCTGAAACTCCCTGATCTGTTCTTCTTGACCCAGAAAAGCCATTGAAAACTCTTATCCTATTTCGAGATTGAGATCATCGCCGAGCAAACGCTCGGCCCGGATGTTTTTAAAGGTCGCCCAATCCAGCTTTTCCAACCACCGATAGAGCCATTTGCCGAGCATCGCGTTCACCAAAGCGGTTGGGAAAATGAAAACGATCATGTGCTGGACCTGGGCGCGGCTTCCGCCAAGCAGGCGGAAAACGCCCATATCGATGACCTTGGCGAACACGCTCGTGAATAGAGTCAGCAGCATCAGCGAGGCGATGTCCGGTATGACCAGCAGACGCGCGGCTCCTCGAAGCGAAAGAAAGGTCGCCATATAACAGATCATGAACAGGCCGGAAGGCGCCGCGGTGTGGGTCTCGGCGATCTCCGCGACGATCAAAGTCAAAACCCCGCCCTCCACGAAGGGGCGGCGCAGGGCGAACCAGATCACGAGCAGGAGAAGGACGTCCGGTTGGAAATAGTTGAGGATCCAAAAAGAAAAGAACGAGGATTGGATCGCGACCCCGATCATGGCGATCAGCAAAAGGGCCGGCGCATTGCTGGTGCGCAAAAGAAGCCGGATCATTTGGACTTCTCCACGGCCTTTTCCGGCGACATCAGGTCAGTCTCATAATGGGTGATCACCAGGACTTCCTCGAGCTTCGAGAAATCCACGCTCGGATGGACTTCCACATCTTGCGAGATGCCGAACGGCTTTTTCGTGACTTTGGAAACCACGCCAACCGGCTTGCCCTTGGGGAACACGCCTCCGAGGCCGCTTGAGATCAGTTCGTCCCCGGGCTGGATATCATCCGTGCGGACCGTGTAGCGCAGAATGCCTGTATCGTCGGTCAGGCCCTCGAATACGCCGCGAGCGCGCGATCTTTCGTTGATGACGTCGACCGCGGAGAGAAGGTCCAGGATCGTCACGACGTCGGCGGTATGCTCAGTGGTGCGCAGGATGCGGCCGACGACCCCTTCATTGGACACGACTGCCATGTTGCGGCGGATGCCCGAGTTTTCTCCGCGATTGATCCGGACGGCGCGGAAATCGGTCGAGACGTCCTTCGCGATGACGCGGGCGACGACGGCGGACATTTTGGTCTGCTCTTCGAAATTCAGCAGTTTTCGAAGGCGGATGTTCTCTTGCTCCGTCTCGCGAAGGCCGGCGATCGCGTTGAGAAGCTTTCGGTTCTCGTCCGTGAGCAAGATGTTTTCCTGTCGCGTGTGCAAAAGATACACGTAGTTTTGAAAGGCGGAGGCAAGCTGATCCAGCGTCCAGGTAATCGAGACTTGGATCGGGGAGGTGATGAAAACAATCACCTTGTCGTAGAATCGATACTCCCGCGGCGCGCGAGTCGATGTGTCGATGGCGATCACGGGGATCAAAATGAAAGCAAATAGAACGATATAAAATCGATATTCTCTTAAGTACTTGACCATTTTAGTCCAGTGGAATCTCTTAAATCAAAAGTTGAAGCGGAAGCCTGACTCATGTCACAAGAACAGTATCATGCTAACTACGTGGTTTCGGGAAAAATTTGGCACGCTCGTTGTGAGTGGCATTATCGGGCTCTTGGCTTTGGCTTTCGCGATCTCGGGGATCTTTTCTCCGAGCTCGACTCGAGGTCTTCATGAAGGGGCGGTCGCTGGAACCGTTAATGGCGATCCGATCACGATTCAGGATTTTCAAAGAAGCTATAATCAGCGTCTCGAGTTCTTCCGCCAGATGGCCGGAGGCAAGATGACGGACGAGCAGTTGAAGGCCTTTAATATCAAAGGCGCGGTTTTTCAGGACCTGGTTCGCCGTCGGCTGATGATTCAAGAGGCCTATAAAGACGGGCTGATCGCCTCGGACGGAGAAGTGAAGGAAGCTATTCGGGCGATTCCGGCTTTCCAGGAGGGCGGAAAGTTCGACACGGCCAAGTACAAGGAGCTGCTGGCCGCGAATAATTACACGCCGGGAGGCTTTGAGCGGATGGTTCGCGAGGATCTTTCGAGCGAGCGATGGCGGAATTATTTTCAGCGGCGCGCTCGGGTCAGTGACGCGGAAGCGCGTGAGGATTTCCTGGTCACCAATAACAAGCGCAATATCAAATACGTCCTTTTGACCAACGAAAGCGGCCGTAAAGGTCTCGCCGTGAGCGCCGAGGATGTTCAGAAGTTTCTCGCGACGCCGGCGAAGCTCAATTTGGCTAAATCCCAATACGAGAGCCGGAAGACGACCGTTTATAAGGGCAAGACTTTCGACGACGTCAAAGACCAGATCGTTCGTGATTTGGTCATGACCGAAAAGCTTCCCGAGGTTCAAAAGATCAACAATCAGCTGGCCGATGAGGTTCTTCCCCTCATGGCGGCGTCGAAAGCCTCGGACGCGAAGATCAATGCGTTGCTGAAGAAATACGGCGCTGAAGTTCGCTCGACGGGGTTGATCACCGCTGAAAACTCCTTCATTCCCGGCATCGGGCAGGCGAAGGAGCTTCAAACGGACGCGTTCGCGGCGCAATCGCCAATTGATCCGGCAACCGGGGGCAAGGCCAAGAAGTATACGACCGGCTCCTGGATCCTCGTGGCGATTGTCGAGGAGTCGAAGAAACCCGATCTGCCTCAATTCGAAGCCGAGCGCGGAAAGATCCTGGATCAGCTTCGCTCGAAAAAAGAACATGAGCTGATGGACTCCTGGTTAAGGGAGCTCAACGCCAAGGCGAAAATCAAACCGAACCTTTCGATCGTCGGCGACGCCGAGGAAAGCTGAGTGAGTCGCAGCTCCGCCGCCGGCACCCTGGCTTACGCGCGCGATACGAGGGGCCCGATCGGAAAAGCCCGCGGGTTTCTGATTTTTCTTACCGGTAGCCTCCTGCTCGGGGGAAGCGTCATTTTCTGTAATTTCTTGCAGATGCTGACGCTGTTGATCCGTCCCTTTTCGTCGGGCGTGTTTCGCATCGCGAATCGAAAGATCGCCGGCACATGGTGGAAAGCGTGCGTCATTTGGATGGAAAATGTCGTGCGCGTGAAAGTCGATTTCACGGGCGACGATCTTCCTCCCGACGAAAACGCGATCGTTTTCTCGAATCATCAGCAGATGCCGGACATCCTCGTACTGATGGCGCTCGCCGCGCCCAAGGGGCGCCTGGGGGATCTCAAGTGGTTCGTCAAGGAAGTGCTGAAGTACGTGCCTGGGATCGGTTGGGGCATGCTTTTTCTCGATTGTCTTTTCGTTAAACGCGAGTGGACGGCCGACCGGCAACGCATCGAGGCGACCTTCAAAAAATATCGTGACGCCCGGATTCCGTTTTGGCTGATTTCATTTGTCGAGAGCACGAGAATCACCCCCGCGAAGCTGGCGAAGGCCCAGGAGTTCGCCCGGAAACGCGGCCTTTATATCCCGCAGCGGGTCTTGGTGCCGCGCTCCCGCGGATTCATCGCATCCGTTGAAGGTCTGGGTGAGCTCGCTGATTCGGTATACGATGTCACGATCGCATTTGAAGGCGGGATCCCCTCGCTCTATCAATACTTAGCCGGAGTGACGCCACGCGTGGCCGTTCACGTGAAACGATTTTTACGCGCAGAGCTTCCCGCCACGGAGATCGGTCTGGCCGATTGGCTCGCAAAACGTTTTGTGGAAAAAGACGAGCGTCTGGTTCAATTTCAGAAATCGGGAAGCTTGGAAATACGATGAGTGAATCGGCGGCGTTTGATCCAATTATTCAGAAGGGAAACATAGTCTGTTATCGCCTTTTCGATGTGGGCGAGGAGATTGATCTCGCGGCGGCCGAGCGGCTTCTGCGCCAGCCGGGCGAGCGTTTCGAGTTCCGTCTGGCGCCCGGCAAGCGCCGCGCGCTGCAGGTCCGCAACCCTCCTTTGCGAGTCAATCTGGGCGACGTGACGCTCAATTTCGGTTCAGACGAGGTCCGGGCCGAGGTCGCCGCTACGGTTTGGGATTACGCTGTCTTGAGCATGGTTTTCCGTATCCCGATCCCGCCTGGGACGCGTTGGAGCCAACTGATCGCGCGCGCGCCGTTGTATGGCGCCGAATCGAAAGGCGCCACGGCTTTGGACTCGAGCGCCCGCGCCATGGCCCACGAGCTTTTCGAGGCGCTGAAAAAGGCCGTCAAAGCCCCATTCGTTTCGACGATTTTCGAGGATTACACGCTTTATTTTCTCGAGGACATCGGCGGAGCCGAGGTTTGCAGCCGCTTGGCGGGCGATCGGATCCTCGCGGAGCTCGCGCTCGGGGAGCCTCGGATCGGCGACGCTCTTTCGGCAGTAACCATGAAGCCCGTGCTGGAGAACGTTTACCAGTACAAGCAAGGCGATCTGGTCCTCATCGATTGGGATACCGCAGTGGTCGTCGAGCCCTCGGGAGAGCGCGACATTTCCGACGTGATCGAGTTCGCTCTGACCCATTTGCTTGAATTCCGCTTTTACGATGACCTGCTCGATCAAAAGATCGCGTCACTCTACGATTCGATCGATGCCAAGCGGGGCTGGGTTCCGGGCGCCTATTACTCGTCGATTTCGCGCGAAGCCAATTACCGCTATATCGAGATCACCGAGTTCATCGAGCGGGTCGAGAACTCCCTGAAGGTCGTCGGTGATTTTTATATTGCTTATATTTACCGTGGGGCCATCAAGCGATTCCGGATCTCGGACTGGGGCGCGAGCATCACCCGCAAACTCAATCTCATGGCCCGGGTTTCCGAGCTGCTTCAGGGCGAAGTAAATGTTTACCGCAGTCACGCGCTCGAATTGATCGTGATCTTATTGATTTGCTTCGAGATCATCTCGGCGCTCGTTCGGAATCGTTAAGCCGCTGTCCACGCACGGCATCAGATTTGCTTCGCTTTCAGGCGAATGAGGCACATGTGGTGTCTGAAGGCTTTGAGTTTAAACCTGGTTTTCGTCTTGCTCTTCGCTTGCTCGAGCGCCCCGAATTACACGTATGTTTCTCAAAAGGGCAGGATCACCCAGGCGCCCCATCCGATCCCGAAGGGGAACATCTCGATCGCTTCGCCCGAGACCACTGATTACAAGGCTGGCCTGAAACCGAGCGTCACGGTTCCGGCTCTTCGCTTGCGATTGACGCTTGCCAATCAGTCGAGCGATCGCTGGGTTTTCAATTTCAAAGACCAGGTGCTGCACTTCACCGGGCATAATTCGGCAACGTCACTGAACGTTGAAAAGGCGGAGGTGCTTCAGGGGGAAACCCAGGTCGTCGATCTTTATTTCGCGCTTCCCGCGGGAGTTAAGACCGCGGCCGATCTTTCGGGGTTCGAATTGGACTGGAAAATCGTTCTTCCTAACCGAAACCAATTCATCGCCGGGGTCGCGCCTTACGAGCGGGTCATCGCGCGCGAGGAGTTCGCGCGGCTCCATCCGGAGGCATCCGTTTACGATCTGCCGACTTACGACCATTACTTCGGACCGAGCTACGAGCAGGCGCAGGGCCTCTCGCAAAATTTCTCGGTTTGGACTTTCGAGACTTCAAGCGAGCCTAACGCCTCTAATCAGGTGGCGCCGCCGCCCAAGTCAACCGGATAGCGTCGGATAAATTCCTCGAGAGTTTTCAAAAAGAGCGGACGCTGCTCGAACGGGAGGCCGTGTCCGGCGCCTTCGATTTCCTTGAATTCGATCGTGGGAAAGCGGTCAAAGCGATCGCGCTCGGCTTCGAATTCCTCGTGCGACCAAACCAGGCTTCGGGCTCCGCGGAGGATCAAAATCGGCATGTCATGCTTTAAGAGTTCCTCGATCCATTCACGCACCGACGAGTTTTTCGCGGCCCGGATGGTTTCGATGAGCGCGGCATGATCGAACGGAAAATGGATTCGTCCGCCCTCGATCGGCGTCGATACCGCCATTAAGTATTGAGCAATGGCGGGGTCGGGGCAGTGCGCCTCCATGAAAGTCCTGGCCTCCGCGCGCGAAGCGAATTCGGTGGGCAGAATTCGCATGAACGTCGCCAGATTATCGCCGAGGCCTCCACCCGCGGCTCCCGAAAATCCGAGATCGATTAAGATGAGGCCTCGGACCCAGTCCGGCTTCAGGTGGGCCGCGGCACAGGCGCTTCGAACTCCCATGGAGTGTCCAATCAACCAGGCCGGATGAAACCCCGTTTTTTCCATCGTATCGATGACATCCCTCCCGTAATCGAGAGGGCCATAGTGGGGCAAATTGCGCCCACCTGAAACGGTGGGAACGAGGCTTCCGCCGTGGCCGCGCTGATCGGGGGCTAGAATTCCGTAGCGATCTTCAAGGGATGCCGCAAGGGGCCTCCAAAGAGAACCGGTTCCACCCATGCCGTGGAGAAAAATCAGGCGTTCTGAGATGGGGCCGGATGCAGGGCCCCAGTGTTTAAACGCAAGTTCCATGTTGACTCCTTATCGCTCTCGATTAGCATGCGTTCCCTACGTGAAAAAGACTGGTTCAAAAACTATTTCGCGGCTTTTGCAAGTCGCACAGCTCCGCTCCGAAAAGTGTGAACTTCTCGAGGCCCGTGAAGCCTATGAAGAGGCGCTTGAAATCGCTAAGGAAAAAGGTGATCTGCGCGCCACCATGGAAGCGCTTTCGGGGCTATTGCGCTTGGCCAGCGAGGCCATTGATTCGAAAGCGGTGGCCGAGATCGGGCGTGAACTGGATGCTTTGATGAAGAAGTATCCGAAAAAGGTTCCGCCCATGGCTTGGTACTGCAAGGGCGCGATCGCTCGGCACGAAGATCAAATTCCTTTGGCCAAGCGGTGTTTCCTCCGATTCCTCGCCACGACGCGGGCGGAGGGCTCGAAGGAAGAAGAGGCTTATGTTCGTGGTTGGCTGATGATGGCCGTTCTACTCTGGCAGGAAGGGCGCCTGGCGCGCTCGCTTCTCCTGGTTCAGGCGCTTCTCAAGCGCTTCGAAGCTTGTAACTATCGCGGAGTCAACGGGATGCTTTACCAGACAATGGGCGGCATCTACGAAAAAACGGGCGATTACGAATCGGCTCTTTTCTGGTTTCACAAGGCCCATGCCGCTTTTCTGGGCGAGCACAGCTGGTATTACCATCTTTACGTCCTGTATGCGTACGCGCGCATCGCCCGTAAGCAGCGTCATTTTTCAGAGGCGACTTGGTACCTGGACCTCATTGAAAAGGCGGTCGCCAAGCCCGAGTTCGGCGTCCTTCGCCGCGAGCTCGAACGCGAAAGAAAAAAACTGGGCGAGGAATCGGTCGATATGGTGATCGATCTGCGGGCCGGAACTGTGACCATGCGCGACTCGCAGACGATCGCGCTCGGCAAGCAGTACGTGCTCTTGCACATTCTCGAAGCTCTCGCGGCCGCTCAGCAGCGATCCGGGGATGATCGGGATCGCGGCCTGTCCAAGGCCGAGATTATAGGCATTGTCTGGCACGAAATGTATCGGCCCGAGGCGCACGACAATAAGCTTTATTACAATATCAATCGTCTGCGTAAGCACGTCGAAGAAGACGCGCACCATCCTAAGATCCTCATGAACTGGAAGGAAGGCTATCGTCTTGCTCCGGGGCTGAAAGTCCAGGTGATCGGCGGCGTTTCCGATGTTTTTGCCGAAATGGAGCGACGTCCGTTCAATGCGGATTTGCCGGGGTTGAGAACCGCGCGGGAGCGCGTTTCGACAAACGAAGTTCAGCTTGGAGAGAATTGATATGTTGAATCGAAGTCTATCGTTCTGTTGCGTTGCCGTGAGCTTGTTTCTCTGGGGCCAGGCATTGCACGCGCAAGCAGACTGCGTTTCACTTTATAGCGGAGGAGGTGAGATTCCCACTCCGTTCACTCTTAGTAATCAGCATGTCGAGCTTGCCGACGGCGAGCAGTACGAGTTGATCGGGCAGGTTGTTTCGGGGGCACGACTTTCGGATTCTTTGCCGTACGACGCGGCGCAAGCGTGGTTTCAGCCGGACTTCAACGCGCAGCCTTGGCTCGCAAGCCAGGCTCGCCTGGCGAATCCGGGCTATCCGATGGAAAATGCACCCTGGTCGAGCTGGACGATTTATTCTCAAAAGGCGGTTCGCCTCACGGTGGTCGCTCATGGTGTCATCCAGATGGATGAAAATCAGAATCCGCAGTACGTGATTTTCCTGAGGCCGGCCCCCAACTCCTGTGACATGGACGAGCCGTCGGGGAAAAAGCACCACAAGCATTGAAACCCTTCTTAATCAAGCTGATAGCCATGCGAAACAAGCATCTCGCCCGTCGTTGAGCCGGGCTCTTGCATGAGGCGCGCGGGGGATTCGGCTCCGACCAGGTGCCCCCCGTTGGTGCCTCCGCCCGGACCTAGATCGATCACCCAATCCGCCTGGGCGATGACATCCATATGATGCTCAATCATGATGACGCTATGGCGGGCATCGACGAGATCGTGGATCACGTCCATGAGCTTTTTCACATCCTCGAGATGGAGACCGGTCGTCGGTTCGTCGAAGATATAGAGCATGTTCTCCGCGTAGCGATCATCCAGGGCGGAGGCGATTTTGAGGCGTTGGGATTCTCCGCCCGATAAGGTCGTCGCGCTTTGGCCCAGCTGCAAATAGCCCAAGCCCACGTCGCGCAGCAGGCCGAGCTTTTTGACCAAAAGCGGATTGTCGCGGAACAGTTCGTAAGCGTCGTCGATGGTCGTGTGCAGAAGCTGATCGATGTTTTTGCCCCGGTAAAATACATCCAGCACGCTTTTCTTGAAGCGCTTGCCCTCGCACTCTTCGCACGGGAGCTTGACCTCGGCCATGAAGTGCATGTCGAGCGTGATCTCGCCCTCACCTTTGCAGACGGGGCAGCGCCCGCCGTCGACGTTGAAAGAAAAGTGCTGAGGGGTATAGCCCCGGCGAAGCGCAAGGACCTGGTTGGCGTAAATGCGCCGCACTTCATCCCAGATTTTAAGATAGGTGGCGGGGTTTGACCGCGAATTCCGTCCGATCGGCGTCTGGTCGAGAAGAACGACGCCCGCGAGCTGGTCCGCGCCGTATAACCGATCGAAAGCGCCTGGAGCATCCGTCGAGCGGTAAAAAAGCTTCGAAAGCGCGTTGAAAAGCGTTTTGTGGACCAGCGTGCTTTTCCCCGAGCCTGAAACGCCCGTGACCACGACCAATCGATCGAGGGGGAATTCGACGGTGAGGTTTTTCAGATTGTTTTCGCGGCAGCCCGTCAGCTTCAAGAAACGCCGCGCCGGCGGCCGTGCCGCCCGTGTTCGTTTCACGTTGAACGCCCCCGACAGATACTTGCCCGTGATGGATCCCGCGGTGTCGATCAGTGCCGGAGCAGTGCCTTGGGCGACGAGCTCGCCGCCTCTTCTTCCTGCTCCCGGGCCCAGCTCCACCAGCCAGTCAGCCGCTTTCATGACTTCCAAATCATGCTCGACCACGACCACCGTGTTGCCCTGGTCGCGCAAGCGTTCGAGCACCCGGATCAGTCGTTGCGTATCGGCCGCATGAAGCCCGATCGAGGGCTCATCCAAAACATAAAGAGTGCCGCAAAGGCCGTTGCCGAGTTGGGTTGCGAGATTGATGCGCTGAAATTCGCCGCCCGAAAGCGTCTTTGCGAGCCGTGAGAGAGTCAGGTATCCCACGCCCACTTCTTCGAGAAACGAAAGACGACGCTCGACCTGAACGAACACCTCGTCGGCGATTTTTTTCTCGTTCGGGGTGAGCGTGAGGCCGCGGATCCAGGCGAGCGAATCGATGATCGAGCTGTTCAGCGTGTCGGAGATCGACTTGCCGCCGACTTTGACCGCCAGGGCCTCGGGCTTGAGGCGCGCGCCATGGCAAGCGGGGCAAAGGTTCTGGCTTTGGTAGCGGCGAACGAAGACGCGCATGTGAAGTTTGTATTTATAGCGCTTGAGCTCCTCGAAACACGCGATGACGCCGTCAAAGCTCGAGTCTTTGGGGTCGCCCTTCCAAAGGAGCTCGCGTTGCGCGGGCGTAAGCTCGCTGTAACGCTTGCCGATCGAGATGCCGTGTCTTTCGCAAAAGCGAAAAAGATCGCGCTGCCAATCCGAAAGCGAGGGTTTTGAAAACGGATCGAGCGCGCCGTTTTTAATCGTTTTCGTGGGATCGGGAACGACCAGGGCTTCATCCAGGTCCAAGGTGTAACCGAAACCGCTGCAGCGCGAGCAGGCGCCCAGCGGGCTGTTGAAAGAGAAAAAATTCGGCTCCGGGATCCGGTGTTCGGTCCCGCATTGAATGCAGGCGAAGCGGTTGTCAAACGGGCGCCAATCGGGTTGGCCTTCTTTCGGATCGAGATCGAGGAAGGCCAGCTGGCCATTGCCGATGGAGATCGCTTGGTCGATGGAATCGAGAAGCCGGCCTCTCGTATCCGCATCAGGTACGTTCGAGAGCCGCAAGCGATCGACGACGACGTAGAGCGCGGTATTCTGTTTCGGGTCGCCGGCAAGAGAGGCCAGTTCGGCGGAGTCGTTCAGATCGATGACGTCATTTTGGATTTTTCCCGACGGGTCAGTCGTGCGTTTGACCATCCGTTGAAAGCCCTGCTCGAGCAGAACTTGCGCCAGCGAGGTCAGGTCCGGCCCCGAATTCCGGGGCGACATCGTCGCGGCTTTCTTGGACGTCTTACTGCCGCGTGATGCCGCTTTTTTTTTCGCTTTTTTGGCTTTGCCCTCGGGCTTCCCTGAAGGCTGGTGGATCGGGGCGCAGATCATGGCTTTTTTGCCAGGCAGCCAATCCGCGGCCCAGTCGAGAATCGTCATGGAGTCGATTTTTTTCACTTCAGATCCGCAGTTCACGCAAAACGTGTGGCCGATCTTGGCGTAGAGCACGCGCAGATAATCGACGATCTCGGTTTGGGTTCCGACCGTACTGCGGGAATTGACGATATGGTTTTTTTGCTCGAGGGCGATGGCAGGCGGGATGTTCTCGATCGAGTCGAGGTCCGGCTTGGGCATCTTTTCGAGGAACTGCCGGGTATAGGTCGATAAGCTTTCGACGTAGCGCCTCTGGCCCTCGGCATAAAGAGTGTCGAAAACCAGTGAGCTTTTACCGCTGCCGGAGAGGCCGGTCACAACCGAAATTTTGCGTGGCGGAAATTCCACCGAGACATTTTTCAGGTTATTCTGTCGGACTCGATTGAGCCGGATCGGGCGAGGGGCTCGATTTTGGCGCGCAGGGTATGTAGGCATTGCCATCACTGTACTACCAGAAAACAGGTGTCAAAAGGGTGGACAGTCACTTTTTGGCCCCAGGGGGGCTTTTTTGTCGATTTGATTGAGTTTTTTTGAGGTGTGTCCAGGTTGACGCACGGCATAGGGCTTGCTCAAGGGGGCAGCAGGAGAACGTTATGCGTAATGCTAATCGTAAGCTGTTTGCACTGGGAGCGATGCTGGGGGGAACGGGGCTTTCAATCGCCTTGGCTTCGGTGCCGCATCATCCGACTTTTAATGAGGAGACGGCGATTTCCCAGGCTCTTTCCGAAATTCACATTCAAAAAGAGCACGCTCCGAACTTCGACGGCGACATCCAACGCCTCTCGAATTTGGAAGTGCGCTATCATGATCGCCTGCGTAAGCCTATGCAGCGGGTATCGAAGCAGAGCTACCAGCCTTCATCACGCGTGAAGGTGAATTCCAAGACCTACCGCCCATAATTTTGCCCAAAGCAGGTCAGTCCGTCTAAGAGGGCGAGCGAGGCGCGGAAATCTCCTCTCTCTCTCAACCGTGCACTCGATTCGTCTTTTTAGACGGACTGACTCAAGACTGGCGCGTTCAGGCTAGGGGATCGCGTTCGATTTCCTCGTCTTCGTACCGAAGCGGAACGCTGCGTCCGCTGTTTCGGCACCGAGCATAACTTTCCGGCGAGACATAGATCCGGCTGATCGAGCGTTTCTCCCCGTACTTCGCGAACAAATCGGTGCACTGTTCGAGCGGTATCGCGCTCGGGGCGCTGTAATGGTTGTCGTAATGCACGTAGATCGGATCGCCCGGCTTACGGAAGTACTTCGAAAGCTCGCTCGTCGAGGTTTGCTGAAGATAGTGAATCCCTTGCGAGTCTAAATCCTTTTGTGTGCGGGCAAGCAGGCGCTGCTGTTCCTGTATCGCGGTTTTGGTGTTCGGAATGCCGCTGTGAAGCTCCATCAGCATGCGATAAGGGCGCTTTTCGGTGATTCTTCGCGCCCATTCGTTTTTGCTCCGGGCGAGATGCGAATAGAGGTGAGCGTCATTCGCTTCGCAATAGGTTTCGATGTCGGCGGGCAGGGAATAATCGCAATCGGCGCTTTCGAAATATTTACCTAGCATCGCGTCGAACACGACGCATTTGTAATGGAAGTAAACCATCAGGAACATGTGAAAGCGCGAGATCAGGAAATCCTCGAACGCGTAGAGCGCCCGGTGCTGGAGCGCGAGGTAGCATTTGCCGCTTTTCACATGCATCGATAAGTTGCTAAGCAGCCAGTCAAAATCGAATTGCCCGTAGCTGACGCCCGCATGCAGGCTGTCGCGCCGGAGATAATCCATGCGGTCGGCATCAAGCTCGCTGGAGATCAGCTGCTTGAGGATCGGCCGGAAGTCGACCGACGAATCGTCGATCCGCTCCCGAAAAAAATCGTCATCGATTTTGAGTTCCGGATCAATGACCGCCGCGACGTGCTGCGGATTGAACCCGTGCTCGGCGCCGGCTTTAGCGATCAGGGGAGTAAGGCCCGAGTCCAAAATGATCTTCAGGGTGTAATCTTCATGGGTCGCCTTGCGCCCTTTGGCGCGCGATCCAGGCACGGCCAGTTGCTTCACGTCGGGCATCGCGAACTCGGTCGTGTGCGAAAGCGGGCCGTGTCCCACATCGTGCAAGAGGGCGGCAAGGCGCGCGACGGCGCGAAATCTCGAATAGGCTTGCGGCTTCAGGCTTGTGCCCGCGCGGCTCCCGAAAATGGTTTCGACCGCGAGGCTAGCCGTATGCATCGCGCCCAAGCTGTGAATGTATCGATTATGGGTGGCGCTTGGAAAGGAGTACTCGCCGAAACCAAGCTGTTTGATGTTGCGTAGCCGTTGAAAGTATCGGGAGTCGAGAATGGCCAGTTCCGAGGACTCGATCGGGATCGAGCCGTGAATGACGTCGCGTATTTCCATAAAAAGCGCCTAATAACTCTGGGACCGATACAGCGTCCTGCTTAGGGACCCTAAAAACGCGCCCTCCTGGCGCTTCCCTAATCGGCCAGAGTTTTTAGGCGCTTTTTCACAAAGCTGAGCGGGTATGAGCATGAGATCCTGAAAAAAGGACCGATGCTAGGGAAAGGCCGGGATGGCCTGTTTTAAGGGTCCCTAGTCAGGAGGACGTGCATCCGGTCCCTTTTTTCAGGATCGGTACCTTATTCTTCGGATTCGTCGTGACCGAACTGTTGCGAGCTGATGCCGTAGCCGAAGCCGGAGCCCAGGGCGCCTCCCGCAAGCCCGCCGGCAAAACTCGAGAGAGCGGTAGAGCCCTGCTGAGCTTGCTGTTGGGCCGGAGCTTGAGGCTTCGGAGTCGGAGCGGCTTTTTTCTGAGCCGGCTTTTTCACCGCTTTAGCCGCGGTCTTCTTTTTAGGGGCCGCTTTTTTGGCAGCCTTTTTTCCGGCTGCTTTTTTCGCTTTGACAGCTGGTTTTTTACCGGCTTTCTTGCCGGCCTTTTTGGTTGCTTTCTTAGCTGCCTTTTTTTGGGCAGCCTTTTTAGGGGCCGCTTTTTTTGGAGCAGCCTTTTTTGCTTTTTTGCCTTTTGCCGCAGATTTGCGCGCCATTTGAATTTCTCCCGTTTGCCGAAAAGTTACGTACTTCATCGAGATAGCCATAGGATTTCCGGCTTTGCAACAGGACTCTTCAGTGCTGAACTTGGATACCGAGGTCGGCGGTAGCCAGGGGATCGTTAATCGTATTGTTCATGCTCGTGTTAAGATCCGATGTGGTGACATCCGGGCTCATCAGTGACGATAAAGTGACAAATTTGACGCTATATCCCGAACGTCCCAGGCCTCCGGCGGTGATGGTCGGATCGCTCGGGCTATTCCATGAGGTCATGATCTTGAGTTGGTCCTGGGTCAGACTCGGCATCATCCATTCGGGAAGGGTGATCGGCGTGGGGTTGGGATTCGCCGTCGGGTCGTACTCCGTGTAGAAGGGGTTATGAATTCGGACCGTGTTCATCGTTTCTCCGTCTTCCCCCTGGCCGGCTGCAAGTTCGCTGTTCAGATAGGTGAGGAGTTGTTGGGTCACCGCCGCCTTAAACGCGGTCGCTTGGGGGTCGGTTTCCTGAATCACGTCGTTCATGACGCTCTGGATTTGGGTAGCTGCCCCTCCGGGGTTGGCGGGAGGAGCGACCGGAGCCCAAAGCGTCATCGTCTGGGTTCCGTCAAACATCGGCGCGTAGTGGATGTCGAGATTGCTCGGAATATTGTAAAAGCCCTCTTCATAGGGGTTAGGGGACATCGCGATTTGATAGGCCTGCTCGAGCTGGTTGCTGCTGATGATGGGGGTTCCGCCCCTAGTGGGATCGGGAATATCGCCCGGAAACGCGGTGCTGAATAGGGTGCCGTCCGTCTCATTGGTATCCCAGCCCTGTCCAAGATTTGTCCCATCGTTCAGGGTGATCGGCAGATTGGGGATGAGATTGAAGGGTTCGATCGCTCCAAGCTGGTTGGTTTGCCCCGTGGATACGTTGGTGGAGGTTAGGGATTGCCCAGGTACGGCATTGGCCCAGGTAAAATCGGTTTGGCTGAGCCTTGGGCCGATCCGGCTGCCGAAAGGCCGCGCCGCTGAATAGGCGGTGAGTTCGACATTGGCGCCGAACGGGTTAAAAAGCACATTGGCCTTCGCTCGCAGCCGAATGGCATAGTACGTCAGCATTGCCGGGTCTTTTTGAACTCCGAGTGTCAGTCCATCTTTGACTTGCTGTAAGTCGGCTTGCGGTACGCAGTCGCTGGCGACGATGCCGTCGGCGTGGGGTTTTAATGTGAAATTCACTGAGTAAGCGTCGAATTTGGCGGTGATGTCCTTGATGCTTAGCAATTGGGCCGCGCCATTTTTCACCGGCATGAGCTCATCCATCGAGATGGCGCTCGTATCCGCGAAAGTATGATTTCCCAGAGTTAAGTAAGCCGAATAAAAGGCCTGGATCGTGCGCTCATACTCGGAAGGGTCTTTACCGGCGCGCAGCTGGGCCGCGACATCGGGGGTGACTCCGGTCTGGCTTGCGGCGTTCACATAGCTTTGAAGCGTATTGATTCTTTGGCGAAGAATGAGATTTCGCGGGACGATTCCCAGCCCCTGGCTCAGTCCCGTGATGACCTCCAAATACTTCGCTGCTACCGCAGCTGAAGGGCCCGAGGCTGCGGTAGCAGCCAGCAGTTGCGAGGTTAAGTTTTTGAGCGTGGGGTCGGTATTCCAAAGCCAGAGAAGCAGGACGGCCTCATTGACGGCGCCGATCGCGACGCAGTTGTTTTCACGGACGGCTTCAATTTGCTGGAGTGCCTGATCGAGGGCGCTATTGATTGCGTCAAAGGTGCTTGCCTGGGGAGCGACGATGGCAGGGGAAACGTCCAATTGGCAAAAGTTGTCGTTTGCATTGAAGATCATGCAAACCATGGGAAGCTTATAGTCGTTTTTTCCGTTCGGGCCGGCGGGCTTCCAAGACCTCGGCGTGGTGCCCGCGGTTTGCGCGATCGCGGTCGGGGCGGTGTTGTAGGCCATCGTGCCGATCACGAAATAGCGAAACAGGTATTTCTTGTACTGCCGTCGCATCTCGTAATTGAGATAGGCGATCGAATTCAGCTGCCGGGCTTGGACGGCGGCTCCGGCATAGGCCGCGAGATCGGCCGCATTTTGCAAATTGATCTTGGCATTGACCAGCATCCCCACGTTGACGACGAAGCAAAAGAAGAACAAAAAAGTGACCATCATCAGGCCGACCATGAGGGAAACCTGGCCTTGTTCTTTTTTGGATCGTTTCTGATTAACGCGGTTGTTATTTTTCACTTTTTATAAATTTTTGCAGAGCGATAAGTCTTTGTCTACAGACTAGTATATCGCACTGCGTTGTGGCATTTATTCTGCAATTACCAAAGAAATCCGCAGGAAGCGGTTCATACTACTCCTCTCTCTCAGCCCCCTAAGAACTACGGTTCTTAGGGGGTTTTATTGCATACTTGACTCGCTCGCACCGCAGCTCGTATAAGATCTGATCTCTTATGGCTATTTTTCGCGAACTCCCGGTTCTGACGGCTGGATCTCCTGCAGAAGCTTCCGCTTCGGCCGGACGTCCCCAGGCACGGCCGCTTTCGCCTTCGCGTGCACGGGAAATCCTCAGCCAGCGCAAGCCGGAGTGGCTTAAAATTCGGCCGCCGGGTGGCGAGTCTTACCTGACGATCAAGGGCTTGCTGCGTGAGCGAAAGCTTCACACTGTTTGCGAGGAAGCCCACTGCCCCAATGTCTCCGAATGCTGGGCGAGCGGTACGGCCACGTTTATGCTGGGCGGGGATACCTGCACGCGCGCTTGTCGTTTCTGCGCGGTGAAGACTGCACGAATTCCGCCGCCCCTGGATCCCGAGGAGCCCTACCATATCGCCGAAAGCATCGCGGCGCTCGGTCTGCGCTACGTGGTTTTGACCTCGGTTGATCGAGATGACATGGCGGATGGCGGAGCCGGGCATTTTGCCGCGACGATTAGCGAGATCAAGCGTTTGGATCCTAAAATCATCGTCGAAGCGCTGGTTCCTGATTTCCGAGGCAATGTGAAAGACGTCCAGACGATCGTCGATTCAGGTCTTGACGTTTACGCCCACAACATCGAGACCGTGGAGCGCCTGCAGTATCGCGTGCGCGATCCGCGCGCGGGCTATGCGCAATCGCTTGCGACCCTTCGCGCGGCCAAAACGCATGCGCAGGCCACGGGTCGCCGGCTTTTTACGAAGAGCGCGGTCATGCTGGGTTTGGGCGAAGAAGGCGCGGAGCTTGACGAAGCCTTTCGCGATTTGCGGGCGAACGATGTCGATGTGCTGACGATCGGGCAGTATTTGCGTCCATCGCTCGATCATCTTCCTGTTGAAAAGTATTACACGCCGGATGAGTTTGCCGAAATCGGCAAGCGATCCGAAGCGACGGGGTTCCTGTACGTCGCGTCCGGTCCGATGGTGCGATCGAGTTATAAAGCGGGCGAGTTTTTCATTGAAAGCGCGCTTAAGAAGCGCGACGAGCGCGCGCTGAGAAAAGAGGAGAAACTAAATGGAATTTAAGCTACCGGAGTTAGGCGAAGGCGTTCACGAAGGAGAGTTGATCAAGTGGAAAGTGAAGCCAGGCGACTCGGTCAAATACGATCAGCCGCTTTGCGAGATCATGACCGATAAAGCCACGGTCGAAATTCCATCGGCAATCCAGGGTAAAGTCCTTCAAATGCACGCCAAAGAAGGCGATACCGTCCACGTCGGGCAACTCATGCTTTCTTTCGAGGGATCGATGGCCGCTGCCGGCGCGCCGGCTCCAGCGGCAGCTCCGGCTCCGAGTGCTCCTGCGGTTTCGGCAGCTCCGGCCGCCCCTGCGGCGGTGAGCGCTGGCGCGGCCGAAGTGTCGGTCGCGACCCGCGTGGCGGCTGCTCCGTCCACTCGTCGATTCGCCCGTGAAAATGGCGTTGAATTGTCGCAAGTCGAAGCAACCGGTCCCCATGGTCGCGTGATGCGGGAAGATGTTGAGCGTTCGCTCGGCGGCGGCGCCAAAGCCCCGAGTGCTGCTCGGGCGCGAACCGGCATTCCGGCACAGCAGGCGGAAGAGCGCGTTCCGTTCCGCGGCCTTCGCAAAAAGATCGCAGAAAAAATGCGTCAATCCAAAGATCATGCCGCGCACTTCACCTATGTTGAAGAAGCGGATGCGACCGAACTTGTGCGTTTGCGCAATTCGGCCAAGGAAATCGGCGCGGCCGAAGGGGTTAAAGTCACCTATCTGCCTTTCATCATGAAGGCGATGGTCGCGGCTTTGAAGAAGTATCCGATTCTGAACTCAAGCCTCGATGAAGAAAAAAATGAGCTGGTTTACAAGCACTACTTCAATATCGGGCTTTCGGTTCAAACCGATGACGGTCTCACCGCGCCGGTCGTGAAAGACGTTCAGCATAAATCGGTGATGGAGCTCGCGAAGGAAATCCAAGATCTCGTCGATCGCGCGCGCAATAAAAAACTCACCATGGAAGACCTCACCGGCAGCACCATCACGCTGACCAACGCGGGCTCCATCGGCGGGCTTTTCGCGACCCCGGTGATCAATTATCCGGAAGTCGCGATCTTGGGCTTCAACAAAATTTTCCGTAAGCCCGTGGCTGTCACGCGCAATAAAGTAGAGACGATCGAAGTTCGCGACTGGACTTATTTCTCGATCTCGCTCGACCACCGCGTGGTCGACGGCGCGATCGGCGCCGAGTTCATGAAGCTCTTCATCAAGTACATCGAAAATCCTGCTCTCATGGTGCTGGAGGCATAAATGGCGACTCGTAACGAAACAGCGGATGTGGTTGTTATCGGAGCGGGTCCCGCGGGCTATCCCTGCGCGATTCGCCTGGCTCAGCTCGGCAAGAAAGTTACCGTCATCGAGAAGGCGGAAGTCGGCGGCGTTTGCTTGAATCGCGGATGCATTCCTTCAAAGGCTTTGATCCATGCCGGCAAGACGTTCGAAGGGCTCAATCACCTCGATACGATGGGCATTGAGAATGCGGGCGCCAAGCCCAAGATCAACATGCCCAAGCTCATCGCCTGGAAAGAGACGGTGGTGAAGAAGCTCACCGGCGGCGTGAGCGGGCTTCTCAAGGCCAATGGCTGCACCGTGATCGCGGGCGACGCGAAATTCACTTCGCCCAAGACGCTTGAAGTGAAGGCGGGCAATGACACCATTCAGCTCACGTTCAATCAGTGCGTGATCGCGACGGGCTCTCGTCCCGCGAAGCTTCCGGGCTTCGAAGTCGATCAAAAGCGCATTATCGATAGCACGGGCGCGCTTTCGCTCGAGCAGTTGCCCAAGACGATGCTCTGCATCGGCGGCGGTTACATCGGGCTCGAGCTCGGAACGTTTTATTCCAAAGCCGGAACGAAAGTCACGGTGGTAGAAGCTTTCCCGACGCTTCTCGGCTCGATCGATCCCGATCTCACCCGCGTTGTGGCGAAGAAGCTCGATAAATCGGGCGTAGCGGTTCATCTCAAGACTTCGGTTAAGGGCTGCAAAGTCACGTCCAAGGGCGTTGAAGTCACTCTTCAACCGGAAGGCGCAGCGGCACGCACCGAGACCTTCGATACGGTGCTGGTCACCATCGGTCGCACTCCGAACAACGAAAACCTGGGCCTGGATAAGGCCGGCGTGAAGCTCGATTCAAAAGGCTTCATTCCTGTCGATGCTCAGCGCCGCACGAACGTTGCCAACATTTACGCGATCGGCGATATTGCCGGCCAACCTCTGCTGGCTCATAAGGGCACGAAAGAGGGATTGGTCGCCGCCGAAGCGATTGCCGGCAAGAAAGTAGCTTACGATGTGGTGGCGATTCCGGCCGTGGTTTTCACGGATCCTGAAATCGCAACCGTCGGCATGACCGAAGCTGAAGCCAAAGCCAAAGGTATTGCGGTGAAGGTCGGTCAATTCCCATACGCCGCCAACGGCCGCGCGCTTTCGGTGGGCGAGCCCGACGGGATGGCGAAGATCGTGGGCGACGCGAAAACGGGACGCCTTTTGGGCGTGCACATCGTGGGAGCCGAGGCTTCGAACCTGATTTCGGAAGCGGCTCTTGCCCTCGAGATGGGCGCAGCCGTCGAAGATCTCGCGCTCACCGTGCATCCGCATCCGACGCTTCCTGAAATCTTGATGGAAGGCGCTGAAGTCGCGCTCGGTCATCCGATCCACGTCTTCACGAAAAGAGCATGAGGTTTTGGTCTCTCCGAGGTGATCAGGGAGAGACCGTCTCATACGCGAACGCGCGTGAGCTGCAGTTAACGCTGCTCGAGCGTCGCGCCGCGGATGAGTGCCCAGACACTATTTTGTTCCTGGAGCATGACCCGGTCATCACTCGCGGTCGCGGCTTGCAGTTCACGGGCGCGCCCCGGCCGCGCCATATGCCGGTGCCAGTAGCGCTGCCTCCGGGAATCGAGTTTTCGGAAAGCGAAAGGGGGGGCGACCTCACTTATCACGGACCCGGCCAGCTCGTCGTTTACCCGATCGTGAAATTGGACGGCAGCAATCCGTTCGCGCCCCATCATGACGTTACCGGATTTCTCAGGCGCTTCGAGCAGATTTTCATCGATGAGCTCGCCTCCCGCGGCTTGAATGCGGAGGCGCGCGAAAACGCGACCGGCGTCTGGGTCGGCGAAAAAAAAGTCGCCTCGATCGGCATCGCGGTGAGAAAATGGGTGACTTACCACGGCATCGCCATCAACGTCGTGAACGATCTCGCGCCTTTCAGTCTCATTTCTCCCTGCGGCTTCGCGCCCGAAGTCATGGCTCGTTTGAGTGATCTCATTCCTGGCTTTGGCACGAGCGCCGCTGATTGGCGTACGGATCTTGAGCACGGGCTTGCGTCGCGAATCGAAAAGGATGCGAAAATTGAGAGAATCACGCTCAGCGAAGCGCTCCGCTAAAATTCAGGTCATTGGCTGCGGCGAGGCGTTTGATGTTGATTTAGGAAATACTTCTTATCTTTTCTCGGGAGTAGGCTACCCATCCATCTTGTTTGATTGCGGTTACCAAATCCCGGAACGGCTTTGGAAAGCAGAGCTTCATTCGTCGCTCGACGCCGTGTGCTTCACGCACCTGCATGCGGATCACTCGTTTGGAATTGTTCCCCTTTTGATGCGATACTGGGAAGAGAAAAGGCGTAAGCCCCTTGATATCTTCGGCCCGCGGTGCATTCAAACCTACGTTCGAAAGCTTTTCGATCTTGGCTATCCGGGAGCCTTCAATCGCCTTGGATTTTCGCTTCGCTTTCATGAATTCTCGCCAGCGAAGCCATTGACCTGGAAAGGACTCAAATTCTCCACCGCGCGAACGGTGCACTCCGTGCTCAACCTGACGATTCGCGTGGACTTAAAGGGGATGGCCAAATCTTTCGCCGTCAGCGGCGACGGTCAAATCACGGAAGAAACAATGCGCCTTGTTGAAGACGTCGATCTATTGTTTCAAGAAGTCTATACCGCCGAACCTGAAGTGCCGGTACATGCTGACTTGCAAACCGTAGCCGCATTTGTTGCGCGGGCACGGTTAAAGAAAGTTCTGATTGCGCATCAAGGCCGAGGTGAGAAGCCGCGCGTCCTTTGGCGAGTGAGTCAGCTTGCTAAGAAGGATCGCCGGTGGGGCGTCAGCAGGGTTGGGCTTGCTAGCCGACTTGTATGGGGATAATTCCAGCCATCGCCTTGGGTAATAGCTTTAGGCCTTTTGCAGCGCAGGTTTTCCTGAGTTCCAGCTCATCAGATCTTCCCGTCACGATCAATGATCTTGAAGCGATGCCTAGCATTTCTACGATATCAAGACCCGTTTGTTTCGAGTCGTGAAATTCGTAGTCACAAAGGTAGAGAGGGTGGTCGACGTCTCCGACGGTCGTGCGAAACCACGTCAAGATCTGTTCCGGCGAGTCAAAGTGCAGGAGATTGATGTCTGGTAACGATTTTAGGCGCCTCTTCCATAGGTCATGGATGCCCCTGTCATCGTCAAGAACTACGACCGTCGCAGGCCGTTCGATTCGAATCACGTCCGCAAACCAAGCGGGGGCCTCATGAAACGGAATTTCAATCCATACGGTCGTCCCGACTTCTACTTCAGATTCGATCTTGAGGGATCCGCCCCAAGCCTCGACCGTGGCCTTCGCATGAGATAAGCCCAAGCCATTGCCATCTGCCTTTCCGAACGTTCCTCCACGTTTAATTACTTTTGATAGAAGCTCGGCAGAGATCCCCTTGCCGTTATCTCTCACTGAAATAAGTGCGTTTTGGTCCCGTCTTCTAAGCGCTATGTCGATCTCACCACTGTTTCTTTCCATCGCCTCGATCGCATTATTCATCAAATTTGAAAGGATACGGTCGAGATCCAGGGGCCGTATTTCTGAAAATAGGCCCGCTGCATCATCATCGATGTGGGATCGGATCGCGATTTCCGGGTGGTCGGAAAATTGAAGTCGCTTTTGCGAAACCGCGGCTTCCATCATCTGAGCAAGGAGTTCCGGTGTTCGAGACTCCGATGTGGCAGCCGATCCAGCGCCAATGAGATCGAACGGACGCTCCAGATTTTGAGCACGCTCCCGACCCTTTGCTAGCAGATTGTTGGCGATGTCCCGGATTCGATTTACAGCGCTTCGAAGCTGGTCTTTGCTGCGCTCATCGAGCCCGTCAGTCGAATGAGTGAATGCGAGAAGTGCAGCCAGAGGGGAGCGGATGTCGTGGGATACTTGTGACGCAAGCTGCGCCAAGGCTACATCCGTGGCATCTTCGGCAATTTTTTTCTTTGCGTTCATCAGTTCGCGCAAAGAGGTTATCATCGCGTAACCTAGAGGGCGGACTTCTTCTGGGAGGCCGTCGAGAGCGTCCTCGTTTTCATTTTCCAGTATACCTGCGATAGATGTTGCGAACTGGTATTCGATTTTGAACGAGTCACTTTTAAATTTAATTAAGACGTAAAATGTAATACCGGTAATTATAATAAAAAAGAGTAGGGTAATTGCGGTAAGTTCTATCGCGCTTTGGATTGAAACGTCCGATCGTATAAAAGCAATCGTGTTTGGGCCACTTAATACGGGAATTTCCACTTTTATGTAGGAAAAACCTGGGTTTTTGTCGGTTTTGCACTTGCTAGCGGGATTGTCGTTCCAGCATAAAATGACATTTTTAAAGCTGTGATCCGTGTCCCGTTCCAGACCTTCAAAGAACGGCCGCCACTGGCCGGCAGCGATGATCTCTTGATTCGAGTCAACTAAGA
The DNA here is from genome assembly GCA_031292385.1 of Oligoflexia bacterium. GTDB lineage: Bacteria > Bdellovibrionota > UBA1018 > UBA1018 > UBA1018 > JARLHE01. Next base: position 78,511 of record JARLHE010000011.1, read on the forward strand.
AATTGAAAAACTGTTTCTTTTCTTGAATTATACGGTGGACAAAATAGCCAGAAATTCCGGCCCAAACTAGCAAAATACCGATGGAAAAACACGACAAAGTTCGAATTCCCGACGTCCGAAGTGTCTCAAAAATCCTGTAGGTTAGCTTAGGGCTTCGTTTATAGGTGCTCATAAAATTTATTGAACCGTGTGTCTCATGTGTTGACGCATAGAGTCAAGTTGTGTTATCTAGATCGCGCGTTCGTTCTCGGAAGGAGAGAATTTATGTCGTGGAAGAAGTTTGGCTATTTTTTTGCCTTTTTGGCTATCGTTGCAATTCAGTGTTTTTCGTTGATTTCAGGTGCTGTTGCAAAGATTCAAAAAAGGAAAACCCCAGTGCAGGTGATTGCTGATGGCGGCGGTGATACTCCGACACGAAGAGTCTAGCGCATTTTCTATAATCCTATTTGTCGCACTTTTATTGGTGGGGCAGAATTCATGGGCGGAGAAAACTGTGACTCAAACGAAAATTATAGGTTCTCTCAATGGGGCGCCAGAAAAGTTAGATCCAGCTGCCATAGTTGATAGCGCGCAATGGCATGCTCTGATTAATTTAGGCGTCAATTTAATTACCCACGATCACCAAGGGAGGCTTCTGGGGGAGGCGGCAAAGTCATGGACTGTCTCAGACGACTTTCAAACATTTTCTTTTGATTTGGTTGAAGGGCTTCGTGACTCAGACGGAAATCCGCTTGACTCCTCTGATTGGAAAGCGACGTTTCTTCATCTCTTGAGATCGGGCGGCTCAACACACAGTTTTATTTCCGAGTTTCTTGCGATTGACGGAATTGTCACGCCAAGCCCAACTCGATTGATTCTCCACCTAAAGCAGCCTTATAAAACCCTGATTCAGCGACTTACAACACCCGAGTTTATTTTATTGCCGAAAAGGGCGATTATGACATCCGGCGAGGTTGATCTGAAAATATCGAGCGGGCCATATCGAGTGAAGGAATTTGATCGTGCTGATCAGTCCTGCACTTTAGAGGTAAATCGATATTGGTCACATTATAGCTTAGAGCAGTTTCAGGAAGTTGTCTTAAAACAACGACCGAATAGGACAGGTGACCTCATACAAAATTTAGCAAGCGGGGCGTGGGGCTTCTCGATCTTTATGCCTATTCCTACTGATCCAGAGATCACAAAGCTTGAGAATTTTGTTCAGCAAGGAAAAATAATATCGAGGCCAACAGAGCTGAGTAGTGTGGGATTTGTCCTATTCTTTGATACTAAGCGACTGAATACCCGCGCACAGCGACTTGCGCTTGCCGCAGCTATTGGCGATCGGGCTGATCTTGATCTTAATCGCCTTTCGGCGAAAGCCGCGCGTCAGATTTATCCGCCTGGATTCAGTGGTGCACTAGCTCCTGAAGACGAGGTGGCCTTGAAAAAGTCGATTAAAGCCTCCAGTAATCTGAATGAGCTGCCTGAGAAGTTGGTCGGATATGGAAGCGTTGGTGGGTTTTTGAGCGGCGCACCGCAATGGGTCGAGAAAGCGCTCAAAGACGCCGGCATTGATGTGAGCATTAAAGAAATGCCATATACCGATTACCAAGAGAAACATAAGTCATGGGATCATGACTTTGTCGTCGTGATGACCGGCATGAATGCAAAGGATCCCGCAGGAAGTCTTTTGACTCTGCTGAGCCCTAAGAGCGGAATCATCCCCGATCCTGATGGGGCGCTGAATGCGCTCTTGCAGCAGGCAGTGCAAGCCGACACGAATAGAAGAGCCCAGTTTTTGCATGACGTCTCTTCGCGTTTAATTTCTGAAGGTCGGATAGTGCCATTTGTTCATTACGGGAATACCGTGCTTTCGTCGGCATCCATCGATGCTTTCCCGCCTACGAGATATGATGACGAGCTACGGCTCTCAGAAATACGATGGAAGAAGTAAAGTTTATCCGTTCCGAGAGATTCTGCGTGCTTCCTTTGTGGTCTTGGTCGCTCGCTGCGGCCGAAATCAAAAGTAATGGCGAGAGCTTTTTGGGTGTGGGATTCGACAGGTCTTCCGTAATTGCGCGCGAAAAGGCGATATCGGAGGCGGTAGAGAGACGGATTTTCTATCAGTGGCAGAAATCGCGAATTTCGCCGTTTGACGGGGCCGCCCTGAGCTGTCCTCCCGCTGCAGCAGGGTCTGCGGCTCATTTTGATCGAAATCATGCCAGACTGAAGTCGTTTTTCGAGTGGAGAGAGAGAGCGTCGCTTCAAGCTGTCGCAGAAAAGCGGCTCGTTTTAAGACCCTCATTCGTCCCGAGCCTCGGGGTATTGTTTTTTCCAATATTAAAATTCTTGGGCTGTGAGGTCGAGCTTTGGGTCAGTCGAGACGTCCCGATGCTTGCATTTGCGTTGGGCAAGCTCAGCTCAGGCGGTGTGGTTTTTGGATCGGCCTGTCACATAGATGGGGAAACTGCGGTCCGCTGCGCCGTTGCTGAATGTGTGAGGAAACTCACGTTTTTAAAAAGTTGGAGGGCAAGTAAAGAGTGTTCTCCGTTTATTGGTTCCGCGAAATTCTGGCTGACGCCATCGGGCTTGCAGCAAGCACTAAAGTTTTTATCCTTCGAAAAAAATGCGGCTGATTCTGTGCAATTGCCTGAAGGTGCCGTTGAAACTTATCTCAAAGAGTTGCGACAAGGTGAGCGATGGATTTGTAGTTATTGGGACCCACGCTTTTCTTTGCCTGACATGGAAGAGAGAGTTGTGCCTCTGATCTAGATTGAAAAGTGAGCTTTTGCGATATCGGGCATTTTTACTGGAAAACAGCTATTCATTTTACATACACGTTCCACTGGTTAAGTTCTTGTCAGTGGGTGTTATAAAAAATACAGTACGATAATTGCTCGTAGTTTAAATGGCTTAGAGTCGTTTGATTTTACTCATTAAGACACAGGTGTTTTTCATTTTGACAGCGTGGAAACAGGGAGATGGGAAAATGTCTTACCACTACTTGCAAAGAGTGTAACAATATCCAATAGATATCGTTTTCATGCTTGGTCTTTTCTTTTGGCACGCGACACGCAATAAGAGTCTCCCATAACAGGTTCTGAAATAACCGCAAAATGGAGACTTTTATGAAGAAAATTATTTTCGCAGTTGTTGTGATCGCCGGTTTGGTTGCTGCAGCTTCGTTCAATGTTCGCGTCGAAGTTCGCCAGAATGCTGCTCATGCCTGCGCCGGATATGGCTGCTAAGCGGCGACATTCCAGTATTCTATTTTTTCATCTTTTGTAACCTGAGTCTCGACCTGCTCATTGTTACGGTATCGGTCTAGTATTGAGCCGGACAAAACCCGAACAGAGCTTGGATTCTTTTCGTTTCCGATTGCGCGAGCGAGAGCAGTAGCGAGGAATCCTGCCAAAAATTCCTTTTTTAGATTTTTGGTTTGAACGAATCCGATGTAGTAGCGTCCATAGCCGATTGCAGAGCGGACAATGATTCGTTCATTTCTAATGTTTTCTATTCCAACTCCTATGGATTCAAGCGTCGGTCTGCGCTGAGCTAGTAATGAGCACGCTCTTATCAATTTATTGAATCGCTCTTCGCTAGGATCTCCTTCGAACGTCATAAAAAAGCCATCGCCTGTGCCAGTGACGACGCTGGCTTTGGGCTCGTCTAGGACCGAAAGTAGATATTCATTTACTCCACGCATGTAACTAGGGGTCTCGCTCTCGGGTAATGTGCGCAGGACTTTACTCCAGCCCACGACGTCAACAAGGACGACAAATCCCTCGCGCCAGCACTCCCGGGGATCGTGAATGAAGCGTACGACTTCTTTTGGTAGGAGTGAAAAAGCTTCTCTGATTTTGATTTCAGTGCGGCCGACTTCGATCCCAAGGACTGTCGACATAAAGAAGAAGAAATGAAGGTGATTGTTATACTCTGTCGTTATCGCGCTTGTAAGCGTAAGGTGATCGCGAATATTTAGGGCAGCCCAGTAGAGAGCTCCCGCTAATGCTGAGAGTCCGATGGTCAGCCTAAGCTTTGAGCCCGGTTTTGATAGAAATAAAATCGTATCTCTAACCAATAAAATGGAAGAGATGGTGGCAGCGACCCAAACCGATATAAACAGGGCGTCTTCACCAGGGAGTGAGGGGGAGTAGGAGGTTAACGTAAAGTATCCTACGGTCAGGCCAACAGTGAGAGTTACTAAATTCTTAAGAAAAAATCGGCAAATACTACGAAGCGTACGTCGAAAGAAAGTACCGATAAAGAACACCAGTGCGACTGCAGCGCAGATTAGAAGTGCGTTGTAAGTGATCTCGTCAAGTTTTGGTGAGAAAATAGTTTCGCCGCGGTCACGAACGAGAAAGAGATAGGCTCTAATTGTCTCGAGAGCAAAAAGGACAAGAAAAGAAAAAAGTTCTGGCCGATAGGGGAAAGTCAAGAACATGATCAACAGGAGGCAGAAGCCTGCAAGTTGAGCAACAAACGAATATTGGAATTGAAACGGCTGACCATTCACATCCTTTTCGAAGCTCCGCGCGAAGAACCGGTCCGTGATAAACGGTGGCATCAAGCCACGAATCCCAAATTTCTCACCGCTTGGGCTTCTGAAATGGACGCGTATTGTTTCGCCACCGGAGATGGGCACGAGTGGCCAATAATTGGGTCCGTCCGAGATGAGCTTATTGTCGACAAATACTTCGCCATCGCCCCAGAGGATCGGGATAAGTAAAGTGTCGAGCCCTTTCCGCTTGTTCTCGTCGCTGAGTTTTGGATTGAACTGATAATAGAGGTCGTGGTCCTGGTAATCCCTGAAGATCTTTAGATCAAAAAACGGGAGCTGCACTTTGTGGTTGCGTTTCGGGTCGTCTAAACAGCCATATCCAAAGCAGAGGTTTGCGTCGGGGACGAAGACGACATTATGGTCGGCCAGGGCTTGTTTGATGGGCACGGGTGGGGCGGTATAGTGAAGAATGGTGATGAACACCGCAATCGAGGAAATAAAAACACAAAAGCGAATCATGGGATGGGCGAACAAGGCCACTTCATTACTGGCAGACCGTTCCTTGGTTTCTTCTTCGATCTGGGCGAACTGGCGGGCAAACCGCCTCTCGATCGCTGGTCGCCATTTTGAAAGATACTGCTCCAGGCGCTGTTCCAGGCCTTCCAGCAGGGTCTTTTGCCGGGGCGTGCGGGCCGGTTTTTCTCTCTTTTGTTCCAGGTCTTTCATAGTTTGAGTCAATATGCCTCTTCAGAGGTATCGGAAAACAAAAGGTGAAATCTGAATAAGAGTTCATGGAATGCTGCATTAAGTAGCCCGAGGATATCCCTATTTGGGGCTGTTTAACGCCTGCTCACCGGGTGTTAGCATCTTAACAGCCCACAATTTCTTTCAATTTCAGCCAATTATCGGCGCATTCTGTGGTGTCCCCGGCCAATCGGTCTTAAACTTCGACAGCTTTTTAAGCCAGGTTCCAAAAGTGCATTCCAAATCACGCAGTAATTTCAATTGAGTCGCTGAAATCGCGGACGGGGCGGGTTCTGGCACGCAGCGCGCAATATAAGTCCTCATACGGACATGGATCGCCGGTTAGACAAACCCTAACTAAAACGGAGACTTTCTATGAAAGCCAAAAAAATGGTCGTCGCTGTAATCGTTTTGACTCTTGCTCTGACCGCTGTCTTGACCGCGACCCATGTTGTGACTGGAAAGCCCGCTGCAATGGCTTGCTCCTGCCAGCCTTGCTGATTTAAGCGGCTTTATCGATACGGTTTGAGTTGATTTGGACCGAATAAAAGGTCCATCGACGATCATGCTTTCCGGCATGCTCAGCCTTGTCGCCGAGGAATCGGTGTAACTGGGCGGGGAGTGCTTTTGCAAAAAATTCGGAATAGAGGACCGAAGTGCAGCGCTTCGTGACATCCAATTTTTCCTTCTCGATGTCGATCAGCCGCGCGGTGGTGACAAAAGGCTGGTCGACGCCGTCCTGCCATTCGGCGTTTTCTTTCATTCCGAGCCGTTTCAGGACGGGAATAATCGCGCCATAAGAAAGGGCCGCTCTGAAATGCGTTTGCCATTCCGGAGGCGAGATCCGATCGGCTTTCAAAATCTCCGTTACCGCTTCGGCGATCTTGGTCATTTCCGGGATGAGATTTGTCACCAGACTCTCAGGGGTCGTCTTAACCGCCGGGAAAAACACTTTTACGCCATCGCCATCACCCGTGATTTCTATGCCCCCCTTTTGCAGCCAGGCGAGGCGAAAGGGATACATCGCTCGACTGAGCGCTTCGCTCGAGCTGACCTCGGAATGACCTTGCATCAAGATTTGCTCTGACTTTTTGAGGTCGAAAAAGAGCAGGGTTCCAAGAACCGGCTTGTTGAGGAATTTCTCATTGAGATGAAATTGGGAAAGCGAAGTCATTCTCACATTTTTTGCCATTTCATGGAAATCGGAAAAAATGAGGCCACCCATCAAGCTGGTTAAAACGAGGTGCGCGAGGTGCTGCCAGATTGCGACGGTCGTATAAGAGGCCGCGTCGTGACCGAAGATCGCGTAGAGCGCTCCGGTTGCCGCGAGCGCCCCCGAAAAGCCTAAGAGTCGGTATTGCCTTTTTTCCGGAAGGTTTTCAGAAAACGCAAACTCGGCCAGGCAGAGCGACGACGCGGTCATCGAGCAGAGCGGGGCCCAGTAGATGTCGGAGAGGCTTTCAAAGATGTGGGGATTGATGGCGCCATGGATATTCAAAAGACAGAGCAGGCTACCGAATAGAACCAATCCCAAGAGGTAAGAAAGCGGGCGAAAGCCCGCACGTAAAAATGAGAGCCCCAAAATGAGAGGAAAGGTGGTTTCCCAGACCTCTAGATTCATCGCGATGGGCGTTCGCCAGGCTCCGGCCCAGATGACCAAGTCAGGGATCATCAAGATCTGAGTCACGCCTTGAATGAGGGCGTAGCAGGAGAAAAATAAGTACTCCTGCTTAACCGGCTCGGTTCTCCAGAAAATAAAAAATGCGATCGCGATTAAAATATTGGCCAAACCGAATGCGAGCGGTCTCGCCCAGTCAGTCATCGCGATCAAGCTATATAAAGCAGCTTGTTCCGCCGGTTTGATTAATCCGATTTCTCCGAGCTCAAAGGAGGTGAGTTCCGGAATGTGGTAAGAATTGGTGTTTTCAAACCGGATTGCCACAAAGGCGCCGTCTTGATTTGCCCAATCGCTCGATCGCAGATTGAGCGAGATCGGGCGCGATAAAATCCGGGTCACGGCGGAAACGCGTTGCCCGTTGATCCATATAGAGTGAGGCGCGTAGATCCTGCCTAAAAACAGGATTTCCGAACCGCCTTTTTGAGCGGCTGCCAATTGCTCCGGCGTGACGTGAATTCCCACCCAGGTAGGCGCGGCTTTGCGCGCGTGGAGCAGGTCGCGGTAATTTGCCGAGCCGCGGTCGAGGGGGCTTTTCCAAAGGTCATTCGCTTTCGGGTCGGCCGGGCATTGCTCGGCGTTCGCGGCGCAATCTTGCTCCGAGAAGAGCACGTGCCAGCTTTCCGGCGGGAGCGGCACGCCTACGCGGATGGATTGCCATTGCCGGTTTTCGGTAATGAGAAAAGTTCCCGCCAGTGCGATCGCGGATGAGACGAAAACCGCGAAAGTGAGAGATCGAAGGCGCGTCCTTCGGGGCGAGCGCAATGCTTCCAGATCACCCGGTTGTCTGCGAAGTTTTGCTAGCAGCGATTCGATCACGGTCATAAGGTTGCCTTGACTGATCGGATCGCGCTCGGACTTACTTTAAAATGAGTGGCTTAGGCCCTCAGCGTTCCAAGCCCGCCAAGCAGGTGCAGCAATTCCTTGCGGGTCGTCTCTTGGTCGCGGAATACGCCGAGCATTGAGCTCGTGATCGTGTAACTTTTCTGTTTTTCCACGCCGCGCATCATCATGCAGAGATGAAACGCCTCGATAATGACGGCGACCCCTTGGGGTTCGAGGACACGCATCAGTTCGTTCGAGATCTGCGAGGTCAGCCGCTCTTGCACCTGGAGGCGTCTTGCAAAGGCATCGATGATGCGCGGAATTTTGGAGAGGCCGATGACTTTGCCGTTGGGCAGGTAGGCGACATGCGCTTTGCCGTAAAACGGCAAGAGGTGGTGTTCGCACATCGAGAACATTTCGATATCGCGAATGATCACGATCTCGTTCGAGCCTTCGGTGAAAAGCGCCTTGCCGACGATTTGGTCGATGTTTTTCCGGTAGCCGCCGGTCAGAAATTCCATCGCCTTGGCGTACCGCTTGGGGGTGTCGATAAGCCCCTCGCGCTTGGGGTCTTCGCCGAGCAGCGAAAGCGTTTGCCGGATGTTTTTGGTGATCTGAGCGTGGGCCTTGGGCGAAATCGTGCTTTTCGTCGTTTTCGTTTTCATGTTGGGCGCTTATATAACAAGCGGCGTTAAGAGTCACTAGGCCTAGTTGAAGGGTGGCGCAACAGATCAGTCTTTGATACATCCATCCCCTATGAAATCGTCCCTTACCGATCGCATCATGGCCGCTCTTCGAACTGTAAAAGATCCTGACCTGGGGTCGGATTTGGTCTCTCTCGATATGATCAAGGATCTGGAAACCAAGCCGGATGGCACCGTTTCTCTGCGGGTCGTTTTGACGACTCCGGCCTGTCCGATGAAGGCCGCGATTGAGGCCGATGTTCGCCGCGCGGTCGGGGCGGTGGAAGGGGTGAGCCGGGTTGAGGTTAAAATGGACGCCGAAGTCCGTAGGCGCGCTCCCGCCGCTGGCGCTCAGGCTGGCGGATCCACCCATATCGAGGGCGTAAGCCATATTATTGCCGTATCCAGCGGAAAGGGCGGCGTCGGTAAAAGCACGGTTGCGGCCAATCTCGCGACCGCGCTGGCTCTTGAGGGAGCCCGGGTGGGTTTGATGGATGCCGATATGTACGGCCCGAATATCCCCACCATGATGGGGGTCACGGAACAGCCTAAAATTGAGCAAGATCCGGTGAGAGGCGACCTATTTGTGCCTCCCGTCGCTCACGGTGTGAAAGTCATGTCGATGGGCTTTTTGGTTCAGGGCGATCAACCTATGATTTGGCGTGGACCGATGCTTCATAGCGTCGTCAACCAGTTCTGCCACAAGGTCAATTGGGGCCAGCTCGATTACCTGATCGTCGACATGCCCCCGGGCACCGGTGACGTTCAACTTTCGCTCGCCCAGCTCGTACCGGTGACCGGTGCGGTCGTGGTGACGACTCCCCAAGAGGTTTCACTTCAGGATGTTCGCAAGGCGATTCACATGTTCGAAAAAGTTCGAATCCCGATCATGGGCATTGTCGAAAACATGAGCTGGTTTGAGTGCGATAGCTGCTCGAAAAAACACGCGATTTTCGGATCCGATGGGGGAGAGCGCCTGGCCAAGAAGTTCGCTACCGAGCTCCTGGCGCAGTTGCCGATTCAGCAGCAAGTCCGTGAAGGCGGCGATGAAGGTCGACCGGTTGTCATTCGCCATCCCGGCTCGTCCACGGCCGAAGCCTTCCGAACGTTTGCCCGCAAAGTCGCGCAGCAGGCGTCCATTTTAAGCCGTTCGGGAACCACCTCGGAACCTATTCAAATCGGTCGCTTTTAAGGCAGGCTGGTTTTTGACGCGAAGTGTAAAAAACGATTAGCCGTCGCGGCCGATGGCTTCGACGGGGCAGGCTTCCAGTGCGGCCTGGCACTTGCCCTGCTCTTCGGGAGTGGATGGCTGCTTATAAACGTAAGAATACCCATGCTCGTCGTTGCGAGTGAAATTCTCGGGTGCTTCGGTGCGGCAAGCGTCGCAGTCAATGCATTGATCATCGACGTAGAACTGCCCGTCTTTGTTGTCTGCCCACTTTTTAGATTTGTCAGCCATATTCGCTCTTTACGGAACATCCCCGTCAAAGTCAATATGAATGAAGCTCATGGAAAAGGTCAAATTCATCATCAGCGATTGTCATCTGTCTGCGGGGCGCTTTTACGAAGGACAATTCAATCCGCACGAGGATTTCCACTACGACAACGAGATGTGCGATCTTTTCGATTATTTTTCGACCGGCCAATATGGCGAAGGTTCAACGGGGCCGGTGGATGTAGAACTGATTATTAACGGCGATTTTCTCGATTTTTTGAACGTTCCTTACCGGGGCGAATTCGAGGACGCGATCACGGAAAACATGGCGCTTGCCAAGCTTGAAGCGATTATCGCCGGGCATCCGAAGGTGATGTCCGCTTTGAAGCGCTTTGCTTCGAAGGCGAATAAGCGGATCACTTATCTGATCGGCAATCACGACGCGGACCTGTTTTTTCCCAAAGTGCGCGAGCGCATTATCCGCGAATGGGATCCGTCCGGGAACTATCCGAGCGACAAAGTGCAGATCATTGCCGATCGCGATCGCATCCGTTACGAGGGCGGGGTCGAGATCCATCATGGTAATCAGTTCGAGTGGGCGAACGCCTTGAATTTCGACCAGCCCGTGATCGAGGGCTCGCTGCCCGAGCCGATCCTGAATATTCCCTGGGGCAGCTTTTACGTCCTTAAGATCGTCAACCGGCTCAAGTGGGAGCGGGAGTATCTCGACAAAATCCGGCCGGTCCGGATTTTCATGATCTTGGGATTTATTTTTGACCCGGTTTTCACTTTCAAATACGGTTTTTTGACGCTTTATTATTTTTTGAAAACGCGCCTTACGCAGGGCTTTAAAAGCGTCAGCAAAGTGTTGCGTCATGAGATGAGCTTTTTTCTCGATCTCGAGTCTTATGCTCGTCAGACGCTCGATCAGGATCCGGAGCTCAAGACGATTATTTTTGGCCATACGCACAAGCCCATGGACCGCACTTATCCGGACGGCAAGCAATATATCAACACCGGGACGTGGACCAAGATGATCAATCTCGATCTTCAAAGCTTCGGGCAGCAGCCATTTCGCCTGACCTTCGCTTTAATTCGAATTCGTGACGGCCAGGCGCAGTGCGAGCTGCGGAACTGGGTGGGCGAGTACAGCCCTCATCGCGTTTTTCAGGGTTAATTTCTTCGTTATTACAGCCGACTAGTTCTGAGCGCCTATGCTCAGAAAGCCCCACCTTTTTCCGCTCCTGTTCTGCTGTTTTATGCTGGTCACCGGGTGCGGTGGGAGCTCGACGGATTCACTCACCACGGCAGTCTCGACTTCTTCTTCTTGCGGGGCGCTGGCCGCCACGTTTTCTTCCGCGCAAACCTGTCAAAGCACTGGCACTTGTCCCGGAGCGGGGGTCGCCTGGTCTCCTTCGGTGACCGGAGCATCGAACACCAATCACGATGCATCGGTGGTCGTGACTCAAACCGTGTCGACTCAATCGGGGCCGATTATCGGGCTCGCGCAGCCGGCGCCGGCGTCCGCCGAAGTGACTTTCACGATCGATATGACCGAAGACTTGGGCGAGTACGGCTCGCTTACGCTCGAGGCGGAGGTTCAGAATTTTCCTAGCGCGAACATCACCGGGACGGCTTATCCACTCCTGGTTTACTTATCCGACGGGGTAAACGATTTCATCAATTTGCCGCGAGGGCCCTCGACCGCGGGCGATTGCGCGACCTCCGGCTATTATTCCTGCTCGGGTTCGGTTTGTAGTCCCAATCCCGGCTGTTCTCCCGCTTGGCCGAGCGCCTACTTCGGGCGCGAGCAATGGGAGCAGCATCAGGTGACCAACAACAATCCCCAATTCAGCGCCTGCGGCTCGTATCCAAGCGTGAACGTCTTTCCGACTTGCAACTGGACGGGCGGCAATACCCCGCCCAACGACGAGTCCCCGGGATGCGCTTTCAATGAAACCTTTTTTCCCGGAAGCTATGCCACGCCTCGCTTGCGCTACGGCGGAATTTACACCGCGAAGTACGTGATGATCGCCAGTGACTTTGCTTCTTTGAGCGGGGAGGCCGCGAATCTGCAACTGAAGGTGATCAAGAAAGCGGACGCGAATTCCGGCGGCGCGGTGGATCTGAACGTCATTCTCGTCGGCGATCAAAACGTGAACGACTCGCGCACCGGGCGGGGCCAGCAAAACCTCAATCTCTTGTTTCAAAACGTCTACAATATCTATTCTCAAACCTCCACGAACGTGAAGCTGGGAAAGATCAACGCCATCGAGTGGCCGAGCGCGCAGGGGGGCGAGCCCTATGCGAACATCGATGTGAGCGAAATCGGGTTCATGTTCGCGAGCGTGGCGCCTTTGTATCCGGCAAGCAGCGTCGGACGGGCGATCAATCTTTTCTTGGTGAGCACGTTGCCCGAATCGGCGGGAACGCTCGGAGGCCTGACGGTTCTCGGGGTCTCCGGCGCGATCGGCGGTCCCACTCAGCAGGATTCAGCCAATAGCGGGACCGTGATTTCCACTTTCAGCGAGCTCGGCACTTTCAATCAAAATTGCACCGTGGGGGGCTCTTGCCCCGAGACCAGTCAAGACGCGGGCTTTGTTTTGCTGGGGCAAACCATCGCCCATGAGCTCGGTCATTATCTGGGCCTCAATCACCCAAGCGAGGCGGATGGCACGATTCACGACCAGGTTTACGATACCCCGATCTGCACCGCGACGGACCCGTCGCTCGGTTATATCAGCATCAACTCATGCATGATCCACGATGCAAGCGTGGATCCCGCGCTCGGTGGCAGCTCTTGCAATTTGGCCTGCGGCAGCCCCTCGGGCAGCTCGAGCGGGATTTATTGCCCCACGGCGCCACAATGCCAGTTCAATTACATTATGTGGTGGACTTCGAAGCGTTACGATCCATCCACCAACTTGGGAGACGGGGATCTTTTTTCAGGCGGTCAGGGACAAATCGTCAATTACAGTTCTTACGTTCAATAGAGGAGCGGCTCGGAGCGAATATGCGTCGGTTGATTTTTATTTCAGTCCTAACGGTCGCGTTCTTTGGCGCCAGCGGGAGAACGGTCTCCGCGGCGATGTCGGAGCAACAGATTCACGATGCGGTTGAAAACGTGCTGGCCCAGATCCATCCAACTGACACGCCCGCATGGTGGCGATCGCTTGGGCCCCAGGCTCCGAAAGTCATGATCTCGATGTATGATCAGGAAAGTTTCGTTTACCACCGCCTGCGCTTGGTACAGGCCCTGGCCTGGTTCGACGATCCCTCGGGGACGGCGTTCTTGGAGAAGCAGGCAAGCGAGACGACGGACGATGTGATTCGAAACGGCGCGATCCAATCTTTGGGAACGTCCCAGGGCGCCCGTGAAGACGATTTCATCGCCGGCTTTCTGACCAACGATAACCCGCAAACTCGCCTGGTCGCCGCGGAGGCTCTTCGTAAAGCGGGCGACGCCAAGGCGCAGGACGAGCTCACGCGGTTTTTAGCGAACGAAAAAATTCAGTGGGTCAAAGACAAATTCAAAACGGGCGCATTGGCTCCCGCTCCCCTTCGAATCGTGCCGGCGGCGTCTTCTGCCGCCCGGAAAAATACCATCAGCCTCGATTTCGCGGGCAAGTGGCGGGGCGAAATTCTGGTGCCGGCATTTACGTCCGATCGGGGAATGCAGCATTATCCCGCAGCTTTGGATTTGTCGTTTGAAACCGATCCGAGCACGGGCGAGAAAAGCCTGCACGGGAAATTCTCGGTCGGAACCAAAGCCGAAGCGAGCTTTGAGCGGGCGAGCGGGGACGCCGGGCATTTTCGCGCCGAGACGCCTTGGGCAAATTTCAAAACGTTGGCCAGCGGCCGGGCAGGCGATGCTCCCTCCATGCTGAGCCTTGAGGCCGAGCTTTTGCCTGAGCAGGCAGGCTCGAATGCCGCTCGGGTGCGGACACTGCGAATGGCGGTTCCAGGTTTGCCCGCGGTCTTGCTTTTGCGGCGGGATCCCTAAGTTAGCCATCCACGGCAGCCTGCTCATTGTGGCACAGAAAAGAAGTCTTTGAGCTACGACGAGGTGGGCATTTTGTCTGAGCCTGTCCAAGAAAAGGTGAGGGGGTTCTTGCGGCAGAATGCCGAAGCCCGAGCGGACGCGAGGGCGCAAGAAGGCCCATGGATGGGCCGGCCCCCGATACCCTTTTCTTGGACAGGCTTGCTACATACGCTCTGGAACCGGAACCAGCATCAGGCCCAGGCCTTGCGCGAGAATCCGGCGAGTGGCCTCGACGAGCATCAAGCGCGCGCGGCTGAGTTCCGGATCGTCGCCCAAAACCCGGCATTCACGGTAAAACGAGCCGAAGGCTTTTGTCAGGTCGATCAAGTAATGGGCAAGTTGGCTTGCCTTGGCAAGGGTGAGGGTCCGCTCCAAATGCAGCGGAAACATTCCGAGCGTCTTGATCAGCGCCAACTCTTCGGGCGCTCCGAGCTTGCCGATGAGCTTCTTGTCGAAGAAGGCGGCGCTTCCTTCCGCTTCTTTCAAAACGCCGGTCTCGCGGGCCTTGCGCAAAATGCTCAGGCAGCGCGTGTGGGCGTACTGTAAGTAGGGCCCGGTTTCACCTTCGAAATCGACCACGCGTTCGATGTCGAACTCGACGTCGCGCGCGGGGTCGGTGCCGAGGTCGTGGAAAACCACGGCTCCCACCGCGATGGCTTCGGTGATCGCGTCCGTGGGCGCGGCGCTTGGAAGTGCGCCCTCTGGCGTGTTTTTCCGGCGCGCCTCCATGAGCTCGGTGACTCGCGTTTTCGCGAGATCGATCACTTCTTCGAGGGTGATGAAATTGCCGTTGCGAGTCGACATTTTCGCGTCTTTAAAGCGGTAAAGGCCCGTGGGCACGTGCTCGCAGCGGCTGATCCAGGAGTATTCCGGGCCCATTTGCCGGATCACCGAGAAAACCTGCTGAAAGTGCAAGCGCTGCTCGCCGCCGACGATGTAGGTCATGCGGTCGAACGCGAATTGGGAAAACCGATAGATGGCGGCGGCGACATCACGGGTCGCGTAGATCGTGGCACCATCGCTTTTTTCGAGGATGCAGGGCGGAAGCTCCTTGCCTTGCGCATCGGTCACCGGAACGATCCAAGCCCCTTCGCTTTGAACGAGGAGATTTTTCTGTCTCAACAGATCGAGCAGGGGGGCGAGTTGATCCTTGTAAAAGCTTTCACCCCAGATGTGATCGAAATGGACCCCGAGCCTCTTGTAGATGCGATCGAATTCTTGCAACGAAATCTTCACGCATTTCTGCCAAAAAGCGGTGATTTCTGGATCGCCCTTTTCAAGCTTGGCGAAGGCCTCGCGCGCTTGATCCTCGAGCGCCGGGTTTTTCTTCACTTCGGCGTTGATTTGCACGTAGAGGTTGACCAGCTCCATCATGGAGAGGTTCATGTCGAGCGGGATTCCGAAATGGCGGAAGGCGACCGCCAGCATTCCGTATTGCTTGCCCCAGTCGCCGAGATGATTGATCGAGGTGACCTTGAAACCGCGATACCGTCCGATTCGATCGAGCGCCGCTCCTAATGCGGTGGGGCGCAGGTGGTAAATGTTCAGAGGCTTAGCGACGTTCGGCGAGCTGTATTCCAGAACCCAGTTTCCGCGACTCGCTTCGGGAAGTTTGCCGTAAGCGCCAAGCCCCGGGCCGGCTAAAATATCGGCTAAAAGCGACTGAAGCACCTCGCCTTGAGGGACTCTAAAATTGACGTAAGGGCCCGCGGCACTGGCTTCGAGAGTGCCGAGAAGCTCTTTCTTCGCATTCAATTGCGCGACCAGTTGCTCGGCTACCTGCGGCGGGCCTTTGCGGAACTCTTTGGAGAGCTTAAAGCAGGGATAGCCGAAATCGCCCAGCTTGGGGTCCGGAGGGGTCTCCAGATCGGAGGTTTGAACGGGTCTTTCTAAGACTTCACTGAGGGCTTTTGCCGCGACGCGCGCGAATCTTTCCATACCGTTATTTCCTATCACGAAACTTGACCCCACGCAGTTCATTTGCGTTAATAGAACTCTGATGAGCGACTTCTTCCAGCAAGGACCGCAGCTCGAAAATCAGTTTCTTTCCGACCGAGTGTTGCGTTCGCTCTTAAAACGAAAAATTCCCGCTCAATTCCTTCCCGAAGTCGAGGCCGATCTCACCCATTTCGGCGAGCGGGTCGTGACCGACATCCTGGAGATGGGGCAGGAGGCGGAGGCGCAGCCGCCTCGTCTCGTTCCAATCGATCCTTGGGGAAAGCGAATCGATCAAATCGAGACCAGCCGGGCTTGGAAGGAATTGGATCGCGTATCGGCCAAAGAGGGGATCGTCGCTCTTGGTTACGAAAGACCGATCGGCGAGTATTCCCGGCTTTATCAGTTCGCGAAGCTCTATCTTTTTCACCCCTCGTCGGCCATTTATAGCTGTCCTCTCGCGATGACGGACGGCGCGGCTCGGGTCATCGAGCTGATGGGCGATGCCGATCTGAAGGCGAACGCCTTTCGCCATCTCACCTCGCGAGACCCCGATAAATTTTGGACCTCCGGCCAATGGATGACGGAGAAGACGGGCGGTTCGGACGTATCGAACACCGAGACGATCGCGCGCCCGGATGGAAACGGATTTAGGCTGTACGGCACCAAATGGTTCACTTCGGCGGTCAGCGCGCAAATGTCGATGGCGCTGGCGCGGATCGAGGGTGCTCCGGCGGGCAATAAAGGGCTGAGCTTGTTTTACGTCGAGCTTCGCGACGCCAAAGGCCAGCTCGACCATATTCGGGTGCAACGGCTCAAAGACAAGTTGGGCACGAAGGCGCTTCCCACCGCCGAGCTGATTTTGGAAGGCCTGCCGGCAAAATTGGTGGGCGGCCCCGGCGATGGCGTGAAGAAAATCGCATCGCTGTTCAACGTGACTCGGGTTTACAATTCGGTTTGCGCCATCGGTTACATGCGGCGGGGCTTGGCGCTGGCGCAGGACTATGCTCCGCGCCGAATCGCATTCGGGAAACCGCTCAGTGAGCATCCTTTGCATCTTGAGACCCTTGCCAACATGCAGATGGATTTCGAAAGCTCGTTTCATCTGACGTTTTACGTTGCCGAGCTTCTTGGCAAAGATGAGCTGGGCAAAGCCACGCCAGAGGAGTCGGCGTGTTTGCGGTTGCTCATGCCGGTGACCAAACTTTACACGGCGAAAATCGGGGTCGCCTTAGCCAGCGAGATGGTCGAGTCTTTCGGCGGCGCGGGATACGTCGAAGATACCGGCATTCCGGTTATTTTGCGTAACGCGCAAGTGCTCGCGATTTGGGAAGGCACGACCAACGTGCTGAGTCTCGATATGCTGCGGGCCATTGATAAGGAATCGGCGTTCGCCCCCTTTATCGCGCTTTGCCGCAGGCGATTGGATAAGATCACCAAGGCCGAGCTGGTTCCCTCGGTCCTGCGCGCGCGCGACGCCCTGGCGCGCGTCGAGAAGTTCCTTCCCCTCGTGGCGGCCGCGGGAGGTGACGCGCTTCAAGCATCGGCTCGCGTGTTTGCGATGGCGGCAGCACGGGTTTGCGCCGCCACCTTGATGCTGGAACACGCCGAATGGGAAAAAAATGGCTGGGCTTTTGCTTCAGCAACACGATGGTGCGCGGGCGATCTGACGCCCGGGCTGACCCCGGAGCATTTTGTCGACCCGGTTCGGCTCCAAGAGGCGCGCTCGGTCGGCTTAAACAGCACTTCTTAGAGGAGACATAAATAAAATGACGAGAGCCAAGGTAGCAGGAATCTTAACTTCAACGTTGTTTTTGCTTCCGCTTGCGGCTCTCGGCGACGGCGGGGCGTCGGGCGTGTGTAAACAGCAGGTTGCCGCGGAAGGGCTGCTCGACCTTGAGGTGATTAAGATTTCGGACGGGTCGTGTTTCATGAGTCTCACCCCGAACGATCCTTCCACCATCGTATATCGCAGCTATTCCTTCGATGAGGACGGCCTTTTCATGGTTTTCGATTCGACCGATGGGCCGGAGGCGACTTCGAACGGCGCGAGAAATTATTTCTTTTTCCCCAGAAAAAACGTGCCGACGTACCAGGTGCTGGCGGACGGGACCATCGCGGTCACGAACAGCGCCGGGGAAGTTTTCAATCTTTCTGAAAAAACCGGATACCTGGTTTCGATTCCTTCGATGACGTACACGCTGGATCCGGGGATTAACATGAAAAATAACGGCGGCCTGAATATTACCTCCGCCCCCGGAGTCTGGCTCGATACGGGTTGGTATGTGGGCGCCGCCGCTTATCAGCATCCGGACCTGCATTCGACTTTCCATAGCGGAACCGCAACTTGCGACGTCAAAAACTCCGAGATCTTCACGAACGACTCGGATATGAATCCGCACTTCAATTTTCCCCAGGACTCCGATCTGGCGAAGTTCCTGATGGTTCGTTGCCCTAATTTAAACCTCAGTAGTTTAAATAGCCAAAGGTAACGCAGCGCATAAGAAATTTCTTGCCTTTTATTCCGGTCTCCCATAAATAGCTCCTCGGGTGGATTCAGGAGCAAAGGGGGATGCCGGATGATTCCGATATCGCCGCGGAAGCGGGGGTTTGCGATAACTGCTGGATTTCTTTCTTTTTCGCTGGTGCTCGCGTTCGCGGGCACGACTTACGCGGAGGAGGCGGGTTCGGATGGGACCCCGGTGGTGCCCATTGTACAAGAAAGTTCGCACCATGAAATCCCTTCGGCTGGGCCCTCCAGGGGGCCGATTGCCGGACCGTCTACTCCGGGGCAGCTCTTGGGCAAAATCGGGGGAGCCGCGGCGCTTTTGCCGGTGGGTGGTCCCGTCGCGGTCGTGAACGCCGCCGCCGTGGTACTGGATGTGTTCGAGAATCTAGGCGAAGTTCTTTGGGATGTCGTAAAATTGGGCGCTCCCGCTCCCGATTTCCAGACCGACATCGCAAACGCGCTGCCTCAGGGCGTGGGCGGAATCGACGATCTCGAAAATTGGCAGATGCCGGTGGCCCGCACTTATTGCGTTCCGCTGATCGACTCCCGCGCTTTCGATTGCACGCCGGGGGTGCAAAGCGATGAGACGCATTTTTTCTTCACGGTTCAATTCATCCCGGGGGGAGATTTTCAGGGGCATGGGAAGTATCTCGCGGCGGTGATGATCACGCCGGAGTTGGTGACCCTGAACTTTCGGCAACGCTTTGATGCGCAAACCCGCGTGGTGTCGATCGCGAATATCGGGACCGCCGACGAGCCCATCGCGGAAATGACGATGAAGCTTTCCTGGCAAACTCTCTCGTTCGGGTCTCCCTTGAAGCAGTCCTTGAATTTCAAGGTTTCGGGCGACGGAAAAATCAGCCACGATCCGACCGTGACTGTCGAGCAGCACGTGGTTCATCCGAGAATTATTCGATAATTAAATATAATGCATTGCGTAAGAAATTTCTTGCGTTTTGCTTCAGCTTCCCGTAAAACCCGGGCGGTGTGTAAGGAAAGAAGGGGAAATCAAATGATTCGTCGTGAGAAATTGGGGCTAGGTATCGTTTCGCTTTTCGGCGCTTTGCAGATGACGAGCGCTTTCGCTGCCACAGGCGCGCAAAACCCGGTGCAGGTCCATGAGATTACGGAACAGCAGGCCGAAGCGCTGGGATTAGCTCCCGCCGTTGGTGCGGTCCAGGCCCAGGATCTTTTCGTTCCGGAGCCCGCGTCATCGACGACGCCAACGCCGGCGCCAAGCGCTGATCCTTGCGCGAACTCGAATTCTTCCGGAAACGCGAACTCCCCTGGAAATAATTGGTGGGATCCCAATGCGGCCTATGGCAATTCCGGCGCCAGAAGCTCCAACGCTTTGACCGGCGGGCCGATCGTCGCGAGTCCAGGTTCTCAACAAGGTTCAAATCCTGCTCAAAATTGCCCAGGCTCCGCCAATGGCGGTACGGGAGGTATAACTACCAACCCTCCAGTGAATAACGGAGGCTATCATCCCAATCCGGCACCTGGAAATCTCCCGACCAATAATGTTTTGCCCGTCATGAATGAAGTCGCCCAGGGCGTGAATATTCTGAACAACATCATTCAGCTGGGTGAGAATGTTTTGAATTTCATCAAGGCGAACGAGCCGACTCAGAACTATCAGGCGACGACGGTGATCGCGGTTCCGAAAGCCGTGACCCTGCCGAATCTTCAGTGCAATGCCGCTAATGCCGCGACTTGCAGCCCGGTGATCGTGGACTGGAGTCAGTTGGATTGTCAGCCAACCCCGGTCGTGAAGGAGTTTGACGCCAGCATGAACGACAACAGCGGCAATAAGGTCATGGACCTGGTTTTCCGCATCTCGCTCACGGCCGGCTGTAGTTATAACGGGGCAGGTCAATACATTCGTGACGCTCATTTCGATGCGGTGAATATGAATGTGTCCGGCTTCGCCGATAAATTCGACGCGACTGTCACGGTGCCATCGGTTTACCACGTTGGGCCGGATACGAATCCGATCGCGGCGGCCGAAATGGATGTCGCGTTCCAGAATAACTCGATTTTCGTTTCACGCTCCGGGTCGGTGAACATCCTGGTTACCGGCGATGGCCAGATCCTCAACGTTTCGTCGCCAACCGCTGGCGGCAAGCCCGAACAAATCGGCCAGTAAGCGACGCGCGCCCGCGCGACATATAAATGCTTCATTAGGGGGATGACAAAATCATCCCCCTAATTTTTTTGACGCGAAGATTACAGTGGTAGCCTTCACCGGGTGTTTGTACTCTGAGACAAATTCGTAGTCTTTGGAGGAAACGTTCATGAGCACTATTTCGTTCGATTTTCGGGGAAAAGGCATTGTCGTCACGGGGGGAGCGCAGGGAATCGGTTTTGAGATCGCTCGCCGGTTTCTTGCCTCCGGTGCGTCCGTTTCGATCTGGGATTATTCGGCCGAGGCGTTGAAAGCGGCCGAAACCGAAATCGCGAAAAACCCGGATCACAAATCGCGGGCGTTCTTTTGCAGCGTGGACGTCACTCAAATGGCCTCGTGCGCGGCGGCGGCGGCGAAGCTTCCTTTCGCGCTCGATGTTTTGGTCAACAACGCCGGCATCACGCGCGATAAGAGCTTCGTGAAAATGACCGAAGAGGATTGGAGCGCGGTCATCAACACCAATCTCACGGGTTTGTTCAACGTGACCCAAAGCGCGTTGCCGAAATTTTCCGCCGATTCGAAAAACAAGCGCATCGTGAACATGGCCAGTATCGTCGCCCTTTACGGAAACTTCGGCCAAACCAACTATGCCGCCGCGAAGGCGGGCGTGATCGGGATGACCAAGACTTGGGCCCGCGAGTTCGGCAAACGGGGCTTTACCGTCAACGCCATCGCTCCTGGCTTTATCGAAACCCGCATGACCTCGGCGATGCCGAAGGAAGCCCTGGCAAGTATGGTGGCGAAGATCCCGGCCGCCCGCATGGGGCAGGTGAGTGATATCGCCAATGCCTGTTTGTTTTTGGCTTCGGAAGACTCCTCCTATGTGAACGGGACGGTCTTGAACGTGGATGGCGGACTAGTCGTATAGGCCTAATTCGTAAGAAAATAGTACGTTACGCTTGACGTACGAATAACTTACGAATAGTCTACGAACTAGATGACCGAGGCTCCCAAGACCAAAAACAAGTTTCTTACCCCGAAGCAAAAGCAGGTTCTGGATTTCATCCACTCCTATCAGCGGGAAAAGGATTACTCTCCTTCGCAGCAGGAGATTGCTCAGCATTTCGGCTTTAGCTCTCTGGGCACGGTTCAGCATTACCTGAACCAGCTTGAAGCTTTGGGGCTTTTGCAAAAGTCCCTGAATGCGCGGCGTGGGCTGAGCTTGAGTGAATCTAAAACGGAAACCGCGGCGGTAGAGCCGCCGTCGTCTCTCCGCGCTTTACCAGTCTTGGGGAAGGTCGCGGCAGGACGACCGATCGAAGCGGCTTCAGATTTGGGGTCGATCGAGGTTCCTCAGCAGCTCATGGGCCGGAGCGGGAAACATTTTGTTCTGCTCGTTCAAGGAGATTCCATGATTGGCGACGGGATTCTGGAAGGCGACTTCGTGGTGATTCGCCAGCAATCGACCGCCGCGAACGGCGAAACGGTGGTTGCGTTGATCGAGAATGAAGCGACGATCAAGCGCTATTTCAAAGACAAAGATCAAGTTGAGCTGCGCGCGGCTAACCCCGCTTATCCTCCCATCCGTGTTGACGGGGGGCTTGCGCGCAGCTTTCGGATCGAGGGAGTTTTAACCGGTCTGATTCGTAAAACTTAAGCTTCGGTGTTCATTCCCACAACCACCGAGAAAACAGGCGGACTAACAGCGCGTGTGTCCGCCTGTTTTTATTTTTGGATTCAGTGCTAATTGCTGGCTGTCGAAGCCCGATTCAACCCCGATGTGTAGTAGAAGGGGTCGCCACCGAGCTGGAAGTAGGACTCAAATTCGGATTGAGAAAGAGACTGCGAATTCAGGGAATTTGAAACGGTTCCCTGGTCGTAATCCTGCTCGAAATTGGCGGTAAAATCGGGGAATTGAAATTGCCACTGGATTTTTCCGCCCAGGGTGCCACTTGAGTCCGTGCTGTTGAGTACTCCTTGGATATTGATAGGGATGTTTCCGATCGTCTGGGAGTGAATCTGGCCGGTCACTTGAATAGCGGCGTAGGCGGAGCCTGTTCCCATGTTTTGCTCGTTGACGCCGCCGCTGAGCGAGACCTGGTCCACGTCGTTCATCGTCGCGAAACTCGGATCTTGGACGTTGTAAGCGTAATCCAGGGCGCTGACGTAGAAATTTTGGACGGGGTCCTGCTGAAGCTGGATTTCGAAGTTCATATTCACCGGACATGTGGCATTGGCCGCAGTGAGGTCAAAGAAAACGATCGGGGGCGGAAGATCCGGGTTCGGCGCGCCGGAAGGCGTCGAGGTCTGCGTCGGGATCGGAATAAGCTGCACGTCGCATTGGGGGCTGGTCACGAGCGAGGACATTTGCGCGAGGTTCGAGCTCGATTGAAGCTGCTGCGCGGACGTATTTTCGGATGAAAAGGCACCGATGGGTGCGCTCGTGCTCAGATTCGAAGAGGTCCCGAGTGAAGCGCCGCTGTAAAGCGTAGCCAAATACCCGCGGCCTGACGATTGAAGCGTGTTTTTCAGCTGGGCTTGTTGTTGGTCCGTGAGCGGAGAGTCGCTCCGGGCGCACGAGGTCACCGTGAGCGCGGCGATAATGAGCTTGAAAAGCGTCTTCGGCCCCGAGGGGTATTGCGAAGCGACAAACACCAATTATGTAAAAATTACTATGTTGGCGAAGGAAACTCAATCGTGCGACGCGCAACGCGTTTGTCGTCAGGCTTTTGACTTGAAGGCGCTATGAATGAGCGGTGCTTTTGGCTTCGAGAATATCCACGAGCCGTATAAGTGGAATGCCCGAGGCCACGAAATAGTTGGCGACCGCGCTGATGTAGTTATACTCCGCCTGGATGTAGGCCGATTCCGCCTGCAAGTAAGTCTGTTGAACGGTCAGAAGCTGCAGGTAGTTGATGGTTTGCAGGCGATATTCGCGTTGCGCTTCCTTGAGGGAAGCCGCGCCGAGCTCGGCCGCGCTTCGCGAGCTTTTGAGATTCGTCATCGAGGTATCCAAGTCGCGCTCGGATTGGACCTGGTTGTACGACAAGGTGTCGAGCGTCTTCTGTTCCGCGTAGCGAAGCTGTTGCTGTTGCGAGATCAAAGAGGCCTTTTGGAAGATCGAGGACAAACCGCTGAAAATCGGGACGGTTAAGTACACGCCGACGCTCCAGGCTGTCGTGTAGTTGTTGAAAAGGTCGCTCTTTACGTTCGAGGTATGTCCGTAGGCCGCCTGAATGTTCGCGGAGGGATAGTTCGGCGCCAAGGTTTGCGCGATCGTGTCGTCGTACTGGGTGATCTGGAGCCTTGCGACCGCGATTTCCGGAAGCTCCTGCTTCAGCGGAAGGAGTTCCATCACGGAGGGCATGTCGATCGCCTCGAGCGAGCCGGTTAAATTCAGCGTTTTCGCTTGGTTCTCGTGGAGCAGCGAGACGAGCTGCGAGGCTTGGGCCTTCATCTGGTTTTCCGCGGTGGCGATCTGGGGGAGCAAGAGCGCCACGTTGGTTTTCGACTGCAAAACATCGAGGAGCTGCGCTCGGCCGATATTGTAATAGCGCTGGGTCGTGACAAGCGATTCCTGTTCCACTTTGAGCGTCTTTTGGAGGATGTCGCGATTCTCCCGGTTGAGCAGCACCGAGTAGAATGCCTGCAGAACGGCGAGAGTCACGGTTCTTTCCGTGATGTCGAGGCTTTTCTGTTTGATTTGACGATCTTTTTGCGCGTACTTCCAACCCGCGAGAATCAGGCCGCCGTCCCAGAGAGTCTGGGTCAGCTTGAGCTCGAGCTGGTATTGGTTGTACGAGTTCCCGCCGAAGCTCGGCTGGGTATTGAGCACCGCGTCCTTCTGAATCGCGCTATAACCCGTGCCCACGATATTCGGGGCGATCAGGGAGGTGGCGTATCTCACATTTTCGTCGTCTTGATGGATGGCTTCCCGGCCGGTCTGAACATCGGGGTTTCGGTCCATGGCGTATTGCACCGCGCTCTGAATGGAGAGCTGCAGAGCATTTCCGTCCGAGGCGTGGGCAATGTTCAGGGTTGGGGTCAGTAAAGAAAACAGCGCTGCCCATGCAGTAGTCGCGGCCACGGACGAATTGAGCTTCATGGCGAAAATCATAGTGGTATTAGTTAGCGTTGGCAACCAGTTCGCGCCAATTGATTTGACATAATGAGTTAGTTCGGGTTAGTTAGCACTTCTAACGAAGTGGTTATGAAGCATTTGACCGAACCCAAGCCTAGTTCCCCGGACCTTTCCGCTCTCGAAGTCGAGCCGGCCGGTGCAGCGTCTCTTGTGTCGAACGGAGACCGGGAGTCCGCGCTCTTTCTTGCGAAAACCTTGCTGGATACGGTTCCGTTCGTGATGCGCATGATTCGGACTGAAATGCGCCTGGCCGCGAAGGGGATTTTTACCGTTCCCCAGTTCCGGACCATCAATCAGCTGAGAAAACGCCCTCACACAAATCGGGAGCTTGCCGAATGGATGGGGGTCGCGCCGCCCACGATGTCGCGCATGATCGACACGCTGATGAAGCGAGGCTGGCTGGAGAAGACACGGGACAAGGCCGATATGCGCCAGCAGCTCCTGACGCTGACTCCTCTTGGGCGGCAGGAGGCGAACCGGGTGCGGTCCATCGTCCGCAAGAAAATCGCAATAAAGCTCGGCTCTCTCGATAAGCGGCAGCACGCCACGCTCGCGGACGGGTTGGAAGTTCTTCGCGATCTTTTTACCTGATAAATCCGCTGTTTTTGAATCGTTAAAGTATTTAATAAAGAGATAATAATAGCGCGAAGCCGGTCTCAGATTCGTTGACAGCGGCTTATGAAAGCGATAAACCGCGGACTATGAAAATTCGTCGCGCGATAGGCTTTCGGTCCGGTTTAATCATTCTGGTGGCGGCATTTCTCGGTCAGGCCTGCGGTGACAAAACGTTGCAGGACTATCGGAATCAGCAGGCGAACGCCGATGCTCATGCTCTCGCTCCGGCGGCGAACACTTACACCGGAATGGTGACGGCGCTCGGCGGAGGGAATTCGGAGACCGGAACCGCGTTGGGCAATTTGGCGATCTCTTTGAGGGTCGACGAGATTCCGCAACCCTCGAGCGATAATCTCGGTACGGAGTATCGGGCGGCGCTCAACGGAACGGTTCACTACGTGGGCGTCGACGGTCTTACTGGCGACGCGACGATCACGAACGCGACTTACGATTCGAGTTCGGGCCAGTTCAGCACGACGGTCGGCCTGACCGACGATGACAATGCTTCGTATTCGATGGAGATCGAGGGGAACATCGCGAACGGCCACATGACCGGTACGATCATGGTCGACAGCAACGTGAATTTCGGCGGGAAGATCGATCTCAGCACGAACTCTTCGCAGATCGCGTCGTCCCAGCAGCTCTCGACCAGCGATCGCGGCCTCGAGCTGAGCGCCGAGAGCGGCGTTTTCGAAGGGACCTTGGCTGGCGCGCCGGTGAGCTTGACCATCAATGATCGCGATACGAGCGCAAGCCAGACCTTCCTTCAGATTTTCTCGCCGATTCATCTTCTCGATGTGGTCGTCAATGACGGCAATCCGATTTCGATGGGGACCGGGTCGGGGAGCACGGCGCAGCTTGACGATGAGACCGGCCAATTGAAAGGCCATGGAGTGATTACGGTGGGGGGCTTTCAGATCACCGCTTATCTGAGTTGCCAGGCCCAATATCAGGGAAAAATCGTGAACGCTTGGGATTGTACGTTTCAGAACAATCATGTGCTGTTCACTCGCAATCATGCGGGTTCCGCCACGAACGCGGCCGGTGTGCCCGCGAACGGTACCGCGCGGCCCACGCCGCCCAAGAAGCCCGCGCCTTCCAAGGGGCATGCGAAAAAGTAAGTCGAGGAGCCTATGCCGGATCGTTTAATGTCTTGGATACTTGGAGCGGCGTTCGCGTTGGGGCTGATGCCCGGCGCGGCCGCGCGCGCTTCAACCGAGACGATCACGGTTGATTTGCCGCCAAGCCGGCTCGAAGCGAAGGTCGATCAGTCTGGAGGATCGCAGCCCAGTCCCGAGTCATGGCTCAACGTAGGGGCTTCATCGTGGGCTCCGGGCGGTTTTTCGCTGCCTAGTTTAATTCCTTCCGCTCCGGCCTTTCAATCGAGCGGTCTGCCGGCCTTTTACGTGAATTACATCGTCGCCCTCGCTCCTGCCAGCGATTGGACGCTGAAGTTCGGGGCGAATTGGCTGTCATTAGGTCGAACCGTCTCGATTCAGAACGTCGGGTTTGCGAGCAGCGAAAGTGAAACCATTCAGCTCTTCTCGCTGAGAGCGGGGATCGAGTACGCGCCCATCTCCATTGCGACCCGATATTTTTCCCCCTATATTGGAGCCGCGCTCCTTCCTTCGATCGCGATCGTTCCGAGTTCGTCTTTCGAAGATACGGGCAATATTTACGGAGGCATTCCGTTGGAGTTCGCCGCCGGTTCGCGTTTTCAGCTGGACCCATTGAGCGATGCTCTACGGGGCGTTGAGTTCGATCTTGCGGCGGTGGGTACGGTTGGAACGGTCGAACATTCGAGCGTCGGTGGAATCGGTATTAGCGGAGGCCTGAGGTTATCCTTATGATCAAATTGTCGCGTCAACGTCGGTTTGTTTTCTTTGCATTTTGGGGTGGCCTGGCGCTTTCGGCCGAATTCGCATTCGCGGCGTCCGCGCCGATTATGCCTCCGCTTCAGGTCTTTCATGTGAACCCGGCTTCACTCCGGGAGCAGCTCTTGCCGCCGCCGAACGATCCGACCTCCGGGAATATCTCGTTGCAGAACACTCTTTTGCAGGTTCACGATGCCCGCGACCAGGTCAGCATGAAGCGTGCGGAGCTCCTGCCTTCTCTTAACGTGACGGCGGCAATCAAAGTCGTGTCCGGTGGGCCGACCTTTTTGCTGCAAGCGGTCGACATCTTGCTGCCTTTTTTGATGCCGGCGAATTATTTTAACCTTTACGCCCAGAAAGCTCAGTTCGAAGCGGAGAAGATCGCCTATCAGATCATGGAGCTCAACACCTATAGCGAAGCTCTGGCGATTTATTATACCGCGCTCGCGGACGCTCAAAGCCAGGCTTATTACGAAAAGTTGGCGACGGATCTGAACTCCGTCGCCCAATTTTGGCAAAGGCAAGAGCAGTTGCAATTGGCGCCCGTGTCCGCGGTGATTCAGGCCCAGGCCGACGCGCAGCAAGCCGAGATCAACGCTTCTCAGAACGCCGAGCTCGTGGAGCAGGAAACCGCAAGCCTTCGCGCCGCTTTGGGTGCGCCGCTGGATTTGAATACCCGCATTATTCTTGTGCCAGGCAACGTGCCTGTGTCTTCCTATGAGCTCAGCAGTCCCGCGGGCGCGCAAGCGGCGGCACTGAACGGGGCTCCGGAAGTGGCGCAAATCGATGACCTGATCAGCGCTGCCGGCGATGAAAAGTGGGCGGCGATTTTCGGGTTCGTGAACAGCTCCCAGCTCAGTATCTCGACCGGCTCTGGCGGCATCAGCAATGGAAATATAGTGAGCGGGGGAGTCAATTTGGGGTTCGCTGAATTTCCGGCCGTCAGCCTTGCCAGCCGAAACATCCAGGAAATCGAAATGCAGAAAATTTCCTTGGCTCAGTCCATTGGCGAGACTTTGGAAAGCGCGATTAACAGTATTGCCGAGTCCAAAAAACAGCTCGGTCTCGCGCAAGAAGCGGTTGCGAGCTATCAGCAGATCTATAATACGGACCTGAACGAGTACAATTTGGGTCTATTCAACTATACGGATCTGTTGATTGCCCGCACCAATCTGACGACGGCACAATTATCGCTAGTACGTGCGCAGCTTGATTTGAACTTGCAACGCATCAACATTCATCGGGAGATGAGAAGCTTCGAGTTTGCGAATATCAAAGGATGCATTCTCGCTCAGCCCCAAAAGGGAGGCTTTAATCCCATCAAGGCTATCG
Organism: Oligoflexia bacterium; assembly: GCA_031292385.1. Taxonomy (GTDB): domain Bacteria; phylum Bdellovibrionota; class UBA1018; order UBA1018; family UBA1018; genus JARLHE01. The sequence goes on from JARLHE010000011.1 coordinate 106,932, forward strand.
GCAATTTGTTCGGGTCGACCGAGGGCAATGTTACGTTGGATCAAGCGTGCAGAGAAAACGGGTCTGCATTTAGTTCAATAAAAACAGGTAGTTAATAATCTTCAAAATAGTTGATTATTACAGTCATATATAGTACATATAGGCGCGTTTCGTAAGGAGACCGCTATTGTGAAACATGCTCGTAGTCTCGTCAGCCTAGTTTATATTCTTGCCCTTGCCGTCACGCCGTTCGCGCTGAAAAGCAGGGCTGATTATTATCCGTCCTACGGTAGCTCGAATTCCTATGGCGGCGGGTACGGGGGCTTTAACTACGGATATGGTCGAGAGAGCAGCTCGGGGGGCGGCTCGAAGATGGTCTCGCTCGAAATGGATCAGAAGAAAATCCTCAACAGCGATTTTCGAGTTGCGGCCCGCGAAGACCGGTTGGCCGATATGAAAAGATTTCTGAAGTCAGGGGCGGATGTGAATAGCCAGTCCGAAACTGGCGAGACCGCTTTGATGTACGCCTCGCGACAATGCTCGCTCGATGCGGTGCGCGTTTTGTTGAATGCGCATGCCAAGGCAAGTGAGCGCGATAACCTGGGGCGCGACGCCTTGATGTACGCTGTAATGAATGCATGCACTCCGGTAGTGGAGCTCTTGCTCAAAGACCCGACCGTGTTAGTGGATGCCGCGGACGAGTCCAGGCATACCGCGCTCGATTATTCGGCCGAGGCCGCCGACAGCGAAGTGGATGGCCCGTCGATCGATATTCTGCATCTCTTGCGCAAAGCTCAATATCGCCGCGCCAAACATCATGCTTCGAGCGAGCCGGCTCCGGGATCCGGCTAATCATAAAAAAAAACGACGTGTCGGAGGTTTTCATGCCTCGGACACGTCGTTTAATCAATTATTTAGCTTTTAGCTTAGTAGCGTCCGCCGCGTCCGCCACCGCCGCCGCCGAAGCC
>JARLHE010000012.1 GCA_031292385.1 Oligoflexia bacterium
AGAGCCAATCTTAACCGGTTATTTAGAAGAACCTGGTGCACGACGAAAACGAGAGAGGGGCTCATCGACCATCTCTCAATCTATGTTCGCTACCACAACCAGGTTCTCACCTCGTCATGCGCACTCTAGGGGGCCAGTTTAAGATGTTTAAGCTCGGATCGAAGAGGTCGTTTCGCGTGAGAATTACGAAATGATCGCGGAGCTCTCCTTTGTAATTTTTCAGGATTTTAACCGTCGACGCAAGGATTTGCATGAAGCCGCGAGCGGTGTGATAAAGCAACTTCGCATTGAAGCTCGACTCTGTGAAAATAAGGGCTTTAACAAGATCCGGATCTAGCGCCTCCGCGGGTTTAAGGACTTCATTCCAGTAGCGAGTCCAACCTCGGATGAGCGGATCATATAGGTTTCCACTCTTTTGGTTCCCAAAGTTATATGGCTTGGGCGGACCTGTGAGAGACGCGAAATGCGTTTCCGCGATTTGCTCGATTTCGTGCGGATATAAAGCATCTTTGTAATCGGGATTTTTTACGCAGTGATAATGCCGAGTGGTGATCCCGTCCGGATTTTTTTTGCTGGGCTTAACATGAAGCAGATGTGTTTCCCTTGAATGTTCTCCATAAGGACAAAGCCTCCACGGGTGGACTTCGATGTCGGGAAGGGGCTGTCTTTTGTGATCTCGGTTTTCGGGCTTGCGGGGCATGAGGGAAGAGTAATGCGGAGGAGAATAAATGGAATTTTAGTTTTCATGTTGTCGCGAAACTCTCTATGTGGATTCGAAAATTGGACACACGATTCGTTGGCCAAATCGCAGAACTGATCTTTAGTAGCTGGTATGCCGCGCATTATGAAGATGCAGGCTCAATAGCTGATTGGAACAATCCTGGAACAAAATCAGGGATTCCGGAACAGTCAAAATTACCTTGTAAATTCGGGAGCATCCCTACGCTACGAAGTTCCAAGCAGTCGGTTCGAAGTTGCACTACCAGCAGACACCATTCTTCTTTTTGAGTCACTTGCTCTAGAGTGACGAGCGGCTTTAAAAAGGCTCCAGCAACGTCTCAAGATCCTCTCGAGATAACTTTTTCATGAAGTCCTTGTCCTCGGAGATAATGGATTCGGCGAGGTCCTTCTTCTTCTTTTGAAGCTCGAGAATTTTCTCCTCCACCGTTCCACGCGCAACCATTCGGTAGGCGAAAACTTTATTCGCCTGGCCCATGCGGTGTGCTCGTCCGATCGCCTGCGCTTCGACCGCGGGATTCCACCAGGGATCAAGAATGAAGATGTAGTCAGCGGCCGTGAGATTGAGGCCAGTTCCACCCGCCTTGAGGCTGATCAAAAAGACAGGGCACTTTGGATCGGATTGGAAACGCTCAACCGGGGATTTTCGATCCACAGTCTGACCGTCCAAGTATTCGTAGACAATTCCATCGGCGTCGAGAGCGGTCTTCACGATCGAAAGAAGGCTCGTAAACTGCGAGAAAATGAGCGCCTTATGGCCTTCAGCAATGACTTCCTTGAGCTGCCTGAGGAGCAGATCGAGCTTCGCGCTCGGCTCGGAGCGCTTGGTCTCATCGATCAGGCCCGCATGACAAGATGCCTGACGCAGCCGAAGAAGAGCTTCCAGTACATGAAGCTTCGACTTGGCGAGTCCGTTCTTTTGAACGGACTCCTCGATCGACTGGCGATATCGATCACGGATCACGGCGTAGTACTCCGCCTCTTCAGTACCCATCTCACAGAACAGAACTTGTTCCGATTTATCCGGAAGCTCTGCCAAGACCGCTTCCTTCGTGCGCCGGAGCATAAAAGGCCGGAGCAGCCGCAAAAGCGTGCCCGGGATATCGTCAAAGGAAGGCGGAAACTCGAGAAGTCCGGGATTGGTGAACTCGAGGATCGAAAGCAAATCACCGATCGAGTTTTCAATCGGAGTGCCGGTCAGAGCCAGGCGATGAGTCGCGCGAAGCTGCTTGCAGGCGATCGCCGCCTGGGACTTGGGATTCTTGATGAACTGCGCTTCGTCGATGATGGCGACGTCAAATTCCTGGTCGCGTAGTTTCTCGATATCCGTACGGAGCGTGCCGTAAGTCGTCACGACGAGGTCCGCCTTGCCGATTTCTTGCGCAAACTTCTGGCGACCAGTGCCGGAATATCGAACCACTTTGAGAGTCGGCGCGAACTTTTTCGCCTCGTCAATCCAGTTGAAAACGAGGCTCTTGGGCGCGACAACGATGCTCGGAAGCGCGCTCTCCTTCTTGCGCGAGAGCAGAAAAGCGAGCACTTGAATCGTTTTTCCAAGCCCCATATCGTCGGCAAGAATTCCGCCCGATTCGAATTCCTTGAGGAAGCCAAGCCACGTCAGACCTTCCTTCTGGTAATCGCGAAGCTTGCCTTTAAATCCTGCGGGAGCCTTGGCCGTTTTCACGCGATCGTATTTGAGAATGCGATTTCGAAACGCCGTAAAACCCTTGTCGCCGCGGACTTCTTCGTCGTCACCGAGCGCCGCATTCAGAAGCAGTCCCTGCGACCGATCAAAGCGGAGCGAGCCATCTTCGTTCTTTTTGCCAAATCCCTGCAGAGTCGCGAATCGCGCGAGCCAATCCTCGGGAAGAAAACCGAGAGCACCATCTTTGAGTTTCACAACAGAGCTCTTGGCCTCGAGGGCCGCCAAAATATCGGCCTGGCGAAGCTTGCTTCCAGCGAAAGACGCTTCTAGGGTGATGTCGAACCAGTCGGTAGACGAACTCACGTTCAGGGCAAAATCATCGGCGACAATCACTCGCTGGTTTTCGATGAAAACAATCCACCCGCTCTCGCTGAGTTCCGTTGCCGAGCGCTGAAGATCGCTCACCGGAACCGTCCCGGTCGGGTCGCGGAGAACCTCAAGTGCTTGAGTCAGGGCCCCTTCCTCGAAAGCGCGATCGCGCGCGTAAACCTGATGGTTCTCAAGATCCAGGATACTGTCGGACTCATCGGCGAGTGAAATCTCGTGCCCTGCATAATCAAAGCTCACCGTCATGGTCATGCGACCTGTGGATGGATCATTTCCCAACGGACGGAAGACACCTTTGGGTTTGGGTTGAATCGAAGTGCGCTTCCAGCCCATGCCTTCGGGCCAGGTCACTCGGGGAGCGCTTGAGTCGGTGAGAATCCGCTTCAGTAAGATGTCGCCTTGATCTTGAGGGACCAGAAAATTTCCAGCGCGAAGATTGGAGAGCCAGGCCGCGTGCTGGGCCTCGGCGAGCCTGCCAACCCGGTCGCCGAAAATCAGGAAACCTGATTTCAGGACGCAGACGGGATCGGTGAGCGTCTTGATTTCATCGTCACGCTTGAGTGCACCTTCGAGCCGATAGGCGGACCCCGCCGCTTCGACGCGAAGTTCGAGTTCCCAAGGCTTTCCGCGGTCCATGCGGAGCGGCCGATCGGCATTATCCGGTGATCCGTTGGGAGAGCGAGACAAAAAGACTTTTCCAGTGCCTGTGAGAGTCGTGAGAAGCTGCGTCTCGAGAATAGGGTCGACCGAAAAACGCGTGCAAGGACTGCCAAAGGAAATCACGGTCTTGGGGTCGCCAGTACGCGTGAGAAGCGTCATCAGCTCTTGATCGCGCGAATCAGCAAAAAGCAGAAAATCCCTCTCGGGAACACGGCCAGGGCGAAGCGGGCCTGAATCATGGCCGGGATCCCGGCGACGAGGCCAGAAATCGAGAATGAGCTTTCCCGTGGAAATGGTCTCTGCCGCTTGGATGACAAACGAGGCAAGCAAGTTACCGGGCAGGCCAGTCGCGGATGAACCGGCTTTTCCTTGGATCTGCTCAAGCCTTTCGAGCCAGCCCTTGGGTCCGGTAGAGGAAATCGGGCTTGGCGCCACCGGTAGCTCCGGCCCATGGCCATTTGCTGACCGGACACTGCGGGGCTGTCGCCCGCCCTCATGCAGGACCCGGAGCGGTCCTGTCCCCGGCACTTTCTCCGAAACTCCTGCGCGCTCCAATTTGATGATGGATGCCCAAAGGTGTTTGCAAAGGGCACCCGTCGCGTAAAACGGACAAGTACACCGCGCCTCAATTGAGCCCGCCAGCCCTGCCTGGGAATAGTCAATCCACACATTATAGAGCTCGCCTCGTCCCTGAACGGTGAGCGAGAAAGCTTCGCCCGTCTGGCTGACGTCAGAGACGTACCCCGCGCGGAAGTACTCGCGCCCCCTCATAAGAGCGACACGCGGAAACTGACGCACGCAGCGCTGTTCCAAGCCCGCAGGATTCCCTAATGGACGATGGCGTCTGGTGGCCCCTTGCTGCACATCAGTAGAAAGCTTATCGCTGGACGGAACTTCGCCCTTGGCGCCGCCAGTCAGAGCTGCTTCAGCTATTCGGCCGCCACGTCGTCCGCGGCGGTGCCGGCGTCGATGGGGGCCCGAGGAATATCGGGACTCAGTCATTTACGATCACAACCTTGACATTTTGTGACCCGAGAGTCGAGTACTGTCGTAAGGTAGGCCGTACCTTTTGGTTGAGACCTGCGTCATGTTCGACTACCCGACTACCCCAATTGCGCGGCATGCATACATAAATTTCAGGCTTTGCATTACCATAATACGCCGCCCCCATGGGATTCTGAGGCCATAGGAGAAAGCAAATATGAATCGGACAGCAATCGTTACGGGAGCATCCCGTGGTATTGGAAAAGCCATCGCGCTCCGGCTTGCCAAAGACGGCTTCCAGGTCGCGATCAATTACATGAGCAGCAAGGAGGAGGCCATTTCCGTCACCGGAGAAATCGAAAAGGCCGGCGGAAGGGCCATTGCCATAAAGGCTGACGTCGCAAAAGCGGACGAGGTCGAAAAGCTCTTTGCGGAAACCGAGCGCCAACTAGGAAAGATAGACGTCCTCGTCAATAACGCCGGATTGTTGAAATACATCAAGCTCGCTGAGGTGACGGATGAAATCTTTCAACGCATGGTGGATACGAACCTGAAAGGTGTTTTCAATACGCTCCGGCTGGCGGCGACTCGGGTGAACGAGGGAGGCAGAATCATCAACTTATCGACTTCGGTTCTAGCGCTCGGACTTCCGACCTATGGAGTTTACGTAGCGACGAAAGCCGCGGTGGAATCGATGTCATATGTTTTTGCGCGAGAGCTCCGGGGCCGCAAAATCACGGTCAACTGCGTGGCGCCCGGCCCGACCGCGACCGACCTTTTCCTTGACGGCAAGACCAAAGAACAGATCGATCACTTCGCGAAAATGCCGCCTCTGGAACGCCTGGGAACGCCCGAAGACATCGCGGCCGTCGTGAGTTTTCTGGCCGGGCCGGACGGAGCTTGGGTCAACGGACAAGTGCTCCGCGCCAATGGAGGCCTTGTTTGAAAAGAGGTCATCCTTTAATCAACTGCTGCCAGGGACAGGAGTTGCACTTCCGGCCGGCGACGGCGATGGGCTGGGTGGCGTCCTGAACTGAGTGCGGCACATTTGAGCCGCGGACTGAATCGCCTGTTCGGTCGTGGCATCGCCCGTTGGATTGAGATAATGCTCACCTTGAGCTGGAGGAGGCAGCACGATGCCCTGCTGAGCCAGCTGCTGGCCGACACAAACGCCCAACGAAAAACCGCCCCGCTGATGCGACAGGTAATCCTCGGAGCGCCTTTCGCGATTACCGCCTGGCTCCTGGCCGTATGATAACGCCGCAAAACAAAGGACCGCGGCCGCCAACAGGGTGCTCAGTATCGGCCGGCCAGTTCGAGTGCTCATATTCATAGCTCATCCCTACTTTCACTAAGAACAAAGGTTCACTATTTCTAGCGAATTGAAGGCCAACCGCGGTCTTTATGCGGCTTTCCGCTCACCCGCTGTCTTCAGGAACCGCAGAATCTCGCGGTTCAATTCTTCCGCATGCGTCCAAAAGATCCCGTGCGAGCCGTTCTTGATCGTCACAAGGCGGCTTCCCTTCACGGCCTGCTGCTCAAGCGGAGCGGTCTTTTCATAGGGGAGAATCCGGTCGGCGTCGCCGTGAATAATAAGCAGCGGAACATCGATCTTCGCGAGGTCCTTCCGGAAATCCGTGCCCCAAGCTTTGATGCACGCGAGCGTGCCGATGGGCGAAGCCATCGAAGCGATGTTCCAGTGCGCGCGAATGACCTCTTCGCTGACGAGCCTTCCAAGCGTGACATCAGTATTAAAGAAATTCTTGATGAACGAAGTGAGCGAGGCAAGACGATCGGTCGCGAAGGAATTCTCGATTCCGTCAAAAACCGCCTGCTCGAGGCCGCCAGGATTATCTCTTGTTTTCAAGAGGAATGGACCCAGTGTCGCGATGGCGACAGCTTGACTGACTCGGCTCGAGCCGTATTTCCCGAGATAACGCGCTACTTCGCCACTTCCCATGGAGTGCCCCATGAGAGTCGCGCCCTTCAGATCCAGGCTTTCCATAAGCCGGTTCAGATCGTCGGCAAACGTGTCGTAGTCGTAACCGAAGGCCGGTTGGCTTGAACGGCCAAATCCCCTGCGATCATAAGAAATCACCCGGTATCCTTCCCCCACGAGCGCCGGAATCTGCTTTTCCCAGGCCCTGCGGCTGAATGGCCAGCCGTGAATAAGAACAACCGGATCCCCCGAGCCGTGATCTTCGTAGTAAATTTCGATATCCCCGGAATTCTCTTTTCCAACACTGACGTATGGCATACAACCATGCCTTGCATTTCTTGAGCCCACGATGACCAAAGGATGACCAAAGAAAGCATCAAGACCAAGCGCATCCTCATTCTCACCGCGATGGATGTCGAGGCCGCGGCGATATTTTCCGCATTTGGATCGAAGAAGCTCGTTCCCTGCAGCATCGACCTTGGCATTGACGCCTTTTTGCTGAGTTCAGACAATGTCGAGTACTGGCTCGCGAACATGGGCATCGGCCTGGGAAGCGCGGCGATTACGGTTGCGATACTCGCCGCGAAGATCAAGCCGCATGCCATTATCCAACTGGGAGTCGCCGGTGCGGTAAGCCCATCCCTGGAAATCGGCGATGCCGTGCTGGCTACCAGCATCATTCAGCACGACAGTTTTTTCAGCGGCGAGAACGACCGGGAACTCATGGCTCCGGGAGCTTTGTATTTGTCGACGCCGAAGGAGCAGCGCGAAAATCCCGAATTTCGTTGTTCCGAAAAACTTTTGGCTTTGTTCCGGAAAAATATCGCGCCCGCGCTTTCCATACCCGTTCATGAGGGACTGCTCCTGTCCGGAAGCGAATTTGTTGGCTCATTCGCCAGCAAAAAGGCTCTATCTGACCGGTTTTCCAAGGCACTCGCGGTCGAGATGGAATCAGCCTCTGTCGCAATGGTCGCAAGACGGATGAGTATTCCGACATTGGCGGTGAAAACCATCGCCGACAGGCTAAGGCCCGACAAAACGATCGCTCACGATTACGGTCGCTTTCTCGATCTAGCCGCCAAAAATGCGGCCTCCATAGCGCAACGCCTCGTTCATTTGGACGCGGCGTCGTTTGAGGGACCTTAAGCGTCCCGATCGGGCACCTTTCTTGCTCCCGCAGAACCCATAGCGCTGCTTTCGCTGACCTGAGCTGACCGGAAAGGACCCGTTATGGCAAAAATCGTTTGCGTTCTTTACGATGATCCCGTCACCGGATACCCGAATTCCTATGCAAGAGACGACATCCCCGAAATCAAAAATTATCCGGGCGGGCAAACTCTCCCAAATCCTCAAAAAATCGACTTCACGCCAGGCGCTCTTTTAGGCAGCGTCTCCAGCGCTTTGGGCCTAAGGAAGTTTCTGGAGGAAAGCGGCCATACCTTCGTCGTCACCTCGGATAAGGACGGGCCCAACAGCGTATTTGAGCAGGAATTGGTGGACGCGGATATCGTCATTTCACAACCCTTCTGGCCCGCCTACCTGACGGAGGAGCGGATCGCCAAGGCGAAGAATCTGAAGCTGGCCATCACCGCCGGCATCGGGTCGGATCACGTCGACCTGCAGGCGGCGATGAACAAGGGAATCACGGTTGCCGAACTGACTTACTGCAATAGCATCAGCACCGCTGAACACGCCGTGATGATGATCCTTGCCCTCGTCCGAAACTATCTGCCCTCGCACGATTGGGTGCTCAAGAAGGGCTGGAACATCGCCGACTGCGTCGAACGATCTTACGATCTCGAAGGCATGAACGTCGGCATCGTGGGTGCCGGGCGCATCGGATCGGCGGTCCTGCGCCGGCTCAAGCCGTTCGACGTGAAGCTTCATTACACCGACAAATACCGCTTACCCGCTGACGTCGAGAAAGAGCTGGGTGTCACCTATCATCCCGACGTCGAATCGATGGTCGCGGTCTGCGACGTCGTTTCAATCCATTGCCCGCTTCATCCTAAAACCGAGCACCTCTTCAACGACGCTCTGCTCGCCAAGATGAAACGCGGCGCCTACATCGTCAACACCGCGCGAGGCAAGATTTGCGATCGCGACGCGATCGCCCGGGCAAGCCGAAGCGGACAGCTCGCGGGCTACGCGGGAGACGTGTGGTTCCCGCAGCCCGCGCCAAAGGACCATCCCTGGCGGACGATGCCCCACCAGGGGATGACCCCGCACGTCGCCGGCACAAGCCTGCCCGCGCAGGCACGGTACGCAGCAGGTGTACGCGAAATCCTCGAATGCTGGTTCGCGAAGCGCGCCATTCGAAACGAATACCTCATCGTGGATCAGGGCAAACTCGCGGGCGCCGGCGCCCACGCTTATACCGCCGGAGACGTGACCCAGGGCTCGGGTGAGGCCGAGAAGTTCAAGGCGGCTTGATCGCGCGGTTCTATCAGTGAATCGAAACGGGAGCCGGGCCGTTTAGAGGCCGTATGCCATCCAAAACGCATCGAGTGACGTCCAGGCTTTCCGGATGGGCTTGCGCAATGCCCTGAAGCGCCAGTAGCTGGGTCAAATTGAGATACTTCGCATACGGCTCGAACGGCAATCCGGTCTCGACCACGTATTTGTAAAATCTTGTAACGATTTCGGAATTGTTCAGCGTTCTGGGGTTCACCAACTTGACTGGAATCGGATCAGGATGGGCGCGCAGGAATTCCAGTCGCATTTGAATCAGCCTTGTTTCGTCGATGAACTCATCGGCGGATGCCTGCGGACGCATCGCCCTGATTTCGATTGTCTGCTCTTTTTCGCCGAACTCACCGTTCACGATTCGGGTGACGTTGAACGCCTGGTATTTCTGCGGAGGAGCGATCTTCTTATCGACCGTGGTATCGTACACCTCCGACGAAATTTTTTGCGCGAGCGCTTTGATTCCGCGAATTTTATCTTGGTCGAAGTCTTGAACGATCTTGAGAAAGTTCGCCTGATTTTTTTCCGGCAGCGCGGCGATCGGTGGCGCATTCGACCAATCGTTCGAGAAAATCCCGGCGCCGAGCTCCGCGTGATTCGCGGAATCGACCAGGAAATTCCTGAACAGCCGGGCGTCTCCGTCCAGCGCCGATGAGGCGCCGACGTGAATATGGCCGCCCGCCCAGCCGCTCCCAAAGATCTTAGAGGCATCCTGGAGCCCGGCCTTCTCGGCGCTTCCAAAAATATCGGTCTGAATACGGTCCCGATGCCTTTCCAGCTCTTCCAGAGTCGAGGGAGCGGTTTGCATCTCGACGACTTTCGGATCCGTTCCGATCTCGAACCACCATCCGTCCGAATATTTGACCCGATAAGTGGTGACGTCATAATGATTTCGAGACTTCAGGACCGAGCAATCGCCGCGGTCGCGACAGACGCTTCTCATCACCTCCATGATTCTGTCCCGGGCCGCCTCGCTTTCGGGGCTATTTACGTCCAACGGCCCCCCGCTGAAAAGCAAAGTGAAATTACTGAAATTAAACTCCGCTCCAAAGGTGGGCGGCCAAGCGAAACAGGTCTGCGAAAACAACAGGAAGCAAGCTGCGCCAATTTTTTGGCATAATCTTGAATGTAAGCGCATAGAATCGTTATCGGAATTCCGACGATAAATCTGAAATCGTTGCGCAGCTCTTCAATATTGCGCGCATAGACACCATTTTTTTCTTCGATTACTATCGAGCAATGAAATTTTTGGCACCCACTTTCGCCGGGCTTTCAATGCTTTTGACTCCCCTCGCCTTCGGCGCGCTGGGAGAAGACGCGACCTCCGTTCAGAAGGACGCGGAAAACCTGGGAGCGCAAAAGATCATCCAAAGCTTTTCGCATTACTCGCGTCACGACATCTCGAACCAATGGCTTGGCATCCACGAATTCGTCGGAAAGGACGGCAAAGTCTTCGCCCTCACCTGGCATGGCAACAAGCATCCTGATTTCAAAAATCTGCTCGGAAGCCATTTCGCGGAATTTCAAGCCGCCATCGCTCAAGCAAGACGCCAGCGCATCCACGGAGGCGCGAGCATCGTTGAGCAAGGAAACCTTCATCTCGAAATCGGCGGACGGATGAGATCGGTGTACGGAAAAGTTTGGCTGACGGACAAAATACCCGCTGGAGTGGAGCCTCATGAGTTTCAGTAAGTTTTCAAGCCTGTTTTTTGCCGGTGCTTGCGTCTCGGCTCTCGCTTCCTGCGGCGGAGGCTCGTCCACGCAGACCACAACCAATTCCTGCCCGGCCGCCAACACTTCCTGCGGCAGCGCCACGGGCCCAAGCGCCATTCCGACTTCGAGTACGGCGAATATCCCTCTCTATATCGCGGATTCCAGCACCACCGGGCAATGGAACTACACGAACGAACCGCTCGTGTCGGTCACGGTCTGCACTCCGAACCATACCTCCGCGTCCCAGTGCCAGACGATCAGCAATGTTCTCCTCGATACGGGAAGTTACGGCCTCCGGGTCTTTGCTTCCGCGATCACGAATACCAATGTTCGGCTCGCGCAACAGACGGTGAACGTTCAAGGTGAAACCATGAAGGTCGCGGAATGCGCTCAATTCGGAACTGGCGCCGACTGGGGCGCGGTCAAGAACGCGGATGTCCTGCTCGGAAACCAAACCGCCTCGAACATCCCGATTCACGTCATCGATATCAATTACGCCTCAGTCCCGAGCGATTGCGCATCGCTTTGTCCCGATACCGACCCCTGCACCGCGGGTTACAACGGAATTCTGGGCGTTGGCCCGTTCGCTCAGGACTGCGGCATCCTATGCGATAGCTTCACCAGCGATAAAACCAACCCGGGCTTTTATTACGGCTGCGATTCCACCGGCTGTTACAACGCCTATAGCGGCAACTGCGGCACCGACGGAACATGCATGATCCAGGTCACGACCCAAAACCAGGTCGCTAACCCCGTAGCCTCGTTCGCCTCGGGCTACAATAACGGCGTATCGCTCACCCTTCCGTCCGTGGCCAGCACAGGTGCTTCAGCTGTCACTGGAAGTATGACCTTGGGCATTCCCTCCTCGACCACCGCCGGTGGAGTCTATCTCGCCGACTCAAGCGGGATGACTGACGGAAACGGGGTCGATATGGGTACTGTTTTTCAAGGAACCACGTACGGCGCGACAAACTCGGCCAATGCCATCGCGTTCATCGACAGCGGCTCGAACGCCTACTTCTTTCCGCTCAATGCCCCGATGTGTTCAGTGAATTCGAGCTTTTATTGCCCTGCCTCGACCGATTCCCTCAGCGCCGTCATCGAAGGCTATTCCGGCAGCCCGACCTATACGAATAATTTCTCGATCAGAAACGCCGACTCCCTGTTTAGCACCAACTATTCCGCCTTCAGCACCGTCGCGGGGAACGCGACCGGCATGTTCGACTGGGGCCTGCCGTTCTTCTACGGGCGCACGGTTTATGTCGGCCTGGATGGAACTTCGGCGACGATCAACAGCTCAAGCGTCACCGGGCCTTACTGGGCGTTCTGACGGGCATTATCCGAGGCGCTGCTGTATGCTCTTTCGAATTCAAGCGGATCTTCGCCGCAATGCTCGAGGATCCTGAACGCGGTATCGAGCATTTTTTCATTGGTCATCGTTTGATAAATCATTCTGAAAAGCTTGAGCTTGAACCCGAGCGGGGTCTCGCAAAAACCGGTCGAGATATAACATTCGTAATGGGACGCGACCGCGTCGTCCTCGATTTGCCCGCAGCTCAAGGATTTAGGAAAAAAATCGACCTTCTCCTGAAGGCAGGCGGCAACCCGCTTCAGCCATGCCTGCTGAGGCGGCTCGACAACCGGCTCGAGCTCCTTCACGAAACGCGTGCAGAATGGATAGCCGAAATTCAGAAAATAGCCCGAATCCCCGCAATGCGCGTTCGACTCCTCGCAAAGATAATAATCGCAATTGCCGATCAACGCGGTACACGACGTCTCAGGGGCCGCCAAGGCGTTCGATAGCGGTAATAGAATAAAGACAGCTAAAGCGATAATGCGGCGAGTCATTCGCCACGATTATCACCCATGCCGCTCGCTGTCAATTAGGCACTGGACAAAGCCTAGGCCGCTTTTCTTTCGGCTTCAAATCGGGTCTCAATCTCTGGCGGCTGGATTTCCAGCTCCTCTTCAAGCCAGTCCTGCCGGTCTTGAACCAGGCAGTAAATCACCGAAATCAGAGCGGGACCCGCGTAAAACACGACCGAGCAAACGGTCAGCCAGATCATCGCAGTCCCTAAATTGGGTAATTGCATGTCATAAATAAGAGCAAGTTCCGATCCTATGGGTGGCATATCGCTTGCTCTGATTTCGATCACTTATGAGCGATCAGGCCTATAACAAAACCAGTTTCGAACAAGTCTTTGGCGATGCCGAAAATGCCCTGCGTAGAGGCCTATTGGCACTCGGCGAGTGGGGTGAGCAAGCGAGAACGATCCTGGAAGAGCGCCCAGGCGTGATTGTGGCCTCTGTTTCAATCGCCGGGTTCATGACCGGGCTGCTATTACGCCAAAACGGCTTCAAACGCGAAGACGTCAAAACCCGGCTAACCTCGGACCCCATCGTCGCGTTCATGACCGGCGCGCTCGTCGGGCTGACCCTCGGGCCCCGCATTCTGAAAGACGCATCGGCTCGAGCGCGAGGAATCCCCGATCGCGGCCTGGCTTCCGATTTCGGCCCTCACTGAGAGGGCTTCCTACCCGGAGCATTTCGCCTTGCTACTTCGGTAGTCATCCCTTACATACCCCTTGGGTATGTCGCGCGCACCGTTAAACGTCCTGATCATCGGCTACGTCTGGCCGGAGCCTCGCTCTTCGGCGGCGGGCACGAGAACCCACCAGCTCATCCGCGCCTTTCAAAAAAAGGACGACCAAAATGAAAAATGGACACTCACGGTCGCGTCCGCGTCCAAAGAGAACGACGCATTTTCCGAGCTCAGCTCAAGTGGAGTGCGATGCGCCCCCATTCAGCTCAATCATTCCGGCTTCGATGCCTGGATCGCCGAGCAGAAATTCGATTTCGTGCTCTTCGATCGCTTCGTGACCGAAGAGCAATTCGGCTGGCGCGTCGCGGAAGCCTCGCCCGGCACGGTACGGGTTCTCGACACCTCCGATCTCCACTTCCTGCGGCGCGCGCGACAAAAGGCCGTTTTGAACGGCACTCCCCTCGATTGGGCCCAAGAAGATACCTATCGTGAGATCGCCTCCATCTACCGAAGCGACTTGACGCTGCTGGTTTCAGACTTCGAGCGGGATCTGCTGCTGGAACAATTCAAAATCCCGGCCGAACTTTTGATGCATTTGCCGATCGGGTATTTCGACCTGCCCTCGGCGACCGAGCTTCCCGCCTTTCAAGAACGAACGGGCTTCGCGACGATCGGAAATTTCCGGCATCCGCCCAATGCCGACGGCAACCGATGGCTCAAAAAAGAAATCTGGCCAAGGATCCGGGCGGCGCTTCCCGGGGCGGAAATGCATATCTACGGCGCTTACCCCTCCCGCGCGGACATGGACCTTTCCGATCCGTCTCAGGGTTTCTTCGTCGAGGGTCCGGCGAAAGACGCTCTCGAGGCGCTGAAAAAGCACCGCGTGCTTCTGGCTCCTCTCCGCTTCGGCGCGGGGATCAAAGGAAAAATCGCCGACGCCTGGCGCGCCGGCATGCCAGTGACGACGACCCCGATCGGCGCCGAAGGAATGAGTCAGGACGATCTCTTCGGCGGCAGCGTGGCCACGACACCCGAAGATTTCGCGCGCAAGGCGGTTTTTCTTCACGAAAGCGAACGCGAGTGGGGGTTCGCCCGTGCGTTAGGGTCCAAGATACTCGGAAGCAAGCTCGAAGGAGTGGCGCTTGAGAACGCCTTCATCGAACGTCTCTTGAAAATTCAAGGCCGGCTTAAGGCGCATCGATCGGGGAATTTCATCGGCGGATTGCTTGCTCAACAAGCCTTCCAGGGAACCAAGTACTTTTCTAAATGGATCGAGGCGAAGACAGCTGCGCTCGAGAGTAGTAATAATCCAGTAACGCACAGATAACGAGGGCATAGGTACTGCCCCAAAGGACATCCAAAACGTAGTGATGGTTGAGATAAACCGCCGAAAAGCACATGAGTAGATAAAAAAGCGTCGTGAAGGTGCGCACTCGCTTAAAACGGAACGCGAAATACGCGGCAATCAGCGGATAAGACACGTGCAGCGAGGGAATCGCGCCGAAAACATCGGCGGCGCGCCCGTAAAACGACGTGAAAAAATGGGTTCCAAGCATCTGATCGAACCGTGCCGTTCCGGCGGGATTGGCCGGGGTGTCCATGCGCGCGGGCCCAAGGCCGTACATCGCGACATACCAGGGCGGAGCCGCCGCGTACCAATAATAGGTCGTATAACCCAGCATATTGGTCCAAAAAAACGACCAGGCCGCGGCAGGAGCGCGCCTTCCGATCGCCGGCCCGCAAAAGAAACGAAAATAGCTGATCGTGAAAACAAAAATCGCGACAAAGGCCAGATAAGCGAACCCGGTGATCAGATCGAGCGCCGGGTACAGATGCTTCTGCCAGTACTCGTTCGGAGTCAACACGCCGTCGGCGGTTCGGATCCCGAAAAAACGCTTATCGAAAAGATAAGGCTCGCTCACGTGGATCGGTCCACGGAGATAATCGGCGTAAAACCGCATGCTGTCGTAAATAATCACGGTCATCAATAGCGGCAGCAAAAACACAAGGATCGCTCGAGGCGTACGTCCCCCATAGGCCAGGGCGAGCGCAATCAACCCCACCTGAACGTGATCGGCGTGCAAACTCCCCAAAGCATAAAGAGCCGCCCAATAGAGCAGAAAAAAGACTGCGGGAAATATCTTTGAGAATAGGCTTTGCTCAGCCCACCATTTGGTCCAATTGCCCATGAGAATCTTTTTCGCATAGACGAGGAAAAACGACTATAAGGTTTCTTATGCGGACGACATTTTTGGGCTCCTTCAGCCGTTCACAGGTCGCGTCGGCGATCGCCACCGGCGTGGACTATGCCCTTTTATTTTCGCTGGTTGAGATCGCCCACGTTTGGTACGTTCTGGCCACGGGACTAGGGGCTTTTGCGGGCGCGCTGACCCATTTTATTCTGGGGCGATTTTGGAGCTTCGATGCCACCCATCGCCACTGGGGGCCCCAGGCGTATCGCTACGCCCTCGTCTCGGCAGGCAGCCTGTTACTCAATTGCGGAGGCGTTTACCTTTTGACCGGAGGATTAGGAATCCACTACAGCATTTCAGTCGTGGCGATGTCGATCCTGGTCGGTTCCGCGTTTAACTTTCCGCTGCATCGCTATTACGTATTTAGGTGAGGAGAAAAGAAAAATGAGAGAAAAGATTTCCGCGCCCACGAATCAGAAAGCGTCCCTCAAGACCGCGATCCCGGGCCCCAAAAGCCAGGCACTGCGCGCGAAGGAAGATCAGCACATCGCCCCCGGCCTGCAGCGCTTCGCGCTGATGGCGGGCATGGTGGTCGACCATGCGACGGGCAGCACTGTAACCGATATCGACGGCAATACCTTTCTCGACATCATCGGCGGAATCGGCGTGAACGGCCTTGGCCACAGCCACCCGAAGATCGTGCGCGCGATTCAAGACCAAGTGGCTCGCGCTTCCGTCGGCAGCTTCACCTCCGCCGCGCGCGTCGAGCTGCTCGAACGCATCGCCGAGCACCGCCCGTCGGACAAAGTGCACCGCGTGCAGCTCTATTCTGGCGGCGCTGAGGCCGTCGAGAGCGCTTTACGCCTGGCGAAATGCCATACCGGCAAACACGAATTCGTCAGCTTCTGGGGCGGCTTCCACGGAAAGACCATGGGCGCGCTTTCGCTCATGGGCTCGGATTTCAAATTCGGCCTGGGCCCCATGGTCGTCGGCAATCACATCGTGCCGTACGCCAATCCTTATCGCCCACCGGTGAAAGGCCTGACGGCGGAAAACTGCGCCGAGGCGTGCATCGATATCGCGCGCTCGCAACTGAAAAAGGCAAGCGCCGGCGACATCGCCGCGTTCATTATCGAGCCGATGCAAGGCACGGCCGGAAACATCATTCCGCCTAAAAACTTCCTGTCCATGGTTCGTGAGCTCGCCAACGAATTCGGCGCCCTCCTGATCGTCGATGAAATGATCACGGGCTTCGGCCGCACCGGCACTTTCTGGGGCGCCGAGCATTCGGGCGTCAAGGGCGATATCGTCACGATCGGCAAGCAATTCGGCGGCGGCGTGCCCATCAGCGCGCTGATCGCCCGCGAAGACATCGCCGAGGCCAAGCCCTGGGGCAACCCCTCGGGCTCCAGCTCGAGCTACGGCGGCAATCCGCTCGTTTCGGCCGCGGCGGCCGCGGCGATCCGGACGATCGACGAGGAAGGATTAGTCGAAAACTCCCGTAAAATGGGCGAGTACTTCCTGAAAAAGCTGAAGCCTTTCCAGGACCGCTACCCTTTCATCGGCGACGTTCGCGGCTCGGGGCTTTTCCTCGCTATCGAAATGGTCAAAGACAAAGCAACCCGCGAGCCGGTAAACAAGAGCGCGAGCCAGCGCGTATTCACCGAATGTTTGAAGCGCGGCCTGCTCACGATGTCATACGACCCCAGCTTCCGAATTCAGCCGGCCATGACGATCGACGAGCAGACCATCGACAACGTCGTTGAGATTCTCACCGAGGTTTACGACCTGGTCGCTAAAGAAGGTTTTTGGAAGAATTAGGAGCGGACTCAAAAATGCCGTGTCGGGGGACGCCCATCCATGAGCTCTCTCGCATCGCAGCTAAAGCTGCAAACGCTTCCGTGAAAACGAGGCAAGGTTCACCTATGTGCGCCACAAAGCCAGTACGAATTGGGTCTAACGTAATATGGGACTCAGGACACTAGCGGCGACTCACCGGTTGGTGAGCTGCGGCGCTTTTTTGTAGAAATACGAATCCATCTCGTGCGTGACGATATGTTCGAGCCCGTCGTGGCCATGCTCTTCCATGTCCTCGTGCGCTTGCTCGACGCTGTAACCCAGATATTTCACTTCGTAGAGCGCGACGAGCAGGCCCGTGCGATCCTTACCGTGCTGACAATGAATATATACCGGCTGGCTTTCGGGATCAGCCATCACGCCCAGGGTCATATCGATGTCGAAATCCTCGGCGGGCGTGATTTCCCTCAATGAGTCGAGGGGGCTGTTCAAAAACTGCATGTGGTGATGGGTCGTCTCATCCCTCTCGGCGGCGATATTCGCAGGCAACTCGCCGGGCTCTTCCAGAGCGATAAAATCATACGGCAAGCCGCTATCGAGATCGCCGCCCTGGAGATCGATAATGGTTTTTATGCCCATTTTTTCCAGCGCCGCGATCCCGGCGGATCCCGGATTCGCTCCGCGATAAAGCTTTGGAGTCACCTCAAAAAAGTTATCGATGACGAAACCCGGCAAAGAAGCTTGCGAGGATCCTTGACTCGCGAAGGATTGGGTCGCGCATGCCATGACTATCGCTAATACCGTCAAATAAGCCTTCATGACCCACGATTAATAGCGAATTCCGGACAAAATTCAATCGAAATGCTCAGGTTTTGACATTTATTAAACTTATACAGTGGATTCCATTGAGATTATTTTTTACTCATTTAAAATCATGGACCTGCCGATAAAACGCATATGGCCGTTACGCTCGTGCAGTTATTGCACACGATGATGCAAAACAAAGGCTCCGACCTTCACGTCGCGACTAACTCGATTCCCATGATCCGGGTTCGAGGCGATATGCTGAAGGCCGGCTCCGCTTCCTTGACCGCGGCCGAAGTCGCCGGAATGGCCGGCCAAATCACCACGGAAACCCAGCGCGCCGAGCTCGCGAAAGAATTCAGCATCGACTTCGCCTTCAAAGCCCAGGGAATCGGCATTTTCCGCGTGAACATTTTCCAGCAGCGCCTTGGGCTTTCCATCGTGATGCGCGCGCTGACCGAATCCCCTCCGACGATCGAGGAACTCAAGCTTCCGGAAATCTGCCGTACCGCCTGCAATTACGCGAACGGATTGGTGCTGATCACCGGCCCTACCGGCTCCGGCAAATCCACCACGCTCGCCGCGATGATCAACGACATCAATAAAACGAGCCCGGTGCATATTCTCACCCTCGAAGACCCGATCGAATTCCAGCACGTCAGCCAAACCGCGCTCGTCAGCCAGCGCTCGATGGGCCAACACTTTACCACTTTCGCCAGCTCCCTGCGCGCCGCCCTTCGCGAAGACCCCGACGTGATCCTGGTCGGCGAAATGCGCGACACCGAAACCATGGAGCTCGCGATCACGGCCGCCGAAACGGGGCACCTGGTTTTCTCGACGCTGCACACGAACTCGGCGGCGAAAACAATCGATCGCATCATCAATTCGTTTCCCGCCGACGAACAGCCGCAGATCCGCACCGTCCTGTCGGAAACGCTGAAAGTCGTCATCGCGCAAAAGCTCATACCTTCGGCCGACAAGACCCGGCGTTATTGCTTTCATGACATCCTGGTCAACACGCCCGCCGTGGCTAACCTGATTCGCGAAGGCAAAACTCACCAGCTCTTGTCCGTGCAGCAAACCGGCAGACGCGAAGGGATGCAGGTCATGGATACGGCGATTCTGGAAGCCGTCAAGCGCGGAGAAGTCTCCGGCGAAGACGGCTACGCGTACGCTAACGACAAAGCTCTTTTCGCGCAGTGGGCTCCGAAAGGGACCGTAGCCGCCACGGAATCTTCCGCCCCCACTGGGACGCAAACCCGAACCAACGTTCCCGCTGGCACGACGAAAAAGACCGCGTAATCTTTGTAAACTGGCTCCCTAAAGTGCGCTTGACGAGGTGAGAACCTGGTTGTGGTAACGAACATAGATTGAGAGATGGTCGATGAGCCCCTCTCTCGTTTTCGTCGTGCACCACGTCCTTCGAAATAGCCGGTTCAGGTTCGCTCTCAGCATCGCGC
>JARLHE010000001.1 GCA_031292385.1 Oligoflexia bacterium
ATTATCGTCCCGATCGAAAGGTGTTTAGGTACCGATGTACTTCTTCCTCCACGCGGCGTTTGTCCGTCAGGGTTTCCCCGATTGCGCAAAATTCCCCACTGCTGCCTCCCGTAGGAGTCTGGACCGTGTTTCAGTTCCAGTGTGGCTGATCATCCTCTCAGACCAGCTACTCATCAATGCCTTGGTGGGCCATTACCCCACCAACTAGCTAATGAGACGCAGGCTCATCCCAAAGCGAAGGGACTTACGTCCTCCCTTTCCCGAAAAACCCAATTACGGATTCCGTCGCTCTATCCAGTATTAGCCCGCCTTTCGGCAGGTTATTCCAGACTCTGGGGTAGAATACCTACGCGTTACTCACCCGTACGCCACTTTACTCAGGGTTGCCCCCTGTCACGTTCGGCTTGCATGTGTTAGGCACGCCGCCAGCGTTCGCTCTGAGCCAGGATCAAACTCTCATGTTTGACTTGTTAGCGAGAGAACGAATTTAATCGTCCGTCGATCGCAAATCTCACATTTTGATGGCTTGTTCTCTGTTAGTCGGAAAATGATACTTGCGTATCTCTTTCCCACTTGCTCTTTCTATTGCTGACTTTAGTTCTCTAATTATTAGTTACTTAAAAGACTCAAAAGAAATTGCAGAGTTCAATTCCATCGATATCGACATCACCTATAAAGTCGCTCTCTTGCGAGAGCCCTTTGTAGGCTGCCTAGACCGATAGTCTTGCCCCCACTTTCTCTATCAAAAAATTCATCTAAATTGTCAAAGAGCAAACCAATCAACGAATCTAGTAAATCGAGTGAGTTGTACATCTCTCGAATTTCTTCAATACGTTCAATGGCGTGGGAACGTGTATTAGCCAAGACTCACTCGCGCTGCAACAACTTTTTTCGATATTTTCAAATTTCTTGTTCTGGAAGCCTACTTTCGGCTGCCCGCAGGCCGTAAAGCCTCATTCGACGAATCAAAGTTGTCTTATGCAATCCGATATTTCGTGCGGTTTTATTCACCCGACCTAAATTTTCATCCAGACGATGATTTAAATAGCCTTTTTCAAAGCGAGCCATGGCGGAGAGATAATCCATCTGAGCGAATTGCTCGCTGAGCTCGAACTCATAAACCGCATCCGCGACTTGCTCCGAAAAGACGGGCGTCTCGAACCAATCCGGCAAGTCAGCCACCGTAATCTCATCGGACTCGCACGCAGTCACCGCGTACTCGAGAACGTTATTCAATTCCCGAAAATTGCCAGGCCACGAGTGCAGCTCAAATCGCTTAGCCACTTCGCTCGTGATGCCGAGCACGCGTTTTCCGCTGGATCGCAAGACGGCAGCGAGACAGTCATGAATAATCGCATCGAATTCCTTCCACCTTTGACTGAGCGACGGAAGCGCAAGCGCGACCACTCGAAGCCGATGAAAAAGATCTTCGCGAAACAGTCCGCGCGCGACCAACGCGCCGAGATCGCGATTGGTCGCGGCAATCACCCGGACGTCCAGGCGAATCTCCCGATTTCCGCCCACCGGAACGATCGTGCGTGATTGAAGAAACTCGAGCAGGCGTGCTTGCAGACGAAGGGGCAGCTCACCGACCTCATCCAGGAATACAGTTCCTCCCTGGGCCATTTCAAGACGCCCGACCCGACGCGAATCGGCGCCCGTGAAGGCGCCCTTTTCGTGGCCAAAAAGCTCGGACTCAAAAGTCCCATCGTGAAGCGTCGCCAGATTCACGGAAACAAAGGGCTTGGCTGCCCGATTTCCACCGTCGTGAATTTTCCGCGCCAGATGACTTTTGCCCGAGCCGGTAGGCCCCGCAATCAGGACATTCGCCTGGCCGCGAATAGCGACCCCTAGATTTTTTGATACCGACTCCGGACAACCCACGATTAATTGACTCATCACTTTTTACCTCGCTTGATGAGGACGTCCATGAGCAACCCCCGGACCAACGGCCGCGAAAAGCATGAAAAGTCCGATTTTCAAACACTTAGCCAAGCCGGCAACCGCGACCTGTAGGCGATCGGCCACGACCCGAACACAAATTTTGTAGGCGCCAGCCATCAGTTCAGGGTTATTATCAGAGCAAATGAACTCTCCGGCGCGCGTATTGATTTGCGATGACGATCCGATCTTTCATCTGGCCCTCAAGCAGTCACTTAAAGGCCATTTCGATTGCCGCTCGGCCTATAATGCGGACGAGGCCGAGGCGATCCTGAGAAACCATCGGGTCGATATCATTCTCCTCGATGTACAAATGCGAACCGGAGACGAGGGTCTCCGGGCGATCGCACGCCTTAAAGCAGTGGAACCCGAAGCTTCAATCATCATGAGCAGCGGGCTCACCGATTTCGAAACCGTTCGAAAAGCCATGATTCTCGGCGCGAGCGACTACGTGGTCAAGGACTCGGACCCGGAAACATTGATTCATTCGCTGCAACGGATCTTGGAGAAACGGAAGCTTGTTCATCGCCAGGAGCAGCAGAATTTTGAAGTCGTATCGCAGCAAAAGCGGCACATTCTGGTCGGAGAGAGCAAAGGAATCGTGGCCCTGCGGCGAATGATCGAAAAAATGCGCGGCAGCCCCGCCAATGTCGTCATTTTCGGGGAGACTGGAGCGGGGAAGGAAGTCGTCGCCCGGCAATTGCGCGGATCGCTCGAAGACGGATCGCTGGCTCCGTTCGTCTCGGTCGATTCCTCGACCATTCAAAGCTCCACCGCGGAAAGCCTGCTTTTCGGGCACGAAAAGGGAGCGTTCACGGGGGCCGAACGGCAGGTCAAAGGCGTATTCGAAGAGGCGGATGGCGGCATCGTTTATTTTGACGAAATCGCCAATATGCCCCTCGATATCCAAGCCAAGCTTTTACGCGTGCTGCAGGAAAAGGAATTCACTCGCCTTGGCTCGACCCGGCTGATCCAGTCCTCGTTCCGAGTAGTATGCGCGTCCAACAAGGACCTCGAGGAAATGTCAAAAAAGGGGCTCTTCAAAGACGATCTGCTCCAACGCCTGAATGTCCTCCCGCTTTCAATTCCCCCTTTGCGGGAACGAGCCGAGGACATCCCGCTTTTGGTCGAGCACTTCAAACGGTCGGAATTCGTCTTCGCGCAATCCGCCCTCGACGCGCTCAAAGCCTACCCATGGCCCGGAAACGTTCGTGAGCTGATCAACGTCATCGCTTACGTCACGACGATGGCCGAAGAAAACGAGATCGAAGAGGCGGATCTCCCTCCTAAAATCCGGGATAGCGCCGAAAAAAGGACGGCCGCCGGCGCCCAAGCCGAACCGGACACCGAGTCACCGACGTCCCACGAGGAATCATTTTATGAGCAGGTCGCGCGATTTGAGCGGAAAATCCTCACCCAAGCCTATGCGCAAAACGCCGGCAACGTGAGCCGCATGGCGCTCCGACTGGGAATGGATCGCTCGCATCTCTATACCAAGCTTCGCGAGCATAAAATCCGTTAGCCCTATTGAGTCGTCGTCATCCACATTTTTGCCGCAGTCACCACCAGAAACACGCAAAACGCGCGTTTCAGCGTTACCGGCGACATGACGACCGCGATCCTGGATCCGAAATAGGTTCCGAAAACCATGCCGAGGGAAATCAGCAAACCGAACTTGATGTGAGTCGAATTGATTTTTCCCGCCGCATAAAACGCGTAAACGCCGCCGATCCCCACCGGAGCGAGAAGCGCGACCAATGAAGTCCCCGCCGCGGCCTGTTGGCCGAAGCCGAGCAGCAGTACGAGGCAGGGCACGATCACGAGCCCCCCTCCCACACCGAATAATCCGGCCAAAATTCCGGCTAAAAGGCCGGTCACCAAAAAGGCTACGATTTGCTGCATTCGGTCTTGCCCCTCTCTATGAATATCTCCCAAACCTGCCGCGGATGATCCGCCCAAAACCGAGGACTGTGCGGCGCCATGAGCTCTCGCCGGGTCAGGCGATCCAACATGGCGGCAACGGAGACGGCACCTGCCGAACGGGCCGCTTGAATGTCGACCGGGGAATCGCCTACGTACATCACTTCGCCGGCATCCAGCCCTAAACGCGACGCCGCCAATAATATCCCGTCGGGCGCGGGCTTGGAGCGAGGCACGTGGTTGTCGGCGATGATCGTCACAAAGCGAGTGGAAATCCGATGCCGCTCGATGACGATTTCCAGATCCTCGGAATGCCGGCCGGTAACGATAGCGATTGGCACTTTATGGCTGGCGATTTGATCCAAAAGCTCCGCGATGCCCGAATGCAACACGACCCGATGAGCACTCCGCCTTTGATGATCCTTATAGATCTCGAATGCCCTCTTGCCTTTGGATTCGTCGCCCAGGACCTGGCTCAAAATCCGGTCGGCGCCCGCCCCGAAATACCTTTTGATCTCGTCAGCCGTACGAGGCGCCTCTCCCAACTCCTCGATCGCATGATTGAAAGAAGCCATGGCATCGCCCAAGGAATCCACTAGAGTTCCGTCGAAATCGAAAACTATTCCACGCATTGAGGTCATTTTCATAACTATTCATTCGATGGGTTTCCAGATAAAGTCCAAAATCGATGACGCAAAGCTTTTTCCTTCAGATTTTGCTGGTCGATGATGACGCGAATATCCGGCGTACGCTGGCGCTGAGCCTTCGCGACCTGGGCAGCATCGTCGACCAGGCCAATTCGGTCGAGGAAGCGATGACGAAACTGCGGACGCAATCCTACGACCTGATCCTAACCGATTTCAAAATGGAGAGACAGACCGGCTTGGACCTGATCCGACGGGCGAAAGAGCTGCGCCCGGACCAGACGATCGCGGTCATGACCGCGTTCGCGTCTTTCGAAAACGCGGTCGAGGCCGTGAAAGAAGGTGCGTTCGATTACTTGCCCAAGCCGTTCAATACCGCCCAACTCGCCCATCTGCTCGGCAAAGTGCGGGAAGTGGCCTTATTGAAGCGGGAAGTACAGGAGCTCAAGAAAACCCGGTCGCGAAGGGATTATTTTTCCGGACTGACATCGGCCTCAAGCGTCGGCCTCGAGGAGTTTGTCCGCAAGGTCGCCCCCACGGACGGGACGGTCCTGCTCACCGGCGAGAGCGGCACGGGAAAAAGCGAGCTTGCCAAACTCATCCACGCGCTCTCGCCGCGCGCGCAGAAGCCCTTTATCACGGTTTACTGCACGACTCTCACGGAATCCCTGCTCGAGTCGGAGCTTTTCGGCCACGTCAAGGGAGCGTTTACCGGCGCCACTCACGATAAGCTCGGAAAACTCGAGCTCGCGGACGGAGGCACGCTTTTTCTGGACGAAATCGGCGATCTTTCCCTGAACGGGCAAGCGAAGCTCCTGCAATTTCTCCAGGAACGCATCTTCGAGCGCGTCGGCGGAAACAAGGAAATCTCGGTGGACACCCGCATTATCGCGGCAACCAACCGAAACCTTCCGGAGGAGGTGAAGGCCGGAAAATTCAGGGAAGACCTCTTCTATCGACTCAATGTACTCGAGTGCATCTTGGGGCCGTTGCGGCATCGAAAGGAGGATTTACCCGTCCTGATCGAAAGAATTGCGCAAGAGCTCAGTAGCGGGAAGCCCGGGCGCTCCGACCGCCCCATGTCTTTGCCGGGCCCTGTCATGAATTTGCTTTTAAGCTACCCTTGGCCAGGCAATATCCGGGAGCTTCGGAACGCCCTGGAAAGACTCCTGATGCTCTCCGAAGGCAGAGAACCCCGATTGAGCGACCTCCCGGACGCCATCCTCAAATTTTCACAAAATACCCCGGAAAAAGCGGAGAAATCGAGTCATCTGGAGTCCCTGGAAACGGTCGAAAAGGAGCATATCCAGAGAGTTCTCGCCAACACGAACAATCTCGAAAAAGCGGCTGAGATTCTGGGAATCACCACCGTGACGCTCTGGAGAAAGCGCAAGGAATACGGAATTTCGTAAGCAAAATGCAAATTCTCTCTTGCGGAATGCCGTTACTGACCAGTAAAACTACGTCTGGAGGCCCAAATAAAAATGGCTAAAAAGAAAACTGCAGGAAAAACCAAGACCACGAAGTACAATTTGATCAACGAGCTTCACGAAGGCTTGCTCAAGGCCGCGGAAGTCACCCGTTCGGGGACCATTCGCCTGAAGCGCGCTGAATTCAAGAGCATCGTCGAAAACGCATTCACCACCGCTGCCAAGCGCGCTGCGCAAGGCGAACGCGTTCGCTTCCCGGTTATCGGCGCATTGGTGCGCAAAGAAGTGGCTGCGAAGAAAGGCGGCCTGAAAACCACCAATCCGTTCACTGGCGAACCCATGATCACCAAGTCTCGTCCAGAAACGAAAAAGCCACGCTGGTCTTTCCCGAAGTCCCTCAAAGAGACTTTCGCGAATAAGAAGCACTGGTAATAGCTGAATTACACGCCCGTGTTCGGAAGATTATGCAGTTCGCTTCCGGACACGGGGTTTTCTCAAACCTCCCCTTCTCTCACCCAGCTTTGAATCGATTCAAAATCCTAAAATTCTTCGCGTTCGCATTAGGAATACTCCTGCCAATCGCGGCTCATGCCGATTATGACCAACGCCTTTCGGTCGGCCTCGGATTCGCGCAGCTCAACAATCCATCGCAGACCGCTTTCGCGCTCGGAGCCGAATATGAATATCGACCCGACCCCATGCTGGGTATCGGCGCGGTCGGAAACTATATTTTTGCGAATCCGGGAATTACTTTTTTGGGAGCGCCTGATCTATTCCTCCACCCGCTCGCGACCGATTGGTTGCTGAGCGCCTCGCCGATCGTCGAGTTCGGATCGAGCGTCGGGACTCACGTCGGCGTAAGACTGGGCACGCGGATTCCCATTCCGCTCGGATCGATCGCGATCGTGCCCGAATTCGCGGTGGACATCATCTCCGGGGGCCCCGGCTATCTCTTTGGATTCGGCATAGAAATTTGATACCGTGACCTAGTGTCCCAGTCCCCGTCACCACTCCTTTCGATTCTCCAAAACCGGTTTGGCTTCGCATCTTTTCGCGAAACGCAAGAATCCGTCTGCCAAGCCGTGACTGACGGAAGAGACGTACTGCTTGTGATGCCCACCGGGGCCGGTAAGTCGATCTGCTACCAAGTCCCTGGAATCGCCCGCGGCGGCGCTACGCTCGTGATCAGCCCCTTGCTTGCGCTCATCGAGGATCAGGTCGGAAAGCTGCAAAAGCTGGGCTTTCGGGCCGAGCGAATCCACTCCGGCTGCCAACGAGAGGACTCGAGGCGCGTCTGCCGCCAATATTTGTCCGGAGAGCTGGACTTTCTTTTCATCGCGCCGGAGCGATTGGGAGTTCCCGGGTTTCCGGAAATGCTGAAACGCCGCCCTCCCACCCTGATCGCGATCGATGAAGCTCATTGCATCTCCCAATGGGGCCATGACTTCAGGCCCGATTACCGCCTCCTGGGAGAACGCCTCGCTCTGTTGCGCCCGATACCGGTGGTCGCCCTCACGGCCACCGCGACCCCGATCGTCCAGGAAGATATCTGCAAGCAGCTCGGTCTGGTGGACGAGAAAAGAATGATTCAGGGCTTTCGGAGAACAAATATCGGCATCCATGCCGTTGAGCTGCCCCCGTCCGATCGGTCCGAGGCTATCTTGGAGATCCTAAAAAAGCCGGAACGCCTCCCGGCGATCATTTACGCCCCGACTCGAAAAAAGGCCGAAGAGCTCAAAGACGCCCTCTCGGCCACTCACGCCGTGGGCGCCTACCACGCCGGAATGACCCCCGACGCCCGCGAGAAAGTTCAATCCCGATTTCTCGAAGGCAAGCTGAAGGTCATCGTAGCCACGGTCGCTTTCGGAATGGGAATCGACAAGGCCGACATCAGGACCGTGGTCCATGCAGCGATTCCGGGCAGCGTGGAAGGCTATTATCAGGAGATCGGGCGCGCCGGGCGGGACGGGCTTCCGTCGCAGGCGATTTTATTCCATTCGTACGCCGATCTCAAAACGCACGAATTTTTCCTGGAAATGAACTATCCCGAGATCGCTCATCTTCGGATGATCTTCAAGGAAACGAAACCCTCGCCGTCCGCGCCGCAGGCGAAAGACGCCCTCAGGAAAAAGCTCGGCACCCTGGATCTGGCCACATTCGAGCGCGCGCTCGAGCAGCTTTGGGTGCATCGCGGAGTCCTGATCGATCCCGACGAGAACATCAGCCGCGGCGATCCCAAATGGGAAAAAGCTTATCTCTCCCAACGGGATCAGAAACAAAAGCAGCTGCAGCAGATAAGCGCCCTCATCGCCTCTTCCAAGTGCCGCATGATCGGCTTGATTTCGCACTTCGGCGACCGCAAAGACACCGGCACGAGCTGCGGGATCTGCGATATCTGCCGACCCGACCCCGCGGGCCGCCGTGCGCTTTCTCCCGCCGAAAGAGATCTTGCCGCCAGGATTCTCGCGAGTCTCGAGGGACAAAACCATCAAGCCGCGGGCAGGCTTTTTCAATCGATCGCGCTGCCGGGGGAGAATATCGAAAGATCCCGTTTCGAGAAAATGATCGCGGTGTTGGAGCGCGCCAAATGGATCGACTCCCAACTCGAGAGCTTCGAGAAGGACGATCAGAAAATCCAGTACCGAAGGCTCTCACTCAATCCGAAGCAATCTAAAAAGTCGGCACAGGATTTGGCTTCGCTCGAAACCCATCAATCGCCGGTTTCCGCGAAGGCCCCCAAGCGAAAACGACAGAAAAAGAAACCCTCCGTATCCGCCGACTACGAAACGAATTCCGAGATGCCGAGAGGCTTTGAAACGCTCCGCGAGTGGAGGCTTGAACAAGCCCGTCGCAAGGGGGTTCCCGCGTTCCGGATCCTGACCGACCGCGCGCTCTTGGCGATTTGCGAAAGCAAGCCGTCTTCTCCCGACGAATTATCGGGAATCTCCGGCATGAATCGCAAATCAATCACGGAATACGGGCAGGAGATTATTCAGATTCTGAGTTCAAAGCTTTGATTCAATTCGAATTGCAGGGCGCTCTCGACCCAATCTTTCGAGCATTTTGAAACGAAGCGCCTCGGATCTCCCCCTGCCTGCTCCTCGATAAGCTTTTTGACCCACTGCCAGGCCCAAACATAGTGGGCAAACACCGGCTGGAGCCTATAAAGCCGACCGTAATCGCCGTTCGTGCGGCTCAGCTCGGCTTTGATCGCGTGATCGATTTTATGCGAATTTCTCAGGACCTCCGCGAGGCTCTCCTTCGTCTGATAGGCGTAAGTCCAGGGAGGCTCGCCCGGAACCAGGATCTCCGAGATCGCGCAGCTAAAGCCCTCGCCCACGAGATGCTCAATGACCGGCTGGTTGCCGGTGAACTCGTCGTTGGTCATTTTAGGATTCAAGCCGAATCCTTCCCAAACCTCGGGGCGCGATTCTCGCGCGACATGGGTAAGCTCATGGGCAATCAGCACGTCCAGGTACTTGCCCAAATGATGAGACTCGTCGACGCCCAGGTAGACCCGATGAGTACCGCGATCAAAACGGGCATAGCCATCCATCGCCTCGAAAGCGCCCATGATGAGAATCTCACCTTGCAATTGGAAGCCGAAGATCGCCTCAACCTTTTTAAGGCCGTCGAGCACCCGCGATTCCTCGGCTTTTGGGTCCTGCAAAAGGGCCTTGCTTCTGTATTGATCCCAGTCGAGATCAAGCAAGACCTCGTAAAATCCGTCGAAAAAATCGCCCGCCACTTGGGACATCGGCTCGGCGAACTCGCTCATGAACTGCGCCTCGCTGGGAAGCTTCGTCCAGCGAGCCAGACAGGAAAGAAGAATGGGAAGCGTATTATGTATTTTCACTTGGCCCTGTCAGATACTGATGAACCGCGTCGGCCATTTTTCGGCCCTCGGCGATCGCCCACACAATCAACGAAGCTCCTCGGCGCGCGTCTCCGGCGGCGAAGACCCCATTGACGGTTGTCATATAGCGCGCGTCGGTAACGAGATTGCCGCGCGTGTCCAAACCAACGCCCAGCTGCTGAATGAGACCTTCGGTCACGGGGCCGGTGAACCCGACCGCGAGCAAAACCAGGTCCGCGCGGATTTCCACGCCGGACTCTTGCCCGCCTTCCGGTTCGAACCGATCATTGACTTTCAGCATGCGCAACGCATGAACCGCGCCGTTTTTTTCGATACACTCCGTCGCTGAGACATTCCATTTTCGATCGCATCCCTCCTCGTGGGCGTGCGAGGTGCGAAGCCGCATCGGCCAGTAAGGCCAAGGCGTATTCGGCGAGCGCTCCATTGGCGGCTCGGGAAGGATTTCAAGCTGAGTCACGCTTAAGCAGCCCTGGCGATGAGCGGTGCCGATGCAATCGGAACCCGTGTCGCCACCGCCGATCACCACGACGTGCTTGCCATAGGCGTTCATGCTTTCGTCCAGCTCCGAAGGCGCGCCTTCGAGCGTGAGATTCTGGTGAATGAGGTAATCCATCGCCAGGTGCACTCCGCGAAGATCCCGGCCTCGAATCGGCAGATCCCGCGCACGCTCGGCGCCCGACGCGACGCAGACCGCGTCGAAGTCAGAGCGCAGCGCTTCGGCCGGAAAACTCACGCCCACATGCGTACCGGTCCGAAACTCAATGCCCTCGGCGCGCAGCTGATCGAGCCTGCGATCCAATACCGTCTTTTCCATTTTGAATTCAGGAATTCCGTAGCGCAACAGACCGCCAGGCTTCGCGGCCTTCTCGAAAACGGTGACCGAGTGTCCGGCGCGAGAAAGCTGCTGGGCGGCAGCCAATCCGCAGGGGCCCGAGCCGATGATCGCGACCCGGCGCCCGGTGCGTTTAGCGGGAGGTTCGGGCCTGACCCAGCCTTCGTTGAATCCCCGCTCGATGATGGCGGATTCGATATTTCGGATCGCGACGGGATCGGAGGGTATGCCCAAGACGCAGGCGGATTCGCACGGAGCGGGACAAAGCTTGCCCGTGAATTCCGGAAAATTGTTGGTCGAATGAAGCGACTTCAGAGCGTCTTCCCAGCGATCGCGAAAGACCAGGTCATTCCAATCGGGAATGAGGTTCTCTACGGGACAGCCCGACGAGCTCTGACAGAACGGAACCCCGCAATCCATGCAGCGTGCGGCTTGGTTTTTTAACTTCACCGCCGGAAAGGGCTGGTAAAACTCCTTCCAGCTATGAATGCGTTCCGCGACCGGCAGGCGCTCAGGAGTGCTTCGGCGGTATTTGATAAAGCCCTTCGGATCACCCATGCACGACTCCCACCGCTTTTGGGTTCGACTTCATTTGCGCAAGCGCGCGTTTGTAATCCGTCGGAATGACTTTGACGAAAAGATTGAGCACCTCCGGCCAGCGGCTCAGCACGGAATCAGCCTTGCGGCTGCCGGTGTAATCGCGATGCGCTTCGAGCAGGCGCCTCAGTTCGTCCACGTCCTCGGGAGCTTGCACGGCTTCGAGCTCCACCATCGCCGTATTGCAGCAGGAAGAAAAGCGTCCCGCCTCGTCCAATACGTAAGCGATGCCGCCCGACATTCCGGCCGCGAAATTTTTCCCGGTATTGCCGATAACCACGACCCGGCCGCCCGTCATGTATTCGCAACCATGATCCCCGACGCCTTCGACCACGGCGATCGCGCCGCTGTTTCGAACCGCGAAGCGCTCACCGGCGCGCCCGCGTAAATAGGCCTCGCCGGAGGTGGCGCCATAAAAAGCGGTGTTACCCACCAAGATAGTATCTTCGGCCGAAAACAAGGACCCTTTGGGCGGTACCACAATGATCTTCCCGCCCGAGAGCCCTTTGCCGATATAATCGTTGCTTTCGCCCTCGAGCTTAAGCGTGACACCCGCGGCCAGAAATGCCCCGAACGATTGTCCAGCCGAGCCTTGAAAGCTTAACTCGATCGTGTCGCTCGGAAGACCCTCGGCGCCGAACCGCCGGGCGATTTCTCCTGAAAGCATCGTTCCCGTGGAGCGATTGGAGTTTCTGATTTTACACGAATAAACCGTACGCTCCTTTCGTTCTAGCGAAGGAGCGCAAACGGAAAGGAGCTCCCGGTCCAAAACCGAATCAAGCCCGTGATCCTGCGCCTCGAGTTTGCGCCGCGCAACCCCGGCCTCGCCCGCCCGCGGCACGTGAAGAAGCATCGCAAGATCCAAAGTACGCGCCTTCCAATGATCGGGAGCGGGCCTGCTCCTGAGACGGTCCGCGCGGCCGATCATTTCCGACATCGCGCGAAAACCCAAGCGGGCCATCAGCTCGCGGACCTCTTCCGCGACGAAAAAGAAATAATTGATCACATGCTCGGGCTTGCCCTTGAAAAGGGCGCGCAAAACCGGATCTTGAGTGGCGACCCCGACTGGGCAGGTATTGAGATGGCATTTTCGCATCATGACACAGCCTTCGACGATCAAGGGGGCCGTGGAAAAACCGAACTCTTCGGCGCCCAGCAGCGCCGCGATCACGACGTCACGCCCGGTCTTCATCTGCCCGTCGGTTTCGAGCTTCACTCGTCCGCGCAACCCGTTGAGCACGAGTGTCTGATGCGTCTCCGCAAGGCCCAGCTCCCAAGGAGCACCGGCGTATTTGATCGAAGAAAGAGGCGATGCGCCCGTTCCTCCGGAGTCCCCGCTGATCAAAATCTTATCGGCGTGCGCTTTGGCCACGCCGGCCGCGATCGAACCTACGCCCACTTCCGAGACCAATTTCACGGATACATCCGCTCGGGGATTCGAGTTTTTAAGGTCAAAAATGAGCTGCGCCAGATCTTCGATCGAATAAATGTCGTGATGTGGAGGCGGCGAAATTAACCCCACGCCCGGAGTGGAGTGACGAAGACGCGCGATCGTAGCGTCGACCTTAGGACCCGGAAGTTGCCCTCCCTCCCCTGGCTTCGCTCCCTGCGCGACTTTGATCTGAAGCTCGCGCGCGCTTGAAAGATAATGGGCCGTTACGCCAAACCTGGCCGAAGCCACTTGCTTGATGGCGGAGTTTTTCGAATCGCCGTTTTCGAGGGGCTCAAAGCGCGCGGGGTCCTCGCCGCCTTCGCCCGAATTGCTCTTCCCGCCGATTCGGTTCATCGCGATCGCCAAAGTCTCATGGGCTTCGGTGCCGAGAGCTCCGAGCGACATGGCTCCCGTCGTGAAACGCTTCACGATCTCCGTCGCCGGTTCCACCTCTTCACGCGGAACCGGCGCCGCCGGGAAATCAAAATCCAACAAGCCCCGCAAAGTGGTGGGATGCCCTTCTCTTCCGTTGGCCAGCTCCGAGAACTCCCGAAACGTCCTCGCGTCCCCGCTCTTGGTGGCATGCTGAAGCTTCGCGATCGTTTCCGGGTTCCAAGCGTGAATCTCGCCTTGCGCGCGATAATGAACCTCGCCTCCCGGATCGAGATCCCTCGTCGATGGGACGGAGAAGGCGCCGCGATGGCGGCGAAGGGTTTCTTCCGCGATTTCCTTCAGACCCACCCCGCCGACGCGCGAAGGAGTGTTCGTGAAATAACGGTCGATCACCTCGGGCTCGATACCGATCGCCTCGAAAATCTGGGCTCCGCAATAGGATTGGATCGTCGAGATACCCATCTTGGAAAAGATCTTCAGCAGGCCTTTATCAATCGCCTTGATATATTTTGAATGCGCCGTGACCGCATCGATTCCTTCGGGAAGGTTTCCCTCCCGCTCGAGACCGACAAAGGTGTCGAAAGCGAGATAAGGATTGACGGACCCCGCGCCGTAACCGATCAGGCAGGCGAAATGATGGACATCGCGCGGCTCGCCGCTTTCAACGATCAAACCGCATTCCGCCCGGAGCGATTTACGCACCAGGTGATGCTGAACCGCCGCAACGGCGAGCAAACTGGAAATAGGCGCCAGTTCTTCGTTCACGCCGCGATCGCTCAGAATCAGAAAACGGCAACCGGCACGCACCTCGCGGGCCGCGTCCCGGCAAAGCTGGATCAACGCCTTGCGCATCCCGAGCGGTCCGCTCGCGGCGGGAAAAAAAGTCTTGAGCGTCACGCTCTTGAAGCCCGGATCGGCGATGGCGCGGATTTTCGCCATATCCTCGTTGGACAGGATCGGCTGCTGAATCTTGATTTGCCGCCAGGCTTCCGGGGTTTCGCTCAACAAGTTGGGGCGCGGACCGATCCCGGTCACGAGCGACATGACCAGTTGCTCGCGAATCGGGTCGATCGGAGGATTGGTGACCTGGGCGAAAAGCTGGCGGAAATACTTGAACAGAAGCTGGGGATGTTCCGAAAGCGCAGCAAGCGGCGTATCATTCCCCATCGAGGAGAGGGGCTCCTCTCCGTTCACGCCCATCGGGGTCAGGACGATTTTGATCTCCTCCGCGGTAAGCCCGAAAGTCCGCTGCCGCTGCAGGAGGGAGGCGCTATCCGGTTGCGGCACATAGGCGGGCTCGGGCAGTTCATCGAGAGAAATGCGATTCTCGGTGACCCAGCTCCGGTAGGGCTTGCGGGAAGCGATCTCGGATTTAATTTCCTCGTCCTCGACAATGCGTCCTAGAGTGAGGTCGACCAGAAACATTTTTCCGGGCTCAAGCCGCCCTTTGCTCCGAATTCTGGATGGCTCGAGCGGAAGCACTCCGGCTTCGGAAGCAAGGATGACCCGATCGTCGGTCGTGATCTGGTAACGGCAGGGACGCAAGCCGTTGCGATCGAGCGTCGCGCCGATCACCTTGCCGTCGGTGAAGCAAACCGCGGCCGGGCCATCCCAAGGCTCCATCATGGTCGAATGGTATTGGTAGAAAGCGCGCCGCGCGATGTCCATTTGCGGATTCGCGTTCCAAGGCTCGGGGATGAGCATCATCATGGAATGCGCAAGCGAACGGCCCCCAAGAGTGAGAAACTCCAGCGCATTGTCGAGCGAGGCCGAATCGCTCTGGTTTTCCTGCACGATCGGAAACGCCTCCGTCAGCTCTTTTCCGAAAAGCGGGGACCTGAGCTTGCCCTGGCGGGCGCGCATCCAGTTCAGGTTCCCCTGAATCGTGTTGATCTCGCCGTTGTGACAAAGGTAACGATAGGGGTGAGCAAGCGGCCAGGATGGCATCGTGTTCGTGCTGAAGCGCGAATGCACGACCGCGAGCGCGCTCATGAAGCGCGGATCGCGCAAATCGGAATAATAGCGATCTACTTGCGAGGGCAGCAACAGGCCTTTGTATACGATCGTTCGCGAAGAAAGGCTCGGGATGTGGAAATCCTCGATTTGGACGCTCGCGTTTTCGATCTTTCTCCGCGCGATATAGAGACGCCGCTCGAACGACGCTTCTGTCAGGCCCGCGCGCGCGACGAAAAACTGGCGAACAAACGGCTCGCGCTCGCGCGCCTGCCGTCCGATGCTCGACGAATCGGTCGGCACATCCCGCCAACCGAGAAATGGTAAATCTTTTTCGAGAAAAAATCTTTCCACTCGCTTGCTCAAAGCGCTTCGAATTTCAGGGTCCTGGGGAAGAAAAACCATTCCGACGGCGTATTGATTTTTTTCCGGAAGCCGGATTCCAACCGACGCGAGCTCGGAAACAAGAAGTTCGTGAGGGATCTGAGTGAGGATTCCGGCGCCATCGCCCGTAAGGGAGTCCGCCCCCTGCGCGCCGCGATGAAAAAGATTTCTCAAAATTTCGAGGCCCTGCGAAACGATGGAGAAGGACTGTTCGCCGCGAAGGTGAGCCACCATTCCGACGCCGCAGCTGTCTTTTTCGAATCGCGGGTCGTAAAGACCTTGGGGCTTCATGCGCACGCCGCGAAAATAGCGAGATCAGCACGAATGTCAAGGTTGCATGGAGACTTTATTGACCTTCCATCAAGATCGTGAGATTTTTGATCGCAGTGGTAACTGGCCCCACACTAAAATGGCTGGTCATACAATCGAGGTTTTCATGACGTCCCCTTGCGCGCGCGCTCGCTGGGCGATTCCGTTCGCCCTTCTGGCCGGCATCAGTCTAGTCGGCTGCTTATTCCCTCTCATTTTCAAAACTCCGCCTCCCATCACCACCAGCCAACCGATCGTTCCGGGCGATACCGCGTGGATTCTCACCGCAAGCGCGCTAGTGCTTTTGATGACACCCGGCCTTTCATTTTTTTATGGCGGGATGGTTCAGAAAAAGAATGTCATCTCGACGATACTGCAAAGCTTCATCGCGATGGGCATCGTCAGCATCATCTGGGTAGCGTTCGGCTTCAGCGAAGCGTTCGGTCCGAGCTTTCATGGACTCATCGGCAATCCCTTTACCTATTTTATGTTTCGAGGAGTGGGGGCGGCTACGGATGCCGCGCTGGCTCCCACGAT
Source organism: Oligoflexia bacterium (assembly GCA_031292385.1). Lineage (GTDB taxonomy): Bacteria > Bdellovibrionota > UBA1018 > UBA1018 > UBA1018 > JARLHE01. The sequence continues at coordinate 16,250 of JARLHE010000001.1, forward strand.
TCCACTCGCTCTCTTCGCGTTATTTCAGCTTAAATTCGCGATCATCACCCCGGCGCTCACCACCGGCGCTTTTGCCGAGCGGGTTCGGTTCTCGAGCTACTGTCTTTTTCTTTGCCTTTTCACCGTGTTCATTTACGCGCCGCTCGCTCACTGGACCTGGCATCCGGACGGATTCCTCCACAAGATGGGCGTGCTGGATTTCGCGGGCGGCACCGTTGTTCATATGTCAGCGGGACTTGCCGCTTTAGCGGGCGCGATTTTCCTGGGGCGCCGCAAGAATGCGCCAAAACACGCCACGCCCGCCAACATTCCCTTCGTTATGCTCGGAGCCGGGATGCTTTGGTTCGGCTGGTTCGGCTTCAACGCGGGCTCGGCGCTCGCGGCCAACGGAACCGCGGTGACCGCCTTTTTGACCACCAACACGGCATCGGCGGCCGCGATGCTGGCGTGGATTTTTTTCGACGCGATGAGAGGCCGCAAGCCGTCCGCGGTAGGCGCTGCCGTGGGCGCGGTCGTTGGTCTCGTGGCCATCACTCCCGCCGCGGGCTATGTCGATGTCGGCGCAAGCCTCATGATCGGCACCTTGGCCGCGGTGGTGAGCAATTTGGCCGTGCATTGGAAGTCGCGCTCCTCGATCGACGACACTTTGGATGTGTTTCCCTGTCACGGCGTGGGCGGCATGGTCGGCATGATGCTGACCGCCGTTTTCGCGAAAGACGGCGGTTTGATCACCGGCCAGACCACTTTGTTTTTGCATCATTCGTTGGCACTGGTCATCGTCACGGGCTTTAGCTTCGGCGGCGCTTGGATTCTTTACAAGGTCACGGACGCCCTGATCCCGCTTCGAGTGGAAGAAAAAGAAGAGAGTATCGGCCTGGACCTCAGCCAGCACGAGGAGACGATGTTTGATGAGCCGGTCCTGAACCCGAGCTCCTATCCGTATCCTTTCCAAGGAAATGAACCAGGTAGCTCAGACTCCAAGCTGCGCTCGCCGTTAAGTGTACAATGACCCAAGCCTTGCGCCAGTTCTCTTCGACGGTGACCTGAATCAAATATCCGGTCGCGATCATCGGCACGAGAACGAAAATCAGGCCCAGGCCGCTGAAGGTCTTGGACCTGGAACGTGATCCCAGATGGTGCCACATAGGGAGAACATGATGGCGCCAGATAAAACCGCAAGCGAAGACGAGCAGCGGGACGCCGAGAACATGCATCGAATGCGTGGGGCCTTCCCACGCGCTTGCGCTCGAATAAGGATTCGCCGCGGGTGCGAGGTATTTAGCCCAAGCATAAGCGATGCCGGTTCCAATGGCCAAAACGTTCGATACATGCTGAAGGCGCGTGTCAAATCGTCTCATTTTGCCTTGAACGGAGCCTGAGGAGGCGCTGACAAAATCTGATCCAGCGCCAAAACCCTGCGTGCCGCTTTCACCGTCGCTTGCGACGTAAGCGAGGCACCGGTGACAAAGGGAATCTTCTGCCGCACCTGAAGATCATTTCCAAGAGGCACTTGATTGAATGTTTCGTACCACTCCGCCCGCGGCATGTACTCCAGCGGCTCATCAAATGAAAGGACCTCTATTTTACGGACTCGCCCCGAAGCATCCAAAACGACAAAAAGGCTTTCAGGATGAGTGCGCACCCGATGGGTATCCGTATAAGCGCGGCCGGCGGCTTTGCCGCCGCACGTAGCGAGATAACGCACAACCAACGCGCTCGGCGTCCGCTCGCCCGAAAGCTCTTGAGCCTGCTTCGCCTCGGCCTCGGTTAAATACCGATTTTCGGTTTTTACCTGGCACTGCGGCGCCGGAAAGGCCTGGGCAAGCGCCTCGGAGAGCGAAAGAAAAACTTTCGCCTCCGACGAGCGCTCGCCCATGAACCCGACTAAAACGAGGGTCAGGACCTTAGAAAACATATCCGATGCCAGCGTTAACCTGGTCAACGCCGCTATGATCGCCGATCAGGTACCATTCGTAATCGGCCTTGAAAACCAATTGCGGAATCGGCTTGAAATTGATGCCAGCCACCGCAAGACGGATCAGGTTAGCGGAAGTCGACGAATACCCGCCCGGAACATCGAGCTGCGTGTCGAGGGTTTCCCAACGCACGAACGGCATGAGCGATACATTGTGGCCGTTGAGAACGTCGTAACCGGCTTGCAGGTAATAACCACCTTGGCGCGAACCGACAGACTGGGCTCCCACGAAACTCAGCTCTGAATTCAGCTGCGCGACATCATTAGTGGAGAGCAACGTGTAAGCCCCCATCGCACGGAGATCGAACGCGTGCCAGTTGTACTGGGCATGGACTTCGAAAATTTTGGTCGGAACCGAGAGCTGATTATCCGCTGAATAATTGGTACTCGCTTCGCCTAGGAAAAATGATCCACCCGCGAGCAGCCCCGGCACGGCCGTATAGTCGGCTCTGGCCACCCAAGCCCAGCGCGTCGCATTTGCAAAACCCACCTCATATTTGCCGCCACCGATGCCTTGATTCGTAAAGCCGGAAGCATTCAAGCCCGTCACCGCGTACGTGCGGTAAGTGATAGGGCCAACGTCGCCGAAAACGCCGACGCCGTATTCCGTCCAGGTCGTCGGAATGATGAGCGTCTCCAGAAGCGGGCGCAAAGTGCTCAAATAAGTCGTGGGCTCATGAGTTTCGTTCGTCAAACCCATCGGCATGAGCAATTTGCCGCCGCGGAAATTGACGTCTTTACGCCATAGATAATCCAAGGTCAGAAATTCGACCTCAGCGGAAGACCCATCTTGTTGAGTGCCGCCACCCATATAACCGGAGTGCTCCCATTCGAACTCGCTGTTCAAGATCCAGTGGTCATCAAATTTATAACCCGCGTAAAGCACGGCGCGGGCAAGATCGATGTTGCTGCGATCAAGCTGGCTCGGAGTATCGAAGCCCGGCGTAACGTTGCTTCCGGGACCATGAAATCCCCCTTGATAGCTTTGAAAGAGGATTTCTCCGTAGCCACCCAAGGTCACGCCTTGCTGGGCGCGATAGACTTTTGATGCGGCCGGGCCGAAACCCCAGGTTTCTTGATCGGCGGTAGGAGCCGCGGCTGCTTCGCCGATTTTGAGCTTTTGCACTTCCTGTCCTAGAACATCGATCTGGCGCTGAAGTTCGGCCGCCTTCGCGTCCGTCACTTGATTTGAAGAAGCGGAAGTCTCGTCAGCCCAAGACGGGAACGCAGTCATTGCCGTCGCCAGCATGGCGAACGCGATTAAGAAACAATGTCGAAGAGTCATTCTATTTCCTTTCAGCAATCAGGTTGTATTTCAATTTGAGGGGACAAAGAAGTCAAATGAGGCTTCCAATCGCAACTCGTGCGAGCGATCCAGCGCCCAGGCTTGGATGCCGGCATGATGAAAAGAGCCTGTACGTGATGTTTTCTCGCCCATTGAAGCCCTTGGGAAGCGCCCACGACGAAAATCTTGGAAAGACAGTCGGCCTCGGCACCCGTCGCGGCCAGGATCGTTACGCTGCCATCGTAAGGCGCCGGACGCCCCGTGCGCGGGTCAAGCAGATGCCCGATCTGCGTCTCCCCTTTCGGAGTGTGGACCTTCATGCCATGCACGGAATTGCTGGAGGTCGCAACCGAGCCCTCGCCCGCGTCGAAGCGCAAAAGCGTATGATCGCGCCGGGAAGGATCCGCCAACTCGATCGAAACTTCCTGGGCCCCTAAAATCGACACTTGCCCGCCGAAATTCAAAACGGCGTCGCGGATTCCGCTCGCGGTGAGCGCGGCAAGCGCATCGTCCAACGCCGCGCCTTTACCGAATCCGCCTTCTTCAATATTGGAATCCACCCGGTTTTTAATGATACCCTGATCCGTCAGCGTGAATGCCCCGGATTGCGAGGCCATCCAAGCGCTTCGCCGCTCCGACTCAGCGGGAATTTTCCCTCCCTGCCGCAACCCCCAAGCTCGGACCATCGGACCAATCCAGGGAGTGAACGCAAAATCGGTTCGCGCCGCGCACTGAACGGCGTTTTTAAGATCGCGCTGCGAAAGCGAGGAAAGCGGCACCAGCTTTCCTACGGGCGCGCGATTCACCTGCGAAAGCTCCGAGTCGGAAATCCAAGTTGAAAGCCGGCGCTCGTCAGCATCGACCGCTTTCCAAACCGCATCGGCTGCCGCAAGCCCCTGCGACCGGGAATCGGAAAAAACACGAATCTCGAGCGAAGACCCCATCAGCCTGTAACTTCGATCCACGGGCGCAACGGAATGTGACGGAGAGGCAGCCACGCCCAAAGCGAAGGCCAAGGCCCCCATCCTATACAAGTGCTGAAGCATAAACGCGTTTTATATGAAGCGGTCGCACATCCGCAACACCATAATGATAATGATTATCGTTTTCTTTGACGAATGAAAAAAAAGATGAGAGGAACCTCCTCAAGGAGACCTCAAATGCTTCCATATATGTCCGCCGTTCTCGCCGGCATTCTCGGAACTACAATTGCCTCGGCTCACGCCGCGGATTCCGCGCCTTTTCTGCAAGGGCTCAAGCACCAAGCTCTGCTGACCTCGACGGTTCCCGATAACGGCGACCAAAATCCTTACGCGATCGTAGTCGCGCCGGCCTCCTCGGGTTCGATCCAAAAAGGCGACGTTTTAGTCGATAATTTCAATAATTCGCAAAATCTGCAGGGCACTGGCACCACCATCATGGATTACAGCCCGACCACGCAAAAAACGTCGATCTTCGCCGAGATTCCCCGCCAACTTTCACAATGCCCCGGCGGCGTGGGTCTCAGCACGGCAATGACCATGCTTCAGAGCGGCTGGGTGATCGTCGGCAGCGTCCCGAGCAACGACGGCACGACCGCGACGAAGGGCCAGGGTTGCTTGATCGTGCTCGATTCGCGCGGACAGGTCGCCGAAGTATTCTCGAATGCCGAAATCAATGGCCCTTGGGGCAATATGGCCGTAATCGATCATGGCGGCACCGCTTCGATCTTTATCAGTAACTCGGGTTTTGGCTTAGGCGCACCGACGGAAAACTCTCCGGTCGTCGCGAAAGCGACCGTACTGCGCATTGACCTCAACATTCCAGAAGGGCCAGAAGGGCCAGAAGGGCCAGAAAGCAAACCTCCCGTGATCATCGCTCAAACAGTCATCGCCGACAGCCTCAGCGAACAAGCGGATGCGAGCGTTTTCCTGATCGGCCCCACGGGCCTCGCCCTTGGCGCGAACGATACGCTCTACGTTTCGGACGCCATCAACAACCGGATCGTCTCGATTCCGCAAGCCTCGACCCGGACAACCAGTGCGAGCTCCGGACACGAGATAACGCGAAATGGCCTGCTTCAACGCCCTCTCGCTCTCGCGATGACCCCGAACGGTCACCTGCTCGCGACCAACGGACTCAACGGACAAGTGGTCGAGATCGATCCCATGACCGGACAACAGCTCGATTCCCTTTGGATCGATAACGACAAAGCGCAAGCCCCTCCCGGCAGCGGCGATCTTTTTGGAATCGCCATGATGCCTTCAGGTGACGGATTTTATTACGTCGAAGACGACATGAACACCTTGATGGAGGCCACTCACCCATGAGCGAAAATATGAGCAAGAAACCAGCGCAATGCCCCTTTTCTCGACGCGGCTTTCTGGCGGCGGCAGGCTCGCTCGTCGCGTCCATGGGCTGCGCCCACGCGGCGGTGGCCGGTGGCCTTTTGAACGGTCTCAAAAAGCGCGACCTCGCGCCGATGGATTCGCCGGATTCCGCTTTGCTCGTGAGCGCGGCTCAAATCGAGTCGTTTTACGAAAAAAACCAGGGCGGCATCGCGACGGCTCAGCAGAAGCACAGTTATTTCGCGGTGCTCGATCTCACGACAGCCCAACGCTCGGATGTCATCAGCCTTCTCAAGAGTTGGACCGAAGCGTCCGCCCGCATGACGCAAGGATTGACCGCGCTTCCGATATCGCAAGATTTGACTACCCCGGGCGCTGACAGTGGAGAAGCCATGGGCCTCGCTCCCTCACGCCTGACGATCACCTTCGGTTTCGGCGCGGGCTTATTCATGAAGGACGGCCAAGATCGCTACGGCTTGGCCGCGCAACGACCCGCCGCTTTCGTCGACCTCCCTGCCTTCAATGGCGACCAACTGGTCGATACGAAAACCGGAGGCGATCTCTCGATTCAAGCCTGCGCGGACGATCCGCAAATCGCGTTTCACGCCGTACGGCAGCTCGCGCAGATCGCCTATGGAATCGCGAAAATTCGCTGGGCTCAAACCGGCTTTATGCCGAACACCCCCGACAGCGAAACCCCGCGCAATCTGATGGGCTTCAAAGACGGAATCATGAATCCGCAGGATCTGGATCAATTTGTCTGGGTGGGCTCCGAAGGACCGGCGTGGATGCGTGGCGGAAGTTACGCGGTGATCAGACGCATTCGAATCGCGCTCGAGCACTGGGACCGCACGGAGGTCGACTTCCAGGAACAAGTCGTCGGGCGCCATAAATACTCGGGCGCTCCGATCGGGATGCAAAACGAAACCGACGCGCTCGACCTCGACGCGAAGGATACGGACGGAAATTACCTGATTGCAATCAATTCGCACGTGAGACTCGCATCGCCTCAAGCCAACAACGGGATTCAAATCCTGCGTCGAGGCTACTCCTACAACGACGGCGTGGACTTCACCGCCGAGCGCTGGCCGCCGTGGCATCAAGGCATGGAGTATGATGCCGGGCTTTTCTTCGCCTGTTATCAGCGCGATCCGAGAAACGGCTTTATCCCCATGTTCAGCACCATGGCGAAGCTCGATGCCCTGAACCAGTACACGACCCATACGGGAAGCGGCCTCTTCGCTTGTCCCGCGGGCGTGGCGGAAGGCCAGTACATCGGGCAGGGATTGTTTGAAACATAAACCGACTTATAGCTGCTCTACCCAGAGTTGCATTTGGTCGATGCCACTGGTGTTAATATTAGCCTGGCAGGTGGCGGAAGAATTGTAGCCTACCGCCTGCAACTTAAATTCGATATTGGTTTGCGCCGTCGCATAGGTGAATACGGCCGATATCTGACTTGCCTCGCTATAATAATTGGCATCTGTAACGCCGCTATAATTCGTTCCGTCCGTGATCCGGAAGACGCAACCATAATCATTAGAATCGGTTTCGTACATCGAATCGAGGCTCAAAACGACCGTGTAAGTTCCGGCCGGGAGAGAGGCAAAAGCAATCCCAGGTATCTTGCCTTCGGAGGGAATTGAAGCATTTCCCGTCACGGTGGCCGTATTGCATGACGATGTTGGAGTACTAAACGTCGTCCAAGTCGATCCGCTCATACTCCAAGAACAGCCGCTCTTTCCTGCCATGATCAGGCTGCCTTGGAACCGATTGTTCGCGACAACCGAGATCCAGGTCGTTCCGTTGCAGTATTCCATGTTGTGAGTCGTGTAATTATACCGTTGCGTGCCTTCGCCGTTGGCTTGGCCCGAGCCGCAAGTGGTGACCGATGTAGAAGTTCCTGCGCGGACGCCGCCGTTGACGTCCATCGTGACGCCGGGCGATGTTGTACCAACGCCGACGTTACCGGCGCTGTAATATGCGTTTGATCCGTTCAGAGACCAAGGGCTAGCTCCCGTCGCGCCAGTCACACCGGTTGCTCCAGCAGCACCGGTAGCGCCGGTTACGCCAGTTGCACCGGTCGGGCCTGTCGCGCCGTTGGTTCCGTTCGTGCCGGTTGGACCAGTCGCACCAGTTGGGCCCGTAGCTCCGTTAGTGCCGTTCGTTCCTGTTGGACCCGTAGCACCTACTGCACCTGTAGGGCCGGTAGCGCCGTTCGCTCCTGTTGGGCCCGTAGCTCCGGTCGCGCCATTCGTACCGTTCGTCCCTGCTGGGCCGGTAGGACCCGTTGCACCTGTCGCACCAGTTGGGCCCGTGGCTCCGTTAGTTCCGTTTGTACCTGTTGGACCAGTCGCACCTGCTGCACCAGTAGAACCCGTCGCGCCGTTCGTGCCGTTTGTACCCGTAGGACCCGTTACACCTATCGCACCAGTTGGGCCCGTGGCTCCGTTAGTTCCGTTTGTTCCTGTTGGGCCCGTAGTACCCGCTGCACCGGTAGGGCCTGTAGCTCCGTTGGTTCCGTTCGTTCCTGTCGGTCCGGTAGTACCCGCTGCACCGGTAGGACCTGTTGCGCCGTTAGTACCGTTCGTGCCCGTCGGACCGGTAGCACCAGCGGGGCCCGTTGCACCAATAGTACCTGTAGCGCCGTTAGTACCGTTCGTACCTGCAGACCCCGTAGGACCGGTTACGCCAGTAGCGCCTGTTGCACCAGTAGCGCCCGTTGCGCCGTTCGCTCCATCGGCGCCGCTTGGACCGGTAGCACCCGTCGCTCCTGTTGCGCCATTGGTTCCGTTCGTACCTGCTTGGCCGGTAGGACCAGTTGCACCGTTAGTGCCGGTCGTGCCTGTTGGGCCGGTAGCGCCGACTGGGCCTGTCGCTCCCGCCGTGCCGGTCGCGCCATTAGTACCGTTTGTACCTGCAGGCCCCGTCGGACCGGTTACGCCAGTAGCGCCTGTTGCACCAGTAGCGCCCGTTGCACCGTTCGCTCCATCAGCGCCGCTTGGGCCGGTAGCGCCCGTCGCTCCTGTTGCGCCATTGGTTCCGTTCGTACCTGCTTGGCCGGTAGGACCAGTTGCACCGTTAGTGCCGGTCGCACCAGCAGCACCCGTCGCACCAGCAGCACCCGTCGCACCAGCAGCACCCGTTG
>JARLHE010000013.1 GCA_031292385.1 Oligoflexia bacterium
GGAAATCGCCTACAGGTTTTCCCCACGATAGTTGGCGTCACCTCTATCTTCCTCGGTTACGTTTTCATTTCGATTTTTTTACGAAAATCCACTGAGCTAGTGCCTGGGTTTCTATTTTTTTCCCTTAAGCTTTTAGTTTCTCAAGGCCTTATCGAAGAGGCTGTCTTCCGTGGATTAATTTTTCGACATCTCCGAAAGGGTCGTTCATTTTGGAAAGCTGCGGCCCTCAGTGGATCTCTTTTTGCTCTAACTCATGTGGTTAATTTGGCGAAAGGGTCTTCTCCTGAGATTTTGGCGGAGGATGCCCGCGCTCTCGGTAGGATTCACAGAGGGGCTGGGTGGTTTCTACGCGATTGCCACTTCGGATTGCAAGCTCGATTCACGTAGCTTCGCGAGCATGATCGGGATCTCCTTGATACCGCGGATGCAGCGGAGCTTTTTCTCGCCTTCCAGGAGCGATATGGCCGCCCAGCGGGCGATCTGATCCGAGCCGCTCTTCCAGTTCTTCACACGCGCCGACTTGGCACGTACTCCATCAAAAATAGATTCAATAGGGTTGGTAGACTGCAAGCTCTTGCGCAACTCGCGAGGGGCGCCGAGGGCGATGGCGGTCAGCGTTTCCGCGCCGGCCTCTTCGATCGAGGCGAGGGCCTCGTGGTTGATGTTGCCGAGCCACTCGAGGAGTTTCTCGTATTCGCCCTTGGCGAGCGCGTGATTGGCCGATCCGTGGATTAGCTTCCAGCGGCGCCGGAACTCCATGTGGTACTGCTTCGGCAGATATTCGAGGGCATTCCTCTCTTTGTGGCGGATGCAGCGCTGAATGGGAAATCCGGAAAAAACTTGGCCCACGCCCTTACGCAACGCCTTCGCACCGTCGAGCACGAACAGGCAGCGCTCATCGGTGCTCATTCCGCGCTCGATGAAGGATGCGAGAAGATCTTTGACCACCTCGGCGCTCTCGGAATTGCCGGTCCGCAGTCCCATGATGATCTTCTCTCCCTTCACCGTGATTCCCAGCGCCACCGTCACGGCGCGGCCCGCAAACGAGAGCGAATCGATCATCACGGCAAGCCAGCTGTACTCCAAAAGCGAGCGGCCGTTGATGAGTTCGAGGGCTTCACGTGAGCCAGCTACGAAGGCCTTCGATACGGAGCTTTTCTTGAGTCCCGTGCTGCCGGCTATCTCGTCCAGAAGCGGCTCGTAGTTTCTCGTCGATACTCCGCGGATCATGTGCGCCTGCACACGTTCGCAGAGGAGATCAAAGTCTTGGAAGGCGGCGTAGCTCTCCAGCACCACCTCCTCGCCGTCGGCCTTTACTCGCGGCTTCTTCACCGCAATCCGCTGGCCCTGCAGCAACACCGAACCAGGGTCCGACCCTCCACGGTGAAATTTGCCGTGCTTACGCGAAAATACGGGGCCACAGAGGCGCGCCTGCTCTTCCTGAAACATCGCATGGAGCAGCTCAAGCGCGCTTCCTCGCATCTGCAGGGCAAGGGCTTCTCGGATCTGACCAAGCGTGTCTTGAACGAGAGAAATAGTGGGTTGCGCCAGCGGCGCTTCTGGTGTCTTCTTCATCGGGGCTCCTAAAAAGGTGTGGTTACCTCCGAGCTTAGCTCGGGGGAGCCCCTCTTCAAACCCTACCGATTACGCGGACATCCTCGCCGCTTCCTTGATGTTCCCAAGATCTTTAGCCAGGGCAACGGCCCGATCCTTAAACTCCCGGCTATACTTTCTCTGTTTTCCCACGTCAGTCTCCTACGATCGTTTGGCTCAATTTAACAGCCAAAATCGTGTCC
>JARLHE010000014.1 GCA_031292385.1 Oligoflexia bacterium
GGCCGAACTGAATAAAGCGATCACGAAGTGAGAATTGGCGTATTCGATTCCGGGGTCGGCGGAATCACGGTACTTACGGCGTTGCGCGAGCGAATTCCGGAAGCGGAGTACGTCTATCTGGGCGATACGGCCAATGTGCCCTATGGCACCAAAAGCCCCGCCCAAGTCATCCGGCTTTCGCTCGAGTGCGCACGCAGGCTTAAGCAATCGAACGTCGATGCTTTGGTCGTTGCTTGCAATACGGCATCGAGTCTCGCGAACGACGCGCTACGCGCGGAGATGGGCGCCATTCCGGTTTTCGGAGTGGTCGAGCCAGGGGTTCAGGCCGTGGTCGAAGTGGCGGAAGCTCGGTCGAGCTCCGTACTTACACCGGTTTTGGTGCTTGCCACTCGCGCCACCATTCGCAGCGGAGCGTACGGCAGGGCTTTGCGCGAGCGGCTGGATCCCGTGAAATTCCCGGTTTTCGAACAGGCCTGCCCCATTCTCGTGCCGATGATCGAGGAAGGGTGGATCGAGCATCGCCTTTTGCGCGAGGCGGTCGAAGAATACGTCGCGCCCTTTCGGGCGAAATATCCCTCCGGTGTCGCGTTATTGGGGTGCACCCATTATCCCTGGATTCAACCGGCGATCGAAGCCGCGCTTCCCGGTTGGACGGTGGTGAATTCCGCCCGCGCGCTCGGCCGGTCGCTTGAATCGCGGTTTCCAAACGCGGGAAGAAAAGGCCAGCCTGCCGGGGCGCTCGAATGGATTTTCACGGACCCCGAAGCGCTCCCGGAGTTCGCGCGACAATTCATTAAGGATGTGACTTATGCCTGACGAAAAAAAATCGCGCCCATCGGGTTGTCCCATGCATGCGGCGCCTACGCTTTTGGGCGAAGGCGAGCTGAGCTACAACGATTACCTCAAGGTGCCCGAGCTGCTGAGCTTGCAGCTTCCTCAGTCGAACCCCGCTCACCACGATGAGATGCTTTTTATCATCATTCATCAGGCTTACGAGCTTTGGTTCAAATTGGTGCTTCATGAGATGGAAAGCGCGATTCGTTTCATGGCCAAGGACAAGATCCTGCTCGCCCATCATTTCATTCATCGAATCAATTCGATCATGAAGCTTTTGGTGCAGCAGATCCATATTCTCGAAACGATGACTCCCATCGATTTTCTGGCGTTTCGCGACCGCTTGAAGCCGGCGAGCGGTTTTCAGTCCGCGCAGTTCCGCGAAGTCGAATTCGTCGCGGGCCTGAAAGACCCAAGCTACATGAAATACTTTCGCGAACGCCCCGAGTACCTCGCGCTGCTGCAGCGGCGCTTCGAAGGACCGGATCTTCGAAGCACTTATTACGCTCTGCTCAGGCGTCAAGGTTTCGCGATTCCGGAAAACGCGGCCGAGCGGGAGGCGAAAGGGGACGATACGCTTGCCGGCCCGATGATCCAGGCGCTTTTGCCTCTTTATCGCGAGCCTTCGAAAAACTCGCAGGTCTATATCTTAAGCGAAGCGCTGGTCGAGTTCGACCAGCAGCTCTCGTTCTGGCGGGAGCACCATGTGCGGGTCGTTGAGCGGGTGATCGGCGCGAAACAAGGGACCGGCGGTTCAAGCGGGGTGGAATACCTCCGCTCCACAACGATCAAGCGATGCTTTCCGTACCTTTGGCAGGTGCGAACGCATCTGGAAGACGGAGTTTGAGATGTCGATCCTGAAAGTCGCCCGAATGGGGCATCCGGTATTGCGGGAAGTCGCGCGCGAGCTGAAACCCTCCGAGATCCGCTCGGATGCAATCCGCCGCTTGGTCGAAGATATGCTCGAAACCATGCACGAATACTCGGGGGTCGGTCTCGCGGCTCCGCAGGTGCATCAATCGATTCAGTTGGCGGTCATCGAGTTTGAAGACGATAATCCCCGTTATCCCGATGCCGGCGCCCAAGGGCTTACGGTTTTTTTCAATCCGCGGATCACGGTGCTGGATACGAAGGAGCAGGGTTTTTGGGAGGGCTGCCTTTCGGTGCCCGAGATGCGCGGCCTGGTTCACCGCCCGCGCAAGGTCAAAGTGGATTACCTGGACGTCGATGCCCGCCCCCAGACGCTGATCGCTGAAGATTTTCTCGCCACCGTCGTGCAGCACGAGCTCGATCACCTGCAAGGGGTGTTGTACGTCGATCGGATCAAGGATTTGAGGAAGTTCGCTTTTCTCGAGGAATACAAACGCTACTGGATTCCCGAAGAAGAGGACGAGGTCGGCGAGCTGGATGATTGAGCGAGTCCTTACCTTTTAAGCTCGTCGGCGAGCCTTACGCGCGATTCGCGGCGCTTTTGGGCCGCTTCGTAGCGCCGGATTTCATCCGGCGTCTCCGGCATGATCGGCGGGGCGGGCGTGGGCCTGCCGTTGTCGTCGAGGGCGACGAATGTCGTATAGGCCGTGGCGGTGTGCACCCGTTCACCGGTGAACGGGTTTTCCGATTCGATGCGTACGCCGATGTCCATCGAAGTTCTTGAAACGTAATTGACCATCGCTTGAATGTGAACGTAGTGGCCGAGTTTCACCGGCGCTTTGAAGTGAAGAGCGTCCAATGAGGCCGTCACGACCACGCGGCGCGAGTGCTTGCCTGCCGCCATCGCGGCCGCGATATCGATCCACGCCATGATCCGGCCGCCGAAAATCGTTCCAAGTGCGTTCGTATCCGAAGGCAAAACCATCTCGGTCATCGTGACCGCGGAGTCGCAGGGGCGTTTCGGCGAAAGCAGGCTTGAATCAGTTGGCTTGTTTGTCGGCATGGCTTCATATTATGCCTGAATAGAAACGGATTGAAATGAAACTTAAAACGCTGCTGATCCTCATTCTTTGCAATCTCATCTGGTCGGCGAACCCCGCGATGGCCAAGCTGATTTTGAATGACGGGGCGTCCCCGATGCTTACTGCGTGGCTGCGTTATTCGTCCGCGTTGCTGGCGTTTGTCATGATCTCCGGCGGGCGAAGTGCCTTCATGCGCCCCAAGCGCGGGTCGGATTGGCTTTGGGTTTTCGTCATCGGCTTTATGGTCTTTTTTTTCGCGCCGGCGTTGCAGATGACCGGGCTGCACGCTTCGCACGCCACTGAGAACGCCTTGATCGTCGCGATGGAGCCGCTCATTACCGTCTTCTTGGCGTGGCTCATTGTGGGTGAAGCGCTTTCCTGGGTTCATCTTTTGGCTTTCGCCGCGGCTCTTTTGGGGTTTTCCCTGCTTGCGGGCCTGAATGCGATGGATTTCTCCCTGGGGGGCAAAGAAGGGGCGCATCTCCTCGGTAATTTGCTGATGCTGGGGTCGCTCTTGGGGGAGGCTTGCTATTCGATCGCGGGGCGGAAGCTTCTTCTGCGCTATTCTCCGAGCGGGATCTTCGCGACGGCCTTGGGTATCGGTGTATTTTTTTTGACGCTGACGACGATAATCAGCGGAGTTCGGCATGGCGTAGGGCCCGTATTCGCGCCGCTTTTGAGTTTCGGTCCCAAGGCCTGGATCGGCGTATTGTTCGTCGGGCCTTTAGGGACGGCCCTGACTTACCCCTATTGGATGAGCGCGTTGCAAGAGGCGAGTATCGCGAGCGTCGCGTTGACCCTTTTTGTGCAGCCCGTATTCGGGTCGGTCTGGGGCACCTTATTTCTGGATGAACGGCTTTCGGCAGCCCAGTGGACGGGCGCGGCGTTCATTTTGACCGCGGTCGTCCTCTCCATGGTGGCTCCAGCGCGGCTTCTAAACAAAAAGTGAAAATAGGCTTGCTCGCGGCAAAAATCCGTTTCTATACTTGGAGCGTGGAGGGGATATGGACGTCTCCAAAAAGAATCCTGTTGTATCCGCTGTGCCCGCTTTTGAAGAGGTTGCCAAAGAAGCGTTGCCTCAAGAAGTAACTTTGCAAGGTAGCCAACTCATTGACACGCTTGTCACCTTGACGGGCCTGCCGGAAGCCGTAGCTCATGACGAGCTTGATCAAATACTGGCGCAGGTGGGTAATCAGGCCGGCTCCCGAAATGACCTGACCTTGAATGAGCTTCGTCAAGCCCTGCTCCTCTATTTAGAAACATTCCAACCCGCTGATGTGATAGATGAAGTGTTGGACGAAGAGCCGCTCAATGCAGCGGGCGACACTCTGTAGCCGTTGGCTTCAGGCGTGTAATTTGAAATTTACTCATCTCATATTGCAAAATTTTCCCTCATAGCTCGGCGCGACATTTTTCGCCGGGATGTATACTGCATTCAGTAGTTAGTTTTCGCGGGTTTAGCCGATACGGAGACCATACGGAGAAAAGAATATGCTAATTCGATCATCAATAGGACCAAAGATCCCGTCCAGCCTGGTGCAGCCCGATGTCGTCGGGTTTGATTCCATGGCGCTCAATCCGAATCTCGGTCCTCAGGGGAACTATATTCCGAACCCGATCGTTATCGAGCAGACCGCGAGAGGCGAACGCCAGTACGATATTTATTCGCGCCTTTTGCTCGACCGCATCGTGTTCCTCGGAACCGAGGTCAACGATACGGTCGCGAATCTCCTGGTCGCGCAGCTGTTTTTCCTTGAGTCTTCGGATCCGGATAAGGACATCCATTTCTACATCAATTCACCGGGGGGCTCGGTTTACGCCGGCCTCGGGATATATGACGTCATGCAGTTCATTAAGTCTGATGTTTGCACTTACTGCATCGGAATGGCCGCAAGCATGGGCGCATTGCTGCTGACTGCGGGAAAGGACGGAAAGCGTTTCAGTCTGCCCAACAGCCGGATCATGATCCACCAGCCGCTTGGCGGGGCGAAAGGGCAGGCGTCCGATATCGAGATCCAGGCCAAGGAAATCCTTTATTTGAAGGACCGACTGAATGGCATTTTGGCCCTGCATTCGAAAAGAGCCTTGGATCAAGTGAAAAAAGATACGGATCGCGACAATTACTTATCGGCCGCGGAGGCCGTTGAGTACGGCTTGATCGACAAGGTCCTCGATAAGCGCAACATTTAAAGGTTAAAGGAGCTGAGGAATTCAATGGACGGCAGAAAATACGGCGACGGTTTCGGCAATCTTTGTTGTTCGTTTTGTGGAAAAAATCAGCGTGAGGTGAAAAAGCTCATCGCGGGGCCTACGGTCTATATTTGCGACGAATGCATCGAGCTTTGTAACGACATCATCGCGGAAGAAGGACAGAAGGAGTCGCCTGCGCGCTCTTCCCAATCCATTCCGAAGCCCGCTGAAATCAAAGCGACGCTCGATCAATACGTCATCGGTCAGGATCGCGCGAAGCGGGTTCTCTCCGTGGCGGTTTACAACCACTACAAGCGCATTCAGCATCAGGGCGATAAAAAGGCCGGCAAGGAAAAGGATAGCCCGGTCGAGCTGCAGAAGAGCAATATCATGCTGATCGGTCCGACCGGCTCGGGCAAGACCTTGCTTGCCCAGACTTTGGCGAAGCTCCTGAACGTGCCTTTCGCCATGGCCGACGCGACCACGTTGACGGAAGCCGGCTATGTCGGCGAAGACGTCGAGAACATCATCCTGAACCTTTTGCAGAGCTGCGACAACAACGTCGAGCGCGCGCAAAAGGGCATCGTTTACATCGACGAAGTCGACAAGATTTCCCGCAAGAGCGAGAATCCGTCGATCACCCGCGACGTGAGCGGCGAAGGCGTTCAGCAGGCGCTTTTGAAAATCATCGAAGGCACCATCGCCAACGTTCCCCCGAAAGGCGGGCGCAAGCATCCGCAGCAGGAATTCGTCCAGGTCGATACCTCGAACATCCTGTTCATCTGCGGCGGCGCTTTCGTGGGGCTGGATAAAGTAGTGGCGATGCGCAAAGGAAAGCGCAGTCTCGGGCTTTCGGCCAACATCACTTCCAAGGTGGACGAAAACCTCTCGAAGCTGTTGGCTCAGGTCGAGCCCGAGGATTTGATCCGGTTCGGGCTGATTCCGGAATTCATCGGCCGCTTGCCGGTCATCGCGACCCTCGAAGAGCTGGATGAAAAGGCGCTGATCGAGATCCTGACCCGTCCAAGGAACGCCTTGGTGAAGCAATACCAGAAGCTGTTCGAGTACGACGACGTGACGCTCGAATTCGAGCCTGAAGCGCTCGAAGCGGTCGCGAAAGAAGCGATCAAGCGCAATACGGGCGCTCGCGGCCTTCGCGCGATCCTCGAGCAGTCCATGCTTGAGGTCATGTACGAGCTGCCTGCCCGCAGCACCGTGAAAAAGTGCATCATCACGAAGAACACGATTCTCAAAGGCGAGCGTCCTATTCTTCTGATGGCGGACGGCACCGAGGCTCAGGCGCCTGGAGTCTCCGCGACTCCGGGCTCACCGGCCGAGAAAGCCGAAAGCGCATAAGCGCTTTTCCGCAGCGGATCTGAAATCATTGAGCGCCAGTGGCGGTGGTTGGAATTCCAGCCGCGGCCACTGGCGTTTTTTGTTGAGCCGAAGAAGCCGAAGCCGTCGATTGGCTCGCTCCGAAGCCAGAGTCGAAAGCGGGGTTCGCGTAGCTTCCCGTTCCGGTCGCCGTCGTGTAGCAGCCTTGGGCACGGGACGAGGTTACAGCCATTTTTTGCGCGGCTTCCTGGAGCATTTTCAACGAGTTCACCGACGCATTGGTCCTGGCCTGGACGACTTGAGCCAGTTCGTCCGCCGAGGGCAGTTGCCCGGCCGAATTGCTGAGCGATTTTGCCCGTGCGAGCCGCTGCTGGTCTTGTTTCAGTGCCGCACCGTCTAATTTCCCGGTTTGAAACAGATGCTGGTCGTACTCAAAGCGGTCGGAGGCCTGCGACAGCGTTGCCTGAGCCCGGGCGCGTTCTTTTTGGGCCTTCGCCTGAAACTCCGCCTGCACGGACGATGAAGGATCACCAAGGAAGCGCGTATTCTGGGTGATGTCGCTCTGAAGCTCGCCCATGATCGTGTTCGACCTCGCGAACGTGGAGTAGGCGATCGTGGCTCTTCCGGCATCGATCTGCTGGTTGGCGCAAGCCAGCTCAAGCATCTGCTGGACGGTCGGGAGGCTGGATTGATAATCCTTCAATGAATCGGGCAAGGAATTCAGAGCCATCTCGGCTGGTGCGGCTCGAAGCGATGCCGAAAGCGAAAGCAGGCACGACGCGACGAATGCCATCAGGCCGCCGAATGAAAGAAAAATCTTTCGATAAGCTGAATCAGTTTTCATTTGATTCAGTAATGCAGCAAAAAAAGGGCCACCCGGCCGATGGTCCCAATCCCTTGGAATCCTTGGTGAGTCAAAGGGCGGCGCGCGCCTCTTGTCTGTTTAAATTCTATCCGCTGCCTAAGGATAAAGAGAGTCAATTCTGACACTCTTGACACTCGCGCGTGTCAAGAGAATGCCCTCCGTCCGGTTTTATGTATTTGTTTACACTCGGTCCAGGGGTGTGCTGTAGTTAAAGAGTGGAGGGACCCGTCAATGAGCAAGGAAAGCAAAAAGTCGAGTAGTCCAAAGAAGATGAAAGTGCCTCTTCTCCCTTTGAGGGATGTCATCATATTCCCGCATATGGTGGTTCCTCTTTTCGTAGGGCGCGAGAAATCGATCAACGCGCTCGAAGAGTGCGTGGCCAAGAAATCAGACCTGTTTTTGGTCGCTCAGCGCTCGGCAACGACGGTCAGTCCAGGAGAAAAAGATATATTCCCGGTCGGTACGATCGGCACGATCCTGCAGATCCTGCGCCTGCCGGACAATACGGTGAAGGTCCTCATCGAAGGCAAGCGCCGCGCCCGGATCCTCGAGTACACAGAGAACGACCGGATGATCGAAGCCGAGATCGAGGAAATCGCCGATGCGGTCGAAAGCACGGTCGAAGTCGAGGCGTTGATCCGTTCGCTTAAAGCCACCTTCGAAAACTACGTGAAGCTCAACAAGCGGATTCCGCCTGAGATGTTGATGAGCGTCAGCACGATCGAGGACCCTTCCCGTCTGGCGGACCTCGTTGTCGCCCATCTCAATCTCAAGCTCGAAGACAAACAGGAGATCCTCGAGATCGCCGAGCCTTCGAAGCGCCTCGAGAAGTTGCTGCAGCTCATGCAGGGCGAGATCGAGATCCTTCAGGTCGAGCGGCGCATCCGCTCGCGCGTGAAAAAGCAGATGGAGCGCTCGCAGAAGGAGTACTACCTGAACGAGCAGATGCAGGCGATCCAGAAGGAGCTCGGCGAAAAGGACGAGTTCAAAGCCGAATTGCAAGCCATCGAGAAGCAGATTCGCACCAAGCCGATGAGCAAGGAAGCGAAGGAAAAGGCGACCCGCGAGCTGAAGAAGCTCAAGATGATGTCCCCGATGTCCGCGGAAGCGACGGTGGTCCGCAATTACATCGATTGGATCATCACTTTGCCTTGGAACGAGTACACGACCGATCGAAACGACCTCAAGGTCGCCGAGCAGGTCATGGAAGAGGATCACTACGGGCTCGAGGAAGTCAAAGAGCGCCTCTTGGAGTACCTGGCGGTCCGCGTTCTGACGGATAATTCCAAAGGCCAGATCCTCTGCTTCGTTGGGCCTCCGGGCGTCGGCAAGACCTCACTCGCTAAATCGATCGCGAAGTCCTTGAACAAGAAGTTCGTGCGCTGCTCGCTGGGCGGCGTGCGGGATGAGGCTGAGATCCGCGGCCATCGCCGCACTTACGTCGGCGCGCTCCCGGGCAAGATCATCCAGTCGCTCAAGAAAGCCGGGTCGTCGAACCCCGTTTTCCTGCTCGACGAAGTGGATAAGATGAGCATGGACTTCCGCGGCGATCCTTCGTCCGCCCTGCTTGAGGTGCTGGATCCGGAGCAGAATGTCGCGTTCGGCGACCATTATCTGGAAATCGACTACGACATTTCCAAGGTGATGTTCGTCTTGACCGCGAACAGCCTGCACACGATCCCGAAGCCTCTTCTCGACCGTATGGAGGTCATCACGATCTCCGGCTACACCGAGGTCGAGAAATTCAACATCGTGCGCAAATACCTGATCACCAAGCAGATGGAAGCGCACGGCTTGAAGACGGGCGATATCGAGTTCACCGACGAAGGCATTTACGCTTTGATCCGCAATTATACCCGCGAAGCCGGCGTTCGTAACCTCGAGCGCGTGGTCGCCACGGTCTGCAGAAAAGCGGCGAAGATCATCGTCGAGCGCCGCAACCAACAGCAGGAGCTGATCTCGGCCGAAACGAAGCCGACCAAAGCGGCTTCGAAAGCGGCGCTGCAAACCGCGAAAGTTCCGGGCGTCATCACGATCGGCGAGGCCGATCTCGAGGAGCTGCTCGGTCCCGCGAAATACACCGTCAGCAAGGCCGAGGAGAAAAATGAAATCGGCCTGACCAACGGTCTTGCCTACACCGATGCCGGCGGCGACATGCTTCAAATCGAAGTGACCGTCGTGCCCGGAAAAGGCGCGGTGAAGATCACCGGCAAGCTCGGCGAGGTCATGCAGGAGTCGGCGGCCACGGCGATGAGCTATGTTCGTTCCCGGGCGCATCTCCTGGGTCTGGACAAGGACTTCTACCAGAACGTCGATATTCATCTTCACGTTCCGGAAGGGGCCGTTCCGAAGGACGGGCCGTCAGCCGGCATTACCATGGCAACCGCGATCACCAGCGCGTTGACCAAGATCCCGGTAAAGAGCGATGTCGCCATGACGGGCGAAATCACGTTGCGCGGACGAGTCTTGCCGATCGGGGGCCTGAAGGAGAAACTCCTGGCCGCTCGCATCGGGAACATCAAGACGGTCTTGATCCCGAAAGGGAACGTTCCCGACCTCAAGAAGATCCCGAAAGAGATCACTCAGGACATGAAAATCGTTCCGGTCGAGCACGCGGACCAGGTTCTGCGTCTCGCTCTGGAGCTCGAGGATCCGTCCGAGTTCCTTATGCGCAAGGGCGTCGGCGACATTCCGGTCGTTGAGCTCCAGCGCGAGGAGATCGTGAGCAAAAACGCCCCGGGAGCCGTAAAGCACTGAGAGCGATATTCGTCATTTTCCGGTGAAGACGAGGGCGGGGTCGGCGATTGCCGATCCCGCTCCGGATTTTGGGAGCATGAGTGGGAAATTTAGCTCAAGAGCAGAAGTGGTCACCCGCCATTTCCGTGAACAACGAGGTCCTGGATCGCGAGCATCAGGGGATCTTCGAAAAAATGAACCGAGTCGCCCAGTTGAACGCTCGGCTTCCTAAAAAAATGACCCTGCTCGCGGCTTTCGATGACTTGATCATGTTCACGGCCCATCATTTCAAGGATGAAGAAGCTCATATGGAAGAGATCGGCTTTCCGAAGGTCGAGTCTCACCGGGCGAGCCATCGGCGTCTCACGGAAGCGCTCGAGCGCCATCGGCAAGAGTTCGTTTCGAGCGTATACGGCCGCTTTCCCAGTTCAGTTTTCGACTTTTTCAAAACCTGGGTGACCAGCCACATCATGATCGTCGACAAGGAGTACGCGGAATTCGAAAGGGCAAAGCGCAATGAGCGCTCGGCCGCGCTCTCGGAAAAGGCCGAAAAACCCGAGCCGAAGTGAGTTTTTTTGTTCGGTATCTGTTTAGAAATTCAGCTTAAGCACCGCAAGCAGGTTCCAGTCGGTGATGACCGGGCTTTGAGTCACGAAAAGCACGTTCGCCTGCCCGCCGATGGAAAAATTCCCTTCGAGCGGATAATCATAGCCGAGCGCCGGGCCGAAAACCAAATCCGTGCTGCTCTGGGTGTTGGGAGCGGAATTTCCGACGAGCTGCAGACCGACCTTGCCTCCGGCGTACACGCCTTCGAAGGTTCCCGGGAACAGGTAGTTTAACTCACCCGCAATCGTATGGTTATGCGTTGTTCCATTTTGGGAGTAGTTGTTCCAGTAATATTGGTAATAAAATCCAACATTAACCTGCGGAACCAAGAGTGCGTGACCCGTTGCGCCAAGATCAAGGTGGGTTCCCGAAAATTCGTTTTGATTGGCAATGGCCAAGCCTCCCAAGACACCTAAGTCAGTGCCAGTTGGCTGGCCTGCATGGGCTTGGGAAGTCAAAAGCAGGCTGAAGAGGCCTATTGCGGTCCAAAGGACGAGACTTTGTTTTAATGGAATGATCATGTTGCACATTGCGGGAGCAAAGAGTGGACCAGATATCCGCAGCACTTCTGCAAAAGACCCTTGACCCGGCGTCACGCCTGGACTATTTACCGGAACTTCATTATTTGAAAGGAACGAGTTCAATGCCTACTATCAACCAGCTCATCCGCAAAGGGCGGTCCAATAAGCTCTGGAAGACCAAGTCTCCAGCACTTCAGAGTTGCCCTCAGCGACGCGGTGTTTGCACCCGCGTGTACACCACGACCCCGAAAAAGCCGAATTCGGCTTTGCGTAAGGTTTGCCGCGTACGGTTGACGAATGGTTACGAAGTGACCTCGTATATTCCTGGGATCGGCCATAATTTGCAGGAGCACTCGATCGTCTTGATTCGCGGAGGCCGCGTAAAGGACCTTCCTGGTGTTCGTTATCACACGGTCCGCGGGACCTTGGATGCTCAAGGCGTTGCCAACCGCAAGCAGAGCCGTTCGAAGTACGGCGCTAAGCGTGTAGCAGGCGGGGCGGCAGCTCCGGCAGCTAAATAATTCATTTAGATTTTAAATAGGAAATTGAAAAAATGGGTCGTAAAAGCTTTATTCGCAAAAGAGAAATTCTTCCGGATCCGAAATTCAACGATGTCGTGGTGGCCAAGTTCATCAATACGTTGATGATCCAGGGCAAGCGGTCGATCGCGGAAGCGATTTTCTACGATGCGATGGATAACATCCAAGAACGCACCGGTGACGAAGGGATCAAGGTTTTCAAAAAAGGCCTTGAGAACGCAAAGCCGCTGCTCGAAGTGAAGTCTCGCCGCGTCGGTGGCGCGACCTATCAGGTTCCGATCGAAGTGAAGCCTTCCCGGCGTCAATCTCTCGGTTCACGCTGGATCATCGAAGCTGCCCGCGGCCGTCCGGAGCACTCGATGGCCGAACGTCTCGCTGCGGAGTTTATTGAAGCTTCGAACGCTCGCGGCGGCGCCATGAAAAAGCGCGAAGACGTTCATAAGATGGCTGAAGCGAACAAGGCTTTCGCCCACTATCGCTGGTAATGTCAAAAGACGCTTCTGTGGCGTTGGAGAAGATCCGCAATATCGGGATCATGGCGCATATTGACGCCGGTAAAACCACGACCACAGAGCGAATTCTTTACTATACCGGAAAGACCCATAAATTAGGCGAAGTCCATGAGGGTACCACCGTCATGGACTGGATGCCTCAGGAGCAGGAGCGCGGCATTACGATCACGTCGGCCGCGACCACCTGTTCTTGGCGTAATTTCAGAATCAACATCATCGATACTCCCGGTCACGTCGATTTCACGATCGAAGTGGAGCGCTCGCTTCGCGTGCTGGACGGCGCGGTAGCGGTGTTCTCGGGTGTTGAAGGCGTTGAGCCCCAATCCGAAACCGTCTGGCGGCAAGCCAACAAATATCACGTTCCCCGTATCGCGTTCGTCAACAAGATGGACCGGGTGGGCGCGGACTTCTATTCCGTTCTTAAACAAATGGTCGATAAATTGGGCACGGCTCCGGCCGCGATCCAGCTTCCGTGGGGATCCGAGGACACTTTTCGCGGCGTGATCGATCTCATCGAGATGAAGGCCCTGGCCTATCACAGCGAAGATCTGGGCGCGAAGCCCGAGGTTCAGGAGATTCCCGCCGATCTTCTGGAGAGCGCGGAAGAGTATCGAGATAAGCTTCTCGAGACGGTCTGTGATTTCGATGAAGCGCTGATGGAAAAATATCTCGGTGGCGAAGCCATTTCGCCCGCGGAGATCCGCCGGGCCGTGCGCAAGGGCTGTGTTTCGCTGAAAATCGTCCCGGTTACTTGCGGCTCCGCTTTCAAAAATAAAGGCGTCCAGCCCATGCTGGACGCGATCGTCGATTTTCTTCCTTCTCCGCTCGATGTGCCGCCGGTGGAAGGCAAGAACCCGACCGACGAGACGAAAACGGTCGTCAGAAAGCCCTCGTACGACGAACCGTTTTCCGCGCTCGCGTTCAAAGTCATGAACGATCCTTACGTCGGGCAGCTGGTTTATGTCCGCGTTTACTCCGGCACCGTCGAGTCGGGCGCGACCGTTTATAATTCGCTGAAGGGTAAGCGCGAGCGTATGGGTCGTTTGCTGCAGATGCACGCGAACAAGCGCGAGGATTTGAATGAAATTCGCGCCGGGGATATCGCCGCGGTTGTCGGATTGAGATTCACCGTCACGGGCGATACGCTTTGCAACGAAGGACAGCCGGTTTTGCTCGAAAAAATGGAATTTCCGGAGCCCGTGATTTCGATCGCGATCGAGCCTAAAACCAAAGCGGATCAAGAAAAACTCGCGGGTGCCCTGCAAAAGCTCGCGATGGAGGATCCTTCTTTTCGTGTCAGCATCAACGAGGATACGGGGCAAACCTTGATCAGCGGCATGGGCGAGTTGCATCTCGAAATCATCGTCGATCGCATGCGGCGTGAGTTCAAAGTCGAAGGAAATGTTGGCAATCCTCAGGTTGCTTACAAAGAGACGATTTCCGCCGCCGCGACCGCAGAGGGTAAGTTCATTCGTCAGTCGGGTGGTAAGGGTCAATACGGCCATTGCGTCGTGAAGTTTGAGCCGGCTGAGCGAGGCTCGGGCTTCCACTTCGTGAATCAGATCAAGGCGGGCGCTATTCCCAAGGAGTTCATCCCGGCTATCGAAAAGGGCATTTTCGAATCCATGCTTGGCGGGATTATTACGGGCTATCCGGCCGTGGATATCAAAGCGACCCTGCTGGATGGCTCCTTCCATGATACGGATTCGACCGAAATTGCCTATAAGATCGCGGCTTCTATGGCATTCAAAGAAGCCACCCAAAAAGCTTCCCCCTTGATTCTCGAGCCTATTATGTCGTGTGAAATCGTCTGTCCGGAAGACTATATGGGTGGAGTTATTGGGGATTTGAATAGCCGGCGCGGGAAGATCATCAGCATGACGCCTCGTCTTGGGCTTCAGGTCATCAAGGCGACCGCCCCTCTTTCGAACATGTTTGGTTATTCCACGGCTCTGAGGTCCTCGTCGCAGGGACGAGCAACTTATTCGATGGAATTTTCGCATTATGAGCCCGTGCCCCCTCAAGTGGCCGAAGAGATTAAGGTTCGCGCCGGCGTGATTATCCGCTAAAAAAAGCGGAATTCTATTGTCTTTAGTTCGCAATCGCAGTATACGAACGCCCTTCTTGTAGAAATTTTGAGGAAGATTGCCCGCTCAGCAACATGCCGCTAGGCGGGGGAACTCCTCAAGTAGTTATTAAACGGGGCATGTAGAGGTTAGAAATTCGATGGAACACAAGATTCGCATTAAATTAAAGGCTTTTGATCATCGCGTTCTCGATCAATCCGTATGGGAGATCGTCAACACGGCTAAGCGTACCGGCGCCACGGTTCGTGGTCCGATTCCGCTTCCGACGGTGATTAATAAGTATTGCGTTCTTCGTTCCCCGCATGTAGATAAGAAATCCCGCGAACAGTTCGAAGTTCGGACTCATAAACGGCTCTTGGACATCCTGGAGCCGACGCAACAGACGGTAGATTCACTGATGAAGTTGGATTTGTCGGCTGGTGTGGACGTGGAAATCAAGTCCTAAACCGACTTGAAAACGGAGCGGCCTCAATAACGTCCTCATTAGAAATAATGAAGACGAAATTGCCGGCAACTTCGTTGAGCGATCGATACTATTCTCTGCACTGCGCAAGCAGTCCCAGAGAGAAAGTCGAGAAACTCAAAACGAATTGTCTGTCATGAAAGCATCCGGCGGCCTTTACTTAGAAGTATTTTTAAGTCGTGGCGGCTTCCCGGTGATGCTGTGAAGGCAAAATCGTAGATGGAAATTTGAGGGAGAATTAACATGGACCAGCAGCGCGAACATGTCGCACTGACTCAAGGCCTCGGTGGCATTCTCGGCGTGAAAGCCGGTATGACGCAGGTGTATACGGAAGCGGGCGACTCTGTCGCTGTCACCGTAATCGACTTGAAGCCAGCCATCATCACGCAAGTGAAGACGATGGAAAAAGATGGTTATCAGGCTGTTCAAATCGGCTTCATGCCGAAAAAGGCCAAATCGGCGACCAAAGCTGAGCAAGGTCACGCGAAAGCCGTTGGCGAAGCCGGCTTTTATCGTTCACAAGAATTTCGTCTTGCTCCAACCGATAAGTTGGACGGACTCACCGCCGGAAAGATTCTTTCCGCTGAATTCCTCAAGCCTGGCGATTTCGTCGACTTGACGGCCGTCAGCAAAGGTAAGGGCTTCCAAGGCGGTATGAAGCGCCATCATTTTCATGGTGGCAACAAAACCCACGGCGCATCGGTCAATCACCGTTCCTTGGGCTCGATCGGTAACCGCGCTGATCCAGGTCGCGTTTTCAAAAATAAGAAAATGGCCGGTCAGATGGGCAATATCCGTAAGACGGTTCAAAACGTGCGCGTCGTGCGCGTGGATATGGAGAATCAGCTTCTCCTCGTTCATGGCAGCGTGCCAGGTCCTCGCAGTGGACTCGTGACGGTTCGTCGCGCTGTGAAGAAGTTTGGGAAGTGAGCCATGCCTAGTTTAGATTTATTCAATCAGGAAAAGAAAAAGGTCGGCACGATCCAGCTCCGCGACGATGTGTTCGCGGTCGATGTGAACGTTGCCCTGGTTCATCAGGTGATTAAGGCCCAGTTGGCCGGACGTCGCCAAGGCACCGCGAAGACGAAGACCAAGTCCGAGATTCGCGGCGGTGGACGCAAGCCGTTCAAACAAAAGGGTACCGGCAGCGCTCGTCAGGGTTCGAGCCGTTCCCCGTTGAATCCGGGTGGTGGCCAGACTTTCGGTCCGGTCCCGCGCAGTTACGAACAGTCGACTCCGAAGGAAATGATGCGCGGCGCTTTGCGCTCCGCTCTCTCCGACCGCGTTAAGGCCGATCGTGTTTTGGTGATTGACGAATTCAAGCTTTCCCAAGTCAAGAGCAAGGCTTTGAGCGACATCGTCGCGAAGAAGCTTCAAGTGGAGCAGGTTTTGATCGTCGACGATGCGAACAAGAATCTGGAGCTTTCGGGACGTAATCTTTCGAAAGTAAAAGTTCTTCGCACCGAGGGATTGAACGTGTATGACATCATCCGTCACGACTGGGTTGTTATGACCAAGCGTGCGGTTGAGGCGGTTGAGTCCCGCTTGGCTCCTTAAGTGGGTAACGAGGTTTAAGAAATGCGAAGCATTTACGATGTAATCAAAAGACCGGTCATCAGCGAAAAGAGCACGGCCCTTGCCGAAGTGGGCAATCGTTTCGTGTTCGAAGTCGCTCCTGCCGCGAACAAGCAGGAAATTCGTGAAGCCGTGCAGCGCCTTTTCAACGTGAAAGTGCGCGAAGTGCGGACCATGATGATGCACGGAAAAGTTAAGCGCGTCGGTCGTTTTGAGACGAAGCGCCCCAACTGGAAGAAAGCTCTCGTGACGCTGGCTGAAGGCCAGAAGATCGACTTCTTCCAAACCAAGTGAGAGCCGGACCATGCCTTTGAAGTCATTCAAACCCATTACCCCGTCGCTTCGGTACAAGAATGTCGCGGATTTTTCCGTACTGACGCCGAAAGACAAGCAGCCTAAGAAGCCTCGCAAATTGACGAGCTCCCTCACCAAGTCGGGCGGTCGCAATCAGTATGGCAAGATGACCGTTCGCCACATCGGTGGCGGGCATAAGCGGAAGTACCGTTTGGTGGATTTCGCCCGCGATAAGCGCGAGATTCCGGCAAAGGTCGCTTCGATCGAATACGATCCGAACCGTACCGCTTATATCGCCTTGTTGCACTTCGCTGACGGCGAGAAGCGCTACATTCTGGCGCCCCTGAATCTTTCGGTGGGTGATGCCGTGATCGCGAGCGATCAAGCCGACATCAAGCCGGGCAATAATCTTTCGCTCTCGTTCATTCCGGTCGGTACTTTGATTCACAACATCGAAGTCGAGCCAGGAAAGGGCGGTCGTATCGCTCGCTCCGCCGGCAACTTCGCTCAGTTGATGGCGAAGGAAGGCGAATATTGCCAAGTTAAAATGCCAAGCGGCGAGATTCGTTTGCTTCATTCTCGTTGCCGCGCTTCGATCGGCCAGATTTCAAATACCGATCATGAAAACCTGACGATCGGCAAAGCGGGACGCGCACGCTGGTTGGGCGTTCGCCCGACTAACCGCGGTGTTTCCATGAACCCGATCGACCATCCTCACGGGGGTGGTGAAGGAAAGAGCTCCGGCGGCGGTCATCCGCGCACGCCGTGGGGTGTTCCGACCAAGGGTTATAAGACTCGTAACAATAAACGCACTGACGCATTTATCGTCAAGCGCCGCAAATAATTAGGGAGATTAAACGTGGCCCGTTCAATTAAAAAAGGCCCTTTCTGCGATGACCACCTTGTTAAAAAAGTTCAAGTGGCGCGTCAGACTCAGGATCGCAAAGTAATTAAGACCTGGTCCCGTCGTTCGACGGTTCTTCCGGATTTCGTTGGTTTGACCTTCGCGGTTCACAACGGAAAGAAGTTTGTTCCAGTTTATGTGACTGAGAACATGGTTGGCCACAAAATGGGAGAGTTCGCTTTAACTCGTACTTTCCATGGCCATACCCCTGCGGATAAAAAGGCTGCAGCTGAAGGCGCATCGTCTCCTGCGGCGGGAGCAGCTGCTGCCAAGCCGGCTGCTGCGAAACCGGCTGCGAAGTAAGCGAGGATTAAATGGAAGCCAACGCAAAAATCAGTTCAATCCGAATCACCCCTCGAAAGATGGGTTTGCTGGCCGATGCGGTCAGAGGCAAGGGCATCAACGATGCTTTGACTTACCTCAAGTTCTCGCCGCGTAAGCGCACCGCCGCGATTCTCTACCGTTTGCTGAAGAGCGCGGTCGCGAATGTGGATCAAAGAGGAAAAGGCGCGGTCGATGTCGACACGCTGGTAGTGAAGCAGATCCTCGTTGGACAAGGAACGACGCTGAAGCGTTTCCGTCCTCGTGCGAAGGGTTCGGCGTTCAAAATCAATAAGAAAACCAGTCACGTGACCGTGACTGTGGGAGAGCGGTGATATGGGTCAGAAGGTAAATCCAATTGGTTTTCGTCTCGGTGTTACCCGTACCTGGGACAGCCGCTGGTTCTCGAAGAAAGATTACTCGAAGCTTCTTCACGAAGATCTCAAGCTCCGTGATTATCTCAAGGGCAAGCTTCATGGCGCGGGCATTGCGCGCATTGAGATTGAACGCTATGCGAATAACGTCAAGATCAATGTTCACACCGCCCGTCCCGGCATCGTAATCGGCAAGAAAGGCGCCGGCGTCGAGCAGCTGAAAGCGGATGTTCAGAAGTTTTCGAAGAACGAAGTCAGCCTCAACATCATCGAAGTGAAGAAGCCTGAGGCCAATGCGACTTTGATCGCCGAGAACGTCGCGTCTCAGCTCGAAAAGCGCGTCGCTTTCCGCCGCGCGATGAAGAAGTGCATGACCTCTGCTTTTAAGCAGGGCATCAAGGGAATCAAGATCCGCGTATCGGGCCGCTTGGGCGGCGCCGAAATCGCGCGTACGGAATGGTACAGCGAGGACAGCGTCCCGCTTCACACCCTTCGTGCAAACATTGATTACGGTACGGCCGAAGCTCGCACCACTTACGGTGTTATCGGTATCAAGGCGTGGGTATACCACGGTGAGATGCCGACTTTGAAGCGCCAGGCTGTTGTCGAAGCTAAAGCTAAGCAGAAGGCCGAGTAAGGGCTATAGAGGGGAATGAACCATGTTGGCACCTAAGCGAGTCAAGTGGCGTAAGGTAGCGAAGGGCAAAATGCGTGGCACCGCGGATCGTGGCGGCACGTTGTTCTTCGGTGAGTTTGGTCTTCAGGCGACTGAGTGTGGCCGTATCACTTCACGGCAAATCGAGGCATCGCGCGTTGCGATGACTCGTTACGTGAAGCGTGGTGGTAAGATCTGGATCCGGATTTTTCCGAACAAGCCAATCACCAAGAAGGCCGCTGAAACCCGAATGGGTTCCGGTAAAGGCAACGTGGAAGAATGGGCAGCGGTCATCAAGCCGGGACGCGTGATTTTCGAGATGGATGGGATTCCGCAGGCTGAGGCTTTCGCGGCGCTCAAGCTCGCGAACGCGAAGTTGCCTCTTCATTGCAAGCCGATCAGCCGTGCGACCGAAGCACTTGCTGCGAAGGCGAAGGCAAGCACGAAAGCCGCTGATAAGGCTGCTAAGCAAGCCAAGGCGCAGAAGTAAGGGCGAGGTATAAAGTGGCTACGAAACGTTTTAAAGAATTAAAGAATCTGAGCAAAGCTGAGCTGTTAAGCCAGATCCGCGAAACGGAATCCCAGCTTTTTCAGAATAAGATGAAGCAGGCCACGGGCCAGCTCACCGATACCGCGATGCTCTGGCGCCTGCGCAAGGATATCGCTCGTATGAAGATGTTACAGGGGAGTAAGTAATCATGGCGACTGAACGTAAAACCAAAGCGGCTCCTGCCGCCAAGTCGGCTGCGGCTCAAAGCGCTGCAAAGAAGGCAGCTCCAGCTGCGGTGTCCACCGAAGCTGCGGCTCCGGTTGCGACTCATCGCCGCAAGGAAGTCGTCGGTACGGTCGTCAGCGACAAAATGCAGAAGACCATCGTCGTGAAGGTTGATCGTCGCGTTCGTCACGGACTTTATAAGAAGTTCGTTGTTCGTTCCCGTCGGTTCAAGGCTCATGACGAAAAGAACCAAGCCAAGATCGGCGATATTGTGTCGCTCGTTGAATCGCGTCCGTTGAGCCGCGATAAGCGCTGGGCACTTCAATCCATCGTTCGCAAGGCCAGCCAGGTGGCTGAAGCGAACGTATAAGACGGCGTACAGGGGAGATTTAACATGATTCAAATGCGTACTCGTCTCGATGTCGCGGATAACTCAGGCGCGAAATCCGTCATGTGCATCAAAGTGCTCGGCGGCTCACGCCGCAAGTATGCCACTTTGGGCGACGTCATTGTTGTCAGCGTCAAGGTAGCTTCGCCGAACGCCAAGGTGAAGAAGGGCGAAATCCTGAAAGCGGTGATCGTCCGCACCAAGAAGGAAGTGAACAGAAACGATGGCACGTACATTCGTTTCGACGTTAACTCGGCGGTTTTGATTAACGCGCAGAATGAGCCGATCGGCACCCGTATCTTTGGGCCGGTCGCTCGTGAGCTCCGCGCGCGGAACTTCGCGAAGATCATTTCGCTGGCTCCAGAAGTTTTGTGAGGAAGTGAAGTTTATGATGAATGCTGAGCGAGTGAAATCAAAGATCCGTAAGAACGACCTGGTCCAGGTGATCTCGGGCCGGGAAAAAGGCAAGAGCGGAAAAGTCTTGGGTGTTAACACCAAGACCGGCCGTATCACCGTTGAAAAGGTCAATATGGTCAAGCGCCATACGAAGCCTTCTCAAGCAAACCCACAGGGTGGAATTCTCGAGCGTGAGCTTCCGTTGGCTTATTCCAACGTTCTCTTGATGTGCGCCAAGTGCAGCCGCGGCGTGCGTCATGGTCACAAGATGGTGGGCGACAAAAAAATTCGTGTCTGCAAAAAGTGCGACACATCTCTTGAGGCGTAAAGGAAGTAGCAATGGCTAAAGACGAAAACGAAAATAAGAACGCCGCCGCCGCAGGTGATGCTGAAGCAGCACCGAAGGCTGGTAAGGTAGACGAGAAAAAGGCGAAGGCCGAAGCTGCTCGCGCGAAGGCGAAGAAGGCTAAGGAAGAAGCCGCTGCGAGCGCCGTGAAAATCGCTGCTCCGGGCGAAACCAAGGTTTCTCCGAGCAAAGAGACGCGGATGGCTGCCCTGTACAAGAGCAAGGCGGTTCCTGCTCTGATGAAGGAGTTCCAATTCAAGAACCCGATGGAAGTGCCGCGCCTGCTGAAGGTCACGGTCAACTGCGCCGTGAAGGAAGCCGTCGCGAATCCTAAGGTCTTGGATAATACGTACGAAGAAATCATGACGATCACCGGCCAGAAGCCCGTCATGACCCGCGCACGCAAAGCAATCGCGGCTTTCAAGGTTCGCGAAGGCAACGCGGTAGGCGTGATGGTTACTCTTCGCCGCGCGCGTATGTACGAATTCCTGGATCGCCTGATGAACGTCGCGCTTCCGCGCGTTCGCGACTTCAAGGGAGTGAGCACGAAGTCTTTCGACGGTCGTGGCAACTACTCCCTCGGCATCCGTGAACAGATCATTTTCCCAGAAATCAATTACGACAAGGTCGATAAGATTCGTGGGATGACGATAACGATTGAAACGACTGCGAAGAAAAACGAGCACGCCCGGGCACTGTTGACCGAGCTGGGCATGCCGTTCCGCAAATAAGAATTAAGGAGAGCGATCTTGTCTAAAAAGTGCAAACTCGTAAAAATTGGGGCAAAGCCCAAGTTCAGTACACGGGTCAAAAACCGCTGTCCACTCTGCGGGCGTCCCCGTGCGTTCATGAGGAAGTTTAACATGTGCCGTCTGTGCTTCCGCGGCCTCGCTCTCAAGGGTCAGCTTCCAGGCGTGACCAAGTCGAGCTGGTAAGAAGAAAGAATTAAGAGGACATCGACGTTATGAGTATGACCGATCCTATCGCCGACTTGCTAACCCGGATTCGGAACGCATCGAAGGAGAGCCACGAGAAAGTGGAGATTCCTGCGTCCCGTTTGAAGGCAAACATCGTTCGCGTGTTGAAGGAAGAAGGATATATCAAGAACTTCCGCTTGATGCGTGAAGAGGGACGCCCCGTGATCAAGGTGTATTTGAAGTACACGGATCATGGCCAGGCAGTCATTCAGGGCATTAAGCGCGTAAGCCGTCCCGGCCTCCGCCGCTATATCGGATACGAGCAAATGCCTCGTCCGCTGGGTGGAGCCGGAATCGCTATTGTCTCGACTTCTCGTGGTGTGACGACCGGGCACAAGGCTCGCACCCAAAAAGTCGGCGGCGAAATTTTATGTGAGGTTTGGTGATTTATGTCTCGTGTAGGCAAAATGCCGGTAAAAGTACTTTCCGGCGTGAAGGTCGATATCAAAGACGGGCTCATCAAAGTCGATGGTCCCAAAGGAAAGCTCTCGTATCAAATTCCTCGTGGAGTTGAGGCGAAGGTTGCCGATGGCGCTATTCTCGTGACCTGCAACCCGGCGATCGCTGGCAACGCTTCGGCGCTGCACGGTCTGTCCCGCACGCTTATCCATAACATGGTGCATGGCGTGCACACGGGGTTCACGAAGGAATTGGACATCGTAGGCGTCGGCTATCGCGCGGCTATGAAGGGCCAGGTTCTGAGCATGACCTTGGGCTATTCGCACGCGGTCGATTTCGAGCTTCCGGCCGGTATCACGGCGAAGGTCGAAAATAACACTCACCTGGTGGTGAGTGGTGCGGACAAAATGCTGGTGGGCATGGCCGCGGCGAAAATCCGTGGCTTCAAAGCCCCAGAGCCTTATCAAGGCAAGGGTATTAAATATACGAATGAACACATCATTCGTAAGCAGGGTAAAGCTGCTGGAGCGAAGTAATTTATGGCTACCAAAGTACGCAATGCAACTAGTCAGAAGAAAGTGGTTCGTTTCAAGCGTAAGCTCCGGATTCGGTCGCGCTTGGAAGGTTCAGCCGAGCGCCCTCGTCTTTCGGTGTTTCGCTCGAATCAGCATATCTACGCTCAGCTCATCGATGACGTGAAGGGTCGTACCCTCGTCGCCGCTTCAACGGCGGAAGAAGAGTTCAAGGGCGACGCCGGAGCCAATATCGAAGGCGCTAAGGGCGTTGGAAGTTTGGTCGCAAAGCGGGCCATAGCGAAGAACATCACTCAAGTCGTGTTTGATCGCAGCGGTTATCTTTATCACGGTCGTATCAAGGCATTGGCCGACGCTGCACGTGAAACTGGCTTGAAATTCTAGGAGCAAGAGAATGGCAATGGGTCAAAATCAGCAGATGGGGCGATCGCAGGAAGAGTCCGAATTCGAGGACAAGGTGATCCACATCAATCGTTGCGCCAAGGTCGTTAAGGGCGGGCGTCGTTTTAGTTTCGCGGCAATCGTCGTGGTTGGCGATAAAAAGGGACAGGTCGGCGTGGGCCTCGGCAAGGCCGGCGAAGTTCCGGAAGCGATCAAAAAGGCCGGCAAGCAGGCGAAGAAGAATCTCATGAAGATCGCGCTTGAAGGCAGCACCATTCCTCACGAGATCATTGGGACCTTCGGGGCAAGCAAAGTGTTGATGAAGCCGGCGCCGGAAGGTACCGGGATCATCGCGAGCTCTTCGGTTCGCGCGATCCTCGAGGTTGCCGGTATCCGAAACATCCTGACGAAGTCGATTCGTCGCGATAATCCACACAACGTCGTTCGCGCGACTTTGGAAGGATTGCGCGGCCTTCGCCACTTCGAGGATATCGCTAAAGCCCGCGGCAAGACCGTGGCGGAAATTCTCTAGGAGTAGATCATGTCGGCAGCTACGAAGAAAACGATTACGATCCGTCTCAAGAAGGGCTTGGTTGCTTGTAACCCGGTTCAGCGCGCTACGGTCGTTGGTTTGGGTCTCAAGCGTCGTGAGCAAGTTCGGACTTTGGAGAACACTCCGTCCGTTCGCGGGATGATCAAAAAAGTCCTTCATCTCGTCGAAGTAGTTTCGGAAACCCGGTAATATCAGGCCGGTATTGTTGAGCGCTCGCGCGAACATTATGGGGAGAGAGTTATGTTGAAGTTGAACACCATCAAGGCACAACCGGGTGCGACGCATAAGCGTAAGCGCCTCGGCCGCGGATCCGGCTCCGGCCACGGACCGACCGCCGGTAAGGGCGATAAGGGTCAGTTGGCTCGTTCGGGCGGAAGTGTTCGTCCGGGTTTTGAGGGCGGTCAGATGCCTCTTTACCGTCGCATTCCGAAGCGTGGCTTCAAGAGCATTAACCGCCGTTCGAACGCGGTTTTGAATCTCGCGGATCTCGAAAAGCTTCCGGCGAGTTTTAAGGAAGTTTCATTGGAGACTTTGTCCGCGGCGCGCGCGATCAAGGGCCGGTACGACCGCTTGACGATCCTCGCGACCGGAGAAATCACCAAGGCTCTGACGATCAAGGCTCATCGCGTGAGCACGTCGGCCCAGGAAAAGATCAAGAAGGCCGGCGGCAGCGTCGAGCTCCTTCCGATTCCTGGTGAAGCTAAACAGTCTAAAGCCGCGCAAAAGTAAGCGCGAGGAGCGGAAGAGTTCATGTCAGGCGCTGACGGCCTCGTCAAAATTCCAGAGCTAAGAAAACGTATTATCTTTTCCCTGGTGATGCTGGCCGTCTACCGCATCGGCGTGCATATTCCGACGCCGGGCGTGGACGGGGCTGCTTTGCAGCAGGTGTTCGCCAATATGAAGGGGACGATCTTCGGATTCTTCAACCTTTTCAGCGGCGGAGCGCTTGAGCGCTTCAGTATTTTCGCCTTGGGTGTCATGCCCTACATCAGCAGCTCCATTATTTTTCAGCTGCTGACGGTAGTCTGGCCGTACTTGCACGAGCTGCAAAAGGAAGGTCAGCAGGGCCAAAAGAGAATCACCCAGTATACCCGGTATGGGACGGTGGCTTTGGCTTTGGTTCAAGGCTACGGTATTTCCGCTGGTCTCGAGCATTACAGCAATCCCGCGGTCGTTTTGCATCCAGGGTTTGCATTCCGATTGATGACGACCATCACGCTCGCGACGGGAACGATCTTCTTGATGTGGGTGGGTGAGCAGATCTCCGAGAGGGGTATCGGTAACGGCATTTCTCTTTTGATCTATGCCGGGATCGCCGCGCGAATTCCCTCGGGCTTCAGCAGCACGTTCAGCTTGTACCGTTCGGGCGAGCTGAGCTTGTTCAAGATTTTGATCGTCCTAGCCATTATCGTCGCGACTTTCTTCGCGATTATTTTCGTCGAGCGCGGCGCGCGCAGGATTCCGATTCAGTATGCCAAGCGAATCGTCGGTCGGAAGGTCTACGGCGGCCAGAATACCAGTCTTCCGCTGAAGGTGAATACGTCCGGTGTTATTCCCCCGATCTTTGCTTCGTCTTTGATCGCGTTCCCGGCAACGATCGGCGCGTTTTTCCCTTCCACGAAGATTCAGGCGTTTTCGTCTCTGATTCAGCCGGGCGGGATGCTTTATGACGTCCTTTTTGTCGGGTTGATTATTTTCTTCTGCTACTTCTATACGGCAGTCACCTTTAAGACCGAGGACGTTGCCGACAATCTGAAGAAGTACGGCGGCTTTATTCCGGGCATTCGTCCGGGGCAGCCGACGGCGGAATACATTGATTACGTGCTCTCTCGTATTACCTTGGGTGGAGCGATTTATATTTCGGCGATTTGTATCCTTCCGACGCTTTTCACTCAGTCGTTTCACGTTCCGTTCTATTTCGGTGGCACGAGCGTTTTGATTCTGGTGGGTGTGGCTTTGGATACGGTTGCTCAAATTGAAACCTTCCTCTTGACTCGGAATTACGAAGGCTT
Source organism: Oligoflexia bacterium (assembly GCA_031292385.1). Lineage (GTDB taxonomy): Bacteria > Bdellovibrionota > UBA1018 > UBA1018 > UBA1018 > JARLHE01. The sequence continues at coordinate 25,464 of JARLHE010000014.1, forward strand.
CATGAAGCATTCGCGAGTGAGAGGTCGGGCGGCTTATACATGATTTGCATTTTTCTGGGCCCTCCTGGATCAGGTAAGGGCACGCAAGCAAAAAAGCTAATGGATAAGCGAGGTTGGCCACAGCTGTCGACGGGCGATATGCTTCGGTCGGCCATTTCGAAGGGGACGCAGCTTGGGGTCGCGGCCAAGGGTTTTATGGACCGTGGGGCCCTGGTCCCGGATGACGTGGTCATCGGCCTGATTGCCGAGCGAATTCAGGCGGCTGATTGCTCCAAGGGTTTTATTTTGGATGGTTTTCCAAGGACCATCCCTCAGGCGGAGGCGCTCGACAGAATGTTGGGCGAAGCCGGCCGAAAGGTGGATTGGGCGGTTCTGTTTGAGATCCCGGATGCTGACCTCGTTCGTCGGCTATCGGGGCGCAGGACCTGTTTAAACTGTGGGGCAATGTACCATGTGGACACCCTGCGGCCCCAAAAGGCTGACGTTTGCGATAAGTGCGCGTCCAAGCTTGTTCAGAGGGATGACGACCGTCCAGAGGTGATTCAAAAGCGTCTGGCCGTCTATCATTCCCAGACTGCCCCCTTGGCCGATTACTATCGGAATCAGGGCAAGCTGAAGCTTTTGGACGCCACTCAGGGGTTTGACGCCGTCACGGAAGCGGTCGAGAAGGCATTGCGATAAAGGTTGGAGTTTTTGATCAAGGGTGGTATGGAAAAGCCCCCGAGAACAAGGTTAAGAAGAAGTTTGTGAGGCAAGTATGAAGGTTCGCGCGTCTGTAAAGAAAATTTGTGACAAGTGCAAAGTGATTCGCCGTCAGGGCGTGGTTCGGGTGATTTGTGAAAATCCTCGTCACAAGCAGCGTCAAGGTTAATTCGATCGAGATTATTTATTTACACAGTGGTTGTTTGAAAGGCAGGTAGCAAGTGGCTCGTATCGCGGGAGTGGATCTCCCACGCAGCAAAAGAATGGAAATCGCTCTTACTTATATTTACGGCATCGGTAAGCCCGCTGCTCGGAAGATTTTAAGCGAAGCCAGCGTGGATTTGAATAAAAAGACGGACGCTCTCACTGAGGCCGAGCTCGCGAAGCTTCGCGAGGTCATCGATCGCAGTTTCCGCGTGGAGGGCGATCTTCGCCGTGAGACGTCGATGAACATCAAGCGCCTAGTCGACCTGAGCTGCTATCGCGGCATCCGTCATCGCAAGGGTTTGCCGGTTCACGGCCAACGTACACATTCTAATGCCAGAACCCGCAAGGGTCCGGCGGTTGCGATCGCGGGTAAGAAATCCGTGAAAGCGATGAAGTAAAGCAGGGAATTATGTCAGAGCAGAAAACTGAAACAAAAGAAGTGAAAAAAGAAGCCGCTCCGGCTTCACCCGCTCCGGCTGCTGCAGGAACTGCGGCTCCCGCCGCTGAAGGCGCTATCAAGCGCGTAAAGCGCGGCAAGAGAAACGTTTCGACGGGTAACGTCTACGTTCTTTCTTCGTTCAACAACACCATCGTGACCATCACCGATTCGATGGGTAACGCGCTTTGTTGGTCGAGTGCCGGCGGCAAGGGGTTCCGTGGTTCCCGCAAGAACACCCCGTTCGCGGCGCAGGTCGCGGCGGAAGACGCGGGTCGCAAGGCGACTGAAAACGGAATGCGTTCTGTTCAGGTTTTTGTTAGTGGTCCCGGCGCAGGCCGTGAGTCCGCATTGCGCGCATTGGCCTCCGTCGGTCTTCGCGTCACTTATATCGAGGACGTTACGCCAATCCCGCACAACGGCTGCCGTCCGCCCAAGCGTAGGAGAGTTTAAGTTTTATGTCGCATTACATCGGTTCAGTTTGCCGGCTTTGTCGCCGCGAAAATCAGAAGTTGTTCCTCAAGGGCGATCGTTGCAGCACGGACAAGTGCGCATTCGAGCGCCGCGGCTATCCGCCCGGGCAGCATGGCCAAGGACGCATCAAGTTCTCTGAGTACGGCTTGCAGCTTCGTCAGAAGCAGAAGATCAAGCGTATTTACGGTCTGCAGGAAAGACAGTTCCGCAACCTTTTTGAATCCGCTGAGCGCCAAAAGGGCGTGACCGGATCGAACTTGCTCAGCATGTTGGAGCGCCGTTTGGATAACGTCGCCTATCGCGCTGGTTTCGCGAATTCACGTACGGAAGCTCGCCAGCTGGTTCGCCATGGTCACTTCACCGTGAATGGCCACAAGGTCAACATCCCTTCGTATCTCGTGAGCAAAGGCGATGCGGTTGAGGTTCATGAAAAGAGCCGTAGCGTTGCGCGCATCGTTGGCGCGCTCGAGGGTGTTAAGCGTCGTGAGATCCCGCAATGGATCGAACTCGATGCCGCTGGTTTGAAGACCCGCATCCGCGATCTTCCTGCTCGTGATGATATCACGATGCCGATGGAAGAGCGTTTGGTTGTTGAGTTGTATTCGAAGTAATTTGAATTCGTAGCGAACGGAAACTGAACATCCCCGCATGGCCTTTCGGTTCGAGCCTGAATGCTACGGCAGGCTTTCGAAAGAGCGAGGGGAGACAGGAGAGAGAAGCATGTTGGAAAAGAATTGGCGTGATTTGATTCGTCCGAAGGCGTTGGATGTCGATAAGGAGTCGCTCTCGACTTCTTACGGTAAATTCGTGGCAAAGCCGCTCGAGCGCGGCTTTGGTTTGACGCTGGGCAATTCGCTTCGTCGCGTATTGCTTTCGTCCCTTCAGGGCGCCGCGATCACCGCGGTGAAGCTGGACGGCGTTGTGCATGAGTTCACCCCGATCCCGGACGTCAAAGAAGACGTGGCTGAGATCATTTTGAATCTCAAGGAAGTGCGCTTCCAGCTCCACACCGAAAGCACGACCGTAACGATCGATAAGACCGGTCCTTGCGAAGTTTTGGCTTCGGACATCATTGTTTCCGATCAAGTCAACGTTCTCAATCCGGACCAGCATATTGCCACGATCGGTAAGGGCGGAAAGCTTCGCGCTGAAATCACCGTCAGCCGCGGTCGCGGCTATCGCGCGGCTGAGAACAACAAGGCCGAGGATATGCCGGTTGGCTGGATCCCGGTGGACAGCTTCTTTTCACCGATTCGTCGCGTGAACTACACGGTCACTCAGAGCCGCGTGGGTCAGCGCACCGATTTCGATAAACTGACTTTCGAAGTCTGGACCGACGGTTCAGTGCATCCGGAAGATGCGGTTTCTTTGGGTTCGAAGATCCTGAAGGATCAGCTCTCCGTGTTCTTGAATTTCGAAGAGGAGCCGGAACCGGTCGCGCAAGCGAAGGAAGAAGGCACTTCTCAGTTCAACCCGAACCTCTATCGTTCGGTAGAGGAGCTTGAGCTCAGCGTCCGTTCGGCAAATTGCCTGCAGAACGCGAACATCAAGTACATCTACGAATTGGTTCAGAAGACTGAAACCGAGATGCTGAAGACGAAGAACTTCGGCCGCAAGTCCCTCAACGAGATCAAGGATATCCTCTCTGAAATGGGCCTGAGCCTCGGCATGAAACTCGATGGTTTCGTTGCTCCGACCCAGCCGCCTAAGCCAGCGGATTCCGACATGGACGAAAGCCGTATGGCTAACGACCGTGCTAAGGGTTCTGAATTCGACGAAGCGGACGATAGCGAAGATTAATAGTGAGAGCGTCGGCGCGCGACGGCGGGGATTCCCGTCGTCATGCGCCGATATAGGATTTTAGAGGTAGGCAGGAGTAGGTATGAAGCACGGTGTAGACGGTCGTAAATTTGGTAGAAACACTTCGCATCGGGTTGCGATGTTCAAGAATATGGCCAATTCGGTCATCGAAAAGGAACAGATCGTAACCACGGTCCAGAAGGCGAAAGAAGTTCGTCGCGTGGTGGATCGGCTGATTACTCTCGGGAAGAGCGGAAGCCCCGCTTCTCGCCGGTTGGCATTCGATCGCACTCGTAACGACGAAGTCGTGAAGAAACTTTTCACGACTCTGGCGGAACGTTACAAGGCCCGTGCTGGGGGTTATACCCGTGTTTTGAAGCTCTCTGATCGCCGCTGGGGCGATGCGGCCGAGATGGCGGTTCTTGAGCTTGTCGATCATCCTGTGATCGATCGTAAGCGCAAGCCCAAGGCCACTGAAGCCAAGGAATTGTCCGGTGGTGAAGCAGCGGCGCAAGCTGTGGCTGATCCGATGGCCCGTTTCCGCAAGCTTTTCAAGCCCAAGTCCAAAGTGAGCGGTGGCGTTGCCGCTAAAGCGGGCCGTTCTGCCGCTAAGACCGGCGGCGCGGGTCGTAAGGCTCCTGCTGGCGGTGGCGGAAGCAAGTCCGGCGGAAGCAGCTGATTTATTTCGCTTCGATCGATTGTAGCGCTTGCGCAGGGTTGTTCAGGGTGAGATAGCCCCGAACCCCCTCGGAATCGGCAGCGATCGAGTCAATGCTGAATCCTGCAGGAGCGCTGTAGAGCGCAGCCATTTGCGCCTTTTGAGTGATTGAGCTCGTTAAGGCGCTGCTGGCCAGATCGAGAACTCCATCCAATATCTGATTCATCAGGAAGCCGTTGCCGGTGGCCGCGAGATTTCTCTCGGTGAGCTTTGCTTTTGCGAGCACGATTTTCGAATGGTCAGTGGATGTCTGCAGATTGACATAAGCGCGAAAGCCTCCCTTGAGACCTCCGAAAAGCGGCACGCCTTGGATCGTGACGTCTGGGATGTCGACGTAGAATCCACCAGACTGATCGTAGCCGACGGTAGGGGCTTCCTTGAGTGAGAGTCTCATCTCGCCGCCGGGAAGTTTTTGGCCGGCGGCGGGGCAGCTGGTGAGCTTTTGCGTTTTGTTGAGGCAAAAGTCCATGGTCCCGGTGCCGCTTCTGTTTCTCGCAAGCTGAAAGACATTTTTGAACGCATCATTGAGGGATTGATCGGTCACTCCTAAGCCTAGGTCGTAAGTCGATGCGGCGGGTGCGTTTCCGGACGAAAAGTAGTTCGTGTCCCCCGAAGGGGCGTCTTGAGACTGCAGGCAGGCGACGCAAGTGTTGAGGAGCATGTCGATCGTATGGGTCGCTTGATCGGCTTCCAAGGCGCTCACTCTCAAGTCGACGTCGAGCGTGCTGGGCGTGTTCGAGAAGCGATTGGGAAGCGCGGCGTGCTTGATATCGACTGGCCGGCCGAAGAGGGGCAAGTTCGTTAAAGCCGCGTTCACCTTGGCGCTCACCAAGGGAAAGATTGCCGTGCTGAGCTGTGCCGAGATCGTTTGATTGAACAGATTCGTCGAGTCGTCCGAAGCCGCGACCTCCCCGATCGCGTTGATCAGATCCGCCGCGCCGGGCCCGTCACCCGCGGCTTGCGGACCTGTTGTGGGAGCATGGATCTGAATTGAGTTTTTTCCGATGAAAGCCCCGGTGCCGTTTGATTCGATCGTAAACGGATCGCCGGCATTGTTCGAAATGCGTGCGCTGAGCTTGAAATATGTTGGCGTGCTGTTGCGGCTGACGTTGCCGAAGGTGATTGTCACGTTATGGGCCGGCCCGATGTTCATCTGAACCGGCGAGGAAAGGCTCGCGTCAGCCTGGATTTGGAACTTCTGTATCGGGATGGATACCGAGCAGTTGAAGTTCTTGCAATAAGTGACCGGGGCGCCGGCCTGAATGGAAGTGATTTTCAGGTTCGTGAGCGAGACGACTCCCAAGCTTGTTTTCAGGTTCAGGTTTTTTGATTTCGCGTTTTCTATGCTGCCGGCGATCCAGGGAAGCTCGCTTTGAAGTTCGGAGCTGATGATTTTTTCGGTGCCGCTCGAGGTGAGCGCGACTTCGCTTTGGAGCGCAGGGCGCGAACCGCAATCGTTCGCCGCGCCGGAAGTAAGCGGAAGCAGGGCGGTCGTGAGCAGGGTGCTGATGGTTGCGAGGTGAAGGAGGTCGGCGCTTGAGGATCGTCTAAGGTGCATTGTTTTTGATTGTAGAGCATGACCGGAGCCGCGGGACAGGGATTTGCGGGCCGGTGTTTAATAAATTCGTGATTTCAAGATGTATAAAAAATTGACGGTGTTTAGAAGATTTACGCTTTTTTTCGAGAAGGATCCGTTCGCTCCGGAAATTTCGCTTAAGTTTCAATGATGAATTAATGGCGGTTCGGGGTCCGGCATTTGCTTGTTCTTTAGCTATGAGTTCACGGCCGAAATTCTTGAAATTAAGCGTTTTAATGCTTGTTTCGGGCTTGAGCAACGTCTCGAGCTTCGGTCTTGCCTATGCGCAGATGGCGGGCATAACGAGTCCGTCCGCTCCTTCTTCTTCTTTCGGGGCACGGGCTTCTTCGGCGAACCAGGTCGCCGTTCCTATTCAGTCCGAATCCTATCAGCGCGCGAACGAAAATCTTTCGACGCAGGCGATCTATTTGCAAAATAGGATCAAGACGCTCGAGTCCGAGGACAGCGATGGACTTGCCGGCAGGTCGGACGAGCTGGCGGCGGAAACGCAGAATTTCTGCGACGGCAGCTCCGGCGACAACGAAACTTGTCTCAAGAATTATATCGAAACCGAGAGGCGCCAGCTGAAGAGCTTGGAAGCCCCGATGATCCATAACGACACTTCGATCGTCAATCTCCAGAGCGACGCGGTCTGCGCCGGCAACGCGGCCGGGGTGAGCGGGGCCTGCAAGAACGGGCAGCAGTTGAATCCGTCCGCGCATATGACCACGTTCGGCGTGAGCGTGTCGGCGGGCAAAACGGTTCAAGATCCACTTCAGCCGTATGTCCCGACGTTCGAGGATCTGAGTCGGAATTACAAATCGTCGGGCCCGGCTCCGATGGCGAGTTGGGTTCCGCAGGCGGTCGCGCCGCCCAATCCGGCGGACTATTACGAGACTGAAGCCGTGCTCGTCGATCCTTCGGATCCCTCTAAAGGCACGGAAAACACCCTGGTCTTAGCGAACGGCAAACCGGTCGTGGGGCCCGGTTATGCGCAAGCCCTGGCAGAGTACAACAGCCATAAAGACGCTTACGCCAATTACGCCCAAGGCGTGGTGGGCTCCGCGCGAGCCGCGGCTCAAAGCAACGTTTTGCAAAACAACGCTCAGAACGGGCTCGTCGCGACGGTGGGGGCCAATCCCTCAAGAGATGCTTCCAAGGATACGTCGCTGATCCGGCAAGACTACATCGCGGCTAGAAACCTGGTCGTCCAGACGTTCAATGGTGGCGGGCAGATCGCTCCGCCCGCGAAGTCGATCGCTTTCGGCCCGGCTTCCACGTCTTCCTCAGGCTTAGGCTCCGGCTCAGGTCAGCTGACGCCGCAGCAACAGGCTCAGCAACAGCAGGTCCAGGATAGGGCCACCGCGGACGCGGCCATAGGCAAAGAAGATGCGTTGAACCCTCCGTCCGCGCAAACGGCTAATCGCTCGCTCGCCGGAAAGAGCTCGGTCGATTCGTTGTACATGGATCCTTCGGATATCGACGGTTTTCTCGCGCAGGATTTGCAGAATCAGCAACAGCTCGGCTCTCCGCAATACGCGGATCCGTACTCGCCTAGCAAGTGAGCTTACATTTGCGAGAGCCAGATGACGATTCTGGCTTGATGCGCGGGAAGCTCGCGCTTGGATTTGTTCATGTACCAGGTAAACGTTTCGCCTGCGGGGGAGTCGGCAAGCTCCGCCGGCGCCTTGGGCGCTATGGCCTGTAGCTGCTTTTTGAGGCTGGGTACGATGCTTTGAGGGACGAGCAGGTCGAATTGGATGCCGCCCGGGGCTTCGACGCCGCCGAGGCCCGGCGCATTCGTCGGAATGCGGAGATCGCGAAGCATTCGGACGATTTGCGGGCGGACTTCGTGAGGACTGTCGGTCTTGAGATTGAAGCGCCAAACTTCCGAGTTTCCGACGTGCAGGTTTGAGTCGTTGTCATCCGAGTTTCCGGCCTCGTCTCCGCCGCTGTTGAAATCGTCGGACGGGGCTTCGGCGGCGGTGTCGGCCGAGGGGGCGGCGGCGCGGGTGAGGGGCACGGATGCGGATACGGTGTCGCTCGAGGGATCTTGCGTGCCGAAGTTCAGGGCTTGCGCGAATTCGCTTAAGTTACGGTCCATGCCTCGCTCATAGAGCGCGCGCAGCCGGGGGCCGGTTGAAATACCGAGCAGGATCATGAGAATGATTCCGGCGCCTTCGACCGAGGTTCGGATGTACCAGGGGACTTGCTCCCAGCGGGAGCGGCTGAAGGTCGCGAAATCGAGTCTGGGCAAGACCGCGGCGAGCGGGGACTTGCGGATCGGGATCGGAAGCGTCGACCGGGGCTGGGAGGCGATGGAGCTGATCAGCGCCCGGTAGTGCTTGTAGTGGTCAAGGCATTCGCGACACGAGTCCAGATGTTCGTCGGCCTCGGTTTTGGTCGCGCCCATGAGGGAACCGTCAAGATAATCGGAAGCGCGGTTTTGCCACTCAAAGCAGTTCATTGCCAGATCCAGTCCTCGAGCGCGCGCAGCGCCTGCTGTCGTCGCACTTTGAGCGAACCCTCCGGGGCGCCCATCGCGGCCGAGATTTCGACGTAGGGAACGCCGTATTTGTCCCGTAAGAGAAGCAGGAGCTGATCTTCGGGGTTGAGCCGGTGGAAATAGCTGTCGAACCGGCGAAGGCGAGTCGTCGCGCCTTGGGCCGAATCGAGCTCGATCTGCTCGGAGGGAGTGAGCCGGCGCCCGAGCCGCGACGAATCCTTGCGAAGGCGCTCACATGCGATGCGAAGAATCCAGGCGCGCTCGTGATCGCGGAACTCCTGGCTCGCGCGGGTCTTCGAAACGGTTTTGAGGATCGAGCGGAAGGCGAGCTGCGCGTTGATGGGATTCCAAAGCACGGACTCGCAGAGATCGAAAAGCAGGTCTCCGTAATTTTTTACGATATCGTCGACTACGGATTTGGACGACGATTTGGAAAACAGCCGGACCACTAGTTTTCGCCCAGGCGTAAATAGATCCGCCAGCGCTCCGGAGTTTGGGTGAGCCCGAGCTGGAAATTCGCGGTCGGAAGCCAATTCGGCTGTTTCGGCTTGCGATGCAGCTGCATCCCGGCTTGGGCGGGCGTTCTTCCGCCTTTGCGCTGGTTGCAAGGCTTGCAGGCGGTGACGATGTTTTCCCAGCTTTTCTTTCCGCCCTGAACGATCGGAATGACGTGATCGAGAGTCAGGTGGTTTCGGTGAAATTGCTGATTACAGTATTGGCAGACATGGTTGTCGCGCAGAAAAATATTGGCGCGCGAAAAGCGCACGATATGCCGCTTTTTGGTGAGCGGAACATAGGTGAGGAGACGCAGCACGGCCGGCACTTTCATCGTCAGGCGTACCGTGCGGATTTCCTTTTCGGATTCCTCGACCACTTCGACTTTTCCCTGGAACAGCAATTGGATGGCGCGTTGCCAGGTTACAACGTGAAGGGGTTCGAAAGAGGCGTTGAGCACCAAAGCATGGCTCATACCTATATTATACCGGGGAGTTGCAAACAGATGCAACTAGTTGGTACAGCTGAGGAATGGCGCGTGGCAAGATCATGGCAATTACGGCGGGGGCTGTTTTAGCGCTAGCTGGCCTCTCTTATAGCGTTTATTGGTTTTCGGGCGGGATTCGGGGCGGTCAAAGCGGGACAGGCACCGGGATGGCGGCGGATCGAATCGCTCCGCAATTTAAGCTGAAAGATGCCTTAAATCAGGAGGTTTCGCTCTCGCAGTTTCGAGGGCAGTTGACCTTGGTTCATTTCTGGGCGAGCTGGTGCCCGCCTTGCCTGGCGGAGCTGCCGAAGGTTTTGGAGCTTGCGCGTCAGTTTCAAGGCCGACCGTTTAAAATCGTTTTGATTAGCCTGGATGAGAACTGGAAGGATGCCGCGAAAGCATTGCCGGCGGGCCCGCTTCCTTCCAATATCGTTTCGTTGATCGACCCGACCTCGAAGGTTGCCGAAGAATACGGCTCCTACCAGTTTCCTGAAAGCTATCTGCTCGATCCCAGTCAAAAGATTGTCACCAAGTGGGTAGGCGGCCAGGCTTGGGATAGCGAGCCGATCCATAAGCTTCTGGAACGCCTGATGGGCGCCGTGTCCGGTTAGACACTCCTAAGTGACTAAAAACTAGCGCTTTTCGTTCAAGTTTTAGGCAGCTCTGTCCGAAGAGTCTACATCACAGACGCAACGAACTGAGAAAGGCGCCCGCTTTATGATCAATTGGGAAGAGCTAAAACATATTCACGTGATCAGAAAACTCGAGGAGATTCTCGGTCAATGGTTTAGCACGGACATTCTCTTTGTCGACGAGCGCGGACAGATTCGCAATCACGATGCGCTGGAGCGCAAACATGAATACCGCAATCCGCTTTCGACGATGTTCTTTTCGCGCGAGCACGGACGCCAGCTCATGGCGCGCGCCGTGACCGAGGCGAACGAAAAACTTTATCATACGAAGGAGCCTCACGTCGTGGTGACGGGGCCCGCCGGCGTCGAAAGCGTCGTTGTTTCGAGGATTCAGGTGGAAAACGAGTTTTTGGGTACCGTTTTCGCCTACTGCTACGCGGACACCCCGGTGACCGAGGAAAAGCTGCGCGCCGGCCGCCAGGCGATGGAAGCGCTCGGCTTTGACGGCGCGGTATTCGAGAAGGCCGCGAAGGATCTTCGCGCGCTCAACGAGGGCGAGAAGAAATACTACTACGAGCTGATCGATCTCGTGGCGCAAGAGATCGTCGCGTTCCATACCGAGATCACCAAGCGCGAAGAGCGCATCAGCGCGCTCAATAACCAGCTGGGCACGCGCTACAGCTACGATCAGATGATCGGCAAATCGAAGCCGATGCAAGAGCTGTATGCGATGCTCGACAAGATCAAAAACTCGGAATCGACCGTTTTGATCCAAGGCGAGAACGGTACCGGTAAGGAACTGATCGCCCGGGCGATTCACTTTAATTCGCCGCGCAAAGACGCGCAGTTCGTGACGGTGAACTGCTCGGCTTTCAACGAGAACTTGCTCGATAGCGAGCTCTTCGGTCACGTGAAGGGATCGTTCACCGGCGCCGTGAAAGACAAAAAAGGCCTCTTTGAATCGGCCGACAAGGGAACGCTTTTCCTCGACGAAATCGGCGATATGTCGCCCACCATGCAGGTCAAGCTTTTGCGCGTGATCCAGCAGGGCGAGCTGACCCCGGTCGGCGGGACGGAAGTTCGCAAGGTCGACGTGCGGGTCGTGGCCGCCACGAACAAAGACCTGAAGGACATGATCGAGCAAGGCACGTTCCGCGAAGATCTTTACTATCGCATCAACGTGATCAATTTGGTTGTCCCGCCCCTGCGCGATCGCAAGGAAGACATCCCGGTGCTGGTCGAGCATTTCATGAACCGCGGCTGCAAGGAAAAGGGCGTCCCGATGAAGATGCTCGCCAAGCGCGCGATGGAGAAAATCTTCGATTATCCGTGGCCAGGCAATATCCGCGAGCTCGAAAACGAGATGGAACGCCTCATCGTCCTGTCGGGCGACGAAGTGCGCGTGGCCGCCGACCTGCTTTCGCAGCGAATCCGTGATTTCGGCGAAGGCGGTAAGGTCCAGGGCGTCCGCGTAGCGGGCAAGCTGAAAGACGCGCTCGAAGAGCTTGAGAAGACCATGATTCGCGAAGGCTTGCGCCGCACGAATTGGAACAAAAGCCGGCTTGCCAAAGAGCTCGGTATTTCACGCGCCGGCCTGATCATGAAGGTCGAGAAATACGGTCTCGACAAGCGCCGTCTGCCTCGTCAGCCGGGAACGGGCGAGGCGGCTTAAAGTACCGCTTTATTCGAAGTCCTTGAGGGCCTTCTTCAGCTTTTTGATCAGGCGCTTATTGAACTTCTTCAGCCAGTTTCCGCGTCGAACGGGGAGCTCCGATTCCTTCGCCTGCTTGAGCATGTCTTCGGCCGAGACCCGGTAGAGAGTCGATAGGATTTTCCCATAGTACGGCTTGTTTTCAGGCTTCGAAAGGTACTGATTCCAGATAAAGCTCCGCACCGGATTGAGCGTGTGGTGGGGGTCGGTCTTTTCCGGGGTGGAGAGAAGCTCCGTCGCGGTGGAGGCGCGTCTTTTCGCGAATTCCTTCACCGAAAGATTCACCGTGAAGTCGCGCCCGAAATTGCCTTCCATCGGCTTCAGCGCTTTTGCCATGGCCTTCGGGTCGTCCGCTTCGATGACGGCCAGCGTGTCCGCTAGGAGCTCTTCATAGTCCGTGGAACGGTAGAGCCCCGGAGGCGCCGCTGGCCGGGGGCCGGTCATTCGTTCTTTCTCGGTCAGAGCGTTCCACTGTTTCCATGCGGGCGCATAGCGCTCCATGTTTCGCTTGAAGAGGGCATGGCCATACTCGTGCGAGAGAGTGGCTTCCAAATCCTGTTCGTCTTTCGGAGGCCACGCCAAAAAGATTTGAAACGAGCTGATTGAATCCGCGCGCGCGTCATGTGGCCTGACCAACGTGATCTTGATTTGCCGGGCCGGCTCCAGGTCTCCGATGAGCGTGCGGTTGATTCGATCGATGATTTCTTTCATCCGCTCGGCGGACGCGCCTTTGGCCCACCCGGGAAAGGGGTCGATGACGACGCGGGTGGCGCCGGAGAGATCGCCAAGCTCGGAGAGAACACAGCTTGTCTCCACGGCGTAGGCACCCGGGGCTGCCGCGAGCAGGAGGGCGATCAAAGCGCTCGTGCCGAGAAATCGCCCGGAGTTCATGAATCAGTTTCTCATGAAGCCGAACGGATAACGGAAGCCGTCATACTCGTTGGACTTGTGGCCGCCGCCTGAATTATCGCCGTAATAGCCGAAGTGAAAGCGCATGAGCACGCCTGCCGACATGGCGGGTGAGGGGCCGTTGCCGTCCGGGTTTTTTACGAACTGGGCGTTGCCGAAGGCACCCAGCGAGAATTCCGGGGTGATGGGCCAGAGGAGTCCCGCTTCCGCCAGCACGCTGCTGGATCCGACCGCTCGGGCCGCGCTCGCGGAAGTGCCGGATCCCTGGCTTTGCCAGACCCACGGAGTATAACCGCCCGTGAAGTACAGGCGGGTGATTTGAAGTCTCAATGCGGGGTAGACAGTGAGCAGGCTCAGGGAATTGCCCGTCGTGCTGCCGTTCGCGGACGCGTAATCCTGGACTAAACCCAGCTGCAGCTCGATGGGGCCGCCGCTCGAAAAATTGACGAAAAGCGATGAGTTGAGGTTGTAGCCCATCGACGTCGAGGAATCGCCCGGGCCGAAAGCGTCGAGGCTCTGCATTTTCGCGACGCCGCCGCCTGCGTCGACATAAAACGAGCCCGCGTGAGCAAGCTTCATACTTGCTCCCAAACTTGCTAAAGAACTTGCGACCGTCGCCGCCGCGTAAAAAATGATTCTTAACTCACCGAGCCGGATACGCACTTCTTTAGAGTATCGCTTTGGATGCAGGGGCGCAAATTCACGCGCCACCGCTCTTTTTTGCGCGATGGCTCCTGCCATTTCATTGACGACTGTTATGGCGGGCTTGTTTTATTGCGCGTTCGCGGTCGCTCGTGAAAGTGAGCCGCCGCGCACGGTGCTTTGCCCTGGGCTGATCGTCGTGGGGGCCGTCGATCCAGGCATGAGCGATGTGGAAAAACGCTTGGTATGCGGAGATTCGAAAAGCAATTCCTGGCGTGAGATCCCGAAAAACCAGGCGCGATTCAATCTTTCCGCGTTTTTACAGGATCGCGCCCTCTATCATGTTCGCTTTCGGACGCAAAAAGAGCGATTGATCGTTGAAGCGGGTGACCCGACTTACGTCACTTCACTCACTTCCGAAGGCGCGCCGCCCGAGCTCGAGCTTTATCGGCAGCGGAAGGTGGTGGGGCAGAAGCTGACGCCGGCGCTGCTCGACACGGTCGAGCAGTGGACGAAAAAGCGGCTGGGTACCTTGGGCTATGCGTGTCCTCGCGTGAAGAGCCGCGCCGATCCCGATACGGGCGAGATTCATCTCGTGATCGAATCGGGACCGCAGCAGATCCTGATGGAAATCTTCGCGGACGAGACTCCCGGAATCAATCCCGGCGTGCTTCGCCGTTACGATGCGTTTCGCTTGGGTCGGCTTTACAACGGCGACAACCTGGTCACGACTTCGAACCGCGTAGTCAGCCAGGGGCTCTTTGACAGCTCGTTTTTCCTGCCCAGTTGCCGGGGGAATTCCGTGAGCGCCAGCCAGCAGATCGTGGCATCGCCTCCGAGATTGCTTTCTCTCGGAGCGGGCTTGAACACCGAAGAACTCCTGGTGGGTCGGGCGCGCTGGACGGAATCGCGAATCGGCCAGAATGCCTCCGATCTGAGCGTGCAGCTTTACGGAAGCTTCCGCTCACAACAGATCTCAAGCTACCTCGATGCGTATGTGTTCGCTCCCGGCTCCCGGCAAGCGCTCCGCCCTTACGTCTCGATCGATCATGAAAACTGGGATGCGTACGAAACCGGAACTTTCTCGACGCAGCTCGGGCATGAAACGTCCTGGGATAACGAGGATCTCGGTTTCAAGGTCATTACCGGTCCCCAGCTCGATGTGATCCGGACCTATCGCGGCGTCGGGCCCGTGTCCTCGCATTTCCTGTCGATGCTTTCGAGTTGGACGATCATGAGCCACGGTTTCGAGTTTTACGGCGATAGGGGCGCACCGCGGACGGGATATTCGGCGACGGCGAAGATCGCGCTGGCGAACCGCAGCGCTTACTCGAGCGTTTCGGTGCAAAGACTCTCGCTGCGTTGGGAGAATCTTTTGAATTACCGGAATTATGACCCGCCGCTTTTGGTTTTCGGCCTCCGCGCCGGGTATGACACGACGATCACCGGCGAACGTCCTAATTTCTCGAATATCTACGGCGTCCAGTTGCCGCCGACCTATTTGCATTTTCTTGGCGGGTCGCAGGATCTGCGCGGTTTCGGTGTTCAGGAACTCCCGATCCAGCCGCCTGGCACGACGGCTCAAAATCAGATTGGCAGCTTGTCCGACGCGTTCGTGAGCATGGAGGCGCGGCTTGTCGAGGTTCTGCCGCTCGGCCTGGAGCCTTTTTTGCTCGCGGATGTTGGGGTACTAGGGAGTTCGCCATGGAACGTCGCCGCTCCCGTTTATTGGGATCCCGGCTTCGGCTTGAGGCTCCAGAGCCCGATCGGGGTTTTCCGGACGACGCTTGCGCACGGCTTTATCGGGGCGACTCCCGATCACTTGCAGTTTTTCTTCAGTTTCGGCCAGGAATTTTAAGAAGCTCGATAGGGGGCCTTGGTGAAGCTCTTTTTCAAATGTTTGGGCTGGGTCGGGGTTTCGTCGGTCGGGCTTGCGGTCGGCGGAGCGCTGCTGGTCCTCCAGTTTCCCCAATTGCTGGTGAATGATCGGAGTTTTTCGTTAGCGATCAAAAAATTCGTGCCCTCCTCTTATCCGATCACCTGGTCGCGCGAGCGGATCGACGTGCGCTCGATGAGTTTCCTGAAAAAGGAATTTTCCTTCCGCTTCGACCGGTTCTGCGTCCTTGATCAGGCCGACCAGGCGTTCAGCGCGTGCTTTGATCGCGTGAGCCTGCGCTTCGTTGTCGATTTTTCGCGTTTGATCCCGCGCCTCAGCGTGATCGGTCCGATCGAAATCACGGGCGGGGACATTGCACTCAATCTGGATCGATTGCCTTCCCGGCCTTCCGCCGGTCCTGGGAAGGCTTTCGAGATGCCACGCCTCGCGAAAACGGTTTTGGCGGGCGCGCGCATTGAGGAGATTCTTTTGGATCTTCCAAGATTGCGGGTTCAGGCCGGCGGAAAAACCGCGGAGGGCGGGTTGCGCATTGAAAAGCAGCCGCTCAAGCCATGGGGGCTCGACGGGTCCGCATCCGCTCAGTTCGAGGAGGGCGCCAGGGCGGATCTCACGGCGCACTTCATCCAAGAGGGCTCGCGAGCGAGTTTTCAGCTCGATGCGAATTATCGGCAGGGTGCTAAGAAAATCGCGGCTCATGCAAACGGCTCGGTCGGCCGCGCCGGCTTGCAGGCGCGATTTTCGGGCTGGGCGAGCAAGCTGGATCCACAGCTGACTCGGGTCGATGTGAACGATTGTGCTTTGAGCGTAAAGCCAGTCGAAAACGGCGCGGACTACCGGCTACACTGCCCGATGCGCGCGTCGCTCCCGCTTCCGCCTCCGAGCCTCAAGGTTTTCGGGATTCCGAGGCAGCTGGGGCTAGTCGTCAGCGGTGAAATTCATTCGCCGAGTTTGCTTCCTTCCATGGATCGACCTTTGGACGGGAATCTGCTCGTTTCGATCGATCCGATCATCTCCTCGTTATTTACCGGCGGGGGACATCTCGGTTTGCGGCTGAACGGGAAGCCGGCCGAATTTTCAAAAGGCAAAGGGGCGGAGGCCGAAACCGATCTGTTCCTTAAAATTCCGCGATTCGAGAGAATCGTCACCCGTCTTCGTGGCACTTCTTGGGATATTCCGGCTCCGCTGCGCGTATTGAAGGGCTCGTTCGAAGTTCAAGCCAAAGGCAAGACCGATCTCCGGCAGGGCGTTTTTCCTGCCCGGCTCGATACGAAGCTTTCTTCCCGGAGCCAGGCGCTCAAGATCGATGCCTCGAGCGTTTTCGAGTTTCATCGGGCGGGGGGATTTAATTCGGGCTTGGATGCGGAAATCACGCTTTCCGATGTCCAAGTGGAGCTTCCGCGATTGGATCTGGCCGTGCCGCCGCGCTTGATGCCCGATGAGCGCATTCAGGCGCATCATCCGGTTGAAGCCAAAAAGGCCGAGCCCTCCTCGTTTGTTTATCAAGTCAAAATCAAAACGCAGGAGGGGCATCCTTTGCGCGTGGTTTCGAATCTCGCGAAAGCTCCGGTTCCCATTGATCTCGATTTAACTCTCGACCGAACGGGAAATCTTTCGGGCCCGATTCGAATCGAACGGTTTCCCGTCGTGCTCTTCCGGCAAAAGGCGACGATCGACCATTTCGTGCTGACGCTAAAGGAACCGCGCGATGCGAGCGACGTCGACGGTCTGATCAAAATTCCTCATGGCGATTATACGATCCTCATCGACGTGGTCGGCACGATTTCGGAGCCGCGCGTCCGCGTCGAGAGCGAGCCGCCGGTGCCGACCAACCAGCTGGTTTCGGTACTGCTGTACGGAGACCAGCAAGAGAATCTGGATTCGAACCAGAGAGCTTCGGTCGGCAATACGGAAGCGGCCTTTTCTCAGGGGGCCATGGGGCTTGCGTCACTCTATCTTTTTGCGTCGACCCCGGTTCAGAGTTTGCTCTACGATCCGACGACCAGGAGCGTCACGGCTAGAATCAGCCTAGGGGGTGGAACGACCCTGAATTTGAGCGGAAACGGCAGCCAATTTCAGAGCGTTGGCCTGCGAAAGCGACTTGGTCCCTCCTGGGCGGTCACGACATCCGTCGATCAAAGCAAAGAGAACCCGGGAGCCCAGATTGTTACCGCCTTTTTGGAGTGGATTCACCGGTATTGACCATGTAAACAGGGGATTGTGAAATCACATTTGGATAGGCTGAGGGATCTGGCGGAAAGAGAGCAGCGCGCGGAAGCCGGCGGAGGCGCCGAGCGCGTTGCAAAGCAGCATGCGGCAGGCAAGCTCACTGCGCGTGAGCGGGTGGAGCTTTTGCTCGATCCGGGAAGTTTTGTCGAGCTCGATAAGTTCGTCACCCATCGCTGCGTTGATTTCGAAATGGATCAGCAGAAATTTTTGGGCGACGGCGTGGTTACCGGATTCGGCACCGTGGGCGGCCGCACCGTGTATCTCTTTTCCCAGGATTTCACGGTTTTTGGGGGCAGCCTTTCGGGCGCCCACGCATCCAAAATCTGCAAAGTGATGGATCTTGCGCTGAAGGCCGGCGCGCCCGTGATCGGGCTGAACGATTCCGGCGGCGCGCGAATTCAAGAAGGCGTCGAAAGCCTCGGGGGCTATGCGGAGATTTTCTGGCGCAACACGCAAGCAAGCGGCGTGATCCCGCAGATCAGCGTGATTTTGGGGCCTTGCGCCGGCGGCGCGGTCTACAGCCCGGCGATCACCGATTTCATCTTCATGGCCGAGTCGAATTCTTACATGTTCGTGACCGGGCCAGATGTCATTAAAACGGTGACGCACGAAGAGGTCTCGAAAGAGGCTCTGGGAGGCGCGGAAACGCATGCCGAAAAGAGCGGTGTTTGCCATTTTGTTCTGCCGAGCGAAAAGGCGTGCTTGCAGGCGGTGCGAAAGCTCGTTGGTTTCTTGCCATCGAACAATCTGGATGAAGCTCCGGGAGGGTCCGGCCTCGATCCGATCGACCGTCCCTGCTTGAAAATCGCGGATATCCTTCCGGATAGCGCGAACAAGCCTTACGATATGCGCGGCGTGATCGAAGACGTCGTCGATCACGGCGAGTTCATGGAAGTTCATGCCGGCTACGCGCGGAACATCATCGTGGGGTTCGCGCGCCTGGGCGGCCGCTCGGTGGGGATCATCGGCAATCAACCGGCGCACCTGGCGGGCTGCCTGGACATCGATGCTTCTCTGAAGGGCGCGCGTTTCGTGCGCTTTTGCGACGCTTTTAATATTCCGCTGGTCACTTTTGTCGACGTGCCGGGATTTCTGCCCGGGACCGCGCAAGAATACGCCGGCATCATCAAGCATGGCGCCAAGCTTCTCTACGCCTATTCCGAGGCGACAGTTCCGAAGCTCACCGTGATCACGCGCAAAGCCTATGGCGGCGCCTACGACGTGATGGCCTCCAAGCACATCCGGGCGGACTTTAATTTCGCATATCCTACAGCGGAAATCGCGGTGATGGGCCCTGAGGGCGCGATCAATATTCTCTATCGCAAAGAAATTCAGGCCGCCGAGAAGGCAGGTCGCCTCGCCGAAGAGCGCGCGCGGCTCGTCGATCTTTATCGCAACACCTTCGCGAATCCCTATAAAGCGGCGGAGCTGGGCTATGTCGATGAGGTGATCGTGCCTGAGCAGACGCGGAGAATCCTGATTCAAAGCTTGAAGGGCATTCAGGGCAAGCGCGAACGCGGTCCGGCCCGCAAACATGGGAATATTCCGCTGTGAAAAAGCATGCACCGGTACTCATCGCCAATCGAGGAGAGATCGCGATTCGCATCTCGAAAACCGCGCGCGCTCTCGGTTTTCCGGTCGTCGCGATTTATTCGGACGCCGATCGTTTTGCCGAGCACGTGCGCTATGCCGATCAGGCTTACTACGTGGGGGCGGCTGCTCCTAAAGAAAGCTACCTGAACGTCGAGCGTATTTTGGAAGTCGCCAAGAGGTCGGGCGCGCGCTACGTGCACCCGGGCTACGGCTTTTTGTCGGAACGTCCGCATTTTGTCGAGGCGTGCGAGAAAGCGGGCTTGATCTTTGTCGGTCCGTCCGCCGAGAGCATGCGGTTGATGGGGGATAAGATCCAGGCCCGTCAAACCGTCGATTCGTTGAAAGTGCCGCGCGTTCCGGGCAGCGCCGGCGTCGTGAAAACCTGGCAAGAAGCCGCGAGCTTCGCCAAGCAGGTCGGCTATCCGGTGCTGCTGAAAGCGGCCGCTGGCGGCGGCGGCAAGGGCATGCGCCGAGTGGACAGCGAGGCGGAGATTTCGAGCGCGTTCGACGGCGCGACCCGCGAAGCGGTTGGCGCTTTCGGCGACGGCTCGATGTACGTCGAAAAATTGATTTTGGAGCCGCATCACGTTGAGATCCAGGTCTTCGGTGACGGCAAAGGCAAAGCCATTCATTTGGGCGAGCGCGAGTGCTCGATTCAGCGCCGTCATCAGAAAGTATGGGAAGAATCGCCCGCGCCGATTTTAAATCGCTATCCTCAAACGCGTCCGGCGATGTTCGAGGCGGCTGTTCGGGTAGCGGAGCATGTTCGATACGCCGGGGCCGGAACTTTCGAGTTCATCGTCGACGGGAAGGGCAGTTTTTACTTCCTGGAAATGAACACCCGCTTGCAGGTCGAGCATCCGGTGACCGAATGGGTGACGGGAGTCGATCTGGTGGCTTGGCAGCTTTTGCTCGCGGCCGGGGAGTTGAAGCTTCCGGCTTCGCCTGAACGTCGGGGCAGCGCGATTGAAGTCCGTCTTTATGCGGAAGATCCGCATACGTTCTTGCCGGCGCCCGGTCCTTTGGGGCTGATCGAGCTTCCTACGGGATCGTTCGTGCGTTCGGATTCGGCTTTCGGCAGCGAAGGCGAAGTGACCGTGCATTACGATCCGATGATTTCCAAGATTTCGGTTTGGGCGCCGACTCGCGAAGAAGCAGTCGATCGCCTGCGCGTCGCGCTCGATGAAACGCGGGTCGAGTCTCCGCGGAAGATCGACGGCACGCGCCAAGGTTCGTTGCGCACCAATCTTTCGTTCTTGCGCCGGCTGGTCCGAAACGAGACCGTGCGCGGCGGCGACACCACGACCGATTTGATCGCGAAGAACCCGGATCTTACGGCGGCCGAAGCGACGGAGCCCTCGCTTGAGGCGGCGCTCGCGCTTTCGATTCATCAGCTTTTGACCGAGCAAGGCCCGGCTGTGAACGCGGCGCCCGTCGCTGCCGCTTCGAATTGGAGCCGCGCTTCGTGGCGCGAAGGAGTGCAGAAATGAGCCGAATTCACGGGAAGGTCGGCGCTATCGAACTGGAATGGATGAGCCCCTTGCGCGGCAATTCGGGCCAAGCTCAAGCGCGTTTGAAGGATGGACGGGTGATTTCGGTCTCCTGGAACCGCGATCGCGAGGGACTTTGGATCGAAACCGATAACGGCGTTTTCGGTTTTGACATCGCGGGCGAGGCAACCGACGAAGGCGGCATCGCTTATCATGTGAAGCGCCGGATCGCCGGCGGAGAGTGGAGCGGCCTTTCGTTCAAGCGGGCGGGCGAAGAATCCGCTGCCGCCGCGGCGGGCGTCCAAAAGCGTGGCGTGCGCGTGCGCGCGCAGATGCCGGGGAAAATTATCCGCGTTTCGGTCAAAGTGGGCGATATGGTCGAGAAGGGGCAATCCCTGCTCGTGATGGAAGCGATGAAAATGGAAAACGAGATCCGTGCCGCGGCTTCCGGAAAAATTTCGGCCGTTAAAGTGACCGAGGGCCAGGCCGTCGAAACCGGGGCGGATCTCTGCCTGATTGAGCCTGTATGACCGATTTTTATACGCGTTCCGGAATCCCCGTGAAAGAAACTTATCGCCCCGAGGACCTGCCGGTGCCTCCCAGCGAAATGCCGGAATATTTAGGCGAGCCCGGGAAGTTTCCGTTCACGCGCGGCGTTCAGAAGGACATGTACCGCGGACGCGCGTGGACGATGCGCCAGTACGCGGGGTTCGGGACGCCCGAGGAGTCCAATAAGCGCTATCACTACCTGCTTTCGCAGGGGACGATGGGGTTGTCGGTGGCATTCGATCTGCCGACTCAGCTCGGTTACGATCCCGATCATGTGCGCTCGAAAGGCGAAGTGGGTAAGGTCGGGGTTTCGATCTCAAACCTCGATGATATGCGCATTTTGTTCAAGGGCATCGATCTTTCGAAGGTTTCGACTTCGATGACGATCAACGCGACGGCGAGCATTTTGCTCTCGCTTTATATCGCGGTCGCCGAGGAGCAAGGCGCGAAGGTCTCGGATCTGCGAGGCACGGTCCAAAACGACACGCTGAAAGAATACGTCGCTCGCGGCAATTACATCTATCCGCCGACCGGCGCGCTTCGCATCACGACCGATATGTTCGCTTGGTGTTCGCAAAACATGCCGAAGTGGAATCCGATTTCGATTTCGGGCTATCACATTCGCGAAGCGGGCTCGACGGCCGTGCAGGAGCTGGCTTTCACCTTCGCCAACGGCATCGCTTATACCGAGGCCGCGGTGAAAAAGGGCTTGCCGGTCGACACTTTCGCGGGGCAGCTTTCTTTTTTCTTCAACGTTCATAATGATTTTTTCGAAGAGATCGCCAAATTTCGCGCCGCGCGTCGCATTTGGGCGCGCATCATGAAAGAGCGTTTCGGCGCCAAGGATCCGCGCAGCTGCATGGTGCGTTTCCATTCCCAGACCGCGGGTTCGACCCTGACCGCGCAACAGCCTTACAATAACGTCGTGCGCGTGACCTTGCAGGCGCTTGCCTCCGTCTTGGGCGGCACGCAGTCGCTGCACACGAACAGCCTGGACGAGGCTTTGTCCCTTCCGACGGAGTCGGCGGCGCGCCTGGCGCTGCGGACGCAGCAAATCATCGCCAGCGAAAGCAACGCGACCCAGACGGTCGATCCGCTCGCGGGCAGCTGGTACGTCGAAAATCTCACTGCCGAGCTTGAAAAGCGCGCGTTCGCCTACCTCGAGGAAATCGAGCGCCAGGGCGGCACCATTCGCTGCATCGAGAGCGGTTATATTCAGAACGAGATTTCGAGCGCGGCCTACGCCGATCAACAGCGCATTGACGACGGACGCGTGAAAGTCGTCGGCGTCAATTGCTTCGCCGATGCGGCGGGTACGGCGTCGGTCTCGGCGGAGCTTCTGAAAATCCCGCCAGAGCTCGAACGCGCTTCGGTCGACCGGGTGCGCGCCTATCGCGCCAAGCGTTCAGACGGCGCGACAAGAGACGCGCTTCGCGCCCTCGCGGACGCGGCGGGCTCGGACGTGAATCTCCAAGGCGCGATTCTGAGCGCCGTCAAAGCCGGCGCGACCTTAGGCGAGATCGCAGATGCCATGCGCGCCGTTTTCGGGCTGTATCAAGAGTATTCGGGCTTCTAACAAAAGGTAGGCCGTACCTTTTGGTTGAGACCTGCGTCAAAGGCCGCGGCCTACCTTTTCGAAATGCGGGGCTGTCAGGGAAGAATCTCGTCCTTGTAACGCGGATCGTTCGAGCACCCGAACATGTTCGCCATGATCTTTTTACGAAGCTGCGCGTTTTTCTTGGCTTGCTGGGCTTGGAATTTGACGAGATCGGTTCCGGGCGGGAGATCGTACACGATCGGGGCCTAGCTCTTGTAAAACTGCCCGAAGCTGGGTTCAACGTCATTTTCGATATCGGTGACTTCGGAGTGTTGGATAGTGTCGAAATATTCAAGGATTTCGCGGTAATCTTTTTTCTTCTCCGCGGAAGGGTTTTTCTCGAGAGTCGGAGAATAAAGCGTCAGATCGAGTTGGGGCGCGAGAGTCGGGTCGATGAATTTCGCTTCCGGATTCACGCCAGGGCAGTGTGCGTAGATTGAGTCGCTAAATCCGTCGACAAGAATCTGGATCTTGAGTTGACCAAAGACCTCCTTGATCAGTGCTTGGGTCTCCTTCGATCCACGAATGAAGACCTGGTCATCGAGCTGGGGAGGTGAGTCGTACAACGGGCTATCCGACGGGTCGATGTTCGCGCCTTGCGATCGCAAGTAGCACGCGAGGAGGGCCGCCTCTTCTCGCGAGATGAAAAGAGTGAACGTATTTAGGTATCTCACGCCGGCCGGCACGCCGATCTTCAAAAGATAGGCGGGAGCTTGCGCGTAAGCCAGGCTCACCAGGGGATTGTTCGCGGTAAAGAGCATATAACGCTTGTCGGGATCGAAGTAGCTTCGGCCCGTGCTTGGGTCATAAAAAAGCTTTGAGGCTAGCGCCGCGTCTTTCGGATCGAGAGCGGGCGATGGGGCGCCGTCTTTCATTCCGGGAAGCTCGCCATAGTGGAACAGGTCGACCCGGCGGTTTAGAGCGTGCGTGCTCGCCCCGAACACTTTCAGGAGTAACTGTTTGATCTCGTCCCGGGTCGGGTTGAGCGCCTTGCAGCAGGCGGCGGAAGCTTCGCTCGTGTTCGCAATGGGCACGGAGGGCGGGACGCATGCGCTGACGTTTGAATCGCTTAACGCTGCTTTTCCTGAGAGCAGGAGAATCGCGCATGCCAAAAAGAATTTGAGAGCCAAACAAGAGCGCGTTAACCCGTCTCTTATTTGATGCCTTTTTGCGTCCGATTCGGCTTGTGCAGCAGTCTTCCCCCGTAGGCGAACGCGAACACGATCGGCAGGGCTAAACCGTAAGCGGTCGTAAATCCCACCAGCAAGGCGCCGATCGAGAGAGGGGCGGATTGGGTGGGGTCCAGCTTCTGCTCATGAAGGTAGAGCAGGGTTTTCATGGGTACTTGGTCTAAAAATATGACGAACGAAATGATGCTCATGCTGGAGAACGTCGACCGGTGATGCGCCGCGGAAAGCAGATACCCCAATCCGACGATGACGATGAGGCGCGCGATCATGTAAATCCCGTTCGCGGCAAGGGGCCCCCAAGCGCGGTCAACCCAGAGGGCGGTGCCCCAAAGGCTGATGGCCAATATCGCGATCGCGATGAGTAAGGAGAGCGAAAGAGGCCAATGGATTTTTTTTGACGTCATCGCTCTTGGGCTTAGCGGGATCGGGTCTAAGTGTCAACACTTCGCATTGCGTTATCCGTAGGCGATGCTTGACTGAAGTACAGTCACCCGCGTAAAAGAAATGAAAAGGATTCACTTTCATATGACGACTTCGACCCTTCCTGCCGAGGTATTGGTCACAGGTACCAAGACCTATGCCGACGTTAACAATGACGTTTCCAAGCCACTCGAAAGTTTTCCCGAAACCCGTTGGTGGATCTGTTTCGGTACCGCATTGGCGGTGCTTGCGATTTGGTTGTTCTCGGTCGGGTCGTTCGTGTTTTACGGCCAGGGAATGCTCGGGATCAATCAGCCGAGCGGCTGGGGTACGGACATCACGAACTTCGTCTTTTGGGTCGGTATCGGTCACGCCGGTACATTGATTTCCGCCATTCTGTTTTTGTTCCGCCAGAAATGGCGTACGGCTATTAACCGCTCCGCGGAAGCGATGACGATTTTCGCCGTTATCACGGCGTTGACCTTCCCGCTGCTTCACACGGGACGTCCTTGGTACGCCGCTTTCTGGCTTCTGCCGTATCCGAACCAGCGCCATCTCTGGGTGAATTTCCGTTCGCCTCTGCTTTGGGACGTGTTCGCGGTCGGTACCTACTTCACGATCTCTCTCGTTTTCTGGTTTGTCGGGCTGATCCCCGATCTCGCGTCCGTTCGCGATCGCGCCACCACCGGCATTCGCAAAAACATCTACACGATTCTTTCCCTCGGCTGGCGCGGATCGAACCGCAACTGGAGCCATTATGAAATGGCTTACCTGTTGCTCGCCGGTCTTTCGACGCCACTGGTTCTTTCGGTGCATACGATCGTTTCGTTCGACTTCGCCGTTTCGAGCGAGCCGGGCTGGCATACGACCATTTTCCCGCCTTACTTCGTCGCGGGCGCTATCTTTTCGGGTTTTGCGATGGTGGTCACCTTGCTGGTGATCATGCGTGAAATGTTCAACCTCAAGAACTACATCACTCTCGAACATCTCGAGAAGATGAACAAGGTCATCATGGCGACCGGCATGATCGTCGGTTACGCCTATGCCTCCGAGTTTTTCATGGCCTGGTATTCGGGTAATCAGTTTGAGCGCTACGTTTTCGTCAATCGCGCCTTCGGCCCGTACTGGTGGGCTTACTGGACCATGGTCAGCTGCAATGTTTTGATTCCGCAGTTGTTCTGGTTCCGGGCTTGCCGCCGCAATGTGGCGATCGTGTTCGTGATCTCGTTGTTCGTGAACATCGGTATGTGGTTCGAACGCTACGTGATCGTCGTGACCTCGCTCCATCGCGACTTCTTGCCGTCCTCCTGGTCGATGTACTTCCCGACCTGGTATGACTGGGGTTGGACCTTCGGCAGTATGGGGTTGTTCTTCGCGCTTTTCTTGTTGTTCGTCCGCGCCTTGCCGACGATCGCAATGGCCGAAGTCAAGGGCGTGATGCCGCAGCCTTCTTCCGGGGCGCATCATTAAGAATTAGCCTTAATCCCACGAGTCGACCTTTGGGGCCTGGATTTCCTCGAGCTTTTCGAGCGGTCCGCTCTTGGGAAAAGCGCGAGTGTAGCCGTCGAGAACCTGATTCAGCCTGAGGGCTTGGCGCCAGTCTTCGGCCAGGCGGTCCGCGAAATTTCGGGAGAAGAGCTCTTTTTTCGGGATCGGCCGCCAGACATACCAGCCGGTCATTTTCAGCCAATTTATTTTGGGATGATCGATCGGGTAGTCGCGAGGCTTGGTTTTCAGCACGCGCTCATCGCCCAGGTCTTTGTAGTGCCGGCGAAACTTTCGATCCGCCAGAAGCTCTTCCAGCTCGGATGGATCTCGGTCAATCCACGCCCGAATCTTTTTGGTTTGCGCCGCGCTGGGCATGTAAAGCCCACCAGCTGAAAAGACGTCTTCCTTGGAGATATTAAAATAAAGCGAAGGCAGGTCTTCGTAGCGGCTGCCGGAGTCGCGCGACACGGAGGCGCCGATCCAATCCCTGTAAGGACCTTGGGTTCTCGCGTTTTCGGCTGAGCGGCGGATGCGCGCGAAGCCCCGGGTCGGGAAGCGGTATCCGGCTGGCGCCTCCTGCCGCAATTGGCGCGCTACTTCGGTCATGAGCACGCGCATCGGCTCGACCAGCACGGCTTCATATTCGGCGCGGTTGCGCTCCAGCCAGGTCGAGGATTTTTGGCGGGAAGCTTTGGCGATAAAGTCGATCGATTTTCGGGAGAAGCGGGGTTGGTTTTTCATAAAAATCACTCGCGTCCTGTATCTACCGAAATTAGTTCCCCGGCAAGACAACGCACTCGAAAAGTAATCGGCCGGCAGCAGACGTAGCAATCTTCGACGTAAACCTGCTCGTCCTCCGAGCAGTCAATCAGGGTGGTGAACGTTTCACCGCAAAACGGGCATTCAACCTCGGTCTCGTGCATTTCGGTATCTCCAGTTGAAATTCGTGAACTCGGCGAGCAGGTGCTCCACGAAAGCTCGGACTTTAGGGAGCAGGTATCTTTGTCCCGGAAACACCGCGTGAATCGGGCCGGAGTCGAAATACCACAGATCCAAGACCGGTTGGAGTCGGTCTTTTTTCAAGTCCTCGGAGCAGTGAAAGTAGGGTAACAGGGCGATTCCCTCGCCTCGGATGGCGAAGTCGCGCACCAAATCGATGTTATTCGAGGAGATCCGTCCCCGCGTCTTGATGACTGAAGAGGCGCCACGCGGACCCTGAAGCCGCCACTGGCTGGGTTGTTCCTCTTCTCCGGTGAAAAGGATGCAGGAGTGTTTTTCCAGCTCGGCGCAGGATTTAGGTTCGCCCTTTTCTTTGAGATAATCGGGGCTCGCCCAAAGCTGCATCTCGATGTTGCCGATCTTGCGCGCCATGAGCGAGGAGTCTTCGAGCGCGCCGATGCGAATCGCCAGATCGAAGCCTTCCGAGATGAGGTCGACCACGCGCTCGGTGAGGACGATATCCGCCGATACCCGCGGATTGGCCTTAAGAAACTCGCTGACGCTTTTGCCCAAAAACCGCGTGCCGAAATCGGTGGGTGCGGTGAGCTTCAGCGTGCCTTGCGGAACCGATTGAAGGCTGGTGAGCAAGGCTTCGGCCTGCTCGAGCTCGGCCGCGATTTTTAATCCATGTTGAAAATAGCTGTTGCCGACGTCCGTGATCCGCAGGCTCCGGGTGGTTCGATGGAGAAGTGGAATACCGAGTGCACTCTCCAAATCCGCGACTCGGCGGCTGACGGTCGATTTGGGCATTCCCAATATCTTGGAGGCTTTGCTGAAACTGCCGGCCTGGACCACCCGTACGAATACCAAAAGGTCATTAACATCCATAGGATATGGATTGTCTCATAACTGGGATAGTTATTCTATATAATCCTATCTAGTGGAATATAGCCGGAAGGCCTATTTTGGAGTCAGAGGGAAACATTATGACTACCAAACTAAACACCTGGGAACTGGATCCGGCGCACTCCAGCGCTAACTTCAGCGTCAAGCACATGATGATTGCGAAAGTCCACGGCGGCTTTAAGTCGGTCAAAGGCAAGATGCAGTTCGATCGGAACGATTTGGCGCATAGCTCGATCGAAGCGACCATTGATGCGTCGAGCATCGATACGCGCGAGCCCAAGCGTGACGAGCATCTGAAGAGCGCCGATTTTTTCGATGTGCAGAAATACCCAGCGTTGACTTTCAAGTCCAAGCGCATCGAGGAAGCGGATGAGGATCGGTTCAAAGTAGCGGGCGATCTGACGATTCGTGGCGTTACCCGGGAAGTAGTGCTCGATGTTGAATCATCGCTCGATGAAATCAAAGATCCTTACGGGAATGTTAAGATCGGCGCATCTGCTGCAACCCGAATCAAGAGAAAGGATTTCGGTTTGAATTGGAACGCCGCGCTTGAAGCGGGCGGTGTTTTAGTGGGTGATGATATTACGATCAACCTTGATCTCCAATTCATGAAGAAGGCGATATGATTAAAGTAAGAAAATCCGAAGATCGCGGCCACGTCAGCCATGGGTGGCTCGATACGTACCATACCTTTTCGTTCTCCAGTTATTACGACCCCCAGTTTACGGGCTTTCGCGAGCTGCTCGTCATCAACGACGATCGGATCGCGGCCGGTGAGGGCTTCGGAAAACACGGGCATCGTGACATGGAGATCATCACCTACGTTTTGGATGGATCGCTCGAGCACAAGGACAGCATGGGAACGGGCTCGGTTCTGAAGTACGGCGATGTTCAGCGCATGAGTGCCGGCACCGGCGTGCTCCACAGCGAGTTCAACCATTCGAAGAAGGATCCGTTGCACCTGCTCCAGATCTGGGTGACTCCAGGCGCTGAGGGGATTCGGCCGAGCTACGAAGAGAAGCGGTTTTCTCCGGAAGACAAAAAAAACCGGTTGAAGCTGATCGTTTCTCCTGACGGGAGGGACGGGTCGTTGACGATGCATCAAAACGTCTCGCTCTATGCTTCGGTGCTTGAAGAGGGAAAGGCGACTGATCTTTCCTTGAAGTCAGGCCGTTATGCCTGGGTTCACGTGGCCCGGGGCGTGGTCGAGTTCAACGGCGTCGTTCTCGAAGAGGGCGACGGCGCGGCGGTGAGTGAAGAGCAGAAATTGAAATTCCAGGCGAAAACGCCAGCTGAATTTCTGGTCTTTGACTTGCCTTAAGCGACCTGTCCGGCTGCCCAGCCGGAGGCCCAGGCCCACTGGAAGTTGTAGCCGCCAAGCCAGCCGGTGACGTCCACCACCTCACCGATGAAATAAAGGCCGGGAGCCTTTTTGCTCTCCATGGTTTTGGAGGAGAGCTCATCGGTGTCGACGCCGCCGCGGGTGACCTCGGCCTTACTGTATCCGACGGTACCGCTTGGCGACAATTTCCAGGCCTTCAGAAGGTGGCAAAACTCCTCCAGGGCTCTTTCAGAGACCTGGGGGAGGGGCAGTTCCGAACGAAAGTGCCGCTCGCAGATCCAATCCGAAAAGCGGGAGGGTAAGAGCTCGGCTAAGAGGTTCCTTACCAAAGCCCGGCTGCCTTCTTTTTTCTTTTTGAGGAACCAGGAAAAGCAGTCAAGCTCGGGCAATAGATCGATGGTGATGCCATCGCCGGGATACCAATGCAGCGAGGATTGAAGCGCGGCGGGCCCGCTGAGGCCGGAGTGCGTGAATAAGATGTTTTCGCGAAAAACACGGTCATTGCAGGTGATTTTGCAGTCGATAGACAAACCTGCCAGGGAAGCGAGCGATCGTCCCTCCTCATCCGCGAAGACAAAGCCGTCCAAGGCGGCGGCGCGCGGGACGAGCTTCAGGCCGAACTGCTGGGCGAGCTCATAGCCCCATCCGGTTGCGCCGATTTTCGGAATGGAAAGCCCGCCGGTCGCGATGACCAGGGACTCGCAGATGAAGGAGCCCAGGCGGGTTTCGATTTGATAGCGCGCGCCTTCGCGATCGATGGCGGCCACGCTTTGAATCGGGCAATCCAGCAGGAATTGGGCGCCTGCCTGGTCGCATTCGGCTTTCAGCATATCGACGATTTCCTGCGCGGAGCGATCGCAGAAAAGCTGTCCGAGCTTTTTCTCATGGAAGGCGATCCCGTGATCCCGCACCATATCGATGAAGGATTCGGCCGGGTATCGCGAGAGGGCCGATTTGCAGAAATGCGGGTTCTTTGAAACGTAATTGAGCGGCCCGGCGGTGAGATTGGTGAAGTTGCATCGCCCGCCGCCGGAGATGAGGATTTTACCTCCCAGCTTCTTCGCGTGATCGAGCAAAAGCACGCTCCGGCCTCGCTTTGCGGCGTGGATCGCGCACATCATGCCAGCGCCGCCGGCACCGATGATGATCACGTCAAAGCGTTGAGTCTTTGGTGAATCCATGGATGTCGACATAAGTCAGGCCCTTCGCCAGCGCCGAGGAGGGCGTGGCGGATTGGCCCTTGATTCGGATCTTTTTCTTTTTAAAAAGCTCTTTGAACTCCCCGCGCGATAGGTTGCGCAGCGTGAGGCATTCTTTCTGCGCCCGGAGCGCTTCCATCAGCACGCTGTCGAGCCTGGGTTTCGGTTCTTTCAGGTTCAAGACCACTCGAAACGAATTGGGTGGGACTTCGGGGATGTTTTCCATATTCTTATTTTCTCAGTTGGCGTGAGCCAGTTGTTCTTGCACCTGAACCAGGGTTCGGTCAACCCATTCGTAAAATGCCTCGTAAAATTCGGGAAACTGCCAGAGGACGCCCGATTCCTTTTCTATGCGCGTAGCCCCTTGGAGCGTCATCTCCAAGGGTTGGCGGTTCGCTTTCACCTTCAGTAAGCGACTCTGGAGCTTCAAAAGGCTAGCCTTGAGCTGGGTATATTGAGGCGCTTTCGTGAGCGCCTCGAAGTCGGCGTAGCTGAGGCCGTAGAAGGGAGGGAGCGCGATAAACTCTTCCGTGATCGCGGTACTGAACGCCTGGTTCGGGGAATTTATCCCGAAATATTCGTTAACCACGCCTGGGCGCAGCGGAAGCTGCCCGGTTTGGAGCAGCATTTTTCGGGCGCTTTCATCCCGATAAAGAACCGTCAGGGTTTCGATGGGAAGGTCATGGGTTCTTCTGACCCAGCGAATGAAACTGTTGAGCGGTATCGCGATTTCACCCAATGAAAACAAATCCGGGCCGTCTACCGGCAAGGGCTCCCAAAATCCGGCCGCGGCGAGGGCATTGTCGGAATTGGTGGCGCAGTTATTGGTGTCCTTCCAAACATAGTTGCCGTGCGCATGGTAATAATCATTGCGCGCGTTCAGGTAGCTGACCATCTTCTCGAGCTCGACGGGTTGCACCGGCACTTTCACGCAATGCAAGTTGCGGCCGTTCTGGGTCGCGAAGTCCGTTCCGTACGACTCTTCGTACATGTATTCTTCGCGGGTGATGTTGGGGTTTTTATTGGCCGTGAGCGCGGCTTCGGAGAAAGTTACTCCGTTGAGAATCCCCAGCGATTTAGCCAGTTCTTTTGTATTCATGTAAGTGCTGACGTTGAGCGATCCCGAGGGGCCAGTGAGCCCGTGCAGGTAGAAATCCTTTGATGGAACCGCGACCCAGTTGGCGTTGCTGAAATCGGAGTTCACGCTGATGCCGACTCCGTGTTCTCCCGGATCATTGGCCGCGCACGAGTGAATTCTCGGATAGGCGGGATTCTCGTCCCGGCAGGCGCCTTTCAAATAGATGAAGCCATGACCAAATTTTCCGCCCGCGCTGCCAAGCTCATTGGCAACCGCGCTTTTGATTCTTTGCGATGCCCCGCAATATTCTATGTAGGTTGGGTAAAGACGATCATAAAGGTCGTTTCTCGGGAAATCGCTCTCCGCCGCTTGCGCATGGGGCGCGCTCCAGCCTAGGCCGAAGAAAAGCAGCGGTATGTACCAGCGCGCGCGCAATTTCATTGTTCAGTCTTCTCTCGTGCAAGTTCCGAGATCAAATCCCGATCCGCGTCGACATTCGGCAGCTCGGATTGGCCGCGCGGCTTGAGCAGGCCCAGGTTGGAGAGGCCAAGCGGGGCCTCGATCGGGTTGGTCTGATCCAGAATGATTTTTCCCAAAGCGGATTGTATTTCCTCGCCCAGGCCCAAGTGCATGGTCTGGTCGAGGAGTCGGAAGGCCTCGGTCGTGCAGCTGCGCGTGAGCGTGTTGTAGTAATATTTCATCCCGAACTTTTCGCTCATGTTCACCGCGTGTTGCAGAAGCCGGCTTTTGTCGGCATCCGAGAGTTTGAGGCTGTATTGTTGGGTGAGGTGGTGATCGATCGTGATCATGTCCCTGAATCGATCGGCCATCGAAACGAAACGGTACGCGAGCCCAAAGTGCCTTTCGAGGCCTTTGAAAATGTCGAAATTCTCGCCGCCTTGATAAGACTCCACGGCTTCGACCGAGTAGACGAAATCCCGGACGCTCTGCCGGGCTTGGCGGGGTTCCGCGCCTGAAGCGTCTTGTTCGACGAGCGAAACCTCGCGGCCGCGCTTCATTTTAAAGCGAATTTGGGCATGGGCCGCCGGCACCGCGGCGGGGAAATGGTCGACCTGAAAAATGACCTCATCGATGCCGTTCGGGTCGATCGAGGCGATCCAGAATTTTCCGTTATGGGCGAAATTAGCGATCGTGATCATTCCGTTTTGGCCGGCCGGGCCATTGGGTAGTTGCACAACCGATCTTTTTTGAGTCGTATCCAGGCACTTGCCGGCGTTGGGGCCGCCGGCGAGTGCCCATCCCAGATCGAAAGGGTCTGCGTGGTCCAAGACGCAGCTTGGCTTAAATACGGTGGCGGATTCGGCGGCAAACGAAGTGCCAAAGGAAGTAACGGATAACATCAGGCTGACGCCGAGCGCGGAACCGATCAATTTAATGATTTTCATAATGCCGTCCGTTTCTTCTCTAGCGTGAAGCAAGGGCGGTGCCGTGATAACGCCCAGGAAATACGGGTGGTTTTCGATCGTTCGCGAGGCGGTGCTGTCTAGAGTTTAGACAGACGTCGAGTTTTGGGCGTGTGTGAGGCGGCCTTGGGTTTTCGTCACTCTTTGAGTATTGGGGTTTAATCGAAACGAGTGACGGATCAATATCAGCCCGATGATACCCGAGAGGTCGGCGACTAAGATTCGGCATTCGCTCGTTTGCTCCGGGAGATCGGTCATCGGGTGAGTATGGATGGGCGTGGTTTTGCTGTTTTTCCTCAGCCAGTTGATGACGGAATGGGTGTGTCCGGTTCGCGTCTTTTCGTTTTTGTAATCAAAGCCGCCGATTCCTTGGATGGGCGGCACGAACTGGACTCCTTTCGGAACGAAGAGCTTATCGAGATGGGAAAGGGCGTGGTTGAAAATCAGGTCCCCGATGGGGGTCGAATCGCCGAGATAGGCGATGCAAACCGTGTGGGCGAAGAGTTTCATTGCGAGCCCGGGTTTTGGGATGAGAATCACTCGGATTTCCCTCGAAACGGTCGCTCTCGTCGACGACTGGGCCCGATTTTTCTGGAATAACTCGCTACCGTTTCTTAGTGCGCCCATTGTTCCGGCCTTAGTTGGGTTTTGAGTTGCGTGGATTCGGAGATGGCTTCGGGCGATGCGTCGCAAAGGTTTCGCTCGATCGTTCCAATGACCGAGCCTCGCACCGAATCGCTGAGTTGCTTGATGTATTCGGCGAGGATCTCGTTTTCGCCGCAAAGAATGAGCCCGCTTTCGGTGCCTTCGCCGCAGGCGACTTCGATTTCCTCGACGACGTAATGAACAAACTCGTTTAGCGCTTCGTTGGGGCGCGGAATGGTTCGACAAAGGCAGGCCTGCTCGCATGGGCCCTTTTTTACGAAAAGTTTTGCGCGGCAATCGTCAGCACAGACTATCCAGGTTCTTTTCATGTGGAGGATGAAAAGCAAGAGGCGTGCTTGATACGGCGACTTATAAAAATCTCATGAAATCGGGTAGATGGGTGAATACGGGCGAGCCGAAAACGTTACCAAATTTAATCCGGATTAAAGATTTTAATCTCGCTAAAATACGATGGCCGCCTCAACCGAAAGCTTCGGTCGAGACGGCCATCATGAAACTATGCTCGTTTTTCGAACAGTTTTAGTTCTGAACCGTTACCGTGTAAGAAGCGGAGTCGGCCGAATATACCTGGCTTCCGTACGTGATTTCGCCATGCATGGAAATCGTGTACTGACCGTTCGGTATCACGGTCGTTCTCCAGCCCATTTGCATCTGTGGAAGGACCTGTTCCGAGTTCTTGACTTCAATCACTTTACCGGTCGAGTCCGTCACGCTGAAACGCAGGCGTTGGAACGGAACCGGCGTGGATTGAGCCGTGATCGCGAATTCAGGGCGTCCCGAAAGCGGTGCCGTGAGATCAACCCCATTGGCTCCGGCGAAGGAAAGGCTCATCTGCGGAACGCTGTTGATGACGTAGAACTCGCGAACCTGGGACTTAACGGAGGCCGACGGGCTTTCCGCGTAAATCTGGTACGTGCCTTCTTTCAGCTGCAGCGTGTTCAATGAGGCCGAGCAATTGGCGCCCTGTCCTACGCAGGCGAGGGTGCTCGCGTCGCGGCCGTCCGAACCCACGATGTGGAAGCGTACGTCCTGCGCATTGAGGTTCCGCGCATCCACGGAGAGTTGATACTGGCCGGAAACGTATTCGCTATCCGACGGGGACTCGACGGAGAGGTAGCCCGTCGGCGGAGCCACGTTGAAGCTCCACGTCTCGCCGCCGATGCCGGAATCGTCGTCATAGCTGACCCAGGCGAAGCCGTTATCGCCCCACTCCGTGCCCCAGCTGTTGCGAATCAGCCAGGCTTGCTTCGCATCGTCGTAACCCACCATGCTGATCGCGTGGCCGCCCAAAGCGTCGCCGGTGACGTGTTTATAAACTCCGCCCGCGTACGTCATGAAGTCGGCATAGACCGTCAGCGTGGTGACCAGCGGACCGTTCGCGAGGGCGGCCTTGACCGCGTCCGCGTTGCCGCTGCCGTAGCTGCCCGATGGAGTCGTATAGGCCGCAATTTTCATGCTGCGGGAGCTGGAGTCGGCGCATTCCTGATTACAGGCGACATCCTGGCCGGTCGAGCCCGAGGTGTAAGGCATGCAGGCCTCGTCGACCACGCCGGTGCTTTGCAGGAAATCGGCCGCTGAATCCGGCATCCAGCCGCTGTCGCAACCGCCGCCGCCGCAAGCGAAGAGCTGTTGAGGGGAGAAGCTGGGGTGCAGCCAGGGGACACCGTATGCGATGGAAGTCTGGGCTTCGAGCGTCGCGACGGTCGAGAAGGCGACGCAGCTGCCGCAATCGCCCTGATTCATGACCGCCCCCAGCCAGTTGACGCCGTCCTTGTTGCGCCAGTCGATCGAGCCGGCGGTCAGAGCATGAACTCCGTGAAAATCGAGCGTTCTCTTCGGCGGCTTTTGCAGGCCGAACATGTGTTTGACGTCCTTCGGCGCCAAATGGTTCAGCCAGGAATCCTTCGCCTGCCAACGAGCGTGGTTTTTCACGATCGCGCGCTGAACTTGGGAAACATCGATTGTCTTTTGTGAATCAGCGAAAGCTGAATGACCAAAAACCCCCACCAACATTGTCGTCATGACGACAGGGCTTATCCGTAAGCCCATTTTGTTTTTCATAACAGAAGACTAACAGTTCAGCCGTCTGCTGTAAATTTTTTGACTGGCTTCGGAGAAAATTTTTAGAGAACCTGAGTAGATTATTTCAGTCCAGTCAAAGCGGGTGAGTGGCGCGCTGGAGAGCTTCCAAAAGGCCGGGCAAGCGACGATCGATTTCTGCGCGACGAAGCGAGAGATAGTGGCTGGTTCCTTCCCCGCGCCTCTGGATCAAGCCTACTTGCTGGAGCACTTTGAAGTGGTGGGACATCGTCGATTTCGAGAGCGGGCTCTTGCATTCTCCGCAGGAGATCTCATTTTGTTCAATGAGGGTTTGAACGATCTTAAGCCTCACGGGATCGCCTAGGGCGTAAAAAAGCGAAGAGAGGGGCATCCTTTTTAGGTCGGGGCGGTAGCTCGCTTTCATTGCGTAATTATATTCTATAGTTATCGAACTATCAAATTATTCGCGGGCTCTTCGGTTTGACAACGCCTCAAGGGTTGCCATCTTGTTTTAAAGTTCGAAAAGCTTCGAATAATGGTTTGAGTAACGAAGCAACAAGGGGAGAAGCAAAATGGCAAAATTTCCAGTAATACCCATGAGGAATACGGTCGTCTTTCCGGGCACGGCATTGCCGCTCCGGGTGGGCAGGGCTCAAACCGTAGCTGCGATCCATGCCGCTCAAGGGGGCGACCAGTACGTTTTCGCCGTCGCCCAGAAACGGGAGGCGGCTGAGGATGGTCATGTCGCCGAGTCGGATTTGTTCCGGGTGGGTACGCTCGCCAAAATCGAAAAGATTCGGGGCGACGCCGAAAACGGCTATCAAGTGCTCCTTCGAGGGGTGTCCCGATTCCGGGTGAGCGGGTACCAAGAAAAGGATGGCTATATCGAGGTCGAGGGCGAGAACTGGGCGGATCCCGCCCCAGGGACGCTCGAGAGCGAGCGCGCCACCGAGCAGGCGCTTTTAGCCAGCTTGAAAACGCTCGCGCATGAGATTCTCGACCTTCTTCCTTCGAATACGGAGCAATTGTCCGAACTGGTCGATGGTATCGAGGATGTCTCGTTTCTGGCTTATCTATGCGCCGGAAACCTCGAAATCGACTCGCTTAAAAAGCAGGAAATCCTCGAGGCCTCGCTCGTGAAGGATCGCGTTCTGATCCTGCTCGAGTTGATGCAAAAGCAGAAGGAAGCGCTCCAGGTTCAAAGCGAGATCCGCGAAAAGCTCACCCACAAGATGGGCAAGCTCCAACGCGAGGCGATCTTGCGCGAACAACTCAACGCCATTCGCGAGGAGTTAGGCGAGGGCGGCGCGGGCGCGGCCGGGTCGAAGGACGATTATCGCCAAAAGATCGAAGACGCCCAGATGCCCGAGTCGGCGAAGAAAGTCGCGCTGGAGGAGCTGAAGCGGCTCGAAACGATGGGTCAGAATTCGGCCGAAACCCATGTGATTCGCAACTATCTCGATTTGCTCTGCGCATTGCCGTGGGCCAAGTCGAGCGTCAATCCCGAAGATCTCGACTTGGAGAAGGCGCGAGCCGTTCTCGATCGCGATCATTACGGCTTGGATAAGATCAAAAAGCGGATCTTGCAGCATCTCGCGGTCATGAAGCTCAAGAAATCCGATCGTGGCCAGATCCTGCTGCTCGTGGGTCCTCCCGGCGTCGGCAAGACGAGCCTCGGTCAGAGCATTGCCAAGGCGCTCGGACGCAAGTTCGTGCGCGGAAGCCTGGGCGGCGTGCGGGATGACGCTGAAATCCGCGGCCATCGCCGGACCTATGTCGGCGCGATGCCCGGCCGGATCATCCAAGGTATGAAGCGCGCGGAAGAGAACAATCCGGTCTTCATGCTGGACGAGATCGATAAGCTGGGACACGGCTATCAAGGCGATCCGGCGGCGGCGTTGCTCGAGGTCCTTGATCCTGAGCAAAACGGCACGTTCTTGGATCATTACCTGGATGTTCCATTCGATTTGTCGAAGGTCTTTTTCATCGCGACCGCCAACAGCCTCGATTCCATCCCAGGCCCGCTTTTGGACCGAATGGATGTCATCGAGCTGAATGGCTACACGACGGCCGAGAAGCTTCACATTGGGAAAAATCATCTGATCCCCAAGCAGCTCGCGGAACACGGGCTGACGAAAGATCAGCTGGTCATCAAGGACGATGCCTTTTTAAAGGTCATTCATTCGTACACGCGTGAGGCAGGCGTGCGCGATCTGCAACGGAAGATCGCGGGCATCTGCCGATCGATGGCGGAGAAAGTGCTGGCTCCGGACGCGGTGCTGCCGGTCCAGGTCGAGATCAGCGATTTGGACGAGATTCTGGGAGGCGAGCGGTTCGTGCACGAAGTGGCGGAGCGTTTGAGCCCTCCGGGTGTCGCGACCGGTCTTGCGTGGACACCGCAAGGCGGCGAGATTCTCTTTATCGAGGCTAATCTCATGCCTGGTAGGGGAAGTCTCACGCTCACCGGGCAGCTCGGCGATGTGATGAAGGAATCGACGCAGATCGCGTTGAGCCTCGTCAGGTCGCGGCTGGCGCATATGATCCCCGGCTTCGAGTTCGAGAAGAAGGACATCCACGTGCACGTGCCGGCAGGCGCGATCCCAAAGGATGGGCCTTCGGCCGGGATCACGATGCTAACGACCATCGCCTCGCTCCTCACCGGGCGAAGCGTGGATCCGAAGCTCGCGATGACGGGCGAGATCACCTTGCGCGGAGCGGTCATGCCGGTCGGCGGAATCAAGGAGAAGCTCATCGCGGCTCATCGGGCCGGCATTGAGCGGGTGATCATGTCGAAGCGGAACCAGAAAGACCTGCGCGAGGTTCCGGATGAAGTGCGATCCGCGCTTCGAATCGAGTTCGTCGAAACGGCGTCCGAGGTGCTGAAGCTCGCGCTTGGACTCGATGTCGCTCCCCTGACATCGGCTCCCTATGGGAAAGAAGCAGCGGAAGGAAACCAAGGCGTTAGGGCATCGTAAGCACGTGGGCCCGCGTTCTCGTCGTCGTGACGGGAGCGCGGGTCTTCATTCCGGATGTTTCGCCGCTTTCACTGCCGGCGCCGCAACCATCTTTTTTACTCGGACTTCTTTTTGGCCGGGGTCCAATTCTTTCAGCTTTTCGATGCAGGCATGCCCGGAAACAGTCTTTCCATCTCTTCGCGGGTGATCTCGCGATATTCGCCGGGTTCAAGTTCGCCGAGCTCGAGACCGCCGTAGGCAACGCGCTTCAGTCGCGAGACTTCATGGCCGAGGGCCAGAAAAATACGTCGGATCTCGCGGTTTTTTCCTTCGTGAAGGCGTACCGTCAAGTGCGATTCGCGGCGACTCGATTTGCGCAAAACGGCTTCATCGACGCGCAAGAGATCGCCGTCATCGCGTATGCCCTGGCGCAAGCGCTCGAGCTCGGATTCAAGCATCTCTCCGCGAACCGTGACGAGATAGGTACGGCCTACCTCGTGCTCGGGATCCGTAAGCCAATCCGATAGCCGCGTATCGTTCGTTAGGATGAGGAGTCCGGAAGTCGCCCAGTCCAAGCGTCCCACGGCGATGAGGTGGAGGCCCGGCTCTTTGATGAGGGAGAAAACGGTGGGCCTCCCTTTTTCGTCCGAGCGGGTCGTCACCACGCCGCGGGGTTTGTGCAGGATGAACGTTCTCCATTCGGCGCGAGCCACGCGCCGGCCGTCGATTTCAAGAACCGCGCGCTCGGGAGAGACGCCATAGGCAGGATCGCGCCGAACGACGCCGTTGACGCTGACCCGTCCGGCAAGAATCCACTCGCGAGCCTGAGTGCGCGAAGCGATGCCGAGCTTGGAG
Organism: Oligoflexia bacterium; assembly: GCA_031292385.1. Classification (GTDB taxonomy): domain Bacteria; phylum Bdellovibrionota; class UBA1018; order UBA1018; family UBA1018; genus JARLHE01. Next base: position 64,612 of record JARLHE010000014.1, read on the forward strand.
AGCGCCCGCTCCAGAGGCACATGACCCGGCCTCAGGCCTTTCATTGTACGGTGAGGGGAACCGAAGTCTTCGCGATCTCGATCGCGCAGCTCGCGATCGCTTTCGCGTCCATCCGATGCTTTTCATAAAGATCGATGGCGTTGTAAGCGCTTTGGCCGTAGCCGCCGTCGACGCCCAGTGCACGGGTCTTCCCTTCACGCAGGTAGAGCTCGGCGGCGAGAAGATGAAAGAGCCCGCCGATTTTCTGATGGTCCTCGACTACCACCATGCGGCCTGAGGTTCTCTTCAGCGCCGCGGTCAGAGTCTCCAGGTCCGGGTGATTATGGGGGCCAGGATTCACGACGACCGCGCCGATTCCTTGAGTTTCGAGCTCACGGGCGGCTTCAAGCGCTTGCGGAATCAATGAGCCGGAGGCGACGAGACAAACGCACTTCGCATGCTGGGCGCTCGAGTCTTGCACGATTTGAGCTTTGCGCAAATCGTAGCGCGCGCCGGGTTGATAGGTTTTCGGGAAGTTTTCGCGTCCCAGAAAGAAAACCGTCGTACGCGGAGTGCGTCCCGCTTTGCGGTCGTCGGCGAATTTCTGGATCGCCTGGGTGACGAGCGCGTCGGCTTCTTCGCTGCAGGTCAGGCAGTACACATCGCAATTGGGCAGGCTTGCGGTCATCGCCAAGTAGCTCAAGGCCTGGTGAGACGCGCCATCGGCGGCGTCCTGAAAGCCCGTATGCGAGAAAACGCAGAGCATCGGCGCATACGAGAGATTGGCCATGATCAGCGGCAGCGCGCCCTTGGTGACGCCGAACTGGGCGAACGTATCGACGACCGGAATATAGCCGAGCTTGGAAAACCCGGCTGCGACCGAAATCATATTGCTTTCAGCCACGCCCACGTCGAAGGAGTCGGCCGGAAATTCCTTGCGGAAGCCCGCGACGCCGGTCGAGCCTGGCAAGTCGGAGGTGATGCTCACCACGGGTAGCCCGGCTTTGCGCGTCTTAACCAAAGCAGCGCTCACGCCGGCTTGGATTTTCTCGTCCGGTGCCTTCGGCGATCCGGCGGCCTTGGCCTTGATTTCCTTTTCGAGAACGATCAGCTCGTCGATCCACTGATCGAACGTTTCCGGGTAGTTTTCGCCGTGATAGATTTCCTGGATGAACGCCTTCAGCTCCGTCGGGCTTTTGAGCGGAAAACCATGTCCGCCTGACGAGGATTCCGCGGTTTTTTTCGTTCCGATGCCTTTGATCGTGCGGGCGTGGATGGCGACCGGGATTTTCGGATTGGCGCGTGCTTCCGAGATGGCCTGCGTGATCGCGTCGAAGCATTTTTGCAAATCATGGCCATCGGCAAGAGAGATCACTTTCCACCCCAAGGAGGGGAGAGTCGCGAACGTCGGTTCCATCGAAAACGCGTCTTGATCGATTCGGCCGGTCAGCTTGGTGTTGTTGTCGGAGATGACCAAAACGTACGGAGCGAGTTTTCCGCTGCGGGCGAGGCCCGGAACGGCGGCCAGCGCTTCGCGTGCTTCGCCTTCCATGCAGGCTCCGTCCGAAATCGCCGTGACGGTGACGCGGTTCTTGCCCGCCAGGGCGTCCGCCATGGCAAGGCCTTGCGATTGCGGAAAGGCCGAACCCAAGGGACCATTGCTGAGAAAAACGCCTTCCGGAAACAAATGCGATTCGCCGTGGCCGGTGAGCTTGCTGTCAATCGAACGGAACCCTTTGAGGGAGTTCAAGCTCAAGCCCGCAAAGCCGTAATTCGCTTTCAGGGCGTAGAGGCCGTTTTCGCAGTGACCGGCATCGTTGATCAGATGGTAGAGCTCGTGCCAGGGGGCCGATTTTTTTTGGGCCTCTTGAAAGACAATCCCGTGCAGGGCGGACATTAGCTCGGCAAACGCCGCCGGGCCGCCGTAATGGCTTGCGGCTCCGCCGAGGACGGCGTTCATGTCCATCAGGGCAACCATGGCCCGAGTCGCCCGTGGATCACCCAGGGAGGCTGCCTCGCCATCCGGGCCTTTGACGGTCACCGAGTACCGCGGTGCTTGGGTTGGGTTTCCTGCAAGTTTGGAATTAAGCTTGATTGGTTGCGTCATTCTTGATCCTTTGCCGTTCTTCTTATCCCGTTTTTTGCCCAAATTTGCTAGGAGATCCTCATGCCTCGTTTAGGTTTTCAGATCGATGGCGAGTCGCCAGGCTCGCGCGCCCGTGCTGCTCGTTTCCGCACGCTTCATGGTGAGGTGAAAACCCCGATTTTCATGCCCGTGGGCACTCAGGCCACGGTGAAAAGCCAGACGGTCGATTCCCTGAAGACCGCGGGCTCGCACGTTCTTTTGGCGAATACGTACCATCTTCTTCTGCGGCCAGGCCCGGAGGTCTTCCGTAAGTTCGGCGGCATTCATCGTTTCATGAATTGGGATGGGCCGGTGCTGACCGATTCGGGCGGGTTTCAGATATTTTCGTTGCCGCATTCCCGGGAGATGAACGAGGAGGGCGCGAGCTTCCAAAGTTATGTCGACGGGCGGATGCATTTGCTCTCGCCCGAAAAAAGCATCGAAATGCAAAGAGCGATCGGAAGCGACATCATGATGGTGCTCGATCAGTGCATTCCTTCCACTGCCGAGCACGCGCAGGCGCTCCAGGCGATGGAGCTGACCCATCGATGGGCCAAGAGAAGCCTTGCCGCCCGCGAGGACTCGCCCCAAGCCATGTTCGGTATCGTTCAAGGCGCCTGCTTTCAGGATCTGCGCCGCCAGAGCGCGGACTTTCTCACGCAGCTTCCATTTGACGGTTTCGCCATCGGGGGGCTCGCCGTGGGTGAGACGAAAGGGCAGCGTGAGGATTTCACGGAATGGACCGCGGCGCTTCTTCCGCGCGATTTGCCCCGCTATCTGATGGGAGTGGGTACGCCGATCGACATCCTGGAGGCCGTCCATCGCGGCGTGGATATGTTCGATTGCATTTTGCCCTCGGCGCTTGCTCAAAGAGGAGTGGCTTTCACGTCGGTCGGAAAGCTGCAGCTGCGCCGGGGCGTTTATAAATTTTCGGAAGAACCGCTCGATCCGGACTGCGGTTGCGCGACCTGCGTGAATTACTCGCGCGCTTATCTCCATCATCTTTACAAAGCCGAGGAGGTCGTCGGTTGGAAACTGCTCGCCAGCCACAACCTGACTTTCTATCATCGGCTGATGGCCGAAATGCGGGAGGCGATCCTTCAAGGGAAATTCCTGGAATACTATCAGTCCAAGCGCGAAGAGCTGGTGCTGGCGGATGAGGAAAATCCGGTCAAGAAGCAGAAAAATCGCTCCCGCCGCGAGAAAAAGACCTGTTTGGGTGATTACGAGATTCATTCGTCCCCACATGGGTTTTCAAGCATCCGTCAGCTCAGCTCGGGCGAGATCATGCATTCGGTGATCGAGCCGACCCAGGAAGCCGAGACTCTATACGTCAAACAGTCGCGCCTCGCCGAGCGATTGCTCGAAACCCAGGCGCCGCTTGTGATCTGGGATGTGGGCTTGGGGGCCGCGACGAACGCGATGGCGGCGATTCACTGCTTCGAGGCGCAGGGGGCGCCGGCTCGGGGCCTGAAAATCGTGAGCTTCGAGCGCGATCTGGATCCTTTGCGCCTGGCTTCGCTTCATCCCGTGAGGTTTCCGCATCTTCGTCACGGGGCGCCCTATCGGCTGCTCGAAGAAAGCCGATGGGAAAGCTCGAATCAGCTCTTGCAATGGGAGCTTCTCGAGGGCGATTTCCTGGATCATCTGGAGTCGGCCCCCATGCCGGATTTGATTTTTTATGATCCCTTTTCGTCCAAAACGGATTCGGCGCTTTGGACGCCTTCCGTCTTTTCGAGAATCTATCGTCGTTGTTTGAGTCAAGAGGAGAACCACGCGGTCGAGCTCATGACCTATTCGGCGTCGACGGCGGTGCGGGCGGCGCTCTTGTCGGCAGGCTTTTTCGTCGCTCGAGGAGCGGCGACCGGGCCCAAGTCGGATACGACCCTCGCGGTTACGCGACGGAGTCCTCCCTTGGATGATCGCCTTTTAGGAGCGGAGTGGCTGCAGCGCTGGAACCGCAGCGAAAGCAAGTATCCGGCGGGAATCGCGGAGGCGGAGCGCTCGCGCTTCGAGGCGTTGATCTTGAGCCATCCTCAGTTCGCTCGCGAGGGGATCTCTTCCATCGCCGCCAGCGCTTCATTGGCCCATTTGAGCTCGAAACGTTCTTGAGGCGTTTCGAACAAAACGCGGTGCTCGCGCGATTTTTTGAGGTCATCGAGCGGAAGATCGGGTTGGATTTCAAGCATCCCGCGCAATGCCCGGCCGTAACCGCAGCTCTTTGACAGACGCTCCCAACCGTGTTTCAGCGCTTCGATCACTTCGAGGAGCGACTCGCGCGGCAGCTCTTGAGCCAGGAGTCTTCCCCAGTTATCGAAAAACGGACCGAGGGGGACGAGAAATTCCGGGCGCTGCCGCAGGCATTTCGGTTTGCGAAGGGCGAAATGCCGATGATTTTCGAGTGCCATGGCGCTTTCGGCGATCGGGGCTTTATAGAGCTCGCCGGCCACCCAGAGCCGGCCCAGACAGCGAAGCTTGCCGTCGGCGCCGAAAGGCGCGATCGCCAGTTTATAGAATCCCTTTCGGAGCGGATCGGCCGCGCCAAGCTCCCACATGTCCATGACCCGATCCAGATCGCCGAAGTTATGAGCGATGTTCACCGATGCTTTCAGGCAGCCCAATCCGTCGCGGGCGCGCCAGAGCGATCCGAAAACCTCGGACTCGAGATTCACCTCGTCCACGATCGCATCGAGGATTTCCTGGCGCTTCACCGCGATCTCCGGTGGTGCCTTGGGGCCTTGATATTGGCCTAGAGCGCAGTAAGCGCCGCACGCGATGGTAAACCATTCCCCAGCATGCGCGGTGAGCGGCACCGACTGCCAATCGCTTCCGGTCGCGCCCCGAACGGATCGTGCCGAAAGAAGCGTGAAATCCCATCGCCGGCTTTCGAGCGCGAGGTTGGCCATTTCGAGCGCGGTCGCGAGGGGCAGCTCCGCCGGCCAGAGCTTTTTCCGGATTTGGTTATCGACATCGGTCGGCACCGGGGTCGCGACCGTCAGATAGTGGGAGCAGAGACAAAGCCGGTAATATTCAAAATGACTGAGCGGCGAATCCGGCGATTCGGAATATTCGCGCAGAACCCGGGCCGGGGGAAGGCATCCCATCAGGCTCTCCTCGAAGCCGGGTTCGAAGAGATAAGGCATCGTGTTTTTTACCTGCGACAGCAGGACATTCGGGTCAATTCCCCGGGGAAGGTGGGCCATTGCCACTCTCTATAGCTTGATTGCGGGAAGTAAGCAATTGACGGCTGTCCAGGTGATATACGCATTGCGCTTGGAATAATCAATAATATCACGATATTAAAGTGGCCTTGGGATTGCTTTGGATGCGGGTATGACTAACAAAAACTACCCGATCATCATGAGTGTGTTGCTTTCGTTTTCCGCCCTGAGTTCTACATTCGCGGCCGCGTGTCCCACTGGCGGAGGCCCGAGTCCCGGCCAGGTTTTGCAATGCGGCCAAGTGGTCACCTCGAACGTCACCTTGGGCGCGGATTTGATTTGCCCGAACGTCACCGGATTTGCGCTAAAAGTGATCGGAAGCGGCATCGTGTTCAACGGCAATGGCCATCAAATCGTCGCCCCGCAGGCCGCGGCCGGCCTCTATGTGCAAGGCGCGCAGATTCAAGTTCAGAATATTCGCGTCAACGGCGTTCCCGGCGACGGCATTTTCGCCTACGATTCTCCCGCTCTTCAGGTGAGCAACAGCAACTTTTCCAATAATCAGATCGGCATCCTGCTTTACGCCGAAAATACGACCATGAGCAACGTCAGCGTAGTGGGGAACCAAGCCAGCGGAAACTCCTTGTTCGGCATTCGCTCCGGCTGGGACACGAACGGAGCGATCGAGTCCCCGGTCATTCGAAGAAACGATTTCAGCAATTCCGGCAGCTACGCGATGTATATCCAGGCGCAGGATTACGAGGTGAGCGGCTTTGACTGCAATTCGCTGACTAATTCATTGAATGGGTATTATCTGAAGAGCGGGAATTTCTATATCCATGACGTCCAGATGAGCAGCCAGAGAATCCAGGAGGCTCAATTTTTCATCGATAGCGCCTTGTACGTTAAAGTTTCCAATATTGATGTCAGCACGGCTTTGGCCCCTCAGCCTTCCCAGCAGCATATCGGCTTCGATTTATACCGGGTGGCAAATTTTGATATTAACGGTTTGTCTTCGTGGAATAACGACATCGGCATCAAGCTCGAGACCACGGGCGGTGTTTCGCCGCAAGGCACGATCGAGAATTGCTCCTTTTATACGAACGCCGTGGCCGCGGTCATGGTGACCTCGTATGACGGAACCCCTTACGGGGCAGTTGAATTGACCAATTCCGTCGCGCAGGAAGTGGCCCCCGCGATTGATCTGCTGGTTTCCCCGGGCACTGTGCTTGGAGCAGGATCCCAGTTTAACTTCGCAAGCGGTGGAAACGGGGGACGCCAGCGAGGCGATGACAGCGACGGCGACAGCTCTTCCCGATGCAATAGAAGCCGCGGCTGAGTGCATTTCGAACTTTCAGTGCCCGATAGCCAGGTCAGAAGCGGATACGTAAAAAATACCTGGTTATCGGTATCAGTTCAGCCCCAATGACCCGGACTGCAAAGCGATATTCCTTTTTTTCGCGGCGGTACGCCTTTATCATGTAATCGATGATGGCATATAGTTTGCTGTCGCCAACGAGAGATCAGTTGGCGTGGCCTGATCGCTTACTTCAGAAAATAGGGGATAGGAGCAGAACTTCATGTTGAGACGATGCAAAGGGGTCGTGGCGCTGGGAATTTTTGTCCAGGCCGCTGTTTTGAGCGGAACGGCATGGGCGGATTTTCGCTGTGCCACCGAGAGCAAGGGAACGGAGTTCGATATGGAGAGCTTCGATCCGAATGCCGCGGCCGCTGCGGCAGTCGAAGCTTGTCAGGCAAGCCCGACGACGATTAGCCAGGAATGCCAAAACAATGTGACCTGCGATAACGGGCAGATTCAGCCCGCCGTCACTTGTTACACGCAAAGCAAAGGCATGGAGTTCAATGCGGCAAGCGAATTCGACAGCCTGGCGCGGCTTGAAGTCGCCGCTCAATGCTCGAATAATCTGAACACCAATAACCAAGAGTGCAGCACTTATGTGGTTTGTGATGATCAGCCTCAGGATTATCCGTACGGCACGACCTATGTTTGTACGGCGGAAAGCGCGGGGTTGATCTTCACCCGGCAAAGCTTGTTCCTGGGGCTTGCGAGCGCCGAAGCCGTCGGTGATTGCGAGAAGAGTCCTTCGACGTATGGTGCCGAATGTGAAAGGACCGTTAGATGCGCAGCAAACGGGCAGATTCCTGTTCCGATCAATCCTCCGCAGCCTTGGCCGCAACCGTGGCCGCACCCTTGGCCTCAACCACATCCGTGGCCTAATCCGCATCCATGGCCAGGTCCTCATCCGGACCCAGGTCCGCACCCTGGTCCGCATCCAGGACCGGATCCGCACCCAGGGCCCCATCCTGGCCCTGGCCCGCAGCCGCCGCATCCTAGAGATGAGGTCGATCCGAGCTTGAGCAACGAGTAGTTGTAGTTCGGCTGAAAAAGAGAAAGATCAAAAACAAAGTCCGCTCGGGGCGCTGCCTCGAGCGGACTTTGTTTTTCGGAAGCGATGTTGAGTCTCAATGCGCGCGGTTATCGCAGGCGCGCGAGCTGAGTGCCCCTTTCTGGAGAAGCTTTGTAGAGATCGTCTAACTCGAGATCGAGCACATCTTGGAAATCGAGCCGAAAGTCGTCCGCCTTCGCCAGTTGCGACTGAGCGTCGGACAGGGTTTGATTATCCGCGAATGCTGGACCCGATTCCTTTTTGGTCTTCGCGATTTCCCAATTTAAGTCATCGATCGCGCTTCGCGTGACAACTGACGCCGGAAAGAGTCCGTTATGGACACCTTGATTGAGGAGCGCGGCGAGCTCTTCAACTTGAAAGAAAAATCTCGCGCCACCCTCCGATTCCCGTTTGAGATAGCTGATCATATATTGGCGGAGAAGCGTCTTTTCGGACGCATTAAGGTGATCACGAGAGCGAGGGTCGATGAGGCGGGTGAGAATGCCGTAATATTCGACGCTATGGCAGTGGCTCAATCGGGCCAGGGCGTCATGAAGCTTGTCGGCATCGTCGCCGCTTGGGAGAGCGGGGAGAAAGAGGAATTCATCGAGCGCTCGCACGGTTGCAAGCGGGGTTCCCGGGTATTGATCCACTTTTTCGAGAGCGGTCACGGTCGATGCGCGCGAAACGAAAAATTCCTTTCTCTCCGAATCCCGTGTCTGACCCTGAAGGGATTTGATGAAAGACCGGCATGCGGCGTCTTCGCTTTCTGACGCCTTGGACAGCTGAATGATCTTTTCGACGGTGTCGTGCACGTCATTGTTGGCGGGGCTGACGGACTCCGCGAACGCGAATTGCGAAAATAAAACAAGAACGGACAAGGCTACACTCTGGACTTTCATACGAACCACCTCCTCGGTAAGCAGTCATCTTTGCAAGGCGAAGACCACGCGGCAGGCCGATAAAAAACGTTAGAGCCCGGCAATGGCCGGAGAATGGGACTATTTGTCCGAGGAATGGGTCAACTGGGTCGTTTGAGCCCCTTCCGAGCGGTTTGAACCGCTCCGTTGGTTGGAATCCTTCCTGCATTACCGCTTGGTTATGAAAGATCTTATTAAATGGTTTCACGAGGTTTCGTTGTCGGATTTGCCGCTTGTCGGCGGCAAAAACGCTTCGCTGGGGGAAATGTACCGTGAGCTCACGGGCCAAGGCGTGCAAATTCCCAACGGCTTCGCCATCACGGCGGATGCTTACTGGTACTTCCTTGAGAAATCCGATCTGAAACCGAAGATCGCCGAGATCCTTCAAGGCCTCGATCATAGAAACCTGGAAGACCTGCAAGCTCGTGGCAGCAAGATCCGCCAGGTCATTCTATCAGGCAAACTGCCGCTCGATCTTGAGAAGCAGATTTTGGATTCGTATGACCGGCTTTCGCGCGAGGGGGGCGTTCCGTTCATCGATGTCGCGGTTCGAAGCAGCGCGACCGCCGAGGACTTGCCGGGAGCGAGCTTCGCGGGACAGCAGGAGACCTATCTCAATGTCCAGGGGCATGCGTTGCTGCTGGATGCGTGCAAGCGGTGTTTCGCCTCCTTGTTTACCGACCGCGCTATCTCTTATCGGGAAGATATGGGCTTTGATCATCTCAAGGTCGGCCTCTCGATCGGCATTCAGCGCATGGTCCGATCCGATCTCGCGGCTTCGGGTGTGATGTTCTCGATCGACACCGAGACCGGCTTTAAGAACGCGGTCGTGATCAATGCTTCCTATGGGCTCGGAGAAAATATTGTCCAAGGCGCGGTCAATCCCGACGAATATTACGTTTTCAAACCGACGTTGGGCGAAGGCCGACGGCCGATCCTGCAGAGGAAGCTGGGCACGAAGGAATTCAGGCTTATCTATGATACCGGCGGCGCGAAGCTGGTTAAAAATGTTCCGGTCTCCCTCGAAGACCGCGAACGCTACGCGATCAGCGACGATGACGTGCTGACGTTGGCGCGGTGGGCGGTCATGATCGAGGATTACTACAGCAAGGTGCACGGCCGATTCACGCCCATGGACATGGAATGGGCGAAGGACGGGAGAACCGGGCAGATCTTTATTGTTCAGGCAAGACCCGAGACCGTCCAGTCAAGGCGTAACGTCGATGTCCTGGAAACTTACTCGCTGAAGGAGAAAGCGCAGGCCGCGCTTTTGACCGGACGCAGCGTCGGCGAGAAGATCGCGCAGGGAAAAGTTCGGGTCGTCCGAAGCGTTGCGGAGATCGAGCGGGTGCAGCCCGGCGATATTTTGGTCACTGAAAAGACGGATCCTGATTGGGAACCGATGATGAAGAAAACCGCGGCGATCATCACCAATCGCGGAGGCAGGACCTGTCACGCCGCGATCGTCGCGCGCGAGCTGGGGGTGCCGGCAATCGTTGGGACCGAGCGCGGAACCGAGCTTTTGCGGGACGGAATGGAAGTCACGGTTTGCTGCGCGGAAGGGGAAACGGGCGCGGTTTACTCCGGCTTGATTCCTTTCGAGAAGAAGACCATAAGCTTGCAGAATCTCGATCGGCCTAAAACCAAAATCATGATGAACGTCGGCAACCCGGACGAGTCTTTTAGGCTATCGATGATTCCGAACGACGGGGTGGGCTTGGCGCGCGAGGAGTTCATCATCAGTAACTCGGTTTTGGTCCACCCGCTCGCTTTGATTCACTGGAACGAGCTCAAGGATCTCCGGGCAAAGGATAAAATCGGCGAGCTGACGAAATCCTATCCCGACAAGCCATCTTATTTCGTGGAAAAGCTCGCGGAAGGCGTCGGCACCATCGGTGCCGCGTTTTATCCTAAAGACGTGATCGTGAGGTTGAGCGACTTCAAGACGAATGAGTACGCCAATCTTCTCGGCGGAAAAGAGTTCGAGCCCGATGAAGAGAATCCTATGCTCGGCTTCCGGGGCGCTTCACGCTACTACGATCCCCGCTATCGCGACGGGTTTGCTTTGGAGTGCCGCGCGATGAAGCGGGTTCGGGACGAAATGGGGCTGACGAACGTCAAACTGATGGTTCCTTTTTGCCGAACCTTGGGAGAGGCGAAGAAGGTGATCGACGAGCTTGAGAAAAACGGACTGAGGCGCGGAGAAAACGGCCTTGAGGTCTACGTCATGTGCGAAATCCCCAGCAACGTCATTTCCGCCGATCGTTTCGCGGAGTTCTTCGACGGCTTCTCGATCGGATCGAATGATCTTACGCAGCTGACTCTAGGGGTGGATCGGGATTCGGAAATCGTGGCCCATGTCTTTGACGAGCGTGATCCGGCGGTGAAAGAGCTGATTTCGACCGTGATCCGCCGCGCGAAGGCCGCGGGGCGGAAGATCGGGATCTGCGGCCAGGCGCCCAGTGATTACCCGGAATTTGCGGAGTTTCTCGTGAAAGAGGGAATCGACAGCATTTCGCTCAACCCTGACGTCGTTCTGAAGACCACGCTCGCGATTTTGAAGAGCGAGCGGCGCTGATCCAAATCGGATCGGATCAGCGGAAAAGCTCGATCTTTTGCGCAGGCAGCGGAATCTGAAGCTCGAATCCGACGAATGACTGATTTTCGGGTGAAAACGTCCCGATGGACGTGGGAGCGGTTGGAATCGCGCCCATGTAGACGGGGATCGCAAGATCGCTCATCGAGATCGCTTTCAGCTCAAAAGTCGTGGCTTGGTCGTCTTTGTCGATCAAGGTCAGCTGGACGGAGGGCGGATTGACGGCGTCCGAAGGCTGCAGATAGACCTTCGCGGAGCGACCGGAAGGGTCGATGCTCACCTCGGCGGAGCGGCTCTCGCTTTGGAGGATCTTTCCCCCATGCTCGCCCAGGGTGTAAACCGGATGGGCCTCGGCAGCGACGGCTCCGTTCACCGACAGGATGAATAAAAAGGTCGTGATCGCGATGGATGGCAACAGAATTTTTTTATTTGTCATACCCCTGCATTGAGCAACGGATATGCCATCCTTAAATCAACGATATCGCGGCCGCGTCCGAGCGAAACTCCGTAAGGTGTCCTAAATCGTCCCAATCGAGAGACATTGAGTCCCAGTGATGCCGTGCTTGCGCTTTGGCGGCGCCTTTCCGCGGGTTTCGGGCATGGCATCGCTCTTGCTCAATAGGTACTCAGAGAGGAAAATTTTATGGGTAAATATTCTGCTGCGATGGATTTGGGTCTTAACACTAGAGTTCGCTGGTACGTGGTTGCCAATCGGACCGATGCCGTATTTTACGGACGGGGGAAGGATAAGAAGTTTCATTTTATCGATCGTCTGACCAATAAAAGGGGCCATCTGAGGGAAACCGAACTCGTATCGGATAAGCCGGGTACCGGCTTTTCGAGCGCGGGCGGCGGGACCATCCATCACGGCTTGGATCGCCGGTTCGAGCAGCATGAACAGGTAGCGCAGAGGTTCGCGCGAAAAATCGCCTTTATTCTCGATTCGGCTTATCGCGCGGAGAATTTCCGCGATTTGGTGTTGGTGGCCGAGCCGCATTTTCTGGGCTTGTTGAGAGCGGAGCTGAGCCCGCCGGTTCGCGACGCGGTGAAGTTCGAAGTGCCTCGCGAATACGCGCAAGGTTCGGATGAGAAAATCCAGAAACAAATCATGGAAGCGATCGGCGCCTGATTTTTTGAACAGGAAAGGAATTTTATGAGTCTCAAGAAAATCGCAACTCAGAATGTCGTCACGGTTTCGCCCGAGACAACCGTTTTGGAAGCCGCTCAGCGCATGAGGGAATTGCATGTGGGCGACGTCGTGGTCGTCAAGCGGGATGGGGCTAAAAAGGTCCCGATTGGAATATTGACGGACCGGGACATCGTCGTTTCGACCGTGGCGCTGGGCGTCGCTCCCGGGGCTATTGCCGTCGAGGAAGTGATGCTCCCCATCCTGGTTATGGCAAAAATCACGGACAACCTTTATCATGTGTTGAACCTGATGAAAGAACATGGCGTAAGGAGGGTGCCGCTCGTGAACGCGGCCGGCCTATTGGAGGGTGTCGTATCTGTCGAGGATATCACCGCGCTTTTGGCGTCCGAATTGGCCGATGTCGTGAAAATCAAAGAACGGCAACATAAGATTGAAACGGAGCGACGCAAGAAGCTTGCTTGAGGCGCTGAACCGCTCGGTTGGTTTACTGGGCTCGAAGCGCTTCGGATTTTTCTGGTTTGGAAGCCTGCTCTCCAATATCGGCACCTGGATGCAGCAGGTTGCCGAGCCTTGGCTGGTGTTGAGCTTGAGCGGCTCACCGATCCTGCTGGGTTTGGATGCGTTCGCGATGGATGCGCCGATCTGGGTGCTTACCTTGGTGGGCGGGCTTCTTGCTGATCGGGCCGATCGAAAAAGAGTGATCACTTTTTTTCAGGCCATTCAGATGTTTTGTCCTCTGCTCTTGGTTCTTTTGATTCTCACCGGCTGGCTCAAGGTTTGGATGATCATCGTCCTTTCCCTGATCGTGGGCATCACCGATGCGCTTTCGATGCCGGCATTTCAGTCCATCGTGCCGTTGATCGTCGAGCCCGAAAAAATCGGTAACGCCATTGCCTTGAATTCGACCCAGTTTAATCTTTCGCGAATTTTCGGCCCTGTGCTCGCTGGTCTGGTCATGGCGAAGTACGGCGCTGTCGGATGCTTCGCGACCAATGCGCTTTCGTATCTTCCATTTTTGCTCGTGATTTCATGGATCCGACTGCCCAGAAAAAGCGCCGAGCCATCCCGCTCGGAAAGCTTCGAGGCGCGGCCGTGGTATTCGGAATTCCATAAAATCGCAAGCGAGCCGGTCTTGCGCGGCGCACTTTTGACCGTATTCGTAACGAGTCTTTTGGGTGGCCCGCTCGTCGCTTTCAGCCCTGTCCTGATTAAAGATGTTTTTCGCTCGGATGCGAGCCATTTCGGCGGAGCGCTTAGCGCGTTCGGGGTCGGGGGCTTGATCGGAGCGATCGCCATTCTGGGAGCGGGTGAGAAGCGAAGCCATGCCCGCCTTTGCTCGGCAGCGGCCATTCTCTACGGCGTTGTTCTCGTGGCGGTTTCTTTCAATCCGTATTTGAGTGTACTGAGTGCGCTTCTGGTTCTGGCGGGCGCTGCTTTGACCGCAAGCAACATCTCGGCGAATTCCCTCCTTCAGGGCGTCGCGCCGGACGGGGTTCGCGGCCGGGTCGCGAGCGTATATATGCTGGCGATGCGCGGAGGATTGTCCTTGGGAAATCTCATGACCGGATTCTCGGTACATTTTCTGGGCGTTCGGCACGCCCTTCTGCTCAACGGCGCTGTTGCGATCGCGTTGCAGATTTGGACCCATTTGGCATGGTCCGCGGCAACCGAAATCAAGCCGATCTTGACCTCCGAGGTGGGCAATTAGCCGCGGATGAACGCCGTGGCGATAGCGCCGATGCTGAGCACGAGCCCGATCGCGCCCAGGATGAGCCAATTCTCGGGCCGGCGCGAGAGCTCCCGCGCCTGATCCTTGAGTGACGGCTCATCGGCGGAGAAGGCGTGAGCGTGTGCCAATTGAAGGGATTCCGGCAGATACACGTCGCTGATCAGGCTATCGACCCATTTGAATCGGGGTGAAAACACGAAAACTTCGCTGGGATGGTTGAATTCGCCGTTGGCGGAGAGGGTATTGTATCCGAATGGGTCCAGAAATCCGGCGATTTCCGATTCCGACGTGGAACGCACCAGTTGCCAATCATTCGGGATCTGTTCGTGCTGGCGGAAGCGGGCCAAGTCAGAGCGGGTGTCCTTCGAATCAAAAGAGAATAAAATGACCCGGAAAGCCTCTCCGCTCGGCATGGCCGCGACGGCCATCTTCAGCGATTTCACCATGATCGGACAGCTGGCGCGGCAACGGGTATATGCGGGAAGAAGGAGGATCGGCATGGCGGGCTTCGACGTTGCCACCTCGGCGAGACTTCTTTCTTCGTCTTTTTCGTCGTAGATCCGGATCTCCCGCGGCTCAAGCCCCGGCTTTAATGCCGGAATCAGCTCGGCCCGGGCATCGGTTCCCGCGACCGAGAAAAGAAGCAGCAGCGCCGAAATCACTTCTCGACCATAATCGGGCTGTCGGGTCGGAATCCAGGCGCGTTCTGGTAGTTGGCGCTCATAATTTGTTGAATGACGGGAGTGTACGCAATGATGACTGCGACGACGCCGGCTATGATCCACGGCGTGAAATTTTTCACCGCGCCGATGTCTTCATCGTGCAGGGCCTCGGATTCCGGTATCTTAAAGTTTTCTTTGAGAATCGCGGACGAGGCTCCGGATAGGCTCTCGATCAGAGAGTAGAAGTAAACCAAAACCGCGATCGTCATCACGATTCCGCCGAGGACCCCGAAATGGGAGCTTGTGACCCAATCCGGCCGGAAAGAGGGAGATCCGGGGTTTAAGTAGGTCAGCCCCATATTGGTTCTTCTCGGCTCGCCGTGAAGTCCTCCCCAAAACAAACCGCTCGAAAACGTCAGGACCCCGAGCGTCCACAAATAGGGAACGAGCATCGCGAGCTTCGGGTGGCGCAGGGGTTTTCCGGTCAGCCCTAAAATCAAATAGAGGCTCATGCCGAGAATGCCTAAGAATACGGGACCCGCGACCGTCAGGTGGAAATGAGCCGGGACCCAGGCCGTGTTATGCACGACCAGGTTCACGTTATAGGAAGCGTTCACGACGCCGGTGAGCCCTCCGAATACGAAAATAATCAATCCGCAGAAAAGATAAGGGAAGAGCCAGCGCTCGGAATCGAAGAAAGGAAGCCGGCTCCACCAGGAGATCCAGCCGGTCCCGCCGTTTCTTTTCGCGGCGTACTCGAGCGAGGCGGCAAGCGTGAACGCGGTGATAAGGCTCGGTATCGAGACGATCGAGGTGAGGACCGCGTGGAAAGCTTTGTAGTTCGACGAAATTCCCGGGTCGGCGAACTGATGATGCAGCCCGAGCGGTGAAGAGAAAACGCAGAACATGAGAAAAGCGAACCGGGCGCCGAAGTCGCTGAATAGCTTTCCGCCGGCCATTTTCGGAAGAACGGCGTAATAGAGAGTATACGTCGGCAGGAGCCAGAAATAGACGAGCGGATGCCCGAAGAACCAGAACAAGGTTCTCGCCAAAGTCACGTTGACTCCCGAGGTGAGTCCCAGTGACCAGGGAAGCAGGAGTACGAGCACTTCGAACGCGACCGGCAGGGTCGCGATTTGCCACACGATGAAAGTGGAGAAGATGCCGACGACCGCGATCGGCGTCTTTTTATTCGGGTTTTCCCTGCGCCATTTCAGATAGCCCGGAATCCAGGAGTAAAAGGCGATCCAGGTTCCGACGATGAAAAGCGCTAAACCGAGATAAAAGGCGGGATGCGCTTTGAGCGGCGGGTAGAACGTGTAGAGTACGTTCGCCTGGCCGAGGAAAATCGCGGCCGCTGCCGAAAGCGTGCCGATGATCATCAGGATCAAAGCGGCATAGGCGCCTTTCACCGAGACCCTTTGTCCCAGGAATTGGCTGGAAATCGCGTTGCCGAAGGCGACCGCGAAAAACGAGGTGAGCAGGATGGCGTTGATCACGCCGTGAGCGGTCAATCCCTGGTAGTACTCGATCCCCATGAAGGACGAGGCCTTGAGCAGCCCGGATCGGTAGAGCACTTGCATCAGTCCGTGATAAATTCCGAACACGAGCAACGCCAGGGGGAGTAAGAGCTGCGTTAAGATGATCGGACGCAGGGCTTTTTGAAAGTTCATAGTGTTCTCGCTTTTCGCCTATTTGATGGTTTTCATGTATTCGATGATGTCTTTGAGCTCCTGGTCCGTCATGGGGATGGTCGGCATGACCGGACCGAATCCCTTGACGACCTTGGCTTGCGGCTTGCGGATCGACTCGATCACGTAAGGCTCGTCGACCGTGATGGCCGTTCCGTCCGAGAGCGTCTCTTTTCTGCCCCAGACTCCTTTGAAGGTCGGGCCGACGCCCGGCGAGCCGTTGACACTGTGACAAGCGAAGCAGCCTTTGGTCTGCATGATCTTCTGGCCCGGCGGCTGAGCCGCGGCCTCGATCGAGGGACTCGGGGCCGCCTCGATCCCTTCGGCTTCCGCGGGCTGATCGGCTTCGGCGACCTCGACCATCGCGTTCATCGCCTGATGGCCCGCGCCGCAGTACTCGTGACAAATTACCGGGTATTTGCCCGGAGTTTCAAAGCGCGCCTGGGCGTAGTTCACCACATAGGGAACGGCCATAAGGTTCACGTTGGTCCGATCGATGTTGAAACCGTGATTCACGTCCTTGCTGGTGAGGTAAAAGTCGACGATTGATCCGCGCGGGACCCGGATGCGGCTCGGCTCGAAGCCCCACATCTTCGCGAGCACATGGACTTCGTACCGCTTCTGGCCGTGGTCGATAAAAGCGCCGGTTGTGAAAGGCTTGACGTTGGTCACGCAGGTCGGAACCGTGATTCCCAGCTTGACCGCCGCGTACGCGATCAGGCCCAGATGCACCGCCGAGGTGACGAAGGCGACGGTGATGACTTTTTTCTCGAGTTTCGGAATCTTGGTTTCCATATCAAAGGCCCTTGTGGCGATAGATCATGAGCGCGTAAATACCTAACCAGACCAGGGCGAAGAAAACGATCAGAAGCAGGAAAAACAAGATCGCTCCTTTCGGAAAAAATTCGGAGTCGAAATTCCTGTCCTGAATTGCCTTGGGATGATCCACGTGAAGAAGCTCCTTTTTTTCATGCGAAGGCGCGTTAAACGGTTCGCGCCAAAACAACGCATCGTGCTCTGACGCAATATAATATGTATATTCTTTTCTACCGCAAGTAACCATTAAAATGGAAAACGCGCTTCGAAAAAAAACACGAGGCCGCGCAGTTCCGTAAGGACGCGCGGCATTGATCGTCGATAACGCGCGAAATCATTCAGAATATCATCCGTTGATAATATTATATTAATATTATATTATTTTGGAATGGAGGCCGATTATGAAACTTTCGATGGGCGATCTTTTTAAAAAACTTGGAAAGCTTGGCGCGAATGAGCTGGTTCTGGATGTCCGGGAGCCGGATGAGTTCCGAAGCGGGCATGTTCCGGGAAGCCGCAATATTCCGTTGTCTCAAGTGGCGGAACACTTGGATGAGCTTCGTAAATACGAAAGAGTCTATATCCATTGCCAGCGCGGGGGTCGGGCCGGGAAGGCGGCGGACCGCTTGGGTCAGTTGGGTCTTAAAAACATCGTTTGCGTGGGTGACTCGGGGATGGCGGATTGGATCGCCGCCGGCTACCCGGTGGAAAGGTGAGAATGAAGCCAGCCGTTACGAAGGCGATCCTGAAGAAGTGCGACAGCGTGAGCCGGCTGTTGAAGTCGCTCTCTCATCCGGTGAGGCTGAAGGTGCTCTGCTCGCTGATGGAGAAGGAGCGGGGAGTGAATGAATTGACCGAGTTTTGCGGAATATCCCAGTCGGCGATGTCCCAGTTTCTCGCCCGAATGAAAGCGGAGGGACTGCTGGAGTCTCGGCGAGAGAGAAATCATGTCTACTATCGCGTCGCGGACCAGAAAGTATCGCGACTCTTGTCCGCGATCCGGGAGATTTACTGTTGAGGGCGTTATGGATTTGAACTCGATGCGTTTATCGGCACTCGTTACCGTTCTTGGGCTCGCTCTGACTCCCGCTTTCGCAGCGGAGGGGGCGCCGCTTTCATTCGCTGCGGTTTGGCAGGCAGTTCAGGCCGAGTCGCCTTCCCAGAAGGCAGCGACGGCCGGGTATCAGGCGGCGGAGATCGCAAGCGATCGGAGCGGCAGGCATTGGCTTCCGAGAGCGTTCTTGAACGCCCGCGCCTATGAAACAAATGATCCCGCTCAAACCTTTTTCGCGCTTTTGGGCGAGCGTCAGGCCACTTCCAACGATTTCGTTCCGGACGTGCTGAATCATCCGGGCTCTAGTTTTTTCACCCAAGCGGGAGTGGGGCTCGATTTTCCGATCTTCGAGGGAGGTGCGAAGGTTGCCGAGCACGACGCCTTGAAAAGCGCGGCCCACGCAAGGTCCTTGTCGCTTCAGGCCGCAGTTGTTGAGGATTATCTAACCTTGACCCGTCTCTACGGAGGGTTGCTTATCATGTCCGAGCAAGAGCATCAGTTGCGGGCGCTCGAAAGGACCGTCGAATCGACCTTGCAGAGATATCAGCTCGGGGAACGGGGGAACCCGGTGGGATATTCGGGGCTCCTCGGATTGAAGGGGCTTCGCAACCGCGTTCAGGCGGCGATTCTGCAGAATCTGGAACAGGTGGGCGCGTTTCGAGATTCGCTTTTCGCCATGGCCAAGCGGTTGCCCGAGGGCTGGAGCGTGAAACCGCAGGAGTTCACCGCTTTTTTGAGCGAGACTCTTCCGGCGCCTAAATCCGAAAGTCGCCAGCCTTCGGCTTCCGTTCAATCCGCTCAAGCCATGGCCGAGTCGCAGGCCAAGGCCGCCGAGGGGGAGAGAGCGAAATTCCTGCCTAAGTTGGGGCTTTCGGCCAGCGAGGACCTGACCAATGGCTCGCGCGGAACCGGGACCTCTTATTCCGCGGGCGCCTACCTGCAATGGAACCTCTTTTCCGCCACCGATTACGGTTCGGTCCGGGAGGCCCAATTCAAGAGTGCCGAGGCGAACGGAAACGCCGAAGCGCAGGCTTTGGGTGAGCGAATGCGGCAGTCCGAAGCCCGTCATGCCGATTTCGCATCGACGCAAACGATCCAGCTGCTGAATGAGAACGTGAAGCTTCTGACCGAACAAACGGAGGCTTCGCGAAAGCTCTATCAAAGCGGGGCGATCAGCGCGCTTCAATTTCTCGAGGTTCTTTCGAGAAGAGCCGATCTTCTGGCTTCTTTGACTCAAGCCGAGCTCGAGCTGCTGGCGGCCCGGGAAACCGAGTTGAAAACATCCGATTTTGAGGTCCCCTAATGAGCAAGACCAACGGGCAGGCAAGCGGTTTCGCAGGCAAACTCGCGGAGAAATTTATTCATTCGAAGCTGACGCCGGTGATCGCGGTCGCGAGCGTTTTGGTGGGTCTGCTCGCGGTATGGCTCACGCCTAAAGAGGAGGAGCCGCAGATCTCGGTGCCGATGGTTGACATTCAAACCGCGGCGCCGGGGCTCGAGGCCGCCGAAGTCGAGCGAGAGGTCACGGAACCCATCGAGCGGGCGGTTTGGGGGCTCGATGGCGTGGAGTACGTCTATTCGACGAGTCGGCCCCATCAAAGCTTGGTCACGGTCCGCTTCAAAGTGGGTGAGCCGATGGAGCCCAGCCTCGTCAAGATCCACCACAAGCTGATGAGCACGCGCGATCAGCTGCCGGCGGGCGCATCTTCGCCACTGGTTCAATCTTTCTCGATCGACGATGTTCCGTTCTTGACGCTCACTTTCAGCTCGCCTGCGCGAGACGGCTACTCGTTGCGTACGCTCATCGCCCCGCTCGCGCGCGAGCTTTCCAGCACTCCTGATTTGAGTCGCGTGGAGCTTCTAGGTGGCCAAAAGCGGGCGGTCCGCGTGATCGTCGATCCATCCAAGATGTCGGCTCGCGGCGTGTCGCCGCTTTCGGTGGCTCAGGCTCTCAAGGCGAATGATGCCTACTTCCCCGCCGGAAAGACGTGGGGCCAGGACCAAGTCCTGGATGTCGAAGTGGGCGGAAGGATGACTAGCGCGGCGGATGTCGAAAAGATCGCCATCGGCCAGCGAGGAGGCGGATTGGTTCGCATTCGCGACGTCGCCCGTGTTGTGGATGGGCCGGAGCAGGAAGTCCGGGAGTCGATTCTTTTCGAGCGAGGGAGCGTGAGTGAGCCGAAAACCGCGGTTTCCGTGGTTTTCGCCAAGCGCAAGGGCACGAACGTCGTCGTGCTGGCGAAAGACCTTCTCGAAAGGGCGCGCGTCTTTTCCTCCGGTCTTCCTTCTGATGTGCGGATGTCCGTGGTACGCGACTATGGTTCCACCGCCGCCGACAAGTCAAAAGAGTTGATCGAGCACCTTCTGCTCGCGACGCTTTCGGTTTCGGCGCTCATCGCTCTGTTCATGGGCATTCGGGCGTCGTTGGTGGTCGCCACCGCGATTCCGGTCACGCTTTCCCTGACCTTGGCGATTTATTACTTCCTCGGTTTCACGCTAAACCGGGTCACTCTCTTCGCTTTGATTTTCTCGATCGGGATTCTCGTGGATGACGCTATCGTCGTCGTCGAGAACGTCGAGCGGCATCTCCGGATGGATCGCGAACTTGGAATCGTAAAGGCCACCGTCCGGGCGGTTTCGGAGGTCGGGAATCCGACGATCCTCGCGACCTTCACGGTGATCGCGGCGATTCTTCCGATGGCTTTTGTGCGGGGGCTCATGGGCCCGTATATGAAACCGATTCCCGTGGGGGCGAGCCTCGCGATGGTTCTTTCTTTGGCGGTCGCCTTTATCATCACTCCTTGGGCGTCGGTGAGACTTCTGAAAGGTCATAGCGAAGGCGCCGCCGAGGCGGCGGTCGCTCGGGAGAGCCGACTGGATCGGATTTACCGCGGTGTCATGGAAAGGCTTTTGACAAAGCCGCGATTCGCTCTTGAATTCGGCGTGCTGTCGGTTGCGCTACTGCTTCTCGCCTGCAGCCTGCTCTATTTCAAATCGGTGAAGGTGAAGATGCTTCCGTTCGACAATAAGAGCGAATTTCAGGTTCTCATCGACTATCCGGCGACCACGCCGCTGAAAAAGTCGGTCACCTTTTCGGAAGAGCTCGCCCGAGAGCTTTTTGGCAACGCCGACATCGAGAAGGTTCAGATTTTCGCCGGAGAGGCCGCGCCCTATTCGTTTTCCGGAATGGTGAAGCACACGTTTTTGCGCCGGAGCGATTATCAGAACGATTTGCAGATCGTGCTCAAGGACAAATCCGAGCGTAAGCGCTCCAGCCATGAGATCATCGAAAGCATTCGCGAAAAAATCGCGAAATTCGGCGTTGAACACGGCGCCGTGACCAAAGTTCTCGAAATTCCGCCCGGGCCTCCGGTCCTCGCTACGATGGTGGCCGAGATTTACGGTCCGGATGCAAAGACCCGTGACCAGGTAGCGAAGGAAATTTACGGGATTTTTTCGGAAGAAAAGAGCGTTGTCGACCTGGACAGCTCCTGGCGCTTGGGCCGTCTCCGGAGAATTTACGCTTTCGACCCGAATCAGGGCGGCATTCTCGGGACTGATGCTTCCACGGTCGCGAATACGGGGCGGTTGATTTTTTCCGAAAGTCCAGTGGCTTCGCTCGATACGGTTTCTCCCGAGGACGTGAGCGTGGATCTTTCTGTCGATCAGCAAGTGCGCTCAAGCCAGGCTCCGCTCGCGGGGGAAAGCCTGCCTTCCTTTCAGGCCGGGGTTCTCAAGATGGATCAGACCGTGAAGCCGCCGCGCGAGGAGAAGGACGAATCGCTGTACCGCAAGAACCTGAAGCCGGTTTCTTATGTCATGAGCGAGCTTTCCGGGGCCGAAGAGGCCCCCGTTTACGGCATCATGAAGCTTGTGCCCAAAATTCGCTACGCCACGCAAACCGCCGAGGTGCCGTGGAATACGCAAGAACCCGTGGTCAAATGGGACGGCGAGTGGTTCATCACGTATGAAGTGTTCCGCGACCTGGGTGGTGCTTTTGCCGTGGTGATGGTTTTGATCTACGTCCTGGTTCTGGGATGGTTCGGCAGTTTCGCGGTGCCGCTCATCATCATGGCGCCCATACCGATCAGCTTGATCGGCATCCTGCCGGGGCATGCGATGTTGGGCGCTTATTTCACGGCGACGTCGATGATCGGTTTCATCGCCGGGGCGGGGATCATCGTCCGCAACTCGATCATCCTGGTGGATTTTATCGAGCATCAGATCAAGTCAGGCCATAACCTCAAAGACGCGGTCGTGAGCGCGGGTGTTTTGCGCTTTCGGCCGATGCTTCTGACCGCGGCGGCGGTGGTCGTTGGGAGCTCGGTCATGTTGACTGATCCTATTTTCCAGGGTCTTGCCATCAGCCTGATGTTCGGCGAGATCGCGGCGACCGTATTAAGCCGGTTCGCGGTCCCGGTCCTTTATTATTGGATTATCGGAAAGAGCCGAGTCCGTTATCTGATCAGTTCAAGCTCTTGAGGTAAGCCAGCGCTTGAGCTTGGGTGCACTGCTTTCCCGTCCCGCAGAGAAACTGCACCGAAAGCTTGAGATCCTCATGTCTGCCGTTTTCGTTCACGATCGACATTTCGATGTTCCAGTGCGCGCCCTTTTCCGGGTCGTAATCGTATCGATAGCGGGCATAGTTGCCGTTAGCCAGCTTTGTCTCCCAACCCACGAATTTTCCGTAGAAGGGGGATTTAGGCAGGCGGACGTACACGCGGCTCCATTGAGTGGCGTCTCCGGTATTGAAGCCGAGGCGCTGAAAAGCGGGGAATTTCAAGACGTAATTCCGGGCTCTTTCGAAACTCGAAAAAGTGATCCCGGGCTCTCCTTCGCCAGCAGCCCTTCGGGCCTGGTAAATTTTTTCAAAGCGGTGGAAGTCGAGGAACGCGTTCGGATTGGCGGTGTCGCGCTCCAGGGAGGCCGAGAGCGCGTTCGCAACGCAGGGCTCGTGCGCCAGCGCGGCCGGCAGAGCCATGGCTATCAATAAGAAAACCGCTATAGCGCGCGTGGCGAGCCCCATTACTGAATTGTAGCATCTTTAAGGGGCGGGACAAAATCGGCGTACGACCCCGAAGAGCTCATTGAAATCAAGGGGCTTGGGCAGCACCTCTTGAACCTGGAGCGGTTTTTCGCGCGCGCTGTTCGCCACCGCTGAAATCACGACGATCGGGATCTTGGCGTTCGGGTTGGAGGGATCTTTTTTGATGCGCTCCACGAATTCGGTTCCGTTCATTTTGGGCATCAGGAGGTCGAGTAAAATCAGGTTCGGGCGCGGCGATTGCTCCAGAGCCGCCAATGCCTCGGCTCCGTCGCCGGCTTCGCTCACGGAGAATCCCTCGAGCTCGAGGCCCATCTTCAGGACTTCGCGGATCGTCGCATTGTCTTCGATGATGAGAATGTTGTACGCTGCTTTCTCCATCCCAAATCCTTTCATTGCAGGCTGTTACCGGTGTAATGGCAATTCCACGATAAAAAGCGATCCCATTCCCGGTTCGCTTTCCACGCGAATGGAGCCTCCGTGAGCTTCGACAATTTGTCGCGCGATATAGAGTCCCAGGCCTAATCCGGTGACCTTGTCGCTTGAAATCGCCCGTTGGAATCGCTCAAAGATCTTGGTTTGCATCTCCGTCGAGATTCCGATTCCGTAGTCTTTCACGCGGAGGCTGGCGTTCCCTGATCGATGATCGATAAATAAGGCGACCTCGATGGGCTTGCCCTCGCCGTATTTGATGGCGTTCGAGATGAGATTGAGCAGAACCTGGTTGATTCGGGACGGATCCCAGTCTCCCCGTACGATCGGGGCTGTCGTGACCGTGATCGTGCTGCCTTTTTCCTTTGCTTCTTCCTGGAACTGGTTGACCGCTTCGATAGCGGCGCATCGAAGGTCCATTTCTCGCTTGTCGAGGGTAAGCTTGCCGACGCGAATCCGGGTGACGTCGAGCAATTCGTCCAGGAGACTCGCGAGCGATTGTGATGAAAGAAAGGCTGCCTTGCCAAGGGACACGATTTTCTGATCGGCGTCCCTCAGCAAAGCAATCCGATTCAGCAGCTGCAGCTGCATGGATAAGGCCGTCAATGGGGTTTTAAGCTCATGGGATGCGACCGACATGAACTCGTCGCGGACTTCGATCGCGGCGCGAAGTTCCGCTTCCAAGGCTTTGCGTTCGGTGATGTCTTGCGCGGTTCCGATGGTGCGAATGGCATCGCCGTTCTGATTGAAGTCGGTCTCACGCTTCGCTAAAATAAATTTAATTCGTCCGTCGCGCATCATCAGCCGATACTCGATTTCGTAATGCTGGGATTTTTCGGATGGGTGAGACGGGACCAAGGTGGCATTGCGCTCTTGCAGTACCCGATCCCGGTCATCGGGGTGGACCATCGCGGTATAGATCCGAGCCGCCTCGCGAACGTCGTACGAGCTTTTCCACTTTTCCTGGGGGATCTCCAACAGGCGGTGAATCTCATCGGACCACTTCACGATATTGGTGCGCAGGTCGAGCACCCAGTTGCCGATATGCGCCAGGCGTTGGGCTTCCTTCAGGCTGCTCTCGCTTTCATGGAGCCTGTTCATGATTCGCTTACGCTCGGTGGTTTCGACGAGGTTGACCTGTATGCCGGCGATCTGGCCGTTTTCCGAGTAGATGGGGGAGTGAGACGCGGTAAACCAGGCATCTTCAAAAGAGCCGTCCTGGAGCTTCTTGGAAAAAAGCTGGTCTTCCAGAAACACCGACTCTTGGTTTTGCATGACCCGATCATAAGTCGGTCCGAGGAAGTCCCAGTATTCGGGCCAGGCAAATTTTGCGGGCATTCCTGGTTGGAGGATCGGATGTTTGTCGGCCGCGATCTTATGAAATGGGTCGTTGTAGAGCAGGCACAATTGAGGGCCCCACAAGACGATCGAAGGAAAGTGGGTGGCCAGCATCGCATTGACCGCGAAGCGCAAAGCGGATGGCCATTCGTCACGTGGCCCTAAAGCGGTCCGTGACCAGTCGAAGTGGCGGATAGACTCCGCCATTTCTCCTTTGCCGATAAGCCAATCCGAGCGGATAGGCGTAAAGTTCTTGAATTTAAAGACATCAACCACTCAATCAGATTTATTGCAAGAATCCGATTAAGTCACTGATAATCCTCGATATTGCATTTTGCAATATCAAGCGTGGAACGCGAACGGGTAAATCACGAGCGTCGGTTGGCCATTGTCCGCGGCAGGGAACTTCATGGAACGAATGACGTCTTGCACGCAGCTTTCGAGCTTCGGAAATCCCACATCGCTCTTGACCATTTCGACCGTGACAACCGGGCCGGATCCTGAGATCTCCCAGCGATAGAGGATACGGCCTGCCAGGTTCGGATTAATGATCAACGATCGCTCATAACAAGCGCGGATCTGGCTTCGATAGCGAGAGATGATCTCGCGCACGACCTCGCGGCTCAAGCCACCGCTGACTTGCAGCGATCCGCCCGAGCCGGTTCCATTGGAAGTGCCAGCGCCACCGGTGCCTTTTCCAAGGCGGGATCCGGCAGCATAATCCCCGAGCTCACTGCTTCCGGGGGCGGCGATAGGACCAGTCGATTTCGGATTGAAAGCGCCGTTTCCGGATAGGGTCGTCGATGCCTGCGAGAGTGTTGAGCCCCGCCGACCGTGCGGCGAGCCGCCGCTTCCGGTTCCTAGTTCACCGATCGCGCCGCTTTTCAGGACGACCTTTCCTTGATCGCCCGAGACCGAGGAGGTGATGAGTCCTTGATTTACGATCTGGTCGGCTTTGATTCCAGCGCCTTTGGGGCCAGCCGAGCTTTTCAGCGCACCCAAGAGTCCGAGGGTGTTCACGTCTTTAGGCGGAGCCGCAATGTTCAGGCCCGACTTAGCCGGTCCTGGATTGGGCTTTACCTTTGGTGCGGCCGCTTCATGCGGCTTGCTCGGTTCGGCAACCGCCACCGCGGATTTTTTTGGAGCTGCTTTGTTGACTACCGGTGCGGCATCCGCTTTCGCGGGAGCCTTGGCGGGACGGTGAGTTTCCGCCACTTCCTTCATCGGCGCGGGTTTCGGTTTCGGCTCAGGCTTAGCGGGAGCTGGAGGAGCGGGGGGCTGAATTTCGCGCGGTTGGATCTCGACTTTGGCGATCCGTGGGGGCGGTTCCGTGTTCGCCTGATCCGGAACGCTGTGCCTTGTGGCGACATAAGCGATGCTGAGGCCGAAGAAGGTGCCAGCCAGCGTCAGTCCGAGCAACAGCTTGTTGCGGAAGACATCGACCGGAACTTTCGGCATTTTTCCTCTTTGGACCAGCCGCAGGAAGAAACAGATTCCGCGCCAGCGCACTTCGAGCAGCTCGCCGGGCGCCAGATTCCAGGCTTCCTCGCCTTGAGCCGGATTCCCTCTGCGGAGAACGGTCGCTCCGGGCAATTCCGTGCTGATCACTTGCAGGATGTCTTTTGAGTTCTGGCCGGGATACCAGAGCAGCTCGAACTCGCGGACCTTGGACAAGGGTCTCTGTTTTCTCAGAAAGTGCCGTGGGGTGAGGTGAAGGACTTCCTCGACGGCCCCGGTATCGATTCTGGCTTGCACGAGTTCTACCGTGTAAGCCGACATTTTTTTTGCCGGGTCTTGCGATGCCGAGGAATCCTCAGCGGAAAGCGATTCCGCGATCGAGCCGCCTTCAAATTCGCCAGCGAGCCTGTCTTCCCAGCACTGAACGGTGAACCCGCGAAAGGTTGTCGGAGCGTCCGTGAGGATCACGCCTTCGCCGGTTTGCTCGGAGGACGATTCAGAGATATCGAAAATGGACCATTGGCCGGACGACGGGTCGAAATCGCCGCTGCCGACCCATTCCAGGAAGAAGTGGATCGGCGCCACGCCCGGAGCGCGCAAAACGACGTCGCACGACGGGGATCGCCCGATGGTGACCATGGGCCGGGTCAACCCGGCACTTGCCAATTCAAGATTTCCGCGCTTGATCGTAACTCGTCTCATTGTTTACGACTCGCTCCTTGACGATTGGGACTCGCCTGATGAAAGTTCGGACGCCACGGGGCCTCCTGCATTTGAAAATCGTTAAAATTTTCCCGGCCGTACATCAAAGAATCGAGCTGGGGCTGCTGATTGCCCAACTGGATGAAAAGATCGGGTGTTTCTTTCTTGCCTTCGATGACGTCGGCATCGAAGTCGAGTACGTTAGGCTTGCTGTTCGCCGGGGCGGCGGTAACTTTACGCGTTGCTTTCGCTTTTGGCGCGGCGGAAGCCTGAGCGGCCCACGACCCTGACGACAGAAGCGTAGAAAGCAGCGCAACCGAAAATAGAGCTGAAAGCTTCATCGGGCAACCTCTTTCCATTTTTTAATCACGTCCTCTTGTTCGGCCGTCGTCAACTCATCATAGAGATAGCGGCGCATCGTTTCTCCTCCATTCGATCCGAGGAGAACTCCCGACCTACAGAGATAATACTTCTGGTCATCCCCTGAAAACCAGTCCTTTCGATGGAGCTCCAGGAGAATCCATGCCCCCATGGCGTTCTGCGATTTGACCGAATCCACAAGGAGTTTGTCGCCTCCGTTCGGCCATGGCCATTTGTCCATGGAAACCGGGGGGAGAATCCGTTCTTTTTCTTTTTCCTGGATTTCGTTCAGGGCGTTTTTCGTGCTCGTTTCCAGTTTTCCGAATTCCTGGCCC
The DNA here is from genome assembly GCA_031292385.1 of Oligoflexia bacterium. GTDB lineage: Bacteria > Bdellovibrionota > UBA1018 > UBA1018 > UBA1018 > JARLHE01. Next base: position 92,572 of record JARLHE010000014.1, read on the forward strand.
TGAGCGGTGAATTCGCCCGCGGCCTTTTTCAGCGCGGCTTCGTATTGATCTCTTTGCTCGAGAGTCAAATCGGCCGGGGGAGGCGAGGCGAGGATCAGCTGGGCCACTTTCTCTTCGTTCGCGCGGGCGGCTTGGAAGATCCTGAGTTGCACTTCCGCGGGCTTGCCTTTGATTTCATCCGAAATCTGGCCGCGGATTTCCTGTGTCTGCTGAACGACCAGCTGAAGCGCTTTTTCCGCCTTCGGGCCCGTGGCTCCGGCTTCCGGATAGTGCAAAGATGCCAGGCGTTTTTCCAAGGCCGTCGTCGGATACGACTTCGTGCTCTCCGGCAAAGTGTCTTTTAGCCAAGCCTTTTCTTCCGGACTTGGCGTGAAATTCCAGTTGTCGTGACGGAGGCGCAGGGCGAGAAGCAGGAGCGTCCGCTCTTCCTTCGTTTGAGGCGGCGTCGCTTTGAACCAGTCAAACAGGGTTTCTGGCTGAAGGAGGCACAACGTCGTCATCAGATAAGACTGTTGCGAGGAAGAGAGGCCCTGCGTATCGGAGCGCCGGATGGTGCCGCCGGAGCCCAGCTTCGCCAGGATCGACTCAAAATGGACCGACGAGTTGGGTGCCTTGACGCCGGCCAAAAGCTGGTCGGCCTGTTTGAATTCGCCGCGCTTGAGGTGGTAGCTGACCAGGGTTTCCAGCGAGTCGTGGAAATCGGGACTGACCCGGTCGTTGGGCGCGACCTTGAGTATTTCCTCGTCCGCCGCGGGGTAGGCGCCTTTTTCGATATCGAACCGAAGCAGATCCGCTCTCGCGATTTTGGCTTTTCCGGCATCCGCTCCCGAGGAGATGAACTGCCGGATGGATTCCGTGTACGTTTTCGTGTCGTTCTTGTTTCGGGCGGTTTCCGCGATCTTCAGGAGCGCTTCGCGTTGCAGGGTCTGGAGCCTCGTGCTCTTCTTGATCGAGGCGAACTTCGGATCTTTTCCGCGATTTCCGACCTCGCCGTATTGCTCGGCCTGGAAGCGCGCCCACTGCGATCGATAAAAATTCTCCTCGTTCGGCTCGTGGGCAAGGATTTTGTCCAACACCGGGATCGCGTCGTCATACCGCTTGTCTTCCAGGAGGAGGTCGACCGACCGCTTGGTCGTCGCCAGCCAAAGAGAGGACTTCGGGTAGTTTTTGGTGAACGCGTTCAAACTTTCCATGAGGCGCGGACGATAGCGCCCGCGGTTCTCTTTCGCTAATGCTTCGAAAGCGACGATCTCGGCCAGGGCGGCCTTCTCTCGAAGCGCTACCGTCGAAGCGGAGTCGTCGGTCAAGTGTTTGTTGATGTTGTCGATGCAAGCCCAGTCCTTCGAATCCTGGCAAACGTCGATCCAGATTCGCATGATGACCGGAACGAATTCCGATTTCGGGAAATAGGCGGAGTAAAACCCGAAAAGGTCCTTCATCGTGCCGACAAGTTTGTCTCGCGGGATTTTTTCCAGGTTTTTTTGCTTCCCGGAGTAGGTGTCGATGTACGCGCGCACGAGCTTCTGCGTTTCCTCGTCCAGAACGCGCTGCAAGGGGGCGATTTGCTTGGATCCCGGGCCGATATCGTTCGTCTCAAGAGTCGAGCGGATTTCCGTGAAAATGAGGTAATGCGGCGTGGATGCGAAATCCTTGCGAACCATGTTCAGCAAACCGAGGTAGAGCTCGATTTTTTCGACCGGATCGGTCGTGAGGTCAACGAGTCTCTTAAAGACTTTCGATCTGGCCGAGGCTTTTCCCTGTTGCTCGTAATTGGTTTCAATGATGCGCAAGAACTTCGCCTCGTCCTTTTCGGTCGGGAAGAGTTCCGTGGCCAGGTTCAATGCCTGGTCTTCCGACCTGAAGCGGCTCAGGACGAATCCCAGGTCGCGGATCGCGTCCTTGGACACTTCTTCCTTCGGGAAATGACGGACCAGGTACATCAGCGATTTTTCCGCTTCGTCGACTTTCTCCTGCTTGAGCCAGCACCAGGCGATTTTGTAGATCGCAAGCCTCTTGATTCGCGGCTCTAGACGCTCCAGATAGCGGCTGTAGTAGCTGCGGGCCTGATCGTAGTCCTGGTGGTCGAAATAGTCCTCGGCGATGAAGAATGCCATGAGCGGCGTTTCGCTGCCGCTCGGATTGATCTCGATGGCCTGCTTGAACCACTGGTTCGCTTGCGCGTTGCGGTTCAGGTAAATCGCGGCTTCGCCCGCGAAATAATAGGCATTGCTGCGAAGGCGGGCATTTTTCGCGGAAGCGGGCGAAGCCGCGACCGTCATCGCGTCTTTGATCGAGGACTCGAGAAGTCTGCTGATCCTGGAGTTCGTCACCGAGGCCTTCGGGAGAAGCAACATTTTTTGAGCGAGGGAGAGCTCGAGCTTGGCCCGCGTCATCAGCAACGCGTCCATCTGCGGGCCAGGATGCGCCCGGTGGATGAGGATTTGCAAACTGTTGATGCCGTCGCGGATTTTCTGTTCGCTTTCGGCGCTGAGAAGGGGGCTGGATACGGCGGACCTGGTTTTAAGCCCAGGCTCGTTCGCCAAGCTCGGAATAGCTCCGGAAACGAGTGAAAGGCCGGCCAGCGCCGCGGTTATTTTTTGCATTGATCGTCACCCAGGTAAAAGCCGTGCCCGACTTCATCCGCCCATTCTTCTTCACCTTTGGCTTCGGCAGGCCAGACTTCCAGGTTTTTCCGAATGAGCTCATACCGATCCTTAACACGGTGGATGGGCTCGAATCCTCGGTCCATTCCCGGCGTCGTGGCCAGGGTAGAGTAGGCTTCGATGAGCTGAAGGTTGCTGACGAGGCGGCTTTTCGATCCTTCAAAGCTTCTCATCAGCAGATTTTGGATTCTCTTTCTTTCGGCTCGGCGATCGTTTGCCGAAATGAGCCAATCGTTGTCGACATCTTCGGTTCGAGACAGACTCAGGAGCCGTTTCGTGAAAATTTCCGAATTCGCCCAATCTTCGTAAGTGAACGAGCCGTTCTCGATTTTTTCCCTGAATCGGCGGACTTCATTCAGAAGCATCGGAATTTCCTCGGTCCGGCACAATCTCTTGAAAACGTAAAGTTGAACAAGATAGGTTTCCGGGTCGACGTAGTCCGAAAAGTAGGCGGAGTGCAGCGAATAGATCGCTCCGAGCGCCTGGTCCGCGCGTCCGGCGTAATAGGCGGTCCACATCTTTTCGAAAAGCACTTTGTGATACCGGGCGTAACCTTGGGGAATCCAGGAGTAGACTTCCAGGGCTTCGCGATAGCGATGGGCTCCGTAGTACGCTCTTGCCATGGCGTGCAGGACGTAGGGATAGAGCTCATCGATCCCGGCGACGACCGTTTGGGAAGGGTTTTTCTCGGCAAGCGCGGCCTGGCGGCGCTTATGCAGCCATTCGGCGGCCTTTTTGTAGGTTTCCGCCGCGGCGATGTATTTTTTCGCGTAAAGAAGGGAGTCCGCCTGGCTCATATAAGCGCGCATGGACCAGATCTTCGCTCCGCCCCTGGCCATGAGGGCGCGGTCGCCTTCTTCCCAAGTGTGAAGCACGTCTTCTCCGACGTCCGGCGTTCCAAGCAGGCTCCAGTAAATTCTTTCGCGCTGAACTGGGTCTTTGACGCTGCCGTTCAGCCGGTAGACGAGGACTCGGGCACCCAGGTAGTCTTTGTCCTGGATGTACTTTTGCAGATCGGCGAACCCGGCCTTATCGTTTGCCCATGCGGAAAGAGTCGGTGCGAGCGTCGCGAAAAAGAGGGCGACGACGATGCGGCTAGCGTTGCTCATTACGTGAACTCGCGACGAACAGGATGTTGCCGAAGCCCGCTTCTCTGAACACCTTGACCACATCATAAATCCTCCGGTAGGGAACCTCTTTGTCCGCGACCACGCTCAGCGTCGAGTTGACGTCTTTGGGTAGCTTCGAGACGTATGCGTGAAGCGTCGCTCTGTACGCCTCCAGGTCTCCCGTGATGACGCTTTTGCTCTTCAGAAAGGGAATGCTGACTCCGTCCGACGTGATGATGACTCTGGGTGTTGACTCGAGCGTTTCTTTGCTGACGCTTTCGGGGAGCTTGAGTTTGTCGGGATAATCCATGTCGACAGCTCCGAAATAGGAGCATTTCAGCAGGAAGATGACCAACATCGCGAAGATATCGATCATCGCCGTCAATTGAAGCTCTAAAGGCTGTTTACGAACCCGTCTTCCCGTGATCATTAGTTAGCGGCTCCCCGGAACTTCGCTTCGGCTTCCATGTAAGAGGTCAGGACGACGTCCGGAATGGTTTCCCGAATCCCGTCCATCGTCGAGATCAGTTGCTGATAAGGCGTATTGGACAACAGAGTCAGGCGGATCGATTTCTCTTTCGGATTCTTCGCGGCGAATTGCTGCACGATCTTGAGGGTCTTCTGCCGGAGCTGTTCCTGCATTTGATCGTCGCCGGTGTTCTGCACCTTCTCGGAGAGCTCTCCCGGTTGGGTTCCGCCCCAGGTGAGCTGGATCTTGACGGAATTTCCCATGTCCCCGACGAAAATTTGTGGAGAAAGGGGAGGGGTTTCCGGCTGCTTCGTAATGATATCAACCTGAGCCGGCGGCAAAGTCAGCTTGGTGAAGGCCATAAACTCCGTCGACAGAAGGAGAAAGAAGACCACCGTCGTGAACATGTCGATAACAGGAACCAGGTTAAGTTCCTTGACGTGTCGGCGATGCGGGCGTTCAAAAAAATCGTCCATCGTTTACTTCCGTTCCGACTGTTCGATCCAGGTGATGACTTTGTAACCAACGTCTTGAGCGCGGCCGATGATTTGATCCGATTTCGCGGTGCAAACCGTGTGAATCACCATCGCCGTCATACCGACGATAAGGCCGGCTGCCGTGGAGTACATGGCTTCCGAGATGCCGAGACCAAGCAATTTGGCTTTTTCAGCGGCATCCGCGTTGGCGATAGCGGAAAAGGTTTTGATCAAACCGGTGATGGTACCGAAAAGACCGAGGAGGGTCGCGACGTTGGCGATCAGCGCCAGGTATTGCAAGCCGACATCGCAACGGTGAGTGACTTCGAGAACAGAGGCGCCCAAGGCCGATCTCATGGCCTCGCGCCCGTTTTCGGCGGCGAGCAGGGCGGATTTCACGACCGAGAAGTCCGGGGCCTTTTCCTTGGAATTGCAGACCTGGATGGCGTCGGTGTATTTGCGGGAAAGAATCCGCTCGCGAATGGTTTCAAGGGCAGCGTCCGTATTGTAGGAAAGCCGGAAGTAGAGTGAATGGATTCTTTCAGTGCCGAGAATGGCGAGAATGACCGCGGACGAAAGAATCAGATAAGCGCCAATACCACCGTGTTGAAGCAGGATCTCGAAAATCATAAAGAAATGTCTCCCTTAGAATAAGTAAAAAACAGCCCCTACGTCAAAACTCGTCATAAAGCTGAACGAAGTCTGCCCGTTAAAAGAGGTTTGAAGATAGCTTTCCGTTACAGATGCGCGAACGCCGATTGTTTTGCTGAGGAAGTACGTTTTTCCGACGCCGATGAAAAACCCGACGCCGCTGTTGGATTCGTACTGAGTGTAGGAGCCGCCGAACTTCAAAAACGTATCGCTATGGACGATGTGCTGAAGCCCTAAGCTGTCCTTTCCGTAAAGCGGCGACCAA